>NZ_CP088261.1:2617039-3271299 GCF_021117345.1 Microbacterium sp. cx-55 | reverse complement strand
TGCCCTCTTGCCGAGTTCGGTTTGAGTTCTGGGCTCCGCCGACGTAGCCTTAGTCGGTTGACTTATGCCCTCGAGGCAGTCCCGTCCGTCCCCGGTGAGAGCGTTCCGGTGACAACCCATCCGGAGTGATTCCATGAGCAAGCGCACGTTCCAGCCCAACAACCGCCGCCGCGCCAAGAAGCACGGCTTCCGCGCCCGTATGCGCACCCGCGCCGGTCGTTCGATCCTTTCGGCTCGTCGCGCCAAGGGGCGCACCGAGCTCTCGGCCTGACCCGAGCGTTGCTCTCGCGGCCGAACCGACTGACCGACGGCGCCGAGTACAAGGCTGTCGTCCGTCGCGGCGTGCGATGTTCCGGGCCTCACACCGTCACCTACGTGGTGGCGACCGGTGAGGACCGAGCCGCACGATTCGGTTTCATCGTGAGCAAGAAGGTCGGTTCCGCCGTCGTCCGCAACACGGTCAGACGTCGACTCAAGGCCATCTGCGCGTCCGCGCTCCCGACTCTCGGTCGGGGCGCGGACGTTGTCGTGCGTGCACTTCCGGGGGCCGCCGACGCGAGCTTCCAGGAGCTGGACGCCCACGTGAACAGATGCCTGGCCCGGAGCGCATCGTGAGCACGTCGACGCTGCCGGCCGCATCCGTCGGGACCGCGCATCTGCCGACCGGCGGGTGGCTCGCCAGCATCCCCCTCGTTCCCCGGAACGCCGCGCTCGCCCTTCTGCACGGGTATCGCGCCACGATCTCCCACACGTACGGCGACGTCTGCCGCTACTACCCCTCCTGTTCGGCCTACGCGGTCGGTGCAGTCCAGCAGCACGGCGCAGTCAAGGGCGCGGCGATGGCCGCTGCTCGTATCGCGCGGTGCCATCCGTGGGCCGAGGGCGGCATCGACGACCCTTCGCCGCACCCCCACTTCTCGCACGCTCTCACCCGGCACGGTTTCGTCGTGCCTGTCAGAAAGGACTGATCCCCGTGGATCTGGTACTTGCTTCTGCCGCGCAACAGTCGTCCGGCGGATTCGATCTTCTCGGAACGATCCTCTGGCCACTGAAGTGGCTCGTGGAGCTCGTTCTCGTCGGCTGGCACTCCGTCTGGACGTTCCTGGGCCTCGCCCCGGACTCCGGTATCGCGTGGGTGCTGTCGATCGTCGGCCTCGTCATCGTCGTCCGCGCCGCCCTGATCCCGCTGTTCGTGAAGCAGATCAAGAGCCAGCGAAAGATGATGGAAATCGCTCCTGAACTGCGAAAAGTTCAGGAGAAGTACCGCGGCAAGAAGGATCAGCTCTCCCGCGAGGCGATGAGCCGCGAAACCATGGCCCTGTATAAGAAGCACGGGACGACCCCCATCTCGGGGTGCCTGCCGTTGCTGGTGCAGATGCCGGTCTTCTTCTCGCTGTACAGCGTGCTCAACGACGTCGCAAAGCACGCCACGCAGGGGATCGGTGGCGTCGGCCTCCTGAACGCCGATCTGACCTCGGAGTTCTACGACGCTCGGCTGTTCGGGGTGGCGTCTCTGCACGACACTCTGGTCGGGGCGTGGGGTAAGCCCGACGGCACGACGACGGTCATCATCCTGATCGTGCTCGTGGTGCTGATGATCTCGTCGCAGTTCTTCACGCAGCTGCAGATCATCTCTAAGAACCTCTCCCCCGAGGCCAAGACCGGCCAGGCGTACCAGATGCAGCGCATCATGCTCTTCATCCTGCCGCTCGGTTTCATCTTCTCCGGTGTGTTCTTCCCGCTCGGCGTCGTCGTGTACTGGTTCGTGAGCAACCTGTGGACGATGGTTCAGCAGTTCCTCGTCATCCGTAACCTGCCGACCCCCGGGTCCGAGGCAGCCAAGGCACGTGAAGAGCGACTCGCGCGTCGAGGCAAGGCGCTCGACGCGAAGGGTCGCGTCATCACGATGGAGAAGTACGAGGCCGAGCAGGCGCGTCTTCTCGAGGAAGCAGAGCGCAAGCGCGCCGCTGCCCCGAAGCGTCAGCAGCCCGTGGGCAAGCAGCGCGCGAAGAAGCAGGGTCCGAAGCCGACCACCACGCCTCCGCGCGCGGGTACCGGCGATTCACCCGCGACTCCCCCGTCCGCCTGATCCCCGAGGACTCCGCAGATGACTGAGACTGTGCACACCGCGCCCGAATCCGAGTCGATCGAGCAGCTCGAGCAGGAGGGCGACGCCGCGGCGGACTTCCTGGAAGGCCTGCTCGACATCGTCGACGTCGACGGCGACTTGGCCATGGATGTGCGCAACGGGCGTGCCTACGTGTCCATCGAGTCGGATGGTGACGACGACTCGTTGCGGATCCTGGCTAACCCCGACACGGTTTCGGCGCTCCAGGAGCTCACCCGCCTTGCGGTTCAGAGCAGCACGGGTCGGTTCTCCCGCTTGATCCTGGATGTGAGCGGATCGCGGGATGCGCGTCGCCGCCAGCTGGACGCGCTGGTGGCTCGCGCCGCAGATCGACTGGATGAGGGCGCCTCGCAGGCCTCCCTTCCGGCCATGTCGAGCTACGAGCGAAAGCTGGTGCACGACATCGCGGCCGAGCGCGGCCTCGTTTCCGAGTCGTACGGCGACGGTGCGGACCGGCACACGGTTCTGCGTCGCGCGTGAATGTTTCACGTGAAACATCGGCAATGAGCCTCGAGCAGGAGCCGGCATCTGCGGCGACCATCTTCGGTGACCGCGTCGATCTCGCCCGGCAGTTCACGGCCAATCTCGCAGCCGAGGGTGAGACCCGCGGTCTTATCGGTCCGCTCGAGGTTCCTCGACTGTGGACCCGCCACATTCTGAACAGCGCGGTGATCGCGCCTCTTTTCTCCGCTGGCCGGGTCGGCGACGTGGGATCCGGTGCCGGTCTGCCAGGACTCGTGGCGGCGATCGCGCGACCCGACGTCACCTGGGTGCTCATCGAGCCGATGGAGCGACGCACGACGTGGCTGCAGGAGCAGGCCGATGAGCTCGGGCTGACGAACGTCGAGGTCGTTCGCGGTCGTGCCGAGGACTGGACCGAAGGTGCGTCCCTGGATGCGGTGACGGCCCGCGCCGTGAGCGCTCTTCGTACGCTGCTGCCACTGACCGTGCCCCTCGTGCGCAACGGTGGAGAGATCATCCTCATGAAGGGCGTCTCCGCGGACGCCGAGATCGAGAAGGCCGCGAAGCAGATCCGCCACCTTCGCCTCGCTGACGTCCGCGTCGAGCTGGTCGGCAAGGACCTTCTCGACGAACCGACTCGCGTGGTCCGGGCGGTCGTCCGTCGCTGACATTGTCGATGTTTCACGTGAAACATCTGATCGGGTCGTGTCAGGTCTCCCGGCTAAAGTGGACAGGTCCCCCCGAATGCGAAAGGCCAAGTGTTTCACGTGAAACATTCCGATGACGCCGTGACGACATTCGATCTCGACACCCCGCTCGCTCGTGAGATCGCTGATCTCCGCGCCCGGCGCCGAGCGCTGGAGACCACCGAGGTCGCACTGCCCACACGCACGCGGGTGCTGACGGTCTCCAACCAGAAGGGCGGAGTGGGAAAGACCACGACTGCCGTGAATCTGGCCGCTGCGCTGGCGAGTGTGGGTGCCCGCGTGCTCGTGATCGACCTCGACCCGCAGGGGAACGCATCCACCGCGTTGGGTGTGCCGCACACGGCGGACGTTCCCAGCGTGTACGACGTGCTCATCGATGAATTTCCCCTCGCCGACATCGTGCAGACGAGTCCCGAGTCACCTCTGCTCACCTGCGCGCCGAGTACTATCCATCTCGCCGGCGCGGAGATCGAACTGGTTTCGCAGGTCGCGCGCGAGCATCGGCTCCGTCGGTCTCTCGACGAGTACCTCGCCAGCGTCGCGGAAGCACCGCACGTCGTGATCATCGACTGCCCGCCTTCGCTCGGACTACTGACCATCAACGCCTTCACGGCCGCGAACGAGGTACTCATCCCCATCCAGTGCGAGTATTACGCGCTCGAGGGCCTGAGCCAGCTGCTCGGGAGTGTGCAGATGATCCAGAAGCACCTGAATCCACCCCTGCACGTCTCGACGATCCTGCTGACGATGTACGACGGACGCACGCGACTCGCGCAGCAGGTCGCTGATGAAGTGCGGGAGCACTTTCCCGAAGAGGTCATGCGCACCGTGATCCCGCGCTCCGTGCGCGTCTCCGAGGCCCCGAGCTTCGGACAGACCGTCATCGCTTACGACGGCCAGTCCGCGGGCGCCGTCGCCTACCGCGAAGCCGCGGTGGAGTTGCTGGCGCGCGGCACGAAGAATCAGGCCGGCACCGCCGAGCCGACGATCGAAGGAGAATCCTGATGGCGAAGCGAACCGGTCTCGGAAGAGGCATCGGCGCACTCATCCCGACGAGTGAGCCGTCGGAGGCGCGTCCGGTGGACGTCTTCTTCCCCGGGGCGCCCGGATCGGCGGCGGCCCAGGCCGCCGAGGCCGCTCAGCAGGCGGCCGCGCCGCAGCTGCTCGAGGTGCCGGGCGCGCGTCTGGTGCAGATCGACCCCCACAGCATCGTCCCCAACCCTCGTCAGCCGCGCACGCACTTCGATGCCGACGACCTGGCCGAACTGGTACACAGTGTGCGGGAGTTCGGTGTTCTTCAGCCGGTCGTCGTCCGCGACACCGGCGAAGGCACCTACGAGCTCATCATGGGGGAGCGCCGTACGCGCGCCGCACGCGAAGCTGGCCTGAAGACCATGCCCGCGATCGTCCGAGAGACCGCGGACGAAGATCTCCTGCGTGACGCTCTGCTGGAGAACCTCCATCGTTCACAGCTGAACCCACTCGAAGAGGCATCCGCCTATCAGCAGCTTCTCGAAGACTTCGGCATCACGCAGGAGCAGCTCGCCGGCCGCATCGGACGATCCCGCCCGCAGATCTCCAACACCATCCGCCTGCTCCGTCTGCCGGTGCCCGTGCAGCAGCGCGTCGCCGCGGGTGTGCTTACCGCCGGCCACGCCCGCGCCATTCTCGCGCTCGACGATGTCGAGGCGATGCAGCGGCTGTCCGACAAGATCGTGAACGAGGATCTCTCCGTCCGCGCTGCCGAGGCGGTCGTGAAGACGGGCGTCTCGTCCGCGCGGACCGCGCCGAAGGCAGGGGCACGACGGGGTCACCTCGACGAGGTCGCGGAACGCCTCGGAGACCGGTTGAACACCCGGGTCAAGATCTCGCTCACTGCGCGAAAAGGCCAGATCATGATCGATTTCGCCACCATCCAGGATCTCAACCGGATCCTCGCGGAACTGGGCGAAGACACCCTCGGATCGCGCTGATCGAAGCGAGGGCGGGGGCCCGTCCGGCGCATTCACCGCATAAACTTGTGGGGTGAATCCCGAGTCCCTCCGTCGCCGCGCCAGCCTCGAGCTGCTTCGCGCGGAGGCGGCGGATGAGCTCTCGGTCCTCGTGGAGGAGCGACTGCGCGGCGGCGAAGACCCGTGGGATTTCATGGAGGATCTGCCATCGGTCGACGAATTGGTCGTGTTCATCCTTCGCGCCGACAACATCGCGGAGTCGGGGTCGGGTCGCCCGAGTCCTGCCCGCCACTATCGGGTGCTCCGCCAGATCGCCCTGGACTACCCCGATCTCACGGAGGCGGTGTGGCGCCTGCTCGGAGACACGAATACGTCTCGGCGATGGGACCCGATGGTTCGTGGAGAAGCATCCTAAGCATCGGTTGTCGCACAACGAACACGAAGAAGGCCCGCAGCGAGTGCTGCGGGCCTTCTCACGTCGGGGGAACTCAGCCGATGTAGGGCGCGAGGTCCTTCTCGAGGGCGAACTTCGGCTTGGCGCCGATGATCGTCGTCTTCACTTCGCCGCCCTGGAACACCTTCATGGCCGGGATCGAGGTGATCTGGTACTTCATCGCGAGATCGGGGTTCTCGTCGACGTTCAACTTGAGAACCGTGATCTTCTCCGGGTGCTCGGCCTGGATCTCATCGAGAACCGGCGCGACCATGCGACACGGTCCGCACCAGGCTGCCCAGAAGTCGACCAGAACGGGGCCTTCGGCCTCGAGAACGTCCTGGTCCCACGTGTTCGAGCTCGTCGCCTTCGCAGTCATTGTCTTCTCCTTGGATAAAAGTCTTACTCGTGCGAACGCACACCGTGCGTCCGATGTTCCCGTCAGACGACGGGCAGGCCCTCGATCTGGTCGGCGTCGGCCGCCGGAGCGCCCGCTTCGTCGAGTGCGGCGAGGAAGTGCTCGGCGTCGAGAGCCGCGACGGTGCCACTGGCAGCCGCGGTGACCGCCTGGCGGTAGGTGGGGTCGATGACGTCGCCGGCCGCGAACACACCCGGCACCGACGTCCGCGAGGAGCGGCCGTCGACCCAGATCGTGCCCTCGGGGGTGAGATCGAGCTGATCGTGCACCAGGTGCGTGCGCGGGTCGTTGCCGATCGCGACGAACAGGCCCTGCACGGGCAGCTGTCGGGTGGACCCGTCGATGGTCGAGGTCAGTTCGAGGCCGTTGACCGCATCCTCACCGAGGACGTCGGTGACCGCACTGTTCCAGATGAACTCGATCTTCTCGTTCGCGAACGCGCGCTCCTGCATGATCTTGGACGCGCGCAGCTCATCGCGACGGTGGATGACGTGCACCTTCGATGCGAAACGGGTGAGGAAGGTGGCTTCCTCCATGGCGGAATCCCCACCGCCGACGACGGCGATCTCGCGCTCGCGGAAGAAGAAGCCATCGCACGTGGCGCACCAGGACACCCCGCGGCCCGACAGGCGCTCTTCGCCCTCGATGCCGATCTTCCGGTACGCAGAACCGGTGGCGAAGATCAGCGCGCTGGCTTCTTCGCTCCGTCCGCTGCCGAGGGTGACCTTCTTCACGGTTCCGGAGAGGTCGAGCGAGGTGACGTCGTCGTAGACGACCTCCGCACCGAACTTCTCGGCCTGTTCCTGCATCTTGGTCATCAGGTCGGGGCCCTGAATGGCCTCCGGGAACCCGGGGAAGTTCTCCACCTCGGTGGTGTTCATGAGCTCACCGCCCGCCTCGACGGAACTCGCGATCACGAGAGGCTTCAGGTTGGCACGCGCGGCGTAGATGGCGGCCGTGTATCCGGCCGGGCCGGAGCCGATGATGATGAGCTGGCGCACGTGCGTGTTCTCCTTGGGGATCGAGACTTGCGTGACGTTCGGTGTCGTCAACACATGGTAGCCGCGGGACATTCCCGCGAGCGGGGGGATGCGGGCGCCTCAGCGACCGGGCAGGATGCGGCGCAGCATCCCGAGCGCGGGGGCGAGCTCGGGCGTGCGCAGTGCGGCGAGCACCGCGAAATACGCGACGAGACTCGTGAGTCCGATGATGCCGGTGCCCAACGCGCCGAAGATCTTGTCGGTCGTCGTCCACCCGTCGTCTCCGCCGAGCAGCAGATACACGCCCCACCCGGCCGCCGCGGCGGGAACGGCAGCGATGACGTATCGCACGATCGCCGTGATCCACGAGGCGATGCCGAGGCGCCCGAGCCGGCGGCGGAGCAGCCACGTCGCCAGCAGCACCTGCACCGTGATCGCGAGCGATTGTCCGAGCGCGACACCCGCGGCGAGCCAGGTGTTCGGAAGGATCCACCCGGCGACGACCGCCGTGACGACCACGAGTACGCCCTGGATGGCGGTGAAGACGAACGGGGTACGGGTGTCGTCGTAGGCGTAGAACGTGCGCTGCACGATGAACAGCACCGACAGCGGCAGCAGGCTCACGAGATAGGCGAGGAGCACGGGCGCGGCGGCCACCGCATCCGCTTCGCTGTTCGTGAAGATGCGGGATGCCGGCACCGCGGCGACCGCGATGGCCGCTGCGGCGATGACGATGAACAGGCTGATGATGCGGATGCTGCGCGCCACGTCCGTTCGCACGTCGCTGTCGCGGCCCGCGCTCGCGTGCTCGCTGATCTGCGTGAAGTAAGGGGTGCCGATGGAGAGCACGATGACGGAGTACGGGAGCATGAAGATCAGCCACGCGTTGCCGGTGGCGGCCACGGAGGCCCCGACGCCGGACGCGTCCGCGACGACGCGCGTCTGCACGAGGCCGGCGATCTGACCGACGACGACCATCGCTGCCGTCCAGCCGGCGAGCCGGCCCATGTTCCGGAAGCCGAGGCCCCGCCACCGGAAGTCGGGGCGGAGATGCAGCCCCGTGCGCCGCCAGAACACCAGCAGGATGAGCGCCTGTACGGCGATGCCGATGGTGGCGGTACCGCCGAGGAGGGCGACCATACCGGGCGTCCAGTCGTCGACGCGGGTGAGGTCGGAGCCGAACACGAAGGCGATCGCGAGGAATCCCGCGATCGACACGACATTGTTGACCACCGGTGCCCAGGTGAACGGGCCGAAGATACGCCGGGCGTTCAGTGTCTCGCCGAGCAGAGAATACAGACCGTAGAAGAAGATCTGCGGCAGGCACCAGTAGGCGAACGCCGTCGCGAGGGCCTGCTGTTCCGGGGTGAAGTTGTCGGCGTAGAGCGAGATCAGGAGCGGAGCGGCGAGCGTGACGACCGCCGTGACCGCGAGAAGCACGACCACTCCGGCCGTGAAGAGTGCGGAGATGAATCTCTGTCCGCCGTCCGACCGCGCGCTCTCGCGCACGATCTGCGGCACGATGACGGCCGTGAGAACGCCCGCGGAGATGATCGCGTAGACGTTGTTCGGCAGCTGGTTGGCCAGCGCGAACGCGTCGGCCGCGGGGGAGGCGATCGACCCGATCACCCCGACCAGGACGATCGTGCGGATGAGTCCGCTCACCCGCGAGACCATGGTTCCCGCGCCGAGCAGCACGCTCGCCCGTCCGAGTCCGCTCACGATCGATCCTCCGGAGATTCGGGGGCGGATGCGGCATCGTCGGTGACCGCATCCGGCGCGTCATCCGCGGGTGCATCCGCGGCACCCGCGGTCGCGTCGATGCCCGTGCCGGTCGCCTTCGCGCGACGTCGACGGCGCACCGTGCGAACGACACCGAGCACGAGGAAGCCGACGATGAGCGTGGCCAGAATGGCGGTGCCGTAGGCCTCCCAGTCGGCGCGAACGTTCACATCGACCGTCTGGGGGGTGCCGATCGGCTCGGACGACGGGCTGCGCAGGCTCAGCACGATCTTCACGTCGCCGTTTCCGATTCGCGCGCGCACGGGGATGGCGACCGGGGTGTTCGAGGACGCCGCGGCGAGCACCACGGTCTGGCGGTCGATCTCGAGCCGGAGGTCGTTGGGATCGGCGTCGAGGACGACGTTCACGGGGTACGGCAGGTCATTGTGCACCCAGAAGCGCAGGTCGGTGCCCGCGGTGAGCAGGTTGAGGGGGCTCGAGGGCAGGATGCCGACGGCGGCGAGTGTCTCCTCGGTCGCTGCGCGGTGGTTCGCGTAGGCGGTCGCCCAGTCTGCGCCGCCGCTCTGCCATCCCGCCCCGAGCAGCTGCAGGATGCTGGCGCGTTCGGGACCGGTGAGCAGGTTCGGGTCGTCGAGGATGGTGGCGAACCGCGCGATGCGGTCGGCGCCATCCGACAGCGGACCGATCGCGGACACACGGTCGGCATCGCTCGGAGCGTCGGCGACCGTGACGGCACGCGCCTCGGCGCCGAGGATGCCGTCGAGCCCGGTGACCGTGAGGCCCGGGACGCTCGCGGCGTCGATCGCGCCCCGGAGGCCGGCACGGGTGCGGTCGTTCGCCCGGTCGACCGTCACCAGGAGCGCGGAACCCCCGGAGGCGGCGGCCGCGAGCGTGAGGTCGGCGGATGCGGCGGCCAGCAGCGCCTGTCGGGTGGCCCCGTCGCCTTCGACCGAGGCCGAGAGGAGGGTGCTCGACACGGCGTGGTCGGTGAGGAGCAGCCCGGCGTCGCCCGCCGCGGCTCGGCCGGACGATGCGCCCGAATCGGCGGGGGTGACGGCGGCGGAATCGAGCACGGTGACGGCACCGGGAACGCTCGCGGCGAGCGTCGACACGACTGACGGGCCGGCGCTGCCCGATACGGGCCAGTAGATCGTCGGGGCGGTCGGGTCACCGATGTCGAGGAGCGTCGCCAGATCGGGAAGCACGGGTGCGTCGGCGTCGCCCTCCGTCTGGCCGGGGGCGGGCGTCGTGGGCGTGGCCGTCGGGTCGGGCACCGAGGTCGCGTCGACGTAGGCGGTCAGCGAGGTCGGTTGCCACGGCGTCGCCAGCCCCGCATCGATCTGCGTGGCCACATCCGCGTCGCCGAACTGCAGGGCGAACCGCGAGTTCGGCAGCTGCAGGAGGCGCGTGAGCCACTCCTGCGCCGACGCGGGGGCGGACGTGCCGAGCACCCGGATGGCGGCGGGCACGGCGGGATCGATCGCGAGGATCGCGGCGGTTCCTTCGACCGCATCCAGAATCGCGGTCAGGGAGCCGTCGGTGCCGGTGAGGGTCTCGAGCTGCGCCCGGGTGAGGAGTCCGCGCTCGAGGGGACCCGCCGTGACGGGCACGATCACGCCCACGGGGGCCGCGGCCGACCCGGGAACCACGATGACCGACCGGGCCTCCCGGCCGCCGAACACGAGTCGGAGCGGGTAGACACCGGGCTGCCGCCCCACGAGGGCCTCGTCGTCGGCGGGCACCTGCAGGCTGCCGGTCGCGGTGTCGCCCGCGATCACGGTTTCGATGCGGGTGGCGCCGACCTGGCGCCCGGTGTCGGCCGCGGCGGTGCCGTCGAGCCACGCCGCAAGAGCCGCGCGATCGCCGAGCGGAGCATCTCCGAGCTGGAGGGTGGCGTCATCCGCCGGCACTCGCAGTGCCGTGCCGTTCTGCACGGAGAACTGCACCGTCAGTGCAGCGCCGGAGGCGAGCACGCCGTTGCTGGCCGGCGCGACCGCGAACTCGACCTCGCCGCTCGCCGTGGGAGAGGGGGTCGGCGTCGTCTGCGCGTGCGCCGGCGCGGCCACGATGATGCCGATCAGCACGAGGACGGCAAGCAGGGCCGAGAGTATGCGCGAGCGTCGTCGCGTCGCGGTGATGCCCGCGTGGGCCGAAGTCGGGATCATGCGTCAGAGGGGTCCGGTGCGATGAAAGGACCGCACGGTCGAGTGCGATTCTACGGGGGCGGACCCTTCGGATCGGGTGTGCATCCGCGGTGCGTTGCCCGACCCGTTTGAATAGAGCACATGGATCAGTCGCTCGTCCGGACGCTCGCTGTTGACCTCGCGAACGCGGGTCTGACCGATGACGGGCTGCGCGTTCGGCTGGGGGCACCCGCCGCGGACGCCCTCGACCGGGGTGACGGAACCCCCGCGCGGCGCGCGCTGAGGGGCGCCACCGATCCGCTCGCGCTGCTGGCGCGCCTGTTCGTGCTGGGGGATGCGGTGCCCCTCAGCACGGCGGCATCGAGCCTTGGTCGCCCGACGATCGACGCGGCGGTCGGTCTCGGCGTGCTGGGGGTCGAGGGCGAACGCGCCGTGCCGCTCGTCGCCATCCGTCCGCACACCTTCGCACCGGGCGAGGCCGGCTGGATCGCGAGCGACCTCGATGAGCTGGCGGGCGTCTTCCCGCTGCGGCCCGATCACGTGCTCGGCGTCGGCGGCGCGGGGCGCACGCTGGCCGCGCTGCTGCCCCCGGAGGGCACCGGCCGTGCCCTCGATCTCGGCTGCGGGTGCGGGATCATCGCGCTGCATCTGCGGCGGCGGGGGTTCGATGTCGTCGCGACCGACATCTCCGAGCGGGCGCTGTGGTTCACGCGGCTGAACGCCGCGCTGAACGGACTCGACGGAATCGAGGTGCGGCTCGGGAGCCTCTACGAGCCGGTGGCGGGCGAGCGATTCGCACTGATCGCCTCGAATCCGCCGTTCGTCATCACTCCCCGCACCGACGCCGTGCCCCACTACGAGTACCGCGACGGCGGGGCGCGCGGCGACGACCTGATGGCGCAGGTGGTGACCGGTGCCCGCGCTCACCTCGAGCCGGACGGTTCGGTGCGGCTCCTCGGCAACTGGGAGGACGCACCGGATGCGGACGGCCTCGACCGCGTGCGCACCTGGACGACCGGGCTCGGTGCATGGGTGATCGAACGAGAGCACCTCGACCCGGTCCGCTACGCACAGCTGTGGGTGCGCGACGGGGGCACCCGGCCGGGAACACCCGAGTACGAGACGCTGCTCGACGCGTGGCTCGACGACTTCGCCGCGCGCGATGTCAGCGGCGTCGGCATGGGCTGGGTCATCCTGCAGAACGCGCCCGGGCTCGACCGGTTCGAGCGCATCGGACGGCAGATCGACCCGACCGGGCTCGGCGCGCACGTCGCCGACGCGCTGACCGTAGCGGGCGCTCTGAGCGAGATCGACGATGCGGCGCTCGCCGCATCCGTTCTCCAGGTGACCGGTGATGTGACCGAGGCCCGCCATCACGTACCCGGGTCGGACGCCCCGAGCGTCATCGAGCTGCGTCAGGGCGGGGCGTTCGGTCGCACGGTGGATGCCGACCCGTCCCTCGCGGCGCTGGTCGGAGCGTGCGACGGCGAACTGCCGGTCGGCGTACTGATCGACGCGATCGCCCAGCTGCTCGAGGTCGATGCCGCGGACCTGCGCGCCGACCTGTTGCCGCAGGTGCGCGAGCTGCTGTTCACGGGCTTCCTCGTGGCGGCCGGATAGGCTCGAAGTCATGCTCAATATGGCCGAGGGGATGGCGCGTCTCGCTGCGCTGGCGGAGTCTCGGGTCGTGTCGACCGTCGCACGCGCGTTCGCCGACGCGGGTCACGAGCTGGCGATCGTGGGCGGTCCGGTGCGCGATGCGATCCTCGGCCGACCGACCCACGACCTCGATTTCACGACGGATGCGCGGCCCGACGACATCCTGCGGATCGTCACGCCGATCTCCACCGCGCAGTGGGACATCGGCCGCGCATTCGGCACGATCGGCGCACGGATCGCCGGCGAGCAGGTCGAGATCACGACCTATCGCGCCGACAGCTACGACGGCGTCACCCGCAAGCCGACGGTCGCCTTCGGCGACACCCTCGAGGACGACCTCGTGCGCCGCGACTTCACGGTGAACGCCATGGCGCTGCGGGTACCCGGGCCCACCCTCGTCGACCCGAACGGCGGCGTCGAGGACCTGCTCCGCGGGCTGCTCCGCACCCCGACCGACCCGCGCATCAGCTTCGGCGACGATCCGCTCCGGATGCTCCGCGCCGCGCGCTTCTCCTCCCAACTCGGGTTCGAGGTCGACCCCGCGACCGTCGAGGCGATCGAGCAGCTGCGCGAGACGCTGCGGATCGTGAGTCCGGAACGCATCCAGGGCGAACTCGTGCGGCTCCTGCAGACCGACGACCCGGTGCGCGGACTGCGGCTGCTGGTGGAGACCGAGCTGATCGAGGAGTTCCTGCCCGAGATTCCGGCGCTGCGTCTCGAGGTCGACGAGCACCATCATCACAAGGATGTCTACGAGCACTCGCTGACGGTGCTCCGGCAGGCCATCGAACTCGAGGGTGTGCGGCACCCGGATGCAGCCCCGGACGTCGCGCTCCGCCTCGCGGCACTGCTGCACGACATCGGCAAGCCGGCGACCCGCAAGCTCGAGCCGGGCGGTGGGGTGACCTTCCACCACCACGATGTGAAGGGGTCACGGATGGCGCGGAAGCGCCTGAAGGACCTGCGCTTCGACGCGGCGACGATCGAGAGCGTGAGCCGGCTGATCGAGCTGCACCTGCGGTTCTTCGGCTACGCCGAGGGTGCGTGGACGGATGCCGCCGTGCGTCGCTACGTGCGCGACGCCGGCCCGGAGCTCGATCGACTCCACATCCTGACCCGCGCCGACGTGACCACCCGCAACAAGCGGAAGGCCGCGCGGCTCGCGAGCGCGTACGACGACATCGAGTCGCGCATCGACACTCTGCGCGAGCAGGAGGAGATCGACGCGATCCGGCCCGACCTGGACGGGAACGACATCCAGCGGATCCTCGGGATCACGCCTGGCCGCGAGGTCGGCGAGGCGTACCGGTTCTTGATGGAGCTGCGCCTCGACGAGGGCGTGCTCGGACCGGATGCCGCCGAGCAGCGCCTGCGCGCCTGGTGGGCCGCCCGCAGCTGAGGCCGCGGTGGTGCCCGGGCTGAGGTTCGATGCGTTCCCGGGTGGCGTTCGGCGGCGCTGTGCGCGCCCGAAGCGAGGAGATCTGCCCGGGCGAGGACCGCATCCGGGGTTTTGGTCCTCTGTTCGGCAGATCTCCTCGCTTCGGGCCGACTCGGAGTGGGCTGAGCCGAGCGGATGCGGGCTGACTCGGAGTGGGCAGAGCCGAGCGGATGCGGGGGCTCGGGCCGACTCGGCCCTACCGCCTCGGCCCTACCCCGACCCGGCCTGGCTCAGCCCCCGCCGGGGATCAGACCCGGGTGGCGGCGACCGCGGCGGCGATCGAGCGGCCCGCGTCGCGGGCGGAGCGCTCGGCCTCTTCGCGCAGCTCGGTGGCCAGGTCCGTGAAGGCGTCGAGGGCGGGGTTCACGCCCACGAGGGTGAACGGACGCTCCACCACGTGCAGGTCGAGGCCCCAGACGTCTTCGAACACGCGACGCAGCCACTGGGTCGAGTGGTCCCAGCCGGCTTTCGGGGTGCCCTCGGCGTAGTTGCCGCCGAGAACGGTCACCAGCACGGCGGGCTTGCCGCGGAGCGCGGTGCCCTGCGGGTCGATGCGAGAGTCGGTGTACGCGAGGTCGAACCAGGTCTTCACGTGCTGCGAGACGCCGTAGTTGTAGAGCGGAACGGTGAGGAGCAGGGCGTCGGCGTCGATGAGCTCGTCGGCCAGGTGGCTCGCGTGGGCGACCGCCGCACGCTGCAGCTCGGAACGATCGGCCTCGGGGGTGAAGCCGGCGGTGGCCGCCGCGGCCCAGTAGGTCGCGGGCACGGGGTCGGCCGCGGCATCCCGGCGGACCACCGGGGAGTCGGGGTACTCGGCGAGCCACTCGCTCTCGACGATGTCTCCGAGCGCGCGGCTGGCGGAGGTGGCGGGCAGGATGCTGGCGTCCAGACGGAACAGGGTCATGGGGAACTCTCCGATCATCGAAATCGCTATGTAAAGATTAGCGACTCTGGGAAAGGTAGCACGAGTAGACTGGGGGGATGGATGGGGGACGACACGAACTGCCGCAGTGCGACGCGGCGATCACGCGTGCGTTCTCGGTGCTCGGCAAACGCTGGAACGGCATGATCCTCGCGGTCCTCGGCGAAGACGACGACGCCTCCTTCGCCGCTCTCCGCCGCGCGGTGCTCGGCATCAGCGACGCCGTGCTGTCGGACCGCCTCGCGGAGCTCGCCGACGCCGGACTCATCGTGCGGATCGTGGATGCCGGACCCCCGGTCTCCGTCCGCTACCACCTCACCGACGCGGGCGAGCGGCTGATCCCGCTCCTGCGTCAGCTCGGCGAATGGGCCGACGGAAGCCTCACGCCCGCCGACTGAGCGGCGCGCCGCACCGCGGCACTCGGTCTCGGCCCTCGCGGGTTTCGGTCTCGTTACGGCTGCCCGCACTGCTTGTGAGAAAGCTGTGAACGGGTGAGGATGAACGGCATGCGCCGCGCGGCTCTCGCGCGGCGATCACCGTGGACACCGAAGGTACTCACACATGTCACTGCACCACAGCACGCGCGGCCGTCTCGGTCTCGCCGTCGGAGCCCTCGGGGCCTCGGCGATCCTCCTGGCCGGCTGCGCGGGAGGCGGAGGCGACTCCGCATCCGGCGGCTCGTCGGATGAGCCGCTCATCATCGGCACGACCGACAAGATCACCTCGATCGACCCGGCCGGTTCGTACGACAACGGCTCCTTCGCCGTGATGAACCAGGTCTACCCGTTCCTCTTCAACAGCGCTTACGGCACCTCCGACGTCACACCCGACATCGCCGAGTCGGGCGAATTCACGTCGCCGACGGAGTACACCGTCACCCTCAAGCCCGGCCTCACGTTCGCCAACGGCAACGAGTTGACCGCATCCGACGTCAAGTTCTCGTTCGATCGCCAGCTCGCGATCGCCGATGAGAACGGCCCGTCGTCGCTGCTCGGAAATCTCGACAGCGTTGCGGCACCGGATGACACGACCGTCGTCTTCACGCTGAAGAACGGCAACGACCAGACCTGGGAGCAGATCCTCTCGAGCCCCGCGGCTCCGATCGTCGACGAGGACGTGTTCTCCGCCGACGCAGTGACCTCCGACGACGACATCGTGGCGGGGAACGCGTTCGCCGGCCAGTACGTGATCGACTCGGACAGCCCGAACGAGCTCATCTCCTACGTACCGAACCCGGACTACGGCGGATCCCTGCCGGCGGCCGCGAACGGCGGCGTGACGGTCAGCTACTACACCGACGCCTCGAACCTGAAGCTCGATGTGTCCAGCGGCGAGGTCGATGTCGCATTCCGCAGCCTCTCGGCCACCGACATCGACGACCTCTCGAGCGACGATGCGGTCAAGATCGTCGAGGGCCCGGGTGGCGAGACGCGCTACATCGTCTTCAACTTCGACACGATGCCCTTCGGCGCCGGAACAGCCGAGGCCGACGCGGCCAAGTCCCTCGCCGTCCGCCAGGCCATGGCCGACCTGATCGACCGAGAGGCCATCGCCGAAGACGTGTACAAGGGCACCTACACCCCCCTGTACTCCTTCGTTCCGCAGGGCCTGTCGGGCGCGACCGAGCCGCTCAAGGAGCTCTACGGCGACGGCGACGGCGGTCCGGATGCCGACAAGGCGGCGTCGACTCTCGAGGCCGCGGGCATCACCGAGCCGGTGCAGCTGAACCTGCAGTACAACGGCGACCACTACGGCCCCTCGTCGGGTGACGAGTACGCCGCGGTGAAGTCGCAGCTCGAGGAGGGTGGCCTGTTCACCGTCAACCTCGCGCAGACCGAGTGGGTGCAGTACTCCAAGGACCGCACCTCCGACGTCTACCCGATGTACCAGCTGGGTTGGTTCCCGGACTACTCGGATGCCGACAACTACCTGACTCCCTTCTTCTCGGCAGACAACTTCCTCGTGAACCACTACGAGAACGCCGAGGTGCAGGAGCTCATCACGACGCAGGCGTCGCAGACCGACGAGGCGACCCGCGCCGATGAGATCGGACAGATCCAGCAGCTCGTGGCCGAAGACCTCTCGACGCTGCCGCTGCTGCAGGGCACGCAGGTCGCGGTCGTCGGCGCGGACGTGGAGGGCACCACCCTCGACGGTTCGTTCAAGTTCCGCTACGCACCGCTGCACAAGTAATCCACGACCCGGGGCCGGGCGGTGTTCGCACCGTCCGGCCCTCTCGGTCGTCCGACGAAAGTTCCCCCCATGGTCACAGCGGTCGACGCCGCCGCCGTCGCAAAACCCGTCGCGCCGCAGCGCGGGGGATTGTGGCGCTACATCCTCATCCGACTCATCCTCATCATTCCGACCGTCTTCATCCTGGTGACGGTCGTCTTCCTTCTGATGCGGGTCACGGGCGACCCCATCACGGCGGCTCTCGGCGGGAGACTTCCCCCCGACCAGCTCGCGGAGCGCATCGCGCAAGCCGGGTACGACCGGCCGCTGTACGTGCAGTACTTCGAGTACATCGGCGGCGTCTTCCGCGGTGACTTCGGCAACACCCTGACCGACGGCCGCCCGGTCGTCGACATCCTGCTGCAGTACGGCGCGGCGACGCTCGAGCTGGCGTTCTACGCACTGATCGTCGCGTTCGTGCTCGGCATCCCGCTCGGACTCCTCGCGGCGTACAAGCGCGACCGCTGGCAGGATGCGGCACTCCGGATCGCCGCGATCCTCGGCTACGCCACCCCGATCTTCTTCCTCGGGATGGTGCTGAAGCTCATCTTCTCGGTCGGCCTCGGCATCCTCCCGGTCGCGGGCCGCGCGGGCACGCGCACGCAGCTCAAGCTGCAGTCGCTCGATGATCCGACCGGCATCTACCTCATCGACGCCTTCCGGATCGGTGACCCCGGGGCGGTCGGCGACGTGCTGCTGCACGCGATCCTGCCGGCGCTGGCCCTCGGCATCCTGACCGCCGGCATCTTCCTGCGCCTCGTGCGCACGAACGTGATCGGCACCCTCGGCGCGCAGTACGTCACCTCGGCGCGCTCGCGCGGCGTCGGCGAGTACCGACTCGTCACGAAGAACGCCTACCGCCCGGCGCTCATCCCGATCGTCACGGTCATCGGCCTGCAGATCGCGATGCTGCTCGCGGGAGCCGTGCTGACCGAGACCACCTTCGAATGGAACGGCATCGGCTTCATGCTCTCCGAGTACCTGAAGGCGCGCGACTTCGTCGCCGTGCAGGGCATCGTCGTGATGATCGCCGTCGTCGTGGCGATCACGAACTTCATCGTCGATGTCGTGGCCGCCCTCATCGACCCCCGAGTGAGGTACTGATGTCTCCGGACACCTCTTCCGGCCCGTCCGGGATTCCGGATGCGGCGCCCGCGCTCGCCGCGGTGACCACGCGCAAGAAGCCGCTCGCGGACCGCATCCCGGTGCTCTCGCACCTGCGTCGGAGCGTCGGTCTGCAGCGCGGGATGCTGCTGATCGGCGTCGTGCTGACGACGCTGTTCGTTCTGGTCGCGCTCCTTGCGCAGTGGATCGCGCCGTACGGGTTCGCGCAGCGTTCGGTCGACGGCACCGACTTCGGAACACTGCAGGCACCGAACGCGACCAACGTGCTCGGCACGACCGTCAGCGGGTTCGATGTGCTCTCACGCACGATCTGGGGCGCGCAGACGGCGCTTCTCGCGATCATCTGCGCGATCGCGTTCTCGATCTTCATCGGTGTGTTCCTCGGGCTCGTCGGCGGCTACTTCGGCGGGTGGCTCGACCGGCTGCTCGTGGTTCTCGCCGACGCGATCTACTCGTTCCCCTCGCTGCTGCTCGCGATCGTCATGTCGATCGTCATCAGCCGTGGCCAGTCGACGCTCGAGGGTGGAATCCTCGCCTCCGCGATCGCGATCACGGTCGTGTTCGTGCCGCAGTACTTCCGCGTCATCCGCGCCGAGGTCGTGCGGGTGAAGACCGAGCCGTTCGTGGAGTCGGCGCGAGTCACGGGGGTACCGATCGGCCGCATCCTGGTGCGTCACGTGCTCCGCAACTCGACGCGGTCGCTGCCGGTCGTGGTGACCCTCAACGCGTCGGAAGCGCTGCTGACGCTGGCCGGTCTCGGGTTCCTCGGCTTCGGCATCGAGGCGACGGCGGCCGCGGAATGGGGGTACGACCTGAACCGCGCGGTGTCGGATGTCACGAGCGGTATCTGGTGGACCGCCATGCCGCCCGGCATCGCGATCGTGCTGGTCGTGCTCGGCATCACCCTCGTCGGCGAAAGCCTGAACGACCTGAGCGACCCGCGGCTGCGGACCCGTCGCCGGGCGGGAGGAAAGTCATGACCGACATCGCACGCATCGACGCGCTGACCGTCACGTTCGCCACGGATGCCGAACCCGTCGTCGCGGTCGACGGCATCTCGCTGGCGGCGCACGCCCGTGAGGTGCTGGCGATCGTCGGCGAATCCGGATCGGGCAAGACCGTGACGGCGAATGCCCTGCTGGGGCTTCTGCCGGAGACGGCGACGCTCTCGGGGGCCATCGTCATCCAGGGCCGGGATGGCGGTGAGACGGATGTGGTGCACGCGTCGTCGGGGCAGCTCCGGACGATGCGGGGTCGCGACGCCGCCATGGTGTTCCAGGAGCCGTCGACCGCGCTGAACCCGGTGTTCACGGTGGGGTGGCAGATCGCCCAGGGTCTTCGCGCGCACGAGAAGCTGTCGAAGGCCGAGGCGAAGAAGCGGGCCGTCGAGATCCTCCGCAAGGTGGGGATCCCCGATCCGGAGCAGCGCGTCGACCACTACCCGCACCAGTTCTCGGGCGGGCAGAAGCAGCGCGTCGTGATCGCGATGGCGCTCGTGCTGAACGCGGGCCTCATCATCGCGGACGAGCCGACGACCGCGCTCGATGTGACCGTGCAGGCCGAGATCCTCGAGTTGCTGCGGGCGTGCCGCGACGAGTTCGGGGCGACGATCGTGCTGATCACGCACAACATGGGCGTGGTCGCCGACCTCGCCGACCGGGTGATTGTGATGAACAAGGGCGAGATCGTCGAGCAGGCACCCGTGCGCGAACTGTTCGCCGCCCCGCGCGAGCCGTACACGCGAGAACTGCTCGCGGCCGTGCCGCACGTCGGTCGGGGCAAGAGCGCGGTGCAGGATGCGGCCGCGCCCGCGCCGACCGAACCCCCGGTGAACAGCGTCATCGTGGCGCGCGACATGCACATCGCGTACCCGGGTCGGTTCGGGCGCACGGGTGTTGTGGCGGTCCGCGGGGTCGACTTCTGGATCGGACCGGGTGAGGTCGTGGGCCTCGTCGGAGAGTCGGGATCGGGGAAGACGACGATCAGTCGGGCGATCGTCGGGCTCACGGATGTGGTCGAGGGATCGCTCGAGGTGCTCGGCACGCAGATGCGCGGCGCGAAGCCGGCGGCGCTCAAGGCGCTCCGACCCGAGGTCGGGTTCGTGTTCCAGGATCCGGCGACGAGCTTCAACCCGCTGCTGACGATCGCCGAGTGCATCGCCGAGCCGCTCATCGTGCACAAGCGCGCCTCGAGCGCGCGTGCGGCACGCGCCCGGGTGGATGAGCTGCTGGATGCGGTGCGGCTGCCGGCGGCGTTCGGTGACCGCTACCCGCACGAGTTGAGCGGCGGTCAGCGTCAGCGCGCGTCGCTCGCGCGTGCGCTCGCGCTCGATCCGAAGCTGCTGATCGCCGACGAACCTACGAGTGCGCTGGATGTGTCGGTGCAGGCGCGGGTGCTGGAGCTGTTCGCCGATCTGCAGCGTGATCTCGGGTTCGCGTCGCTGTTCGTCAGCCATGACCTGGCGGTCATCGACGCGGTCGCCGACCGGGTGATCGTGCTCCGCGAGGGCACGATCCGCGAGCAGGGCACCACGGCCCAGGTGCTGCTGCATCCGCACGACGACTACACCCGCCGGCTGCTCACGTCTCTGCCTGTGCCCGACCCGGTGCTGCAGGCCGAGCGCCGGGCGGAATGGCAGCGCACGCGCTGAGTCGAGACGCAGAACGAAGGGCCCCGAAATCCTCGATACCGGGGCCCTTCGTCACATCGTCACGGGGCGCTCGACCCCGTAGTCAGCTCAGGCGCAGAGTTCCTGGAGCTCGGCCGACGACGCCTGCAGGCGGCTGCTGGTTTCGGTCATCTGGTCGGAGAGGTCGGTCAGCTCGGCGATCTTGGCCGGGTCGCTGCCCGCCTCGGCGAGCTGCTCGAGCGCGGCACCGATCTCCTTGTAGTCCGCGGCGATCGAGGTCAGGGGCTCCTCGACCTCGGCGTTGGTGATCTCCTCGAGCGCCTCGTCGAAGCCGGCCGAGAACGACGAGATGACGTCGGTGAGGCCCGAGTAGTCGCCGCTGGAGACGCCGGTGAGCGACTCGTTGAGACCCTCCTGCGCGGCGGTGAGCTTCTCATTGGCGATGGCGCACGCCTCGGCGACGGTCTGGTCGCTGGCCGCCGCGTCGCCGCCGGAGTCGGAGGATCCGCCGCCGGCACAACCGGCGAGGGCGAGAAGAGCGATGGCGGAGACAGCGATCGTGGCGAGTTTGCGCATGGTCGTTCCTTAGGTAGCTGTGAATCGGGCGCGATCCACGCCCCCTCCACCCACGCTAGAGGGGGCGGGCGGATGCATCCGACACCATTGACATGAGAGTGTTCTCACCCGTAGCAGCCCGGTCGACGCGGCGGCGGGGTCGGGCCGCGTTGGCGCCTAACGCAGGAGCGCCCCGATTATCCCGCTCTGGAAGAACACCCACATCAGACCGACGATCACGAGCAGAACGATCGCCGACCACGGCACCTTCCGCTTCAGCCGCCGGCCTCCGGCGGCGACCCCGGGCGGCGGACGGAGCGACCCGGCGGGCGGGTCGAAGGGCACGGATGCGGCAACCGATCCCGACGCCGCGGTGGCGGCATCCGGGGTCGCATCCGTCGCCGCGGCCAGGTGGTCGTCACGCCAGCGTGACCACTGCGTGAGCTTGTCGAGGAGCGCGCCGACGACCGAGAAGAGCCACGCCCACGTGGCGGCGTCGAGCGTGGAGAAGTCCCGCTTTCCGTAGAGGAACAGCCAGTCGTCGACGATCTCGACGTCGAGGGCGGCGGCGTTGTCGATGAAGCGCGCCATGATGTCGGGGGTGAAGAGGTAGAGCGCGTCGCGTTCGTAGCCTTCCGGGCACGACAGCGCGAAGTACCTGTCGAAGTCGCCCTCGAGGCTGAGGCGTTGATCGGCGTCGAAGTTCGCCGGCAGGTTCGATGACCCGAAGAGGCCGTTGTTGCCGAGCGCGTCGAGCACGATGTGCGGCAGCGGCACGTCGAGCTTGATCGCGACATACCCCCAGCGATGCGTCGTGCGGTTCTTGCCCGACCCGGTCGTGTACCGGTAGTTCGCGAACTCGACGAAACGGGGAACCTCGCCGCGCACGGCATCACGGGCCTCACGACTCGAACCGAGCGAGAAGATCATGCCGGGAAGGTTCGGGTTCGGGATGGTGCCCGCGTACGACATGCCGTTCGCGCGCGCGAACATCGCGAGGCGGTACGCGCGAACACCGACGTTGCGAAACGCCCGGACGGCGAGCACCACCCCGAGGGCGACGAGTCCGAACATCAGAACGGCCGGCACGAGGGCAGCGGCCGAGTCGCTGCCGCCGACCATCGAGATGACGGCGGTGGCGAGCAGCGGCATCGAGACGAGGAGGAACGCGCCGATGACCATGACGAGGAACACGATCCCGAGGACTCTGCCGACGGAGCCGCCCGCATCCGGTCGTGACGCGCGAAACGCGCGCACGGCGGCCTTGTCGACGGGAGCGGTGAGGGCGCTCGCGTCGAACGAGGGCGGGGTCACGCGTTGATCCGATCCGCGTCCCATTGCAGCGAGGCGTTCTGCTCGATCGGGACCGCTTCGAGAGCGGGGTGCGCGCAGAGCGCGGAGACGAGCGCGGTGCTCCCCGCGACGATCGTCGAGTCCCAGTCGATCTCCGAGACGAGCGCCCAGGCCCGGTCGGCCGGCCACACGAGGTTCGGGGAATGCGCGGTCGGCCCGAATCCGGCGGCCTCCGCGTCACGGTCGCGCCACGGCATCCGCTCCACCCACCCCTCTGCCGCGAACTCCGCGATGCCGCCGCGGAACACGACGTAGTCCCGACCGAGCGTGCTGAGCCTTCCCCCGCGCGAGATCTCGTCCGACAGAATGCCCGGCTGCCAGCGGGGCTTGCGGAACGCGTCGTTCAGCGGATCCCGGATGCTGCGAGCGAGGAGTTCGTCGTGCCGGTCCGAGCCGTCGTCGGCCGTGGTGAGTGAGAGGAACGAGCGGGACGGAGTGACGCCGAGGTGGCCGACCAGGTCGCCCCACCCTTCCCACAGCGCGACCACGCCGTCGTCGGGGGTCGTGGTGTGCGCGGCGAGCACACCCGCGAGTGCGGCGAGAACGTCGGCGTCCACCTCGCCGACCGCGGGAGCGCTGTACCGCCAGCCCGAGGCATCCCGGGGTCCGTCCTCGTGCTCCACGGTGACGCCCGGCGCGACGATCCGCTGCCACTGGGCCAGCGGGTGGAAGGTGGTGCCGAAGGCGGCGGAGGTCTCGGCCCAGCCGACGCGTTCGACGTCGATCTCGGGGGTCGCATCCTGGAATGCGTCCCACTCGCGACGGTGCGCGGCGTAGGGGAGGCCCGGCCACGGGCGTCCCACGGGCCGGTCCCGGGTCGCGGGATGGAAGATGCGGGCGTAGGCGGGAAAGTATCGCGGAACCGCGTCGTGCATCGTGCCGCGCCACGGTTCGTCCAGGCTCGCGCGCAGCCAGTCGGCGTTCGGTACCTCGGGGGTCCACTGCATGCGGCACACGCTACCGGCCGTGCGCACGGATGCATCCCGCCACCCGACTCGTGGTTAGCTGAGGTCGACGCCAGACGTCGCGAGAGTTTCCACGGTCGCGCGCAATGCCCACCTGAGGAGATCTCCATCGAGTTCGACGTTCAACCCCACATCCGCACGCTTGCCCTCATCGACTACCTGGTGGAGAACCCCCGGGTGTGCCGCGGCCGGGCCGGTGACGAGTCGCCACAGCACGCGGCGGTTCGCGATCTCTGCGAGATCGTGGCCGAGGAGATTTCGGGGGCGACGACGGCCCTCACCCTCGAACACGTGGATCTGGCGCTCGCCGATCCGGCGCTCGAGCAGCGCGTGTGGGTGCGGGTGCTGGATGAGGGGCCCCCGACGAAGACCAATTTGATCAAGGCCTTTCTGCACAAGATCGACTACCGGCGCTGACCTGCTCGGCCCCGGTTTCAGGGGCGAGTTCGGACCCCTCCCGATCTAGGCTGTGTGCGTGAGCGACATGCAGACCGCCGAGCGGATCGTCCGTCGGTTCGCCCGTCGCACGAACCTGCTGATCGCCGGGCGACCCGCCCGCATCCGCCGCCCGCTCGACGCCGGGATCGCGCCCCTCGCGGCGGAGCTCGAGCGGATGCTGCGCGCCCTGGGCGCCGTGATCGTGACGGATTCCGCGGGGGCTGGAACCGTCGAGTACGCGTTCGACCTGCTCCCGGCCGGTGCGGATCCCGTCGACGTTCCCCTCTTGCTGGACGGCGCCCCGCTCCCCGATCGCGGCGACGCCGCGGGGCGGATCGCGTTCGCCGGGGCGCACATGCCCGTGTCGCGCCGGGTCGCCGCGGGACTCGATCTCCGCGGGCTCCGGGTGGGCGTGGCGATGGTGCTCGAACCGAAGACGGCTCAGCTCGCGCTCCTTCTGCGCGCGGCCGGCGCCGAGGTCGCGGTCTACGCGCATCCGGACGAGACGGATGCGGACGTCGCCGCCGCGCTCCGCGCCGACGGCATGCCCGTCGATGCGGATGCGGCGCTGTCGGGCGAACGCGAGCGGCAGAGCGCGCTCGGGTTTTTGCGACGCGGCTTCGACGTGCTGATCGATGACGGCTCGCACCTGATCCGGCTCGCGCACGAGGTGGACCCCGCGATCGTCGACGGCTGGATCGGCGCGAACGAGGAGACCACGAGCGGGCTGACGCCGCTGCGGGCGATGGAACGCGCCGGCGCCCTCCGCATCCCCGTGCTCGCGGTCAACGACGCGCTCACCAAGACCCGGTTCGACAACCGGTACGGCACCGGGCAGTCCTGCGTCTTCGCGATCGCCGACCTGCTCGACGAGGTCGGAATCTCGCTCCGCGACCAGCCGGCACTCGTGATCGGGTACGGCCCGGTCGGCGAAGGGGTCGCCGCGCAGCTCGCCGCGTTCGGCGCCGAGGTGCGGGTCGCCGAGACCGACCCGGTGCGCGCGCTCGTCGCGCGCCACGACGGTTTCGTCGTCGAGCCCGCGCTCGTCGCCGCGCCGGATGCGCTGGTGGTGTCGGCGACGGGCGTTCCGGAGACCGTGACCGTCGGCATCCGGACGGCCGCACGCATCGTCGCGGTCGCGGGCGGGGTGCCGGGCGAGGTCGACCTGGCAGGAGCCGAGCTGTCGCCGGTGTCCCGGCTCGACGGTGCGGTGTTGCGGCACGTGGAGCGCGTGTCGCCGGGCGGCGCACTGCTCATCGATCGCGGCGGCGGGGTGAACATCACCGGCGCAGAGGGCAACCCGATCGAGATCATGGACCTCTCGTTCGCCGTGCAGCTCGCCGCGCTCGATCACCTCGTGCGCACGCGCCCCCCGATCGGGGTGCATGCCCTTCCCGCCGAGATCGACGATGTCGTCGCCCGTGCGGCGCTCGACGCTCGAGGCGTCGCCATCGACCTCCGCCCCGATCCGCTCGCAGCCGGGTCGGGGGCGCCGTCCGACTGGTACTCCCCGCGCTACGACCGCCCCGGCACCCCCGACCCGTCGGGCACGCTCGATGGCGCGACTACCCCTGATCCCGGCGCGCCCGCTGTCCGCGCCCCTGCGACGGAAAGACCCGCATGAACCCGATCGTGCTGTACTCGGCCGCCCTCGTGGTGCCGATCACCGCGCCCCCCATCCCCTCCGGCGCCATCGCCGTCCGGGGCGACCGCATCCTGCACGTCGGCGACGGCGCGTGGGTGCGCCGCGAACTGCGCGAGCGCGGCCTCGATTTTGACGAGGTGCACTGGCCGGGCGTGCTCATGCCCGGACTCGTCAACGCGCACACGCACCTGCAGTACTCGGGCATGGGGTCGGTCGGCGAGGGGCGGTATCAGGGCTTCGACGACTGGGCGCGCTCGTTCACGCCGGTCTACGACGCCGGCCGGGACTGGGCAGCGGATGCGGCGGCGGGAGCGGCGGCGATGATCACGGCCGGCACGACCGCGGTGGCAGACATCGCCACCGACGCATCAGCCAGCGGCGCGCTCCACGATGCGCGGCTGCACGGCATCACCTACTGGGAGGTGATGAGCTGGACGAACGCCGCGTGGGCGACCCGCGGGCGCGCCGAAGTCGAGGCCGCGCTCGATGCGCTCCCGGCCCCGCCCGGCACGGGACTCTCGCCGCACGCGCCGTACTCCCTCGACATCGAACCCCTCCTCGAGATCCCCGACATTGTGCGCGAGCGCGGCGGCCGCATCCATCTCCACCTCGGTGAAGCGGCGCTCGAACGCGAGTTCGCGCACACTCACGCGGTCGCCTGGCAGGACCGCAAACCCGAGAGTTTCCGCCAGCTCCGCGACGCCGGGTACGGGGTCGGGGCGACCGAGTTCGTCGACGCGCTCGGGGTGCTCGGCCCCGACTGCCACATCGCGCACGGCGTCTATATGACCGCGCGGGACCGGGCGATCCTCCGGGCTCGCGGCACGACGGTCGCGCTCTGCCCGCGCTCGAACGAGGTCATCGGCCTCGACGAGCCGCCGGTCGCGGCCTACCTCGCCGAGGGCAACCCGATCGCCGTCGGCACCGACTCCCGTGCGTCCAGCCCGTCGCTCGACCTGATGGGCGACGTGGCCGCGCTGCACCGCATCGCCCGCGCGCAGGGGTACGCGAACCGCGACCTGCCCGAGCAGCTGCTGCGGGCGGCGACGCTCGGCGGCGCGCACGCCATGGGGCTCGACACCGGCCCGGAGCGCATCGGCTACCTCGCCGTCGGCGCGGTCGCCGATCTGGCCTTCTTCGACATCGCGGCGAGCGATCCGTTCGACACGCTCGAGGGCCTCGTCACGGATGGTGCCGGGCGTGCCGCCGCGACGGTCGTTGCCGGCGAGCCGCGCTTCGCGAGCCCCGCATTCACACAGCAGACAGGAGTCACCGTATGAGCGACGCGAGCAGCATCCGGCCCCTGACCGCCGACCGACTCGGACTCGACCCGCATCCGGAGGGCGGCTGGTTCCGCCGCACGTGGACGGCGACGGATGCGGTGTCCACCCCGGCGGGCATCCGCCCGGCGGCGACGTGCATCCACTACCTGCTGACCCCCGGTGAGCAGAGCGCCTGGCATGTCGTCTCGAGTGACGAGATCTGGCTGTGGCACGGTCCGGGAACGCTCGAGCTCTCGTTCGGCGGCACCGGCGCCGAGCCCGCCGACGCCACCATTGTGCGGCTCGGCCCCGACCTCGCGGCCGGTGATCTCGCGCAGGCCGTCGTGCCGGCGGGCACCTGGCAGGCCGCCCGCCTCGCGGGCGACGCCGAGGTGCTCGTCAGCTGCATCGTGTCGCCCGGTTTCAGCTTCGACGACTGGCGCCTCGCAGAATGACTAGGCTGAGCGCACTCCGCGACCGCAGCAGTCTCGGAACCCGCCCCCGCACCATCGTCCACGAGGAGACTCCGTGACCGCTTTCGCACGCCTGCGCCGGACGGCGGCGTTCGCCGCCGTGACCGCCGCAACCGCTCTCGCCCTGACCGCCTGCGCCTTCGCCGGCGACGCCCCCGCCGCGTCGGGTGGCGCAGAGGGAGACCTGCCCAAGGTCACCGCCGGCAGCCTCACGATCGCCACCGGCGAACCGGCCTTCGAGCCGTGGGTCGTCGGCGACGACCCGTCCTCGGGTGAAGGATTCGAGTCGGCCGTCGCGTACGCGGTCGCCGAGAAGCTCGGTTTCGCGAAGGACGACGTCGTCTGGGTGCGCAGCACCTTCGACTCCGCCATCGCACCGGGCGCGAAGGACTGGGACCTCAACATCCAGCAGTTCTCCGTCACCGACGAGCGCAAGCAGGCCGTCGACTTCTCCTCGCCGTACTACACGACGACGCAGGCGGTCGTGACGACGGCGGCCTCGCCCGCCGCATCCGCGACCAGCGTCGCAGAGCTGAAGGACTACACCGTCGGCGTCATGAGCGCGACGACGAGCTACACGGTCGCCGAAGAGCAGCTGGGCGCCGACCGCCTCAGCGTCTACAACTCGAACGACGACGCCGTCGCCGCGCTCCAGTCCGGCCAGGTCGACGCGATCGTCGTCGACCTGCCGACCGCGTTCTACCTCGCCGGTGCCGTGCTCGACGACGGCAAGGTCGTCGGTCAGTTCCCGGATTCGTCGGCCGGGGGCGACGAGCTCGCGTTCGTGCTGCCGAAGGACTCCGAGCTCACGACCGCCGTGTCGGATGCGGTCGACGCGCTGCGCGAGGACGGCACGCTCGCCGAGCTCGAGCAGACGTGGCTCAGCGACGCGGTCGACGTGCCGGTGCTCTCCTGATCCGATGACGTTGCCCAGGGCGGACGCCGCGTGGCGCCCGAGCGACCTCGAAGTCGCTCGGCGCGCCACGCGGCGTCGTCAATCCACGAAGTCGGTGCTGATCGCGCTGGTGAGCACGGTCGTGTTCGTCGGCGTCATCGGTTTCGCGATCCTCTCCAGCCCCGGGTGGGAGAGCGTCCGGGCGAGCTTCTTCGACCTCGACGTCGCGATCGCGAGCTTCCCCGCGATCCTCGCGGGGCTGTGGGTCAACATCCAGGTGCTGTTCGTCGCCGCGATCGCCGTCGCGCTGCTCGGCACCCTGCTGGCGGTGCTGCGTTCGCTGCGCGGGCCGGTGTTCTTCCCGCTCCGGGCGCTCGCGACGGTCTACACCGACCTGTTCCGCGGCATCCCCCTGCTGATCGTGCTCTACCTGGTCGGCTTCGGCATCCCGGCACTCGGAATCTTCGGCCGCGTTCCGGTCGTGCTCTGGGGAACCATCGCGATCGTTCTCACCTACTCGGCGTACGTCGCCGAGGTGCTGCGCGCGGGCATGGAAGCCGTGCACCCTTCGCAGCGCATCGCCGCCCGGTCGCTCGGGCTCTCGCACGCGCAGACCCTGCGGATCGTCGTCATCCCGCAGGGTGTGCGTAAGGTCGTTCCCGCCCTCATGAACGACTTCGTGTCGATGCAGAAGGACGTGGGTCTGATCTCCGTCCTCGGGGCTGTGGACGCCGTGCGCGCGGCACAGATCGCGGTCGCGCAGAGCTACAACTTCACGCCCTACATCGTCGCGGGGCTCCTCTTCGTGATCCTGAGCCTTCCGATGATCCGACTGACGGATGCGGTGGCCGCGCGCCTGGCCCGTCGTGAGCAGATGGGCGGTGTCGTATGAGCGTGCTCGAGGTGACCGGCGTCCGCAAGAGCTTCGGCGAACACGTGGTGCTGGACGGCATCGACCTGTCGCTCGACAAGCACGAGGTCGTGGTTCTGATCGGTGCGTCCGGATCGGGCAAGTCGACGCTGCTGCGCACGATCAACCTGATCGAGCAGGTGGACGACGGGCAGATCCTGCTCGGCGGCGACGACATCACCGATCCGCTCGCGGATCCCGATGCGGTGCGCGCTCGGATCGGCGTCGTGTTCCAGCACTTCAACCTGTTCCCCCACCTCCGCGTCATCGAGAACATCACCCTCGCCGCGCGACGCGTGCACGGCATCCCGAAGGATGCGGCGCGGGCCCGCGCGATGGAGCTCCTCGAGACGCTCGGGCTCGCGGCGAAGGCGCGCGAGTACCCCGACAGGTTGTCGGGCGGGCAGCAGCAGCGCGTCGCGATCGTGCGGGCGATCATGACCGACCCGGAACTCCTCCTCCTCGACGAGATCACGAGCGCCCTCGACCCGCAGCTCGTCGGCGAGGTGCTGGATCTCGTTCGCACGCTGAAGGTGCGGGGCTCGACCATGCTGATGGCGACGCACGAGATGTCGTTCGCCCGCGAGGTCGCCGACCGCATCGTGTTCATGCAGGGCGGGCGGATCGTCGAACAGGGCGCGCCCCGTGAGCTGCTCGATCACCCCCAGCATCCGGAGACCATCCGCTTCCTCGAACGCGAGCGCCGCGGCGGCGAGGTCGTCTGACGCGTCGCCCGAGCGACCGACCTCGCGCCGGGTTTGACCCTTCCCGCCCGCGCGTCGAGGCCGCGCCGGCTCCGGCTATGCCGGCCGGACCTTTCCTGCAATGGCGCCACTTTCCTGTTGTCGCGCCAGAAATTACTGGCGCGCGAGCAGGAAACTGGCGCCCTCGCGGAGCGAGCGAGCGAGCACCTGAGCCCGCGCAAGCCCGCGACCGCGAGCCCGCGACCGCAAGCCCGCGACCGCGAGCCCGCGACCGGCAGTGCGCAGGCGTGAACCGGCTCAGCTCATGCGCGAGGAGCAGGCGCCATCGGGGCCGGCGGCGGCGGTGATGGATTCCGCCGCCTCGGCGAGTCCACGGATCTGCTCCGGCGTCAGCGCCGCGAACACGAGCCGCTGCACGAACTCGACGTGATCCGGGGTGGCTGCGGCGACCTTCCGGTAGCCGTCGCGGGTGAGCACGGCACGGGTCGCGCGGCGGTCGTCGGGATCGGCCTCCCGGCGCACCCAGCCCTGTTCCTCGAACCGGCTGACCATCTTCGAGATGCGCGAGAGCGCGCTGTTGGCCATCCGCGCGAGCTCGGTGAGCCGCATCGACCTCGTCTCGGCGAGAGCGAGGGTCGACAGGGCGCCGTACTCGGCGTTGCTGATGCCGGCGTCTCGCTGCAGCTGGATGTCGAGGGCCGCGGGGAGCCAGGTGGTCATGCCCATCAGTGCCCGCCAGGCGCGCGTCTGCTCGGTAGTCATCCCGGGGATCAGTGCATCGGCCACGCTCTGAGCGTATCGGAAAACTTGACCAGGCAAGTATTCTGGGCCAGAATTCACGTGACGAGGAAAGTATTCACGAGGAGAACGACATGACCACCGGTGTCCGAACGGCATCATCCACCCCGCATCCGGCGTCCGACGCGCACCTGCTGCACGCGGCCACCGAGATGGGCGCGGTGACGCTGCGCGTCGCCGATCTCGACCGCATGCGCACCTACTTCGCCGCGGGCGTCGGCCTCGATGTGCTCTCCGACTCCGGCGCGGTCGTGACCCTCGGTCGCGGCGGGATGCCGATCGTCGCGCTCGAGCACTCGCCGCTGCTGCGGCTCGCCTCCCCCGCCGACGCCGGTCTGTACCACACGGCGATCGTCTTCGACTCGGAGCGCGACCTCGCCCGCGCGCTGCTCTCGGTGGCGCAGAAGTTCCCCGGCAGTTTCACCGGGTCGGCCGACCACATCGTGAGTAAGGCCTTCTACTTCGACGACCCGGAAGGAAACGGCGTCGAGCTCTACTGGGATCGCCCCCGCAGCACCTACCGGTGGGTCGACGGCACGCTGCAGATGGGCACGCTCCCTCTCGATCCGAACCGCTACCTCGCCGAGCACCTGGGGACGGATCCGGATGCGGAGGCGCCCGCATCCGGCGCGAAGGTCGGGCACATCCACCTCCAGGTGGGCGACGTCGACACGGCGCGCGAGTTCTACGTCACACGCCTCGGGTTCGATTCGGTGATCGAGATGCCGGGTTCTGCGCTCTTCGTGAGCGCCGGTGGCTACCACCACCACATGGCCATGAACGTGTGGCGTTCGCGCGGAGCCGGACCCCGGGTTCCTTCGCTCGGGCTCGGTTCGGTGCGGATCGAAGTGCCCGGCGCCGACGATCTGACCGCCGTGCGCGAGCGGCTGACGCACTACGGGCATGCGGTCCGCGACGACGGGCAGTCGATTCGCGTGTCGGACCCCTGGAACAACGAGATCGAGATCGCCGCCGCCGCGCGGCGCGCAGGAGAGGACGGTGCCGCATGATTCCGGCAGCCCAGGTACGCACGACGGTTCGAGTGCCCGTCACCCTGCCGCTCGGCGGGGGCACGGTCGACGCCGACGTCTTCACGTTCGACGGACTGGTCGACGGGAAGGAGCACCTGCTCCTCGCCCTCGGCCCGTGGCGAGGACTCGTCGGTGCGGAGACGGATGCGGCCGCGCCGCTCGTGCGTCTGCACAGCGAGTGCCTCACCGGGGACGTCTTCGGATCCGAGCGCTGCGACTGCGGCCCGCAACTGCACGAGGCGCTCGAGCGGCTGTCCCGCGAGGGCGGGTTCCTCCTCTACCTCCGCCAGGAGGGTCGAGGCATCGGACTCTACGAGAAGCTCGACGCCTACGCGCTGCAGGACAGCGGCCTCGACACCTACGAGGCGAATGTGGCGCTCGGTCACGGCGAGGACGAGCGCGACTACACGGTGGCCGCCCAGATGCTGGCGGCGCAGAACATCCCGCGCGTGCGCCTGCTCACCAACAACCCCGAGAAGGCGTTGCAGCTGCAGGCCGACGGCATCCGCATCGACGAGGTCATCCCGACCGGCGTGCACCTGACGAGCGGCAACGCGCGGTACCTCGCGGCCAAGCGCGACCACACCGCTCACACGCTGCAGCTTCCGGCCGCGTGAGCCGCCGACACGCCGACTGTCGGCATCCGCTAGACTGTGTAGGTTGTCTGGTCGCAGCCATGCCTGCGTAAGCCCCGACGACGTGCATCAACCCTCCTGCTGCCGGGAAATGCCCGGTAGCCGTTCTAGTCCGAAGGAGGTGGGTTAGTGACGCACTCACACCAGTACGAACTCATGGTCATCCTCGACCCCGAGGTAGACGAGCGTCAGGTCACCCCGAACCTCGACAAGTTCCTGAAGGTCATCACGAATGATGGTGGCTCGATCGACGGTGTCGAGGTATGGGGTCGTCGTCGGCTCGCATACGAGATCCAGAAGAAGACCGAGGGCATCTACGCCGTCGTCAACTTCACCGCCACGAGCGAGGCCACGCAGGAGCTCGACCGCCAGCTGAAGCTGAGCGAGCTCATCATGCGTACGAAGGTCCTCCGCGCAGAAGAGGCCATCGCACTGGTCGCCTCCGAAGCGAAGCGTGCCGAGGAGAAGGCTGCCCGCAAGGCTGCTGCTCCCGCGAAGGCTGCAAAGGCGTAAGCCTCATGGCTGGCGAAACTGTCATCACCGTCGTGGGAAACCTCACGGCCGACCCCGAACTGCGTTACACGCAGAACGGGCTGCCCGTCGCGAACTTCACGATCGCCTCGACTCCGCGCAACTTCGACCGTGCGTCGGGGGAGTGGAAGGACGGCGACGCGCTGTTCCTCCGCGCGAGTGTCTGGCGTGAATTCGCTGAGCACGTGGCGGGATCGCTGACGAAGGGAAGCCGTGTCATCGCGACCGGTCGCCTGAAGCAGCGCTCCTACCAGGACCGCGAGGGCCAGAACCGCACGTCCATCGAGCTCGAGGTCGACGAAATCGGCCCGAGCCTGCGTTACGCCACCGCACAGGTGACGCGCGCAGCCGGTGGAGGCGGCGGCGGCAACGGCGGCGGCGGACAGTCTCGCGGCCAGGTCGCGGACGAGCCGTGGGCCACCCCCGGTTCCGCAGGTGGCAACACCAACGCGAACGCGAACAACAGCTCGAACAGCGGCGGCGGAGCCGACGCCTGGGGTGCTCCTGGCACCTACGGCGACGACACCCCGTTCTGATCTCACGATTCCGGATGCAGCATCGCTGCATCCGACACAACTTCTAAGGAACCAACATGGCTGGAAAGTCGAGCGGCGACCGCCGCAAGCCGCGGAAGGGCGCGAAGAACGCTGCTCCCGCGAAGGCGATCCGCGTTGGCGTCATTGATTACAAGGACGTCAGCACGCTTCGCAAGTTCATCTCGGAGCGTGGCAAGATCCGCGCCCGTCGTATCACCGGAGTCTCGGTGCAGGAGCAGCGTCTGATCGCCCGTGCGATCAAGAACGCGCGCGAAATGGCGCTCCTGCCCTACGCCGGCGCTGGCCGCTAAGGGGTATCGAGATGGCAAAGCTGATTCTCACGAACGAAGTCACCGGGCTCGGTAGCGCCGGTGACGTGGTCGAGGTCAAGAGCGGGTACGCCCGCAACTACCTCATTCCCCAGGGCTTCGCTGTGACGTGGTCCGGCGGTGGCGAGAAGCAGGTGGCGTCGATTCGCGCCGCTCGCGACGCCCGCGCGATCCACGCACACGAAGACGCTGTGGCTCTCAAGAACGCGCTCGAGTCGAGCAAGGTCACGCTGACCGTCAAGGCGGGTGCCGAAGGGCGTCTGTTTGGTTCGGTCAAGACCGGCGACGTCGCTGACGCCGTCAAGTCCGCCGGCATCGGCGAGATCGACAAGCGCAAGGTTCAGATCACCTCCCCGATCAAGTCGGTGGGCTCGCACGAGGCGACTGTTCGTCTGCGTGACGACGTCACCGCCGTGATCACCCTCCAGGTGGTCGCCGCGAAGTAATACCTCGCCCTCACGGGCACGCCGGATGGCGCGGAGTCTGACCGACTCCGCGCCATCCGCTTTTTGCTCTCTGCGCCGACCCACCCCCTTGTCGCCGAGCGGCCCCGTTATGGGCGGCTCGTAAAGGGGTGGTTCGGGCGCAGAGGGGTGGCTCGGCGTGTGCTCAGGCGCGGCGGCGAGCGGCGGTGAGCAGCAGACCGGCGGCGATCAGCAGTCCGGCGACGAGGGGCAGGAGACCTGCGTCCGTGCCTCCGGTCTCGGCGAGCGTCGCGCCGTTGTCAGACGACACGGCCGTTGTGGCGACGACCGCGATACCGCGTGCGGTCGGGGCCAGTGCGTCACCGTCGCCCGTGGTGGGGACGGTCGGCGTCACCGGCGTGACCGGCGTGACCGGGGTGACCGGGGTGACCGGGGTGACCGGGGTGACCGGGGTGACCGGGGTGACCGGGGTGACCGGCGTAACCGGCGTAACCGGGGTGGTCGGGACGGTGGGCCCGGTGGTCGTCGTGTCACCGATGACCGCCACGGCGTTGCCGCCGATCGTCACGGGCAGCGTCACCGGAACGGCGACCTGCGTGCCGCCCAGGATGCTGTCGCCACCCGCGGTGACCGGTCCGTCGGTCGTTCCCGTCGCGGGGATCACCGTCGTCGAGTCGGTCGACTCGCTGTCGCCGAGGACGGAGATGGCGTTCCCGCCAACGGTGACGGGTGCGGTTACCGGGACGATGGCCTGCGTGCCACCGAGAATGCTCTCGGTGCCGTCCGTGGTGGCGTCGTCACCGGATGCTGCGGCTCCGCCGCTCGTACCCGCATCCGATCCCGTCGACTCGCTGTCGCCGAGGACGGAGATGGCGTTGCCGCCGACCGTCACGGGTGCCGTCACGGGCGCAACGACCTGGGTACCGCCCGCGACGCCGTCGGTTCCGTCGGTCGACGACGTGCCCGTCGTGGCACCGGCTCCGCCGGCCGTGCCCGCGCCGGACCCCGTCGACTGGCTGTCGCCGAGGACGGAGATGGCGTTCCCGCCCACCGTCACGGGAGCCGTCACGGGGATGATCGCCTGCGTGCCGCCGAGAACGCTCTCGGTGCCGTCCGTGGTGGCGTCGGCACCGGATGCGGCGGCTCCGCCGCTCGTACCCGCATCCGATCCCGTCGACTCGCTGTCGCCGAGCACGGAGATGGCGTTGCCGCCGACCGTGATCGGTGCCTGGACGGGCGCGACGACCTGCGTGCCGGAGGCGATGCCATCCTCCCCCGACGTCTCGGCCGACGCGGCGGGCGCCGGTGCAGCAGGCGCAGCCGCGGCAGGCGCCGGTGCGGCCGTCTCGGCACCCGTCGACTCGCTGTCGCCGAGTACCGAGATGCCGTTTCCGGCGATGGTCACCGGCACGACGACCTCGATGAGGGCCTGGGTGCCCGAGCCGATCGCGTGGGCGCCGTCCGTCGTCGTGACGGGGGCGGGCGCCGGCGCCGGTGCGGTGGTGGCCGCATCCGACGACGCACTGTCGCCCAGCACCGAGATCGCGTTACCGCCGATGGTGACGGGCACGTCGACGCCGATGAGGGCCTGAGTACCGGAGAGGATGCCGTCCTGCCCGTCGGTCTCGGCCGCGGTGGCGACCGTTGCTCCGCAGACGGCGAGGCCGCCTCCGATGAGTGCTCCGAGGAGCGCTCGCTTCACGAATGTACGCATGATTGTTCTCCTGATTGATCGTTGGGGTGCGCGCGAGAGCGCGCGATGACCGTGTGCCGTGCGCGAGGCGCGGCCGGTCGGCGATCAGTCGGGAGAGGTGTCGGTCTCAGCGACCGGGCACGCGGGGAGGCGATCGCTCGCGACATGCGAGCGGAAGGAGGAGTCGGGGACGACGAGGTGATGCGCCGAGGGGTGCAGCGCCGCCGCTGCCTGGCCGCCCGACGAGTAGGCGCCGCTGTTCGCGGGCGGAGCGGTGCTGCCCGGAGAGGGTGGTTCGGGTGCACCAGCGGGCGGAGCGGTGTCCGCCGCGCTGCGCTCGCCGACGACCGTACCCGGGAGGGCGAGGGAGCTGAGCCCCGTGGTCTTCCCGAACGGGGCGAAGGTGCCGGAGAAGATGGCGGCGGTGTCGAGACCAGCCGTGGCTTCGGCGTCGACCCCGGCCGCGGAGGAATCACCCGCGGCGCTCGGGAGGCCGATGGTCGTGGGGAGCCCCGGAAGGCCCGGCAGGCCGGGCGACGTCGACCCGCTCACCGGTCCGGTGAGGATGGCCGTGACGACGCCGTCGATTGCCTCTGCGATGCCCGGCACGGTCGCCACTGCGCCGGGAAGATCGACCGCGGCGACGATGCCGTCGACGAGTTCGCCAACGACGGGGACGGGCGCGGTGACCGTGACGGCGGTATCGACGACCGGCTGCACGACCTCGGTGACAGCCTCGCTGACGACGGGCTGCACGACCTCGGTGACGATGGGTTCGACGACCGCGGCCACCGGCGGCACGACCGCGGGCACGGCCTGCACGGTGTGATCCGCCGCATCCGTGACGTGCGTGACCGTCTGGGAGACCGCATCCGCGACGGGCGCGAGCGGGGGAACAGCGACGGCCACGGTCTCGGTGACCGATCCGACGAGCCCCGATGCGCTGCTCGTGACGCCGGAGACCAGGCCGACCAGACCACCGGGGTCGTCCTGCGGTGCGTCGGCATGCGCGTCGGTCGGCGAGAACAGAGCGACCGCGGCCCAGAGCACGCCGGCGCCCGTCGCAAGCAGCGTTAGCCGCAGCGCATGTCTCGGTCGCGTCGTTGCGATCTCGCTCACGTGTCACCCCCTGTGCATCCGTGTCGAGGCTCAGCCGGTTCACAGGAACATACTCCTGCGGACGCCGATGCGCGAGGGGGTGCGGCAAAAATTTTGCACGCGGGACGCCGGATGCGGGCATCTCCAAGCGTGATCGGATGGCGAAGATCGGCGGGTCAGCAGGCGAGGACGGGGCGAGCGTTGCCCACAGCCACCTGTGCACAACTCCGGTCCTGCCGCAACTTTAAAGGTGGACTTTAATCACAGCGAAACTCACCGGATGTGGAAACAGAAATACCAGGTCCTGTGCACAAAATCTGCCGCCCAGAGTCGAGCGGGCGAAGTTCTCCACAGGAGTTGTGCACAGGTCTCGCGGCGTTTCACGCAATCTGTCCACATGGTTATCCACAGGCCGGTTTGCGCCCGGGAACCGGCGAGCTTAGCGTGGGGTGCACCTCAGGGGGAACCCGATCGCACCAGGGCGCCAGTATCGCGCGCGCCTGTGTCGGATGTCCGTGATTGCATCATTTCGACCCGAACGAGAGTGCGATTCAGTGCCCGAACCGCATCCGCGGTCGACCACGCTTTGAGAACGACACCGCCTGCGCGCGGAGAAGGGGAGCGGACAACCGTGTCCATCGCCGAGATCCCGCAGGACCGCCTGGGTAAGCCCCGCGAGCACGAGCGCACCCCTCCTCACGACACCCTCGCCGAGCAGAGCACCCTCGGCGGCATGCTGCTCTCGAAGGACGCCGTCGCCGACGTCATCGAGAGCATCCGGGGCACCGATTTCTACGTGCCCAAGCACGAGCTGATCTTCGAAGCGATCCTCACGCTCTACTCGCACGGTGAGCCGACAGACGTCATCGCCGTCACCGATGAGCTCATCAAGACCGGCGATCTGCAGCGTGCCGGCGGTGCCGACTACCTGCACACGCTGACCTCGATCGTGCCGACGGCCGCCAACGCGGGCTACTACGCGACGATCGTTTCGGAGCGAGCGCTGCTGCGCCGTCTGGTCGAGGCCGGCACGCGCATCGTGCAGATGGGGTACGCCGGTCAGGGCGAAGCGACCGAGCTGGTCAACTCCGCGCAGGCCGAGATCTACGCGGTCACGGGCGCCGAGACTGCCGAAGACTACGTGCCCCTCACGATCGCCGTCGACGCGGCCGTCGAGGAGATCGAGGCGGCTCGCGGTCGCGACGGCTCGATGACCGGCATCCCCACCGGCTTCGCGCAGCTCGATGAGCTCACGAACGGTCTGCACGGCGGGCAGATGATCGTCGTCGCCGCGCGTCCGGCGATGGGTAAGTCGACGCTCGCGCTCGACTTCGCCCGTGCCGCAGCCATCAAGCACGACATGCCGACGATCTTCTTCTCGCTCGAAATGGGCCGTAGCGAGATCGCGATGCGTCTGATGAGCGCCGAGGGCGCCATCCCGCTGCAGAACATGCGCAAGGGCACGCTCGACCAGCGCGACTGGACGACGGTCGCCGCGACCCGTGGCCGCATCAACGACGCGCCCCTCTACATCGACGACAGCCCGAACATGACGCTCGTGGAGATCCGGGCGAAGTGCCGACGCCTGAAGCAGCGCGTGGGTCTGAAGATGGTGATCATCGACTACCTCCAGCTCATGACGAGCGGTAAGAAGGTCGAGTCACGCCAGCAGGAGGTCAGCGAGTTCTCGCGCGCGCTCAAGCTGCTCGCGAAGGAGCTGCAGGTTCCGGTCATCGCGCTGTCGCAGTTGAACCGTGGTTCCGAGCAGCGCACCGACAAGCGCCCCCAGGTCAGCGACCTGCGTGAGTCTGGCTCGATCGAGCAGGATGCCGACATGGTCATGCTGCTGCACCGCGACTCGGTCTACGACAAAGAGGTTCGCCCGGGCGAGGCCGACCTCATCGTCGCCAAGCACCGTAACGGCCCCACAGCCACGATCGAGATCGCCTTCCAGGGCCACTTCTCCCGCTTCACCGACATGGCCGCGGGGATGTAGCACGGGTTGTAGGTTCCACGTGAGGATGTCGGATTCGAGGGTGAGATGTCGGCTACTTGTCGGATCCGACAATTCGCGTGGATCGAGCAGGCTGTAGGTTCCGCTCGAGTTTCTTCATTTCGCAGATGAAGTCGCGAGCTGTCGATTCGGACCTTTCGCGCGTCGGCTCGCCCGGTTAATCGCTCGTGTACGTCGGCGTCACGCGAACGCGGCACTGTGCGGAAGCAACGACTCTCAAAGGACTGCGATGAGCATTGCATTCCTGCTGACCACCCTCGTGGTGGTAGCTGGTGTTGGCCGCCGGAACGGCACACCGCACGACCATCTCGTGGATCAGTCTTGTGTTCCACATGGCGGGCATGGGTCTCCGGCGGGCTTTCCGAACCGGGCGGCGCGCATGCACTTCGGCCCGTAGCCGCTGTAGCCGTCGGAGAGCGTGAGATCCCGTGGCGGGAGCGTCTCGTTCGACGACGCGTTCTCCCGCCGCTGTGCTCAAGACCGCGATCGTACTCAGATGGTCGTGATGGCGAAGTGCCGGAGGGTGAGGGGGGTGGTGAGGTAACGGTCTTCGTCGGGGAAGGTGACGGGGTCGTGTGCCCACGCTTCGCCGGCGTAGGCGATCAATGCGATCTGGTCGGTCCATCTGCTGACGTACTGAATGCGGCCGGGGTCGCCCATGTCCGTGAGGATCTCGTGGGAGACGAGTCCGTCATATCGTGTCGGAAAATCCGCGACAAGGGCGTGGAGTTGTTCGAGGAACTCCTCGATGTGGTCGGGTGCGACGTGTGCTTCCGATACGCGGATGATCATGTTCTGTCCGGTTTCTCGCGCAGGCGCGGCGCAGGTGCGGGTCTGTTGGCGAAGTCAACCGTGAAGTGGCCAAGGTCAGCCGTGGTTGTGGAGCGCGATGCCGACCTCGGCAATCATCTCGCTCCGCCCCTTGGATTCTGTCATTTCGCCGGTCGGACGACTAAGAAATGAAGTCGGGTTGCGATGCAGGATGGCCGGGTCGTGCACCACGGCACCGTCTCGGAGGTCAGCACATCCAGAGCGAGTCATCGACTACAGGATGTAGAGCATCTCCTGGTACGTCGGCAACGGCCACAGGTCATCGGCGATGCGCTCCTCGATTGTGTCGGCGGCCGCGCGCACCGCGGTCATCGCCGGCAGGAGGGCAGTCTGCGCGTGTTCTGCTTCGGCGATTGAATCGTGTCCGACCTCGTCGGCGAGCGCCGAGTGCAGCGTGGCGATGGCCGACCGCAGTTCGCCGATCGTCGTGCTGAGTTCGTTCAGGGGCAGCAGATCAGGCTCGACGCCGACGTCCGTCAAGGCCTTCGCGTTCAGAGCGAGCTCGGTCTGGTAACGCACGGCTGCCGGCAGGATCGACGTCTGCCCGATCTCTAGCGTCAGGCGGGCCTCGACGCCGATGCTCAGCGCGTACTGCTCGAGCCCGATCTCGTAGCGGCTGTGCATCTCACGGCGGTTGAAGACCTTGTACTTCTCGAACAGCGCGAGCGCAGGCTCGGTGATGAGTTCGGGCAGGGCGTCCAGCGTGGTCCGCAGGTTCCCGAGTCCGCGCTTCTCAGCCTCGATCGGCCAGGCGTCTGCGTAGCCGTCGCCGTTGAACACGACTGCCCCGTGCTCGGTGATGATCGCGGTCAGCAAGTTCTGCACGGCGGTGTCGAAGTCGGTGCCCGCGGCGATCGCGGTCTCGAGTTCGGTTGCAGCGTAGTCGAGCGAATCGGCCATGATCGTGTTGATCGTGACCATCGGCCCGTTGACCGTCTGCATCGAACCCGGTGCGCGGAACTCGAAGCGGTTGCCGGTGAAGGCGAACGGGCTGGTGCGGTTGCGGTCACCCGGGTCGGTCGGCAGCACCGGCAGCGTGTCGACGCCGATCTGCATCGAACCCTTGCCCTTCGACGAAGTCGCCGGGCCGTTCGCGATCTGCTCGAAGACGTCGGCGAGTTGGTCGCCGAGGAAGATCGAGATGATCGCCGGCGGCGCTTCGTTCGCACCGAGACGGTGGTCATTGGATGCCGATGCTACCGACGCGCGGAGGAGGCCAGCGTACAGGTGCACGGCACGGATGACGGCGGCGCAGAAGACGAGGAACTGCGCGTTGTCGTGCGGCGTATCGCCCGGCACGAGGAGCGAACCGAGTTCGTTGTTGCCGAGCGAGAAATTGACGTGCTTGCCCGACCCGTTGACGCCTTCGAATGGCTTCTCGTGGAACAGGCACTCCATGCCGTGCTTCTTAGCGATCGTCTTGAACGTCGTCATCAACAACTGCTGATGGTCGGCCGCGATGTTTCCGCGCTCGAACATCGGCGCGATCTCGAACTGGCCCGGGGCGACCTCGTTGTGGCGCGTCTTGGCGGGGATGCCGAGCTTGAACAGCTCTCGTTCGGTATCCATCATGAAACCAAGCACGCGCTCCGGAATGGCGCCGAAGTAGTGATCGTCGAACTCCTGGCCCTTGGGAGGTTTCGTGCCGAATAGGGTACGGCCGGCATTGAGCAGATCGGGGCGAGCGAGGAAGAAGTGGCGGTCGATCAGGAAATACTCCTGCTCCGGGCCGCAGAAGGATACGACCTTGGCGGTGCTCTTGTTGCCGAAGAGCGAGAGGATGCGCTGCGCGTGCTCACCCATCGCCTGCTGGGAGCGCAGGAGCGGCGTTTTGTGGTCGAGGGCCTCTCCGGTCATCGACACGAACACCGTCGGGATGCAGAGCGTATTGCCGTTCGGATTCTCCAGCACGTACGCCGGGCTGGTGACGTCCCAGCCGGTGTAGCCGCGTGCCTCGAACGTGTTGCGTAGGCCGCCGTTGGGGAAACTCGAGGCATCCGGCTCGCCCTGGATCAGGGTCTTGCCGGCGAACTCGGCGATCGCGGATCCGTCCCCGGCGGGCTCGAAGAAGCTGTCGTGCTTCTCGGCGGTCAGGCCGGTCAGCGGGTAGAACACGTGCGCGTAGTGCGTGGCACCGCGCTCGAGCGCCCAGTCCTTCATGGCCGAGGCCACGGCATCCGCCACGAGCGGGTCCAGCTTCGCGCCATGCTCGATCGTCGCCATGACCGACTTGAAGACGGGTTTCGGCAGGCGCTTTCTCATCACGATGGTGCTGAAGACGTTCGCCCCGAATATCTCTCCCGGAGCCTCGGATTCGTCGAAGCTGACGGCGGGAGGTACGTACGCTTCGACGTCCTTGATCGCTTCGCGACGGGCTCTGTTCCCACTCATGGATTCTCCGACCGCTCTTCTTGTTCGCCTCGGGTGGCGAGACCATATGGCTGAAGCTACGGATGCGGTGCGTCCGGCCCGTTTCATCCGGGTAACGGTCTGGTCGGGTCCGAGGCGGTGCCGTCCGATCCGACGGGCCTCTCGCAGACGGACTCGAACAGCTCCAACGGGGGCCGCGTCAGGTGGAGCGGGCGGTTTCCACATTCTTGACTCAGCGTTGCTTGTGCCGTTCCAGTGTGCGGGAGAGGCTTCGTCGCGCACGCCGATGTGTTCGCGATGCTCGAGTCCATAGCCCGTCACTGCCCATTAGCCATTCATCCATTCCGGCAATGCGCCCTTCAACCAAGCCCCGGGGTCTCTGTGCCGGCCAGCGATCGTACATGTTGGAGAGGTTATGCAAAACGATTTGGATGCGTAGCGTCCCTCTCGAGTCGGCCACCGTCTTGCTGGCTGCACCTGATCTCGATAGGAGGAGTAGGTCGCATGGTTACGAGAGCCCAGACGCCTCTGAGGTTTGCCGCGGTTGCCCTGGCGGTGGGCGCGCTTACCTTCGCCCCGCTCCCCGCTGTCGCGGCGGAACGGTCGGTCGGTTTGCACCCGGCCACGATATCGCTCATGGACACGCTCACCGTGCCAGCAAACGGCACCCAACTGGGCACCCCATTCGGCGGGCTCTCCGGCATCGATTAAGATCCCGTCCGGAAGAACTTCGTCGCCATCAGTGATGACCGGTCGGAGAATGCGCCTGCGCGGTTCTACACACTCAGCTCGGCATTGACGACGACGGTTTCACTTCTGAAGGACTTCAGGTTTCCTCCGTCACCACGCTTCGAGACGCGAACGGTGCGGAGTTCGACCGACGCACTGTCGATCCGGAGTCCATTCGGGTTGATCCGGACGGTGGAGTGTTGTGGACGACGGAGGGAGCGACCTCGGCCGGGATCCCGCCCGCGCTCTGGGTCTCGGGGGCTGACGGAACCGTCACCGGCAGCATCCCACTGCCGGGGGCCTTCGTCCCTCAGGTTGTCGACGGCCGCGTCATCACCGGGTCGCGCGACAACAAATCGCTGGAGAGCCTGGCAGTCTCGCCCGATCAGACCATCGTTACCACCGCGGTCGAGAACAGCCTCGTACAGGACGGTCCTGCAGCGTCACTCAATACGTCCAGTCCATCGCGCGTCGTCCGGTTCGATCGTTCGACAGGCCAAGACGTCGGGCAGTACGTCTACCGCGTGGACCCGGTTGAGGATGCCCCCACCGAGCCGCTCCCCGCCCCGATCAACACGTACTCGGCGGACCGAGGCCTATCCGAGCTCGTTGCGCTGAACTCGACGGACTATCTCGCCGTCGAGCGGAGTTTTGCGTCCGGGGTCGGCTACCGCATCAAGGTGTACTGGACAAGCATCCTCGGCGCGACGGATGTGCGTGCGACCGCCCAGCTGGCGGGAGACGAGAAGGTGATGCCGAAACGGCTCATCTTCGACTTCGCGTCAACGGATGTGACGCCGGACAATGTGGAGGGAATCACGTGGGGCCCGACGCTCACCAATGGTGACCGGACGCTCGTTCTCAGCGTCGATGACAACTTCGGCTTCCTCGGCTCGAACACTTCGTTCCATCTGCTCCGCGTGCCCTCAGGGGCGCTTCCGATGAAGTCTCTCGACATCAACGCCGACGGTGAGGCAGACGTTCGTGACCTCGCACGGGCGCTGTTCACTCAGGCGGGCGACATCGACGGCGACGGTAAGCGGGGGATCAAGGATCTTGCCCTCTGGCGAACCTACTTCGAGACGATCGCGAGGAGCACATCGGTCGCTCGCTGATCGATCTCGAGGAAAATTCGACGGAGTCGCTGGTTGGCCTGAATCCGCCGGTCCGTAGGTCGTGGGGGCCGATCCCGGCGAGTCCGTTCTGGCACGATGAGCGCATGACGTTCACCATCCGGACGCCAGGACCGGCTGACGCAGCAACGATCGCTGATCTTCACGTGGCGACCTGGCGCCAGACATATAGCCACCTGCTGCCTGATGACTACTTTTCCGACGAGCACATCACCGGCCGCCACCGCATGTGGACGCACATTCTCACCCAGCCTCGTGAAGACATGACTGCGAGGATCGCGGAGAGCACGCGATCGGTCATCGGGTTTGCGCTCGTGGGCCCGGCGCAGAACGTAGATGGCGACGAGCCCCCACGTGACCGGCAGCTCTATGCGATCTACGTCTCGGCTGCGCACTATGGGACCGGCGCGGGGCAGGCGCTCCTGGACGAGGCGCTCGGCGAGGCGCCGGCGACGCTGTGGGTCGCGAAAGAGAATCCCCGAGCGATCGCGTTCTACCTCCGCAACGGCTTCCGTTTCGACGGGGTCGAGCAGACCGACCCACACGCGCCGCTGATCACCGACGCACGCATGGTGCGGTAGCCGTGGATGAGTCGGAAGTGTGGTTCCGTGCCGTCAAGGCGGCCGAGCTCGAGCTTCTCGACGGAACCGTGCGCCGCGATCCGGTCCGAGTCCGGGAGCTTCTCCACGCCGACTTCATCGAGATCGGTCGCTCCGGCCGGCGCTGGACGAGGGATGAAACGGTCGCCGCTCTCGCATCTGAGAACGAGCACCTCACGCCTCAGACGGACGAGTGGTCCTTCATCGAGGTGGCGCCGACCCTGATCCTCGTGACGTATCGCATTACCGGAACCGGTGGCAGCAGCAGGCACTCGTCGCTGTGGGATGTCGGCGGACCAGGCCCGGTGATCCGCTACCACCAAGGAACCGTTGTGCCTTCCGAGGGGGCGGAATGAGGAGGAGACCGGTTGTCGGCTCAATCGACTTCTGCGCCGCGTAACGTGCGGTCGACGTGCTGCTCTATCCAGTCGTGGTCGAAGGCGCGGCTGCGGAGCAGCCAGCGATGAAGGACCGGACCGAGCAGGAGCTCCGCCGCCGCATCCGGGTCGACGGCTCCGCCGCGCTCGAGGCGCTGAGCGACGGCAGCCATTTGAGGCTGGAGCAGAACTTCACGGTACTGGCGAGCGAGCTCCGTATCGGTTTGGATCGCGGCAGTGACCGCGCGCAGCAGCGGCTCATCGGGCCGGTCGGCACGGGACCGTTTGCATGGCGCGGCGGCGCGGAGATGCGACCAGGAACGTACGCCACGAGTCAGACCGCGATGCGGCGGCTTCTAACGATAGCTTTCGTGCGCACGTTGGATGAGGTAGTAAAGCGCCATCCGTTCCCGACCGTACACACCGTCCCCGTTGTAACCCGTCAACGCGTTCATGACTTGACTAGGAGTGATTCTCCGCATCTGCGTTGCACTAATTCCCGCGGGGCGTGTGCTGGCGTAGTACATCATCGTGAGCATCGCCATCTTCAGGTTGTACTGCGGGTCATCAGCCAGGTTGCGCCACATCTCCCACACGTCTTGCCAGACGCTCATTGAGTAGGACCGGCCAGTGATCACGCCTTGACTGACTGCCCAGTTGTTCACTTTGATGCCCGTCTCGGCGAAGATCTGACATAGACCGGTAGAGGAGTCCGTATACACGACGCCCGGGTGCGGGCCGAGCCCCGACTTCCAGGCGTAGTACGCACGAACGGCCGCATCCCCAACGTCCATCGGGTTGATCGCGAGGCCCTCCCAGATAAGGGGAGTCAAGATCAGCGCTTTGTAGACCTGGTACTGGGCGGCGAGTGTCGTTATGTATGCGTCGTGCTCCGTGATCCAGGACCGGACCTGCGCCTGCTGAGTGACTTGATTCGCCGCGTGAAGCGGGCTCGCGGCGTAGCGATACGAATGGTCAAACCACGACGTGATGGACTGGTCGCGTCGTGCCGCAGGAATTTGAGGGTCGTTGCCTACGCCGATGGCAGGCGCGAGCGTGGTCACTGCCGTGTCTCGCCCGGAAACGATGTTCTTGTCGATCTCTGTGCCCGATGCGCCGGAACCCACGGTGAGCGTCTGGATTTGATCAAACGCCCAATTCGAAGGAAGGCTATGTCCCAAGTTCCCGGTGTAGCCAGTCGACATGTCAGAGACGAAGCTGTAAACCGCCAGACCCGCTGCGGAGACGCGCTTGCACACGTTGCGGGGGCCATAGATACCAACTCGGTAGTTGCGTCCAAAGGTGCTGAGCAGATTGTTCACGACTTGGAAGTAGGGGATGATGCTTGCCATAACTTCCCAGTCATACGCGTCATAGTCGACACTGAAGTAGATGACGGAATTCTCCGGAATGCGGTAGGCCCACGCTGCATTAGCTGCCTCCTCCGCCACCTCTGCCGCGCGTTCTTCCGTGAAGTGCGAAGCGCTACCGCCGCCGGTCTGAAACAGCGGGAACAAGCGGCCGCCGGCGGCGAAGATGTTAGCCACCTCGCCGTCCTTGATGCACTTGTCTGGGTTGTGGTCGATGGCGTTCGTGAGGTACCGCCCGAAGTACTGGTATCCCGCGCTACGGAGTGTCGTCAGACGGGCAGGGGTGAGGGTCGTGATGCCGTCAGCTCCCGTTCCTGACCTGTCGGGGTCTCCGGTGCTTACGAGAAGCGAAGCCCATGTTGCGAGATTGGCGGTTCCGGTCGTGGGCAAGCCCACGAACGTCTGGAAGCTCGTCACGTGTGTGGCAGTGGTGCTCGTGTACGTACCCGAGAACGCGACGGGATACCCGTTGACTCGCAACGCGAAATGGAACCACCGCACGAAGTATTTGGTGGAGTCGCTGGAACCGACTGACAGATTGGCTTGCGTCTGAAGACCGGACTTGGTCCCGGGACCGAAGTTGCCGTTGGCGACACCGTCTGCCATCGGGATCTCATACTGCAACGCGAACAGTAGGGCTCGATGGGTGTCGCGGAGAAAATGCCCGTCCGTGGCCACGACATAGAAATCACGCCGGGACAGGTACCGAGCGTTCAGGGCGCGCTGGCCGTCACGGATGACAGAGTCCCCGCCCGGGAGCAGCTTGGCGGCATCCATCGTAAGAAGGAACTTGAACAGTTTCGGCGTAAGTTCGCTCGATGTGGCTCCGAGCCCGAGGTCGTTTCGCAGTGCGGTCATCGCCGATTGCGTAGTGGCCGACCACGTGCCGGTTAGGTCGCCGTTGCCCGCGTTGTAGCCCTTGCAGTACAAGGCACCCTGCGCGATCTTAACGATGTTGGACGGTCCGGTCTGAGTACTTGGGTTCGTTGCCGTGATGCTTCCGAACGTGGTGAGCGTGCTCAGCGTGCCAGTTCCGAAGTTGTCCGACAGGGAGGTGAGACCGAGCTCATACTGAAGGGCACGCGTAAGCGCGTACATCGTCTGCCAGCCGGCCTGACCGTCCACGACGATCTGTTGGAAGCCGGGGAGAGCCCCGTACGTGTTCTGATACCAGAGCTGAGTTTCAACGACCCAGGGATCGCTCATCGTGTCTTACCTCTCGGGTGAGGGATGGGAGAAGCTAGGCGGTTGGTGCCGGCTCGTAGGTACTGAGGTGCGAGCCCGACGGAGTCACGGGGAACGACGAGTGCTTCTCGGACAGCCGCATACCGGAGACGTTCTGCGGTGGCGTCACAATCAGGCGCGGAACAAACTCGCGGAATGGTTGCGGCTTCGAATCGGACGCATCCACCTCGAAGACCAACTCGATCTGCTGACCGGCTTCCAGCTGACCCGTCGTCACCAGCACGGCCTCCCGCACTCCGTCGTGCATCGTGGATTCAATAGTGGCCGAGACCTCCACTGGTTCGGTCTCTGCGTCGCCCGGCGTCGGAGCGAGGGCAGGTGCGCCGACAATGTCGGCATACTGCAAGCCGACGGAAACTCCGGTCGGCGCCGCGTATGGGCCGATGCTCGAGATGACGGCTCGGGCAGGGACGACGACACCTTCGTGGCACACCCAGTTGACGGTGGCTTCGAGGCTCCAGGCGTTGCAGGCCGCCGACTGGAGCGTATCCGCCCATTCCTCTTCTGACGCGTCCTCGGTCGTCATCCGGAACGACGCACGCTGGACGTCCCGGAGGTTCTCGTTGGGGTACGCGTTCAAAGACTCCGAGCGCAGGACTAGTTCCGTTGCGCCATCCGGAAGCTCGACATGCAGCGACCGTTTGATATCACCGGTGGCCCCCAATTCGACCGTGTCGCCGTCGACGACCGCGTATGCGGGTCCGTGAACAGCGAAAAGCCGCTCGTCCCAGTCGATGCGAAGGCTCTTGACGGCGCGTCCCGCGAAATCGAAACGGACGGGAAGCGACGCGGTGACTTCGGTGCCCCAATCCGGTTCAAAATATTTCGTAGTTGCCATCGTGAGGCGTGATGAGTCGAAACGGGTGTTGCTGTGCCAGCTCGTTCCGTTTCGATTTCCGACGCCACTGCTCAAGAAATGAGCTGAAAAGAGCGCTCCGACCTGCAGAACAACACGGCGGGTCAAAGGTGTGCGTGTGAAAGAACTCAAGGGCCACCTACGTTCTTGGAGCGGGTCATGTGTACCGAAAACAAACGCAGCAGGCGGCCAGCGGATTCCTTGCGGAAATGACGTCTGAGGGCCATATGAGCGAAGCTTGGATCATTCCTACCATTCCCCGCAGCAATCTCCGTGTAGGCCATTTGGGGGACATTGTTCGAGAAAATTCGCTCGGCAAGTCGGAGGAACCGGGCTCCAGTGTCGTTTGCAGCAGCCGGTGAGACCTTAAATCGAGTTGCTCCTGCGGAGCGTCCCCTTTGAATGCGTTGACAAAGCAAGAATTTGGACGACCGGTGGGTAGCCTTCAGGGGTGAACGATGCGCTTGGAGCACACCCGCCCGCTCCGTCAGTTCCGCGGACGACGCGACCACGTCTGGCAATGACGCTGTTCTGGGTGTTCGGCACGCTGGGAGCTGTGCTCGTCATGCCGGTGGCGTGGACGTGGTTCGGATGGGCGTTCAGCGAGGAGCGCACTGACGAGTGCCGGGCATTGGCAGCCGGAACGAGTATGGGTGGATACGGGGCTTTGCTCGGCCTGGTGCCACTCATCGTCGTGTACGCCATTGGGGCAGTGGTGCTTTGGTCGACAGCGGCGGCCGGAAAGCGCACCCGGTCATCGGCAGTCGGCCATGTTCTGGTTGTGATGATTGCGGGCACCGCGATTGGAATCGCTGTAGCCCAGTTCCTTCTCGCCGGACAGCTGTTTGTTGGCGGAGCCGCCGCCGCTTCGTGCCTGATTTAGCACCCCACAGCTGAGCACGTTTGTGTGAGTCTGAAGCTCGCGGTAGCCGCCGAGCGTTCAAGAATCGGTCCGCCAACGGCGTGCGAACGGCGACGGTTCGTGCCCGATGCCGGGCGGCCCTTCCCCGGCCGAAGTCTCGCTGCGAGATCTCCGCCTGACTAGAGCCGGCACGGGCGTCGCCCGCGTCGGCTCTAGTCAGGAGGTCTGGTCGCCTAACAGTCAGAGGAGGCCATGCCGGGCGCCGACCATGCTGGCAGAGGCGACTGCTAGAGATCCCAACGCAGACCGATGTTGAAAGACACCTGCTGCGTTCCAGGGCAATCGACGCCAGTGACGCAGAAGGTGTCGAGGTGCGTCGTGAGCCAGAAGTTCCCTCTGGGAATTGCCGAGCTGCCGCTGGGAGTAGTGAACGTCCTCCATACACCCGCACCGACGACGCTCGTGAGGTCTACGCGTGCGATTTGCGTCGCGGACGAGGCACTTCCGTTGCGGGCACCGAGCGTGAAGGCTTCCCAACTTCCTCCCCAGCCGCTTGTCGAGATCGAACGGCCCTGCATGCCGTTCTGCTGGTGACTGTTGTACCGAGGCGTTCCCCAGTAAACGTACGAGACTCCGGATTGGGTGCCGCCGGTATTCACCTCGGCGGCGGCTGCAGCGCCGGCGCCTCCAGCAGCCAACCCGGTGAGGAGCGCGCCGCACAGCGCGGCGCGCACGAGTGCCATCGTTCGAGTGCGAGTCCTATCCATGATCAGTTCGCCTCTCCCGTGTAGAGCATGCAGTTGTCCGCGTACTCGAGTTCTGCGCTGGAGACGCCCAGCTGCGCTGCCTCGTCAGTCAGGACCTGCTGATACTCCTGGTACTCAGATTGCGAAGTCGCCGGCAGCGCCTCCTCAAACGAGGCCTCGACCTCCGCATACACACCGTCGTCGGCCGGGGCTCGCAGTTGCCCTGCAGGGATCGAGCCAAGCTCTTCCTTCAGCCACGCGCATCGCGAGTACTGCAGCGCCACCTGGTCGAACATGGTGGCCTCGTAGTAGGTGTCCGCCGCCGCATCGTCGGTGGAGAAGATCCATGGCGGCGTGTCTGGAAGCGTCACCCCGACGGGTAGAACTAGCTCGCTGCTCCTGACCGTCTCCGCCCACTTTTCGGACACATCTGCCTGAGAGACGAGATTCGGCGGCACATCAGGGGCGGCCTCGGCGGACGCGACGGACGAGACCCCGACAACGGCAGCTAGGCCGATAATCGCGCCGACGCCCGTCGCGGCGGACGTCGAAAGTGCACGCTTTATTCGTCCTCGGCTTCGGTTCCCGTCGTCGGCAGAAGAATGTGAATCGGACCGTGAAATGCGACGCCGTGCGCCGGAAGTCCGGCTTTCTCTACTCAAGAAGTCCCCCTGTTCGTTGGTCACCATTCGCCGTTGTCACATTGTTTGTCGGCTTCTCAGTGACGTCTGGATCCACAGCGTCCCACATTCATTCGAACAAGTGAAGGATGCATTGACGATTGTTCTTGTCGCGTCGCGCTGCAGATACCTGCCTTCGTGTCGTATCGTGCTCGTATGACTTTCTCGCAACGACGACCCGCTGGACGGCTACTGGTGCCGTGCATTCTTGCAAGCGGGGCGCTGCTCCTATCCGGTTGCGCCGCACAATCTGCTTCTCCCGCCGTGACAAGCAAACCGAGCGCTGCCCCTGTCGAGGAAGCTCCTGTCAGCCAGGAAAGGCCGGCTGACGGACTGCCGGACGTTGACTGGGAGTGCGGAGAACTCGGTGCGCTTGACGGGATTGTTTTTCGCACTGAATGGCAACACCAAACGGGCGTTATCGACGCGACGGCGTACGAGGCTCGGTTGGACGCTGTACGGGACGCGTGGCTCTATTTCATTCTCGGAGACACAGACGTTTCGTCATCCATGCGTCGAGTCGTCGAAGCGGCGAAGGACGGGGTCGGGGCCGCCCATCCTGCCTTCGGGGCCGCGGTCGCGGAAGCAAAAGGCGCTTGTGATGAAGCGGGATCATTGTCTGCTGTGGCGGCTTTGCCCGGCATGGGGGGATGACCAGGCGTCCGAGCGCCGTGCGGTGCTCCGAACCCGACGAGATCCGAAACTCCGAGTCGTCAGCCGTGAAGTCTCGGACTCTTGGGTGTGACTGACCACGACGGCATGATTGAGCGGGGTTGGCGGCTCCCCGTCGAGCGGACATTTAGCCCGCTCTATTCCGATACTCCAAGAAAGGTCAACGTGAATAGGTGTAGCCACTCGATGCCACCGGACTATCAACTGCCAGAAAATCAATAGACGCACCCCGCGAAAAGCGAGAGCGTGCACCCGGGATGCTCCCATAGCGCCCATCGGTAGATCGCGCCACAGCGGTGACGCGGGATAATGAGGCATGTCGTCCTTTCTTGAACGCCGCTCCAATCCCACGGCCTGGGCCGCGTTCTGGTTCGCACTGATCGGCCTCGTGCTCATGCCGATCCCCTTGTTCATCGGGCTGATCCTCGGCGGTGGCCTCTCTGTCGTGGCCGCTGTTCTCGCCGTGATCGCCCTCCTCAAAGGGCTCGCGCGTAGCGGCAAGGGCATCGCGCCCGTCGTGTTCGCGGCCATCTTCATCGCGCTCAACTGGGGTGGGATCTCCGTCGGCGGCGGCACCATCTGGTAGGTGGCCGGCTGCACAGAGCTCGTGCCGTGCCGCATTCGGCGCTCATGATAGACCTCCGCATCAACGGCCGAATCTGATGGCGCGACCCCGAAGAGCGATGCCCGGGGCCGTCCTTATGAGATAGCGCGGGCCAGAGCCGACGCAGCTCGTGCGTTCGCCGCGTCGGTCTGCGGGTCTGCTGTCACGCACGGCGCACGGTCGCGTGCCCGCATCCGAGCGCCAGTTCACGCTTGTCATAGAGTGGCAAGCAACTGTTGCCTGTTGGAAACACGCTGGAAAAGCCGGCATCACATCGCGCCGATATCTTCGGCCTTGAACACGGAGGCATTGCTATGGCTGAGGTTGCAACTCGTTCTGCGGAACGGACACTCGCGCTCCTTGCTGTCGTGTGCGACCGGGGCCGGGTCACGCTCTCGGAAGCCGCCCGTCGCACGGATCTTTCCCCCAGCACTTCGCTGAGATTGTTGCGCACGTTGGAGATGTCGGGGTTCGTCCGCAGAGACGAGTCCGGCGAATACGTGCCCGGCGGACGAATCTTCCAGCTCGGTCTGCGCGCGCTCAGCCAGGATTCTCTCGTCGATCTCGCCTGGCCGGCTATGGGTCGTCTCGTGGACCAGACGGGGGAGTCGGTCTACCTGAGCGTTCGGGGCCAGCCGGGCAGCGCGACCTACATCGCGACACTCGAAGGCACGCGCGCCGTTCGTCACCGCACATGGACGGGAGCGACGATCCCGATGGAGGGGACGGCGGCCGGACTCGTGTTGAGTGGTGCACCTCTTCCGCGAGGGTTCGCCGTCGCGGAGGGTGGCGTGGAGACGGATGCGACGGCGGTGGCCGTTCCGATCCGATCCGAAGGCCGGATCCTCGGAGCCATCAGCATCGTTGCGCCGAGCTTCCGCTGCACGCCTGGCGCGATCGCCGACTGGGGTGCGTTGCTGCAGGCGGAGACAGCGGACCTGTTCTCCGTCGCGACGCCCGAGCTGGATGCTGTCGGATCGGGGCCGGAGTCGGTGACGTGACGCAGGCCGGTGAGCCCACCGGTGCATCGATCGCCGACATCGGTGCCGAAACAGCAACGCGGCGCGAGAGCGCGTTCGTTCGGGGGCTGAAGATCCTCACGTCGGTCACCGACAGCGGCGAGGCGCGTGCCGTCGACATCGCGGACGATCTCGGCCTTCCGCTCAGCACGGTTTACCGCTACCTGCGGACCCTCCGGGAGTTCGCACTCGTCGAAGAACACGACGGCTCGTACGTCGCGGGATGGCGCCTCGCGGAGCTTTCCGGACACGACCGAGCGCGTGCCCGCCTCGTCGAAGTCGGGTTCACGATTCTCGACCAACTCACCCGGGCAACCGGTGAGACGTCGGTGATGACGGCGCGGATCGGCACCAACGCCATGTGCCTGCGTCAGGTGGAGTCGCCCAAACCGGAGCGGATCGCCTTCCGTACCAATCAGCTTCTTCCTCTCCACGCGGGAACGGGTCAGCGGGTCCTGCTGGCGCACGCCCCGGCCAGCGTGATCACTCATGTCGTATCCGGCAGAATCCGCCAGGTCACCGATCGAACGCTGCGTGCTGACGCCCTGGTGCGTGAACTGCAACAGATTCGCGAGCGTGGATGGGCTGTGTCGCGGGGCGAACTCACGGAGGGTGCTGTCGCTGTGGCCGTGCCGGTCTTCGCCCTGGGCGGCGAAGTCGTCTGTTCTCTCGCTGTCGCCGGGGTCGAGTCGCGCTGTGACGACGCGTGGATTGCGAAGACGCGCGCGCGGCTGCTGCGGGCTGCCGCCAGCCTCTCTGCGCTCCTCGATTCGCCGGTCGCCGCCTCGCGGCTCATCGCCAGCTGACCCCGACGGCGAAGCGAAGAGCATCCGGATGGTGTCGAGGGAATCAGAGGTCCAAGACGAGCCGGTCTCCCTTGGCTCGGGAGATGCAGATCATCATGACCTCGTTCGCCGCTCGCTCCTCTTCCGACAGCACCCTGTCTCGATGGTCGGCTTCGCCGGAGATGATCGGCGTCTCGCAGGTTCCGCACTCTCCGCGTTGGCAGGAGCTGAGCGTCCGGATCCCCGCGCCCCCGAGCGCGGTGAGGATGGAGCACCCGCGCGGAACGACAACCTCGGTGCCGTCAGCCAGTTCGACCGTGAACTCCCGGTCGTCGGATTCCACCCGGACGTCGACGGATGCGGCCTCCTCCATCCGACCGATCGAGAAGTCCTCCGAGACCAGAGTGTGGCCACTCACCGCGCACAGCGCACGCAGCTCTGTCAGCATCCGGTCGGGACCGCACGCGTAGATCGTCGTCTCCGCGGAGGTGTGCGCGATGACCTCGCCCAGGTCTACGCGCCCTCGCGTGTCCGCCGGCCACAGGGCGATGTCTCCGCCGGCGCGGACGAGTTCGTCCGCGAACACCATGCTCGCGAGCGAACGCCCGGCATAGACCAGCTTCCAGTCGATGGCGGCTTCTCGTGCCTCCTCGATCATCGGCAGGATGGGTGTGATCCCGATCCCGCCCGCGATGAACAGGGCGGGGCCCGTCGGCGCGTACGTGAACGTGTTGCGCGGCCCACGGGCCATGAGAGTGACGCCGACGTCAGCGTGATCGTGCATCCACGCCGATCCGCCGCGACCGTCCGTCTCCCGCAGCACGGCGATCTGGATGGTGCCCTCTTCCGCCCGGCACACCGAGTAGTGGCGGACTTCACCCCCGACTCCGAGCGGGAGGAAGACCTCGATGTGCGAGCCTGCCGCGGTCGTCGTGCCCGAGTTCGTCGGCACGTCGAGATCGAGCAACACGACGCCGTCGGAGATCTGCCTGCGGCGGACGACTCGTGCGTCCACGAAACCTCGGGGCAACTCCGGCGGGGAATGCCGTTGCGCGTCGTTCGTCATCGCGGGTTCCTCCTGGAGAACGGGGTCGTAGCTGAAGTGAACGACGGAGCAAGAAGGGGCCGCAACGCCCGTTCTTGCAGCGTGGGAATGCCCATGTTGCCGCCCGGGATCGCGCGGATACCGTACGAACGCTCCGCGTCGCGGGGCCCCGATCGAGAGGAATCTTCATGTCCATCGTGAGCAGCCACGCCCCGCGTATGCACGAAGACCCCTACGAGCGGGAGATCCTCGTGGATCCGTATCCCTTCTTCGACCGGCTGCGCGGTGCGGGTCCCGCCGCATGGCTGGAGCAGTACGGCGTCCATGCATTCGGCCGCGACGCGGAGGTACGGGCGATCCTCGAGGACTACCGCACGTTCATCTCCGGGGCGGGGGTGGGGATCGTCAACATCCATCATGCGCCACCGCTGCGACAGCCCGGCATCCTCGAAGTCGACCCCCCGAACCACACCAGCATGCGCGCGGCGATGACCTCGGTCATCAACCCGAAGAACATGCGCTCGCTCCGCGCCGGCTTCCAGGAGTTCGCCGATGAGCTCGTGACTCGGGTCATCGATCTCGGTTCATTCGACGCGGTGTCCGACTTCGCGGAGGTCTACCCGCTGCGCGTCTTCGCCGATGCGGTGGGGATTCCTCGCGAGGGTCGCGCGGAAAACCTCATTCCTCAGGGCGCGGCCAACTTCGCCACGTTCGGTCCCCTGAACGAAATCGCCCTCGAGCACCGCAATGACGCGGAGGGCACCTACGAGTGGGTGCTGCAGAACTGCGCCCGCGAACGCCTCGATCCGACCGGAATGGGCGCCGGCATCTGGGCGGAGGCCGACGCCGGCAACATCCCGCCGGAAGAGGCGACGCTTCTGGTGCGAGCCATGCTCTCCGCCGGACTCGACACCACCGTGATCGCCCTCGGGAACACGCTGCGCGCGCTCGCCGCGCACCCCGATCAATACGCGCGAGTCCACGAGAATCCCCGTCTGATGAAGTTCGCCATCGACGAGGCGTTCCGCTACGACTCTCCCTTCCAATCGTTCTACCGCACCACGAGTGTCGACACCGAGCTCGGGGGTATCGCTCTGCCCGCGGAGTCGAAGGTGCTGCTGTTCATCGGATCGGCCAACCGCGACGAAGCGAAGTGGGGACCGACCGCCGCCGACTTCGATATCGACCGCGACTCCTCCGGTCACCTCACCTTCGGCATGGGCATCCACCAGTGCGTCGGACAGCCCATCTCCCGGCTGGAGATGGATGTGCTGCTGACGACGTTCGCCAAACGCGTCAAGCGGATCGAATTCACCGGCGACGTGAAGCCGTTCGTCCACACCACGCTCAAGGGCTACGCGAGCCTTCCCGTCTCGATTGACGCGGCATAACCGATGTCGGTCACATCGCTCCTCGGGGAGATCGCAGACACCGGGCGTGATCCCGTGCGGGGCGGCTACACCCGCCCGGTCTTCTCTGCCGCCGAGACCGATCTGCGCGAGTGGTTCCGCGCGGCCGCGCACGCGCGGGACCTGGACGTGGAGACGGATCGGAACGGTGTCATCTGGGCGTGGTGGGGCGCGCCCCACGATGGCGCCCTCGTGACCGGGTCGCACCTGGACTCCGTTCCCGGCGGCGGCGCATTCGATGGGCCGCTCGGCGTCGCCTCGGCGCTCGCCGCGATCGATCATCTCCGGGACCGTGGGCTGCAGCCCGCCCGCAGCATCGCGGCCGTGGTCTTCCCCGAGGAGGAGGGGTCGCGATTCGGCGTCGCCTGTCTCGGATCTCGTCTCATGACCGGCGCGCTCGACCCCGACCGAGCCCGTGCGCTGGTCGATGCCGACGGTCGCACATTCGCCGAGGTCGCCCGCGACCACGGCATCGATCCGGCGCACATCGGCGCCGACCCTGCCGCGGTGGCGCGGATCGGACAGTTCGTCGAACTCCACGTCGAGCAGGGTCGCGGGCTGGGTCACTGCGGGCCCCCGGTCGCGGTCGGTGACGCCGTGCTCGGACACGGTCGGTGGCGATTCCTCCTCACCGGCCAGGGCAACCATGCGGGGACCACGCTGATGGATGATCGCCGTGACCCCATGATCGTCGCGGCCAAGGTGGTGCTCGCCGTGCGGCAGCTCGCTGCATCCGTTCCCCATGCGCGCGCCACGGTCGGTCGAATCCTGCCGGTGCCCGGCGGCACGAACGTGATCGCCAGCCGCGTCGAAGTATGGCTCGACGTTCGTCACCCGGACGACCTGGTGACGGCCGACCTCGTCGCGCGGATCGCCTCGGCGGCCGAGACTGCCGCGGCCGAGGAGGGCTGTGAGTCGATGCTGATCGAGGAGTCGCTGAGCCCGACCGTGCACCTGAACCCGGGGCTGCGCGCACAGATGGCGCTCGCGCTGCCGGGTGGGCGCGTGCTCGACACCGGGGCCGGCCACGATGCGGCCGTTCTTTCTGCCGTGGTGCCGAGCGGCATGCTCTTCACCCGGAATGCGGAGGGCATCAGTCACTCGCCCGAAGAACACGTGGAGGACTCGGATGCGGAGGCCGGCGCGCGTGCGCTCGCCGATGTCCTGGAGGCGCTGCTGTGACCGCGATCACCGCCGTCGATTCCACGATCGCCCTCGTTCCCGGCCCGGTGAACGCGCACTCCCACGCCTTCCATCGCGTTCTTCGCGGACGCACCCACCGGGAGCAGGGAAGTTTCTGGACGTGGCGCGAACAGATGTACTCCGCGGCATCGGCGCTCACCCCGGCGGGCTACGAGCGGCTCGCGACGGCGGTGTTCGCCGAGATGGTCGTCTCCGGCTGGACCGCGGTCGGAGAATTCCACTACGTGCACCACCGCCCGGACGGGACGCCCTACGCCGATCACGACATGGAGCGCGCGCTGGCACGTGCCGCCGCGGCCGCCGGCATCCGGTTGGCCCTGCTCGACACCTGCTACCTCGCCGGCGGTATCGGTCAGCCGCTCGCCGCCGCCCAGACACGCTTCTCCGACGGGGATGCTGCGGCCTGGGTGCGTCGGGTCCATTCGCTGCGCGCCGCCCTGGCCGAAGAAGCCGGTGCGCTCGTGACCGTCGGCGCGGCCATTCACTCGGTGCGCGCCGTGCCCGCGGATCAGTTGACCGTGATCGCCTCCGACCTCGATCCGGCGCTGCCGTTGCACGTACACCTGTCGGAGCAACAAGCGGAGAACGTCGCGTGTCTCGATGCCCACGGGGTCACCCCCACGGAGCTTCTCGAGCGAAGCGGACTCCTCAGTCCTCGCCTTTCCGCGGTCCACGCCACCCACCTGACCGACGCCGACATCGCGTTGCTCGGTCGACGAGAGGTCACCATCGTCATGTGCCCGACGACCGAAGCCGATCTGGGTGACGGCATCGGGCCGGCGCGGGCACTCCACGACGCCGGCGCGACGATCGCCCTGGGCAGCGACCAGCACGCCGTGCTCGATCCGTTCCTCGAGATGCGCGGGCTCGAGCACCACGAGCGCCTCGGCGCCCAGCTCCGTGGACGTTTCACGCCCGCGGAGATCATCTCGGCGGCGGTCGACGGCGGACGCCGCAGCCTCGGGCTCGGCCTCTCCGACGACGTGGTGCTCGTGCGGCGGAACACCGCACGCACCGCGGGTTCCGACCTCGACCAGCTTCCCTTGACCGCGACCGCTGCCGACATCGCCGAGGTTCGCATCGCCGGCACCGTCGTCGCCCGAGACGGCGAACACACCTCGCTGGGCGACCCCGGCAGGTTGTACGCCGACGCCCTGACCCACCTCGATCTCTGACCCACTCGCCCCGATCCGAAGGACACCATGAGCATCACGACCACCCCGGCCACGTTCACCCGGCACGACCCCACTCGCACCATCCGCGCGCCGCGGGGCACGGAGCTGACGACTCGCAGCTGGCAGACGGAGGCGCCGCTTCGGATGCTGATGAACAATCTCGATCCCGAGGTCGCCGAACGCCCGGAGGATCTCGTCGTGTACGGCGGCACCGGGCGCGCTGCGCGCAGCTGGGAGGCCTTCGACGCGATCGTCGAAACGCTCAAGACGCTGGAAGACGATGAGACGCTGCTGGTCCAGTCCGGTAAGCCGGTGGGGGTGCTCCGGACGAACGTGTGGGCGCCGCGCGTACTCATCGCGAACTCGAACCTCGTCGGCGACTGGGCGAACTGGCCCGAGTTCCGCCGGCTCGAGGCGGAGGGCCTCATGATGTACGGCCAGATGACCGCAGGGTCATGGATCTACATCGGTACCCAGGGAATCCTGCAGGGGACCTACGAGACCTTCGCCGCGATCGCCGAGAAGCGGTTCGGCGGCACGCTGGCGGGAACGTTCACCCTCACCGGCGGATGCGGCGGCATGGGCGGTGCGCAGCCGCTCTCGGTGACGCTGAACGGGGGCGCTGTCCTCATCGTCGACGTGGACGAGACCCGTTTGCGCCGTCGGCAGGGCAAGCGCTACCTCGATGACGTCGAGACCGACATCGATGCCGCCCTGGCGAAGGTCCTGGCGGCCAAGGCGGAGAAGCGGGCGCTGTCGGTCGGTCTGGTCGGCAACGCCGCGGAGGTGTTCCCCGAGTTGTTGCGCCGCCACCGGGCAGGCGAATTCACGGTCGACATCGTGACCGATCAGACGTCCGCCCACGATCCGCTCTCGTACCTTCCGGTGGGCATTTCCGTGGACCAGTGGGTTGCGGCGTCAGAGGCGGACCCCGTCGCCTTCACCGACCGTGCACGCGCCTCGATGGCAGCGCACGTGGAAGCGATGGTGGGCTTTCTGGATGCGGGTGCCGAAGTGTTCGATTACGGTAACTCGATCCGTGACGAGGCACGGCAGGGCGGATACGACCGGGCCTTCGACTTTCCCGGCTTCGTGCCGGCCTACATCCGTCCGCTGTTCTGCGAGGGCCTCGGCCCGTTCCGCTGGGTCGCGCTGTCGGGAGACCCGCGTGACATCGAGGTGACCGACCAGGCGCTCAAGGAGCTGTTCCCCGAGAACGAGCACCTGCATCGCTGGTTGGATGCCGCGCAGAAGCATGTCGAGTTCGAAGGGCTTCCCGCCCGGATCTGCTGGCTCGGCTACGGAGAGCGTCACCAGGCCGGTCTGCTGTTCAACCGGCTCGTCGCCGAGGGCAAGGTATCCGCGCCCATCGTCATCGGTCGGGATCATCTGGACTCGGGTTCGGTCGCCTCGCCCTACCGGGAGACAGAGGCGATGAAGGACGGCTCGGATGCGATCGCCGACTGGCCCCTCCTGAACGCACTGACGGCCGCATCCTCGGGTGCGTCCTGGGTCTCGATCCACCACGGCGGAGGTGTCGGCATCGGTCGTTCCATCCACGCCGGCCAGGTGGGCCTTGCCGACGGCACCGAGCTCGCCGCGGCGAAGCTCGAACGGCTCCTCACCAACGACCCCGGCATGGGCGTGATCCGGCACGCTGATGCGGGCTACGAGAAGGCGATCGACGTCGCCCGCAATCGTGGCGTGCGAATCCCGATGCTCCCCGAGGACTGATCGTGACCGCAGAACTGATCACGGGCATCAGTGAATTGATGACGCAGGACGACGATCTCGGGACGATCCGAGACGGCGCCGTCGTGGTCGAGGAGGGGCTGATCGCCTGGGTCGGGCATTCGTCCGAGGTTCCGGCGGCCGATCGACGGACGGATGTCGGCGGTCGCGCGATGCTCCCGGGGTGGGTCGACTCGCACACTCACCTCGTCTTCGACGGCGACCGGTCGGCGGAGTTCGAAGCCCGGATGGCGGGTCGGCCCTACGCTGCGGGCGGTATCGCCATGACGACGTCGGCGACACGTGCGGCCACCGATGAGCGCCTGCGCGCGCTCGTCGGTGGCCGTGTCGCCGAGGCGGTCGCCGGGGGGACGACCTACCTCGAGACGAAGACGGGCTACGGCTTGAACGTCGAGCAGGAAACGAGGTCGGCGGTCGTCGCCGCCGACCTCGTCGATGAGGTGACCTACCTCGGTGCCCACCTGGTTCCCGACGGGATGGATGCTGACGAGTACACCGACCTCGTGTGCGGTGAGATGCTCGACGCGGTCCGCCCGCACGTGCGATGGGCGGATGTCTTCTGCGAGAGCGGAGCGTTCACGCCCGACCAGACGGCGCGCGTGCTGTCGGCGGCGCGCGCGGCCGGGCTCGGGTTGCGCGTGCACGGAAACCAGATGGGTCCCGGGCAGGGCGTTCAGCTCGCGGTGGAGTACGACGCGGCAAGTGTCGACCACTGCAACTTCTTGTCGGCGGGCGATGTCGACGCCCTCGCAGGATCGCAGACCGTGGCGACGGTCCTGCCCGCCTGCGACCTGTCGACGCGGGCACCGCTCGCACCGGCCCGCCGACTGCTGGATGCCGGCGCCGTCCTGGCCCTCGCATCCAACTGCAATCCGGGCACGTCGTACACGACGTCGATGAACTTCTGCGTCGCCACTGCGGTGTTGCAGATGGGACTCACCATCGTCGAAGCCGTCCGCGCGGGCACGCGCGGGGGCGCCCGCGCTCTGGGCCGTGATGTCGCACAAGTGGCCGCCGGAGTTGCCCCCGTCGGGTCGGTCGCGGTGGGGCACCGGGCAGACCTCCACGTGCTGAATGCGCCGGCGGCGATCCACCTGGCCTATCGACCGGGAATGCCGTTGACCTGGGGCGTGTGGCGCCAGGGCGTCCGGATGGTGTGAGGTCTGCCGGCCGGCTCAGTCCCGCGCGAGCGCGGCGAGGACCGGGATCAGTCGCTCGGCCTCCTGCAGGTCGGGTCGCTGGTCACGATCGCTGTCGTCGGGGTCGAGCTGCGCGGTGGCGCGGTATGCCGCAGCGAGTGACGGAGACGTCAGGGCTTCCGGTGCGATGCCGCGCTGACGCAACAACCGCGCGGCGATGACGAGTTCGCCGGCGATGACGGCGCGGTAGGCATGCACCGCTCGCTCGAGCTGCACCACGCTTTCGTTCGCGAAGCTCGCATCCTCTTCCGCGCCGCGCGAGAGCACGACGGTGGTGAGGCTGTTCGGCTGCGCGGCGGAGTGGAGGGAACCGTACGCGCCGGCCACGACGTACTCGATCATCATGACCCCTGACGCGCTCGCCGCACCGGTCGCGAGGAACGGGGCGAGCCCGGTGTGTTCGGGTTCGGTCATCATCCGGATTCGGGACACATTCAGGGGCGCGGTCTGGGCCAGAGCGACCTTCACCGCATCCACCGTGAGCGAGAGCGGTGCCTGCAGGAAGTTGCTGTTGTGGGCGACGGTGAGACCCTTTCCCTCCTCGTCGAACACGAACAACGGGTTCTCTTGCGCCGCGTGCGAGATCGCGTCGAGCAGGTGATCCAGGCGGTCGAGTGCCTCGACGAGGCCGATGGTCGAGGGGAGGAAGGCGCGGAGTCCGTAGGGGTCCTGGATGCGGCGAGGAGCACCGTCGTGAAGGAGCGCGCGGACGCGCTCGGCCAACCGTTCCGATCCGGCCAATCCCACTCCTCGAGCGGCGGCGGGATGGAACGGTGAGGGGTTGCCCTCCAGTCCGGCAGCAGTGAGCGCGTAAACGACGAGCCCCGCATCGACGAGCTCTCGGAGATCGTGTGCGGCGAGGATGGCGCGCCCGATCGTGAGGGCGTTGCTGGAGACGAACGGCAGGGCGCTCTCCTTGCTCCACGGGGCCATCGCTTCCAGCGGCGCCGTGGCGGGGCGCTCACCCATGAGGGTGAGCGCCGTTCCGCACAGCGCGGCAAGGTCCGCGGTGCCGATGGAGCCGAATTCCAGGATGCGGGGGAGCGCATTCTTCGTGAGCATCGCGGCGAGGGCGGGCAGGATGTTCGCGTCGAGGCCGGCGCCGGGGGTGCACAGCTGCACCAGTCGCACGGCGAGCATCGCTCGGACCGCGTCATCGGGGAGAGGCGATCCGGCGTCGACGGCGCTGCTGCGAAGGAGACGGAGACCGTGTTCCGCGTCATCGTCGGCGACGGGCTCGGTCTTGTTCGCGCCGAATCCGGTGGAGCGGCCGTAGGTCGGGATGCGAGCCGAGAGCGCGGCCGATTCGAGGTGCGCGCGGGAGACGGCGGCGACCACGTCGGGTGACACCTCGACGGGGGTGATGTTCCGTGCGATCTCGACGATCTGGGTCACGGGAGTTCGGGCGGTGATGGTGATCATCAGATCCTCGGGGCTCGAAGGGCGAACGCGGAGCGGAGCTTTCATCATCACAGGAGGACGAAAGCTTTTCACGGTACGGCAAGAGTCTTTTACTAAACGGTAACAACCGGCACAACGAGCCGAAATGCACTCTTCATAACCTCAGTAAAGATCGGCAATCCGAGCGAATGGCGGGAGCACCCGAGTGATCACCTTTGAAGACGTGTCGAAGCAGTACCCCGATGGCACGGTCGCGGTGTCCGGCCTGAACTTCGTCGCCCCCAGCGGCAAGCTCACCGTGCTCGTCGGCCCATCCGGATGCGGCAAGACCACGACGATGCGGATGATCAACCGCTTGGTCGATCCCACGGGAGGTCGCGTGCTGGTCGGCGACCAGGACACCCAGACGACCGATCGCGTCGCCCTCCGGCGAAGGATCGGGTACGTGATCCAGGGAGCCGGGCTCTTCCCGCACCGCACGGCACTCGACAACGTCGCCGCATTCCCGCGACTCCTCGGTGCATCGAAGAAAGCGGCGCGCGAGAGCGCGATGGAGCTCCTCACCCGAGTGGGCCTCACCGAACGCCACGCTCGCCGCTACCCCTGGCAGCTCTCGGGCGGGCAACAGCAGCGCGTCGGAGTCGCTCGGGCACTGGCCACCGATCCGCCGTTCCTGCTCATGGACGAGCCCTTCAGCGCGGTCGACCCCATCGTGCGCAATCAGCTCCAGGACGAGTTCCTGCGCCTGCAGCAAGAACTCAGCAAGACGATCGTCATGGTCACTCACGACATCGATGAAGCACTGAAGCTCGGCGACTACGTCGCCGTCATGCGCGAGGGCGGCCACGTCGCCCAGTTCGCGACGCCCGAGGAGCTTCTGACGCGTCCCGCCGACCAGTTCGTCGCGGACTTCATCGGTAACGGGCGCGGCTATCGGTCGCTCCAGTTCCACCGGTGGGCCCACGTCATCGACACCGAGTGGGAGGAACCCGTTCCGGTCGGCGGCATCCCCGGGCGCGGTGACTCCGTGGTGGTGGATGTCGACGGCAAGCCCCTGGGCTGGGCGCGATCCTCCGGCGGCGCCGGGACGGTAGTCGGCGTCGCCGATATCGATGTCAGCGGCACGGTGGCTCGAGAGTCGTCGAGCTTGCGTGAACTCTTCGATGCCGCGGTCTCCTCCCCTACGGGACGTGCCCTGATCGCTGGCGACGACGGCCGATACAAGGGAACCGTCCGACTCTCGGCAGTGAGTGCGGCGATGGAAACGCTCAAGGCTCCGGTCGCATGAACCTGGACTGGATCGCGAATAACGCGGCGCGGCTCCTCGAGCTCACGGGATCCCATCTTCTGCTGTCGGTCATCCCGGTCGTCGTCGGCCTGATCGTCGCGCTCCCGCTCGGCTGGGTGGCTCAGCGCAGCAGAGTCGCCTACCCGATCCTCGTCGGTGCCTCGTCTCTGCTGTACACCGTTCCTTCGCTGGCGCTCTTCGTGCTCCTCCCGCAGATCCTGCACACACGGATCCTCGACCCCCTCAACGTCGTGGTCGCGCTCTCCGTCTACACGGTCGCCCTCCTCGTTCGAGTCGTGGCCGACGGCCTGTCATCCGTCCCGTACGAGTCGGTGCAAGCGGCGGAAGCGATGGGCTACCGGAGCTGGCAGCGCCTGCTCCTCGTGCAGCTGCCGGCGGCCGTTCCGGTGATCGGCGCGGGCCTGCGCGTCGCCGTCGTCGCCAACGTCAGCATCGTGTCGATGGCGGCGCTCCTGGGGATTCCGCAGCTGGGATCTCTCTTCACCCAAGGCTTCCAACTCCGGTTGATCACGCCCGTGATTCTCGGGATCGTCCTGAGCGTCGTGCTCGCGGTCCTCCTCGACCTGATCGTGATCTGGATCACCAAACGTCTCACCCCATGGCGCCGGACGGATGTCGCCGCATGAGCATCGTGGACTGGTTCGCGGACCCTCAGAACTGGACCGGATCCGGAGGGATCCCGGCACAGGTCCTCATCCACCTGATCTACTCGGGAATCGCCCTCGGGATCGCCGTCGTCATCGGGCTGCCGATCGGGCTCTACGTCGGCCACACCGGACGGGGCCGAGTCGTCGTGGCGGGCATGGCGAACGCGTTGCGTGCGCTGCCGTCGCTCGGTCTTCTGATCCTCGCCGTGATGATCATCTCGCCCGTCATCTCCTCCCGCCTCGCGTACGTCATCCCGAGCATCATCGTGCTCGTCCTCCTGGCCGTGCCTCCGATCCTCACCAACACGTACGCCGGAGTGCAGTCCGTCGACGACGGCGCCGTGGACGCGGCGCGCGGAATGGGATACACGCGCTGGCAGATCCTGCTGCACGTGCAGATTCCCGGTGCGCTTCCCCTGATCATGTCCGGCATCCGGTCGTCCACCCTGCAGGTCGTTTCCACGGCGACGATCGCGGCATTCGTGTCGCTCGGTGGCCTGGGGCGATTCATCTTGGATGGCCGGGCGTCGCAGAACTACTCGGAGATGGCAGCCGGTGCGATTCTCGTCGCGCTCCTGGCCATCCTCCTCGAGGTGGCCCTCATCGCCGCCACACGACTGATCGTCTCGCCCGGATTGACGCGGTCCGCGCGCCGCAGCCCCCGCGTCGCCTTGGCCGAAGAGCCCGCGACTCACTGAGTCCACACGAACCGCACCACCACCCGATGCACCACCCCGATGCTCCACCCGAACATGACAAGGAACACAGCATGAAGAAGAAAGCCCTTCTCCTCGCTACGGGTCTCGCCGTCACGGCCGTCGCCCTCGCAGGTTGCTCCGGAGGCTCGGACCCGCTGGATGCGGGAGACGACTCCAGTGCCTCGAGCTCATCGATCGTCATCGGCTCGGCCGACTTCCCGGAGAGCCAGCTGCTGGCGAGCATCTACTCGCAGGCGCTGAGCGCGGCCGGCGTCGACGTGACCGAGAGGTTCAATGTCGGAAGCCGCGAGATCACGGTCCCGGCCCTGCTCGACGGATCGCTCGACCTCATGCCCGAATACTCCGGAGCCTTCCTCTCCTACCTGGAGCCCGAGACGACCGTGGTCACGCGCGACGAGGTGCTCGACGAGCTCGACGCGAAGCTCCCGGAGGGCCTGGCCATGCTCGAGCCCGCCGATGCGGAAGACAAGGATGTGCTCGCCGTCACACAGGCGACGGCGGACGAATACGGTCTGGCGAACATGTCCGACCTCGAACCGGTCGCCGGCCAGCTCGCGCTCGGTGCCGCTGCCGAATGGCAGACCCGACAGAACGGCGTTCTCGGCCTCCAGTCCGTGTACGGCCTGACCTTCGGAGAGTTCGTGCCGCTGGATGCGGGCGGCCCGCTCACCGTCGACGCGCTCACCAACGGCCAGGTGCAGGTGGCGAACGTGTTCAGCACCGATCCCGCCATCTCCAGTCGAGGGTTCGTCGTCCTGGACGACGACAAGGGACTCTTCCTGGCCGAGAGCGTCGTCCCGGTCATCAACGCCGACAAGGTCACGCCGGAGGTGTCCGACGCGCTGAACGCGGTGTCGGCGATTCTCACGACCCAGGACCTGATCGACCTCAACACCCAGATCGCCGACGGTGAAGACATCGCCGCCGTCGCCCTCGGCTGGCTGCAGGACAACGATCTGGTCTAGAACGACCGATCCTCGATGGCGTCCGGGCGGACGGAACAGACCGCCCGGACGCCATCACCCGTTTGGCGTATCAGTGCACGAACGTGACCACTGACGCTCTTCTGGGCATCTCGTGGCCCTCGTCGTGATGAGACGGGGTGAGCAGATCGAACATCCCGAACTCCGGCCCTGCGCTCAACGCGACGACCACAACGACCCCGTCATCGATCGCCAACTCCGTCGTCGCTGAGGACAGGGAGGGCGACCGCGCGGAGAAGCCGTCGACCATCAGGTTCACCGCATGGCAGGGCGACGACAACCAGGACATGGTCACTTCCGAGCCGCCGTCGAACTCGACCACCATCCCCTCCGGTGCCTCCTGGGCGCGTCCGTCGATGTCGAGGACCACGTCCCCGCCGATCGGGACGAACATCCGTCGGTGACCAGGCAATCGCGAAAACGGTGCCTCGCGATCCAGCCGGGCGACGCTGAGCCGCCAGCGGGATGATTCGGGTGTGAGGAAGGCGCTCTCGCCGAAATCCACGAGCTCCGTGGTCGTTCCCGCACCGTTCGCCCACGGGCGGGCGGCACGCGCCGAAAAGGGCCGGCGCACCTCGAGACTGGTCACCTCGGAAGTGTAGGCAATCGGTGAGCTGCGACCGGCTGTCACCGCCCGCCGCTCACGCGCATCACGCCGTGTCGTCGCCATCCGGCTCGTGCTTCTCGAGGCCGGGTCCGCCCTCGCGAAGCTGCGCCCAGTGGGTCGAACAGCGAAGGTTGCCCGTTCACGACGAGCTCTCTCCGGCGCCGTCGACGGTGCGCTCAGGCGGGACGTCTTGGGAGCGGTGGTCACCGAACAGGGCGGGATCGACCGGCCGCTTCGCGCGCGGAAGCCTGCCGACGACGAGTAGGTAGGACTCCGTCACGAGATCTTCCAGGAGAGACGCCGGCACGCCTCCGTCGGGATACACGGTGATCCAGTGTCGCTTGTTCATGTGGTAGCCGGGCGTGATGCCCGCGTACTGCTCACACAGCGCCTTGCCGTCTTCCGGGTCGACCTTGACGGTCACGACCGGCGCGCCGTTCCGCTCTGTCATGAGCAGGAACACCTTGTTTCGCACCTTGAAGACCTCCCACTCCGGGCCGAACGGGTGCTCGAGGTCAGCACCGGGAAGCTCGTTCACCCGGTTCCGGGCGCGCTGCTGCAGCGCATCGCCGTCCATGTCCGAGTCCTTCCCCCGGCCGGCACACGACGACCCGGATGTGCGTGCGATGCTACACACGGGCACCGACACGCAGACCGCAGGGCGGCGCCGCGGGTCAGTCGTCGATGCGCGACGACGTGACCGTCAGGTCGGCGTCGAGCTCGATGTCGACCGTGCGACCGTCGGCGACCTGCACGACCACGTCGTAGGTGCCACGACCGTCGTCGTCGATCTCGATCTGGGTGACCGTGCCGTCCGTGTCGGCGAGGGCCGCGGCGACGATCGACTCGATCGTCGCGTTGTCGAGCGCGCCCGCGGGGCGGGTGTCGTCGGCGTCGGCGATCTCGGTCGAGAGGACGGAGGGGGCACCGGATGCGGGCACCCGAACCTCGGACTCGTCACCCGAGGCGGTCACGAAGGTGACGTCCCAGGCGCCGTCGCGCTCGGCGTCGATCGCGATCGCGTCGCCCTCCGCGAGGGTCGAGGCGCTCTCGACGACGCGGATGAGGTCGGCCGCGGATGCGGTGCCCACGTTCGCGGCGGAGACGGCGCCGGTCTGCCCGTCTCGGGCCGCGACGGCCGAGCTGTCGCGATCGTCGTCGTCGTGGTCGTCGGCGATGGCCGCCCCGATCGCGGCACCGCCGCCGACGAGCACGAGGCCGGCGAGAACCGCGCCGCCGCCGATCCACAGGCCGCGGCGACCGCGGGAGCGGGTGGATGCGGGCGACGTGTCGTCGGGGACGACGGCGGGGGAGTCGGACGGGCTGGTCGGAGTGTTGTTACGCGAATCGGTCATGACCCGATGGTGCCGCCGGGGTGCTGAAGCGCACCTGAAGTCTCCTGAAGGGTCCTTCAGGAAGCGGCGGGAAGGGTCACCGTGAACCGCGCTCCGGCCCAGCGCGAGTCGTCGACGGTCACCGAGCCGTGTGCGGCCTCCGCGACGCCGCGCACGATTGAGAGCCCGAGGCCGCTGCCCCCCGCATCCCGCGCCCGCGCATCGTCGAGACGCACGAACCGCTCGAACACGCGGTCGCGCTCCTCGGGGGCGATCCCCTCCCCGTCGTCCTCCACGACGAGCACCGCGACGTTCCCGCGCTGCGTCACGCTCACCGCGATGCGCTCGCGGGCGTGACGCGCGGCATTGTCGACGAGGTTGCGTGCGAGCTGGCCGATCAAGCGAGGATCCGCAGACACCCGCGCCGGGCCGATGCCCGAGCTGTCGACATCCATCCCGATCCCCCGCAACCGTGCGGCCTCCGCCAGCGCGACGTCGTCGAGGTCGACGGATTCCCGGCGGCCGTCGTCGCCCTCGTCGAGCCGCGCGAGCAGCAGCAGCGCGTCGACCAGGCCCTGCAGGCGCAGGCCCTCTTCGCGCACGACCTGCGCCAGTTCGGTCACGCTCGTCGTCTCCGGGTGCGCGTCGGCGAGCTCGGCGTACTGACGGATGGTCGCCAGGGGAGAACGCAATTCGTGCGACGCGTCGGAGACGAATCGGCGCTGCGCTCGCGCGGCGTCGTCGAGGCGGTCGAGCATCCCGTTCATCGTCGTCGCCAGGGCGGCGATCTCGTCGCCCGAGCTCGGCACGGGCACGCGTTCACTCAGCCGATCCGCCGAGATCACGTCGACCTTCTCCCGGATGCGCGCGACCGGGCGGAGCGCGCGACCCACGACGACCCACGTGGTTCCCGCGACCAGCAGGATCACCGCGGGCACGGCGACCGTCAGCAGCGCCGCCGCGGTACCGAGGGTCTCCACGTCGTCTTCCATCGAGACGCCGACGACAAGGATGCGGTCGTCGTCGAGCTCTTCGCTCACCAGCAGAACGGGCTCGTCATCGATCGTGACGACGCGCGATTCATCGGCGGATGCGGCGCCGAGCCCCGCCGCGTCCTCACTGGCCGCGATGATGTCGCCGTCCGGGGAGAGAAGCTGCACGACTTCGTCTTCGCGGGTGGAGACGGCCGAGGGGCCCTCGGCCTCGATCCGCGCCGCGAGCTCTTCCGCGCGCACTTCTCCCGCGCGCTCGACGGCATCCCGCATGCTCGTGCTCAACAGGTGGGAGAAGCCGAGGGCGCCGACGATCATGACCGCCGCCACCACGAGCGTCGCGCCGAGCGTCGCCCGGGCGCGCACCGAGCGGAGCCTAGCCACCGTCTGCCGCCAGTCGGTATCCGGCACCGCGCACAGTCTCGATCGCCTCGCGACCGAACGGGCGGTCGACCTTTCGTCGCAAGTGACCGACATACACCTCGACGATGTTCGGGTCGCCGTCGAAATCGTCGTCCCACACGCCATCGAGGACATCTCGCTTGGAAAGCACGTGACCGCGGTGGCGGATGAGGTGCTCAAGCACCGCGAACTCGCGCGCGGTCAGCTCGATCGGCGTCTCACCACGCCACACCCGTCGGGCGCCCGGGTCGACGCGCAGGTCGCCCGCTTCGAGCACGACCGGCCGCGCGACACCGCCGCGGCGGATCAGTGCGCGAAGTCGTGCGACGAGCACGACGAACGAGAACGGCTTGGTGACGAAGTCGTCGGCGCCGGTCTCAAGGGCCTCGACCTGGTCCCACTCGCCATCCTTGGCGGTGAGCATCAGGACGGGTGTCCAGTTCTCTTCGCTGCGGAGGGCGGCGCAGACCTTCCATCCGCTCATGCCGGGCATCATCAGGTCGAGCACGATCGCGTCGTACCGGGTCTCGCGCGCCCGCCAGAGTCCGTCGACACCGTTGTTCGCGACGTCGACCGCGAAGCCCTCGGCCTCGAGGCCTCGGCGTACGCCATCCGCGAGGCGCACCTCGTCGTCCACCACCAGAATTCGCATCCTTCTCAGTGTGGCGGGCGCAGCCTGAACCGCGGCTGAAGCGCGGCGAACGCCTCGAGAGGCCACGGTGGCTCTTGACAAAATATATGAGTGCGCTCATGATTGAGGTAGCTCGGAAAACTTAGCGAAAGGCTGACCATGACGCTCGAAGGCACCATCCGGTTCCGCGATGCCGCCACGCGGACCGTGACGGTCGACGGAGTCGATATCGTCTACCGCGAATTCGGCACCGCGGACGGGCTCCCTCTCGTCGTGCTGAACCACCTCGCCGCGAATCTCGACGACGGCGATCCGCGCGTTCTCGACGGCCTCGCGGGTGACCGCCGGGTTGTGCTCCTCGGCTACCGCGGCGTCGGTCGGTCGGGTGGGCAGGTGCGCGGATCCATCGAGGAGATGGCGGGCGATGTGATCTCGGCGCTCGCCGCACTCGGCCTGCACCGGATCGACCTTTTCGGCATGTCGATGGGCGGGATGGTCGCGCAGGAAGTCGTCGCGCAAGCGCCGGAGCTCGTGGAGAGGCTCATCCTCTCCAGTAGCGGCCCCGCCGGTGGCCCGCACCTCGCGAAGATGACGGGGGTCATGGTCGGCGGAATCGTCCGCGGTGCGATCACTTTCACCAACCCGCGCACCTACCTTTTCTTCACCCGCACGGCGGGCGGGAAGAAGGCGGCCCGGGCGTACCTCGCCCGCCTCACGGAGCGCGCCGGCGATCGGGATGCCGCGGTCAGCCCGACGGTTCTTCGCACTCAGATCTCCGCCGTGCACCGGTGGGGTCTTCGCCCGCTCGTCACGACCTCGCCCTTCGCGGGCCCGGTGCTCCTGCTGCACGGTCAGAACGATCGGGTCGTGCCGATCGCGAATGCGTCCGCCCTGAGGCGGATCTTCCCGGACGCGGATCTCGCGGTGTTCGACGACTCGGGCCACGGCGTCGTCTCCCAGAACGCCCTCGACGTCGTCGTCCGAGCGCGCGACTTCTTGCGCCGCTGAGCCGGCTCGCGCCTCGACCTCCCCATCCACACCAGAACCGAAGGAACCACCAGCCATGAGAGCGTTCGTCGTCTCGAAGTACAAGACCGCCGTGCACGAAGCGGATATGCCCGAACCGACCGTGGGTGACCACGACATCCTCGTGCGCGTGCAGGCGGCGGGCCTCAATCAGCTCGACGAGAAGATCCGCGCCGGTGAGTTCCGGCAGATCCTGCCGTACCGACTGCCCCTCACGCTCGGCCACGATGTCGCGGGGACCGTCATCCGCGTCGGTGCCCGAGTGCGAGGGTTCCGGCCCGGTGACGAGGTGTATGCCCGCCCCCGCGACTTCCGGATCGGAACGTTCGCGGAGCGTATCGCCGTCCACGAAGACGATGCGGCTCTGCGCCCCGCATCCCTCACGATGGAGGAAGCCGGATCGCTGCCTCTCGTCGCGCTGACCGCGTGGCAGGCGCTCGTCGAGATCGGTGACGTCCAGCCCGGTCAGAAGGTGCTCATCCACGCCGGAGCCGGCGGCGTCGGATCGATCGCGATCCAGCTCGCTAAGCACCTGGGCGCCGAGGTGGCAACCACTGCCAGCGCACGCAACGCCGACTTCGTCCGCGAGCTCGGTGCGGACCACGTGATCGACTACCGCAGCGAGGACTTCGAAAAGCGCCTCAGCGGGTACGACCTCGTGCTCGACAGTCTCGGTGGCGAGAACCTCGAGCGCTCCCTCCGGGTGCTGCGGCGCGGGGGCCTCGCCATCGGCATCTCGGGTCCGCCGACGTCCGACTTCGCCGCTGCCGCCGGGCTCAACCCGGTGCTTCGGCTCGCCGTGACGGCGCTCAGCCGCAAGGTGCGTGCGCAGGCGAAGAAGCTCGGCGTGAGCTACCGCTTCCTCCTGATGCACGCGAGCGGCGACCAGCTCCGCGAGATCACGGCGCTCATCGAGAGCGGCGCGATCCGCCCGATCGTCGGTCGGGTCTTCTCGTTCGATGACACCGTGACGGGCGTCGAGTCCCTGGCGGGCGGCAGCATCCGCGGGAAAGCCGTGGTCACCCACCCGTGATCCCCTGACACACAGCGACGCCCCGGACCGATCGGCCCGGGGCGTCGCTGTGTGGGTGCGTTACTTGGCGAGCTGCGGGTAGAGCGCCTCGAGGGGGGCGCTCAGCGCGGCCTTGAGCTGCACCGACGTCTCGTCGGCCAGCACCTCGTACTCGTCGGCCTCGGTAGCGTCCAAGACTTTCGCGACCAGGACGGCGGGGTCGAGCTTCGGGTCGGTGACGTTCGCGGTCATCGCAGTGTCGACGTAGCCCACGTGCACGCCGACGACATGGACGCCCGCCGGTGCGAGCTCGATGCGCAGCGAGTTCGTGGCCGACCACAGCGCGGCCTTGGTTGCGCTGTAGATGCCGGCGACCGCGTACCAGGACAGTCCCGAGTGGATGTCGATGATCGCGGAGGGCGCGTTCGCCGACAGGATCGGAGCGAACGCACGGGCGAGGAAGAGCGGTCCGAGGAAGTTCGTCTCGACGTTCGCACGGATCTCCTCGTCGCTGTGCGACAGGATCCCGGGGGTCGGGGTCGAGGCGCCGGCGTTGTTGATGAGAACGGTGACGTCGGGCGCGGCCGCGACGGCCGCGGCGATCGACGCGCCGTCGGTCACATCGAGGGTGAGGGGCACGATGCGCTCGTCGTCCCAGTCGCGGGGCGTGCGGGCGGATGCGTAGACCTTGGCGGCCCCGCGTGCGAGGGCGTCGCGGACGAAGTGCGTGCCGATACCGCCGTTCGCACCGGTGACGAGGACGACAGCTCCGTTGAGTGAAGGCATGGGGTGAAGGCTTTCTGTTCGGTGGGGATGAGGGGGCGTGCTCCGGCCCGAGCGGGCCGGAGCATGCGGGGTGTCAGGATGCGGTGAGCGTCGGGTAGTCCGTGTAGCCGGTGGCGCCGCCGGCGTACAGCGTCGCGGGGTCCAGCTCGGTGAACGGGGCGTCGGTGCGGAGGCGCTCGACGACGTCGGGGTTCGCGATGGCGAAACGTCCGAGCGGAGCGATGTCGGCGAGGCCGGCGTCGATGTCGTCGGCGATCTGCTCGCGGGTGCGCCCGTAACGCACGACGACAACGGCGGTCGGCCAGATCTCGCGCAGCGAGCGCAGCAGTTCGTCGTCGCCCACGTGGTGCACGTGCAGGTACGCGAGGTTCAGCGGCGCGAGCGCACCGACGAGCTGACGGTACTGCGCACGAACACTCTCGGCGTCGCCCTCGTCGATGCCGCCGAGCGGCATGGCCGGAGAGAGGCGGATGCCGACCAGGTCGCTGCCGATCTCGTCCGCGACGGCCTGAGCGACCTCGATCACGAAGCGCGAACGGTTCTCGACCGACCCGCCGTATGCGTCGGTGCGGTGGTTGGCGTTCGGGGAGAGGAACTGGTGCAGCAGGTACCCGTTGGCGCCGTGGATCTCGACACCGTCCGCGCCGGCGGCGATGGCCGACGCGGCAGCGTGCCGGAACTCGGCGATGACCGACGCGATGTCGGCGGACGTCATCTCCCGGGGAGTCGGGATCGGCAGCGGACCGTTGGCGGTGAACATCTCCTGTCCCGGCGCGATCGCGGACGGCGCGATCGGCTGGCGGTGATGCGGCGTGTTGTCGGGGTGCGAGGTGCGCCCGACGTGCATGAGCTGGATGAACAGCGATCCACCACCCGCGTGCACCGCATCCGCGACTCCGCGCCATCCGGCGATGTGCGCGTCCGTGTAGATGCCGGGGGTGTTCAGGTATCCCTGTCCGTCCTCGGACGGCTGTGTTCCCTCGCTGATGATGAGGCCGAGCGACGCGCGCTGCCCGTAGTACTCCGCGACCATCGGACCGGGGGTTCCGTCGGCTTCCGCGCGGTTGCGGGTCATCGGAGCGAGCGCGAGACGGTGCGGCAGCTCGACTCGTCCGAGTGTGAACGGCTGCCAGAGCGTGGATGAGGTCATGGGGTTCCTTACCTGTGTGGATGAGCCGAGTCGCCGCCCGAGCGGGGCTCGTTGGTCGCGTGGGAGGATGTGGAGGTCCACGATCCGAGCCCGCGCGACAGTGACTAAGCTCGTAACTGAGCCTAATCACGTTTTCTTCCCGAAGGACCACGAATGACAGTCGACAGTCGCCCGCTCGGACGGCGCGAGCGCAACAAGCTCGACAAGCTCGAGCGGATCATGGCAGCCGCCGGCGAGCTCTTCGAGGAGCGTGGCGTCGACGAGGTCACGACGCAGCAGGTCGCCGATCGCGCCGACATCGGCACCGGCACCCTCTTCCTCTACGCGAAGACGAAGGCCGAACTTCTGCTGCTCGTGCAGAATTCGCTCTACGAAGCGGCTCTCGCGGAGGGTCGTGCACAGGCAGAGAAGGCGACCGGCGCCCTCGAGGGAGTCATCGCGACCGTCCGGCCCGTCGTCGAGTGCGCGCGCAAGCAGGTCGACAACGGCCGCACCTACCTTCGCGAGGTCGTGTTCGGCGACCCGGAAGAGCCGAACCACCGCGACGCACTGAACCTCACGCTCCAGACCGAAGAAGTCGTCGCCGAGGTGCTCTCGCGGCACACGAACATGACCGCGGAGTCCGCACGCACGTTCGCGCACGTCGTCTCCGCGGTCATGTTCGTCACGGTGGCGGCCACGATCAACGTCGACCGCTCCGTGGAGGAGATCATCGCGCAGATCACCGAGCAGGTGCGGGTGATCCTTCCCGCCTGAGCGTCAGGCCCCGGATGCGGCCGCCGGGATCAGGGACCGGATGTGCGCGACGTGTCTTCAGCGGCGATCGCGGCGCCCAGCGTGCGCGGCGGCGCGCTCTTTCTCGTCGTTGGCGGTTGGTGGCGGATTACTTTTGCTATTACTTATTGCAAGCTATAGACAAAGTTGCGAGTGCTACGCCACGATGTGTTCACGGGCACTGTTCGGCTCCCGATCGACAGGTGATCAAGGAGGATCATGAAGAAGACGATGGTTGTGGCGGTGGTCGCGCTGGCGGCAATGCTCTCGCCCGTTATCGCTGCTCCGGCGCCCGCGCACGCGGCGGCGCTGACCGGCGCCGATTTCATCAAAGCGAGCGGAAACGTACTAAAGACCGAGTCCGGCACGGGCGCCACCGTGAATCTCCGTGGCACCAACGTCGGTGGCTGGCTCACCCAGGAAGACTGGATGTCACCGCTGGGAGAGTTTGCTGTCGACCGAAGCGGCTGGACGCTGACCGGCTCTGGAGGCAGTCCCGCTAACGCCGTGGACGGGTCAGCCGCGACGCGATGGACAACGGGTGCCAATCAGGCCGGTTCCGAGTGGATCCGTCTCGACCTCTCCGCGGCTACCCTCTTCAACCGACTGTCGATCGACAACAGCAACAACGCCGGCCAATATCCGCGCTCGCTCAATGTCGAGACGTCGTCGGATGGCGTCACCTGGAAGAGCGTGGCGACACGGCCCGGAACTGACGGTGTGACCACGGCGCAGTTCACCCCGCAGGTGGCGCGTTACGTACGGGTGTCTCAGACCGGTACAGCGGCGGCGCTCTGGTCGGTCGGGGAGATCAACCTGTTCAACGATCCTGTGCTGTTCAACGGGACGCATACGGCGACGGCGTCGAGCTCTGCCCCCGGCACGAGTCCGGGCAGTGCTATCGACGGCAACATCGGCACGGTGTGGCAGAGCGGAGTGCCCCAGGTCCCCGGCCAGAGCTACACCATCGATCTCGGCCGGAACGTAGACATGGACAAAGTCCTGTTCGACTCGGGTGCAGCGACTGCGGGCGACTACCCCCGCGTGTGGGATGTTTACACCTCCTACGACAACGCCAACTTCACACACGTCGCCAGCGGCTACGGCACGAACCGGGTCATCCAGGCGGACTTCCAGGGCGCCAAGGGCGGGCGGTACCTGCGGATAGCCTCCAACGGCACGTCTTCGCAGTGGTGGTCGATTGCGGAGATCGCGATCACCTCCGGCGGCAACCTCGACCGCGGCGGATGGGCCGTGACTGCAACGACAGGATCCGGCCCGGCGAACATCATCGACAATTCTGTCTCGAGCCGGTGGACGACGGGAGCTGCGCAGGCCAACGGCCAGACCCTTACGGTCGACATGGGCGCGCTGATCACTCTCAACAACGTGACGACGGACACCGCTAAGAACTCGACTGACGAGCAGGACTACCCGCGCGGATACAGCCTGCAGCTCTCGAAGAATGGCACGGCCTGGACGACCGTCGCTACCGGCGCCGGCACGAGGAAGGCGACGACGATCCACTTCCCGGCTCAGTCGGCGCGGTACTTCCGGCTCGTGCAGACGGGCACCGCAGCGCAGTGGTGGTCGATCGGCGAGTTGACGGCCGGCCTCTACAACGACGATTACTCCCTCAACACGACGCTCACATCGCGGTTCGGAGCATCGGGGGCGCAGTCCGTGATCGACGCGCACCAGGACACATGGCTGACCGCCGCCGACCTGGACAACATCGCCGCAACCGGGATGAACTTCATCCGGGTACCGATCGGATGGAACACATTCCTGAACGTGGACGGCAGCTGGAAAGCCGACCCTTGGGAGAAGATCGACTGGATCATCAGCGAAGCCTCGGCGCGGGGCATGTACGTCCTCGTCGACCTGCACACCGTACCCGGAGGCGGATGCCCCTGGGGCAGCTGCGGCCGCATCGGTCCGAACCCGAACGGGTTCTGGGGCAGCGCCACCTACCAGAACTGGACCGAGGACATCTGGGAGGCCATCGCCACCCGGTACGAGGGCAACCCGGGCGTCGCCGGGTACGACCTGATCAACGAACCGCTCATCGACTACGGCGAGGATGCGGACGACGTCGCGCAGAAGAGCGACTACTACGACCGCCTCTACGACGCCGTGCGGGCGATCGACCCCGACCACACGATCTTCCTCGGTGCCTTCTTCGGCCTGGGCGCGATCGCGGCGCCGTCGACCTACGGCTGGACGAACGTCGTCTACGAGTACCACCCCTACGACATGCCGAACTCGAAGGACTGGACGGCGCAGAACCAGCTCGTGACGAACGAGCTGGCCGGACTTCCCGCAAAGCTCGCCGACCCCGGGATCCCGATCCTGTACGGCGAGTACTCGCTCTACTACAACGACGATGTGTGGTCGCGATTCATGGCGGGGCTGAACGCCTCCCACGTGTCCTGGTCTGCCTGGACCTACAAGGTGAAGGGGTCGGCGAACGACGGATTCGCGTACTGGGGGATGTATTACAACAACCCTCGACCGGTGCCGATCATCAACTCCGACAACGCGGCGACATTCATCTCCAAAGTGAGCCAGTTCGGGACCGCGAACTTCACCAAGAACGATCGGTTCGTCGCGACTCTCACCAAGTATGCCGCCGGCGCCACCTCGTTCGCGCCGACCGCGGTGAGCCACAGCGGGTGGACGGCGACAGCGTCGTCGACGGCTCCGGGAACCTCGACGGCCGGCGGGATCGACGGTGTCGGGTCGGGCGCGTGGAGCAGCGGAGCGGCCATGGCAGGCGGTGAGTGGTACCGGATCGACATGGGAGCGAACCGGACCGTGGCGATGGTGACGGTGCAGACTCCATCGGGGTCGACCTGGGACTATCCGCGCGGATTCACGGTCGAGACATCCACCGACGGCACGACGTGGTCGATGGCGGCGACCGGCATCGCTTACGGCTGGAAACGCCCCATCTCGATCTCGCCGACGACAGCCCGCTACATCCGGATCACCCAAACGGGTGCCGCCCCGCAGTGGTGGACCATCGACGAGGTCAGCGTCTACTCGTCGTACTGATCGCCTCGGCCGGGAGCGGTACCCCGCAAGGGCAGTCCCTCCCGGCCGCCGGCGCCAGCCCTTTCGCCAGCCGAACTCAAGGAGCAACCAACGTGCACACCACTCCGCACATCACGGTGGATCTCGCCGCCTTCCCGGCAGACTTCGCATGGGGCGTCGCGACCGCCGCCTACCAGATCGAGGGCGCCGCGACCGAGGGTGGGCGCGGGCCGAGCATCTGGGACACCTTCGCCCGGACACCGGGGCTCACTCTCCACGGCGACACCGGAGACATCGCGTGCGACCACTATCACCGGTGGGAGTCCGACCTCGACCTTCTCGCCTCCCTGGGCGTCACCAGCTACCGTCTGTCGGTCTCGTGGTCTCGTCTGCAGCCCGACGGGCGAGGCGCATTGAACCCCGAAGCCGTCGCGTTCTACCGTCAGATCCTCGAGGGGCTGCGCTCGCGGGGGATCGGCGCGTACGTCACCCTCTATCACTGGGATCTTCCCGACCCCTTGGAACGCGAGGGCGGGTGGACATCCCGCAAGGTCGCGTATCTGTTCGCGGACTACGCCCGCGCCGTCCTGACGCAGCTGAGCGACCTGGCATCCCACTGGATCACGCTCAATGAGCCGTGGTGCTCGTCGTTCCTCGGCTACGGCTACGGCGCGCATGCACCGGGGCGGAAGGATCTGCGCGCGGCCGTCGCGGCCGCTCACCACTTGAATCTGGCGCACGGGCTGGCCGTCGCCGCGATCCGGGAGGTCGCCCCCGCGGCACGCGTCGGCGTGACCGACATCCTCACCGACATCGTTGCGGCCACCGACGGAGATCGGGACCGCGCCGCCGCCGTGCGGCTCGACGCGGTCTCCAACCGGGTCTTCATGGACCCGGTCTACCGCGGAGAGTACAGCCGGACCGTCCACGAGGCCCTCGACCCGCTCGGGCTCTCCGAAGCCATCCACGACGGTGACCTCGCCATCATCTCGGCACCGGTCGACTTCGCGGGAGTCAATCACTATCAACGGGTGATCGCCTCCGCCGACGACGCCATGCCGTTCGGTGTGCGGGAGGTACCCGCCGAGCCGTCGACCACATCCTTCGGGTGGTCCGTGACGCCGGATGCGCTGCGCTCGGTGCTCGCACGAGTCTCCGAGGAGTGGACGAACCTGCCCGTGTACGTCACCGAGAGCGGCGCGAGCTTCCACGACTACGTCGACCCCGGCGGGGAGATCGTCGACACGGAACGCGTCAGCTACCTCGACGGATACTTCGCCGCTGCAGCCGACGCGATTGCCGACGGGGTCGATCTCCGCGGGTATTTCGTGTGGTCGTTCCTCGACAATTTCGAGTGGGCCGAGGGTTACAGCAAGCGATTCGGCATCGTCTACGTCGACTACCGCACGCAGGAACGCATCCCGAAGCTGAGCGCCCACTGGTACCGCGACCTGATCGCCGCCCACGCTTCTCAGACCCGACCCATCCCCGCCGTCGCCCGACGGTAACCTGCACCAATCCCGAAAGGATCCTCAATGAAGAGATCACGTCTCGCCGTCGCCGCACCCGTCGCGGTCGTCAGCATCATCGCGCTCGCCGGATGCGCCGGAGGAGGAGGCTCCGGCGCATCCTCCGATTCGAAGGAGCTGACCGTCTGGGTGATGGGCGACAGCTCCGCTCACTTCGACGAACTCGTTGCCCCCTTCGCGGAGAAGAGCGGCATCACCGTGGACACCGTCGCCATCCCATGGGATGCGGTCGATCAGAAGTTCACCACCGCCGTCGCCTCGGGCAACGGCCCCGACATCATTCAGATCGGCGTCTCGAAACTGCGCACGTTCGCAGAGTCGGGGGCGCTCCTCACCCTCGACGAATCCGCTCTGGCGGACTACCCGAACCTGGCATCGGACAACTTCCTCGACGGAGTCGCCGGAGACGCGACCGCGGTCGCAGGCGACGTCGTCAGCGTTCCGTGGGTCAGCGACACCCGCGTGCTGTACTCGCGCACCGACGTCCTCGCCGAGAACGGCATCACCGAGCCGCCCGCCACGTGGGAGGCGCTGCGGACGGATGCAATGACTCTCGCGGGCCGGGGAGACGGACAGTACGGCTACTACATCCCGCAGTGGGACTCGAGCCTGCCCGTCATCATGACGTGGGATCAGGGCGGACAGATCGTCACGGACAGTGGGGAGATCGACTTCGACACCCCTGAGTTCGAGGCCGCGGTCGACCTGTATACGGGGTTCTACGCCGACGGCTCGGTACCCACCAATGCCGACTTCGATCAGACGCAGGGCTTCACTTCGGGGGCGACTCCGATGCTCGTGTCGGGTCCGTACCTCGCCAACGCGATCGAGGCCGCCGCTCCGGAGCTCGACGGCAAGTGGACCGTGTCGCCGATCCCCTCCGGCACCGACAACACCTCGCTGCTCGCAGGCTCGAACCTCGGCGTCTGGGGCTCCACGGACAACAAGGACGGCGCACTGTCGCTCCTCGACTTCCTGTCGGAGCCGGAAACGCAGCTGACCTGGTACGGCATCGACAGCCAGCTGCCGACGGTCAAGGCCGCGCTCGAAGACGCCTCGCTCACGGCCGACCCGCTCGTCGCGGTGTACGCCGAGCAGCTGAAGGACTCGGCGCTGCTCCCCCTCGTTCCGAACTGGGATGGGGAGACGGGCAAGGCGCTCCTGGATGCGCTGAACTCGATCGTGCTCACCGGAACCGACACGAAGACGGCGCTGCAGACGTTGTTCGACGCCACCAGCGGTACCTCGATCGACTGACCGAGCACGCTGCCGGCGGGGTGGGGCACTCGAGGCCCCACCCCGCCGCCTCTCCGGGAGACCCCATGAAAGCCCGCTCCGCGCCCTACCTCTTCATCGCCCCGACGATGATCCTGCTGCTCGCCTTCGGCGTGCTGCCGATCCTGATCGCCCTCTTCGTGAGCTTCACCGACATGAACCTCGCGGGGCTCGGCAACTGGTCGGTGATCGAGTTCATCGGTCTCGACAACTACACGAAGCTCTTCGCCGATCCCGACTTCTGGCAGGCGCTGACCAACACCGGGATCTTCGCGATCATCGGGGTCCCGTGCGTCGTGATCATCTCGCTGGTCATCGCGCTCCTGCTCAACCGCTCCGGCAACTGGTTCTTCAAGGCTCTGCGGACGTTCTACTTCGTGCCGGCGATCACCGCGATCGTCGCGATCTCGCTGGTCTGGGGCTACCTCTACAACACGCAATTCGGGCTGTTCAACTACATCCTGTCGCTCGTCGGTCTGCCGCCGGTGCAGTGGCTGAGCGACCCGGTCATGGTCAAGGTGTCGCTCGTGCTCGTCGCCGTCTGGCGCGGCACCGGGCTGAACGTGATCATCTTCCTCGCCGCACTGCAGGGCGTGCCGAAGGAGTATCTGGAGGCGGCGAGCCTCGACGGTGCGAGCGAATTCCGTAAGGCTGTCTCGGTCGTCATCCCGCTCCTCCGCTTCGCGATCTTCTTCGTCACGATCACGACGATCATCGCCTGGCTGCAGTTCTTCGACGAGCCCTTCGTGCTCACCAAGGGCGGGCCGCTCGGGGAGTCGACGAGCGTGTCGCTCTTCCTCTACCAGACCGGTTTCTCCGCCAGCCAGTTCGGTTACGCCAGCGCGGGCTCCGTGATCCTGTTCGCGATCATCGCCGCGATCACCCTTATCCAGCTGCGAACCAGGAGATCCGATGACGATTACTGACCTCCGAGAGACGCTCGCCCCGAGCCTCGACGTTCCGCTCTCGCGTGCACCACGGAGCGCACGGCGATCCACCGCCCGGGCGACCACGGTCATCATCGGCATCATCCTCGGTATCGGGGCGCTCATCACCGCCTTCCCGTTCATCTGGATGATCACGTCGTCGGTGAAGCCGCGGAGCGAGTCCGTGGCCTACCCGCCGGCGGTGCTGCCGGAGAGCCCGACGTTCGAGTACTTCGTTCAGCTCTTCCAAGAGCTCGACTTCGGTCGCTATCTCGTGAACACGATCGCGATCGTCGCCATCAGCATGATCGGCCTCATCCTGATGGCCATGGCGGGCTACGGGTTCGCGAAATTCAGCTTCCGCGGCCGCGAACCGCTGTTCTTCCTCGTGCTGATCACGATGATGATCCCCGTGCAGGTCACGATGATCCCGACGTACCTCATCCTGAACGGCGCCAAGCTCACCAACACCCTGATCGGCATCGCGCTGCCGACGCTCGTCTCCGGCTTCAGCGTGTTCCTGTTCCGGCAGTTCATGGTCACCATCCCCACCGAGTTGATCGAGGCGGCGCGGATCGATGGGGCCTCGGAGCTGCGGATCTTCTGGCGGATCATCCTGCCGATGTCCCGCCCGATCTTGGCCGTTCAGGTGGTACTGACCTTCATCGCGGGGTGGAACAGCTTCCTCTGGCCACTCATCCTCGCCAACGACGAGCGGCTCTACACACTGTCGGTCGGCGTCTCGCTGCTCAACCAGCAGATCGCCACGAACCCTTCTCTGCAGATGGCGGCCGCAACGCTCATGGTCGTCCCGATCCTGATCGTCTTCGTCATCTTCCAACGCTTCGTCGTGCAGGGCTTCGCTCTGTCCGGCCTGAAATGACAGGTACCTCCATGACAACGTCGCGGTTCGACGGATTCGTGCACGCCCGAGACGCCCAGCTGGTCGACGGCCAGGGGCATCCGCTGCTGCTGCGGGGGATGGGTCTCGGCAACTGGTTGCTGCCCGAGGGGTACATGTGGAGGTTCGGCGACGAGATGAGCTCGCCCCGGCAGATCGAAGCCCGCATCCGGAGCCTGGTCGGGGCGGAGCGAGCCGAAGAGTTCTGGCGCCGGTTCGGCGAGGCCTTTCTGACGGAACTCGACATCGCCCGCATCGCCGAGCTCGGCTACGACCATGTGCGGCTGCCGTTAAACTCCCGATCGCTCATCGACGATGACGGTCGGATGCTCGAGGCGGGTTTCGCGCGCATCGACGATCTGATCGGATGGTGCCGGTCGCACGGTATCTGGGTGCTGCTCGATCTGCATGGCGCTCCGGGCGGCCAGACCGGCACGAACATCGACGACTCCCCGCGCGGTCTGCCCGAGCTGTTCATGGAGGAGCGCTACCGGATGCTGACGATCCGACTGTGGGAAGAGCTCGCACGACGCTATCGGCACGAGACCGTGGTCCTCGGGTACGACCTGCTCAACGAGCCGCTTCCCAACGACTGGCAATACACCTACGCGGGCGAGCTCGCGGAGCTGTATCGAGCGCTCACCATCGCCATCCGGGAGATCGATCCCGATCACCTCATCGTCTACGAGGGCGCCCACTGGGCTACCAACTGGTCGATCTTCACGGAGGTCTGGGATGCGAACTCGATGCTGCAGTTCCACCGCTACTGGTGTGCTCCGGACGAGTCGAGCATCGACGAGTATCTCGCCGCACGCGACCGTCTCGGGCTTCCGATCTACATGGGCGAAGGGGGCGAGAACACGCCGGAGTGGATCTACACCGCGCACCGGCTCTACGAACGGCACGGGATCGGCTGGAACTTCTGGCCGTGGAAGAAGCTCGACACCCGCACATCGCCGCTGTCGATCCGGAGGCCGGCCGGTTGGGACCTCATCTCCGACCCGGGCGCCACTCCGGGTCCGGATGAGGCCTGGGCGATCCTTGAGGTGTTCCTCGCGGCACTTCCGGTCGATCAGTGCGACGTGCGGTCCGATATCGTCAACGCGATGTTCGCTCGCGCGCCCCTCTCTCTTCCTGCGTGGGGCCATGATCCGCAGAACCCGCCGTCGCCCCGGGGGCTGGCCGGGATCGCCGCTCCGACGATGTGGCATCACACCGCGGGCGAGCCCTACACGGCCGAGGAGGTGCTTCCGTTGCAGATGGCGGTCGACGCCGAAGTGCGCTTCGCGCTGGAGAAGAGGCCCGAGGAGTGGACGCTCGACAGCGACGCTCCGGACGACTTCGTGGGCCGATGGGCCGACGGGCACCTCGTGATCCGTGCGCTCCGTCCCGCCGTGCTCCGCGGCGTGAAGGTCTCTGCGTGACGACGGTCGATGGGCACCGCGCGGGCGCACTCCCGTATCGTCGTCTCATCATGAATGGTCCCCTCCCGCAACGGGCCGTGATGGCACCCTCGGACGCATCAACTGTCACGTCCCTGCGGCAGCGTAACCGGGCAGTGGTGTTGAAGCACATCCTGCTGCGCGGTGAAACGACGCGCGCCGAGATCGTCGCGGAGATCGGCCTCTCGGCCGCATCCGCGGCGAATATCGTCGTCGAGCTCATCGACGACGGCCTCGTGGAGGAGCGCGGAAGCAAGTCGTCTCGGGGCGGCCGACCAATCACGATAGTGGGACCGCGCACCGACGCCGCCGTGATAGTGGGCATCGACGTCGGGGAACGCGGTGTGGCCGCGGAACTCTTCGACCTCTCGATGAACCAAATCGATCGCGAGTTCCGGGGCGGACATGAAGCGGAGACGGCGCCGCGCATCGCCGCAGACATCGCGGCGGCGCTCGACGCGTTGCGATCCCGCCATCCGGCGCGTTGGGGCACCCTGGTTGGCGTGGGCCTCGGCCTGCCGGGCATCGTGGAGACGGATGCGGACGGCATCCAGACGGTCTACGCGCAGAGCCTTGGGTGGGAACCGGTCGCGGTGACCCGACTGTGCGCGGTGGATGCGGTGCCCGTGATCGCCGAAAACGGCGCCACCCTGCAGGCGCGAGCGGAGCTCTGGTTCGGGAACGCGAAGGACAGCCAGCACGCTATCGTCGCCCAGATGGGTCGTGGCATAGGAATGGGGCTCGTGATCAACGGCGAGATCGCGACGGGAAGCCGTTCGAGCGCCACCGAATGGGGACATACGACCCTCCAGGTGGGCGGCGCGCTCTGCCGCTGCGGAAACCGCGGATGCGTAGAGGCCTACCTCGGCGCCGATGCGATCCTCCGTCGCTGGAAGGACACCGGCGCCGACGTTCCGGGCTCTGGATGGTCGGCACTCGGCGCGCTCATCGATTCCGCTGAGGAAGACCCTGCAGCACGAGCCCTCATCATCCGGGTGATCGACGAGCTCGGGGCGGCGCTCGGCAGCATGGTCAATCTCAACAATCCCGAGCGCGTGTTGATCGGGGGCTGGGTCGGTGAACGCCTACTCGCTGCCTACGCGGAGGAGATCGACGCCGCAATCACCGCGCACGCGCTGCACCGCCCGGCGTCGCAGTACAGGCTCATGGGCACTCGATTCGCCGGCGACTCTGTTGCGGTAGGAGCAGGGCTCCTGCCCCTGGATGCTCTCATCACCACGGGCTGGACGGTCGCTCGCGCCGGGTGACCGTCAGGCGGACGATCGATCATCGCGCAGATCACCGAGCAGGTGCGGGTGATCCTTCCCGCCTGAGCGTCAGGCCCCGGATGCGGCCGCCGCGATAATCTCCGCGACGGCGTCGGGCTGCGACAGGAACGGGGAGTGGCTCGCGTTCAGGCGCGCGACGCGGGAGCCGGCGCGGGCGCTCAGGGCCTCTTGTGCGGGAATCGGGAAGATGGCGTCCTGCTCGGTGAGGATGTAGGTCGTCGGCCGATCCCGCCATGCGACCTGCGTGAGCGGTTCGGTGAACGCGCGGACCGACTGCGGAAGAAGCCGGGCGGCCGAGGCATCCGCGACGTCCGCGTCGACATCCCCGTAGAACAGGTGCTGCGGCGGCTGGTCGTCGTCGCCCGCGGTCACGACCGGCCCGTTCACGTGCCACCAATCGGGAGCTTCTCCGCCCACCGCGGCGAGAAGCGACTCGCCCTCGTCGAGCGCGAAGGCCGCGATGTAGACGATGTGCCGCACCCGCGGGTCGGTCGCCCCCTGCGTCGTCGGCACGCCCCCGTACGAGTGGGCGATGACCGTCACCGGGCCGACGATCTCGTCGATCGCGGCGGCCACCGCATCCGCGTCGTCCTGCATGCCCAGAAGCTCCTTGCCCGCGGCGTGCACCGTCGGCAGGTCGATGAGGCGGATGCGCCATCCCTGATCGGAGAGCAGAGTCGTCACCTCGTCCCAGCACCAGGAGCCGTGCCAGGCGCCGTGGACGAAGAGCAGGGTGGGTCGGTTGTCGGGCATCGTCGCCTCTTCCGTCGGAATTCGTTCGGGTGCGACGAGAATAGGATGCGGCGGTGTCACGGCGATGTGGCAGGAGGCGAGAATCGATGGCGATGCGCGAAGCGGCGATCGGCCCCCGGGTGGTCGGCACCACCCGGGGGCTCCCTCCCGGCCGGGACTTCGACTACTTCTGCGATGCGGTCGCCGATGTCTACGTCGGCATCCGGCCGCAGCGGTCGGCATCCTTCGCTGCGGACTTCTCGCTCTACGACATCGGGCCCTTCTCGCTCGGACTCATCAGCACCCCCGGGGTGTCGGCGAGTCGCGACCGGGCGTCGCTGCGCCGGGTGTCCGATGACGCGGTGTTCGTGAACCAGAGCTCCGGCGCATGGGGCCTCGCGCAGGGCGGTGCCACGTGGCACGTGGGCGCCGGCGCGCTGGTGCTCGACAACGATGCTCCGTTCACCGTCATCGCCGACCCGCGGCGACCGTTGCGGCTCGCGTCGGTGCGCATTCCGCGCGCGATGCTGTCGCGGCGGGCAGGGTCGATGATCGCCCTCTTGGACGACCGTCTGGCCGGAACTCCGCTCGGCGCGCAGGTGTCGGCGCAAGTCGAGCTGCTCACGTCGGCGGCCCGCAACGGCATGGTGCGCGTCGCCGAGGTCATGGCAGTCAGCGTGCTCGAGATGCTCGAGGCGGCCTGCGCGGCGGAACCCGCACTCCCCGGTCGTCGCGATGCCATGCGCGCATACGCCCTGAGTCGGGTCGGCGACGCCCGTCTCGACCTGACCGCGATGGCCCGGGCGTTCGGATGCTCGACCCGCACGGTCCAGACCGAGTTCGCCGCCGAGGGCGAGACCTTCTCGACGTGGCTCCGCGGCATTCGCCTCGATCGGGCCCGCGAAGCCCTGCGTGGGCCCGACGATCGCGGCCGGTCGATCCGGTCTGTCGCGGCGGAGTGCGGTTTCGCGGATGTCGGCACATTCCACCGTGCCTATCGCGCCCGGTTCGGGCGCACCCCCGCCTCCGATCGCTGAATGCCGGACGAGCCACGTCCTCGCCGGGCCGTGGCCGGTGCGTGTCGGTCAGGTGCGCCCGCACTTCCCGGGATACGCCCCTGACAAATCCGCCTTTCGTTGAAAGGCTGTTCCTATGGAGACGATTGCCCATCGACGCTTCAGCGCACCTCTGCGTGCCGTGCTCTTCGTCGGTCCCGCGATACTTCTGCTCGTCGGCGTCCTGAACGTGCGTACCCCCGCCGGGGCTGTCGTCGTGCTCGTCGCCATCGCCATGCTCATCGTCGTGACCTTCTTCTCGGGTGTCCGGCTGCGCGCGGGTCAGGCCGGCGTTGCGTTCTCGCTCGTGCCGTTCTGGGGAAAGACGCTGCGATGGACCCACATCGCCGCCATCGATGTCGAAGAGGTGCGCCCGTTCGAGGACTTCGGAGGGTGGGGCATCAAGGGCAGCCAGAAGCGACACGGAATCCTGCTGAGCGCCGGGGAGACGACGGCCGTTCGCATCACGACGACGGACGGTCGCCGCTATCTCGTGGGTGTCGGGGATGCGTCGAGCGCCGCGGTCGAGGCGGTGCGTGAGCTGGCTCCGCCGGATACGACGGTGCGGTTCCTCCCGTGACGGCCGGTGATCTCGCCCCATCCACTCGGCGGGCGCAGACGGGAACCACGCCCACGGACCGCGCACTCGAGGACGAGATCCGGCGACTCCTGAGCCTGCGGGCGGCCGGTGCGACGATCTGCCCCTCGGATGTGGCGCGAAGCCTCGGCGACGAGCGGTGGCGAGAGCTCATGGACCCCGTGCGCGAGGCCGCCCGTCGCCTGACCGACGCCGGGGAGGTCGAGATCACCCAGGGCGGCGAGGTGGTCGAACAGGCCAGCGCGAAGGGTCCCATCCGCATCCGACGGCGGAGCTGACCGCCCCGCGCCGATGGTCCCGACCTCCTCCGGCGGTGCGATCAGAGCGTCGTTGTCGCGGCAACCGAGCGGGCGTTCGCGACCGTCCAAGCCAGCGCGTAGTCTGCGACCACTTCCCAGCCGGGCTCGGCGCAGGTCCAGTGGCCCCGCCCCGCGAACTCGTAGTACTCCGTGACGGCGGGCGACTTGGACCAGTGCTTCGCATTCGACTTGTTGACGGCCGGCGGCATGATGTGGTCTTCGCTTCCGCCGATGAAAAGAAGCGGAGCCCGATCGATCGAGTAGTCGACCCAGGTGGCCTGGTGGCCGGGCTGATAGTTCGCGAGCAGACCGTACGCCCAGATCCAGTTGCCCGGCGCGGGGATGGCGAAGCGGTCGTGGACCGCGTCAGACTCCTCCCGGCTGAGCGTGTTCGTGAAGGCGTAGTGCCACTCGTCCTTGGTGAAGCCCACCGCCTTGTGCAGGTTCGCCGGGTTCTTCAGCGCCGGAAAGAGAGATCGTGCCTGCGACAGCGGCGTCACGCGGACGCCCTCGGTGGGGGCGGAGTCGATCACGGCACCGGCCGCACCGAGTCCGCGGGCGAGCAGGAGCTGGGTAAGGAGGCCGCCGAAGGAGTGGCCCATGAGGATGGGCGGCTTCGGCAACGCTTCGATGACGCCCGTCAGATGCGTGAGAGTCTCCGGGACGGTGAGATTCGCAATGAGGTCCGGGCTCTCGCGCAGAGCTTCGACCTCGATCTCGAATCCCGGGTACGCAGGCGTGATCACGGTGTAGCCCTGCGCTTCGTATCTCGCCTTCCACTCCGCCCAACTACGCGGAGTAACCCAGAGGCCGTGAATGAGGACGATCGTGTCTGGCGTGTCGGAGCTCATGGTCGTTGCCTTTCAGATATCGGTCTGACAGCCCGTCGTCGCGCGGGCCGGGATTGACTCCACCTTCGCCTCGATCTTGAATGCGCGCACCCCGTGGAGTACGTAGTGCTGACGGGTCAGGTGCGGCGCGCGTCCGTGAGCTGTCGGCGAGAGGTGATGCCGAGCTTTCGGAATATTTTGCGGAGGTGATAGTCCACCGTATGGGGGGAGATGAAAAGTGCGGCGGCGATCTCCGGGTTGCTGCGCCCCTCCGCAGCAAGGGTCGCGATCAACGACTCCTGAGGACTGAGATCGCTCTCGGATGCGGGTGGCGGCGCAACATCGCCGGTCGCGGCGAACTCGTGCCGGGCGCGGGTCGCGAACGGCACGACACCGAGCGCGTCGAAGGAACGCACCGCTCGGGCCAGATGCACCCGTGCGTCCCGTCGCCGTCGCTGACGACGCAGCCACTCGCCGTAGAGCAGGTGCGTCCGAGCGAGGTCGCCCGGCGCAGGGATCTGCTCGAATTGCTGGATCGCGGCGAGAAACTCTCCTTCGGCGGAAGCGGTACTCGCGAGCAGTGCCCGGGAGCGATGTGCGAGCCCGCGCATCCACGGGGTGGGTGTCGCCGTCGCAAGTCCCTCAAGCGATGCGGTCGCCGCCCGCGCGTCGCCCAGGTACCCGCTTCGCCCGGATGCTTCGGCGTAATCGGCCAGCGACAGATGGGCCACATGGAGAAAGCCGTTCTCCACCAGAGGGCGCAGCAGAAGGTAGGCCTCTCGGTACTCGCCTTCGGCGACGAGGCGGCACCCGAGACCGCGCTGCGCCACCGTCCACGCTCCGGTAAAACCGCTGTCGCGCGCTGCGTCTCCGGCGGTATCGACCGCCCCGCGCGGGGCGCCCGCGAGCGCCAGGTGCGCCGCGTTGACCACGTGCTCTGCGGGATAGCCGATCGCTCGCCGGAGCTCACGGATGTTCTCGAGAGCGTGTCCGGCTGCGGCGATGTCGAGGAGTTGGACATGGATCGTGGATTGCATCCACAGCGAAGAATCCAACGCTTGCAATGCTCCGCGCGCACGCGCGATGTCGACCAGGCGGCGGGTGACATCGAGCGCGGCGTGCGGGTCGGCGAGAGCCATTCCGAGGGGCACGGCGCTGGCGCCCACCTCGAAGAACGCGTCGTCATCGAGCTCATCGATGACGCGCATAGTCTCGCGCATCGGCGGCAGAGAGTCCGGAATCGGACCGAAGATGTGGGCCGCGAGCCCGCGAAGGATCTCGGCGTGCGGTCCAGGCGCTGAGTCGGCTCCCGTCTGCAATCGCTCGCCGAAATCTGTGAGCTCGATGCCGGTGGTACGTCGTTCTGTCGTCCACACGTACGAGTACGCGTTGATCAGGGCGTGCTGCTCGGCGACGGCAGAGACCGGACGAAACGCGTCGGCAGCGCGCGCGAACATCGAGGCGACGAGCGGAACGCTATCGGCATCTGCAATGAACAGCGCGACGAATGCGCGCGCGGAAAGCGCGCGACCCCGGTGCTCCGGGGTCAGGGCTTCGAAGTCGAGGGCGTCCAACATCTCGCGCGCGAGCAGCGCGGCTCCTGCGCCGAGGGCGGCTTCCACTGCGGCGATTTGATGCTCGTCATGTGAGACACCGACGGGCGTCAGCTCTGCGGAGCGTGCCAGAAGTCCCGCCTGAGCAAGGAGGGCTCCCCGCCCGCCGGCGGCATCTGCGAGCGCGGCCAGCCGTGCGGCCAGTGGGATGTCTGGCGCGACGGCGACCGCCGAGGCATGCATGGCCGCAGCCGTGACGAAGCCCTGGGCGTGGGATGCCCCCTCGAGAGCGATATGTGCCTTGCGCCGATCGGCCGACGAGGCGCCGTTGTACACGGCAGAGCGGATCAGCTGGTGGCGGAACCGCAGTCGCACTCCGACTTCGAGCAGCTTCGCGTTCTCGAGCGGGGTCGATGCGTCGGGAGGGAGTCTCCGCTCGTCCGCCGCCTGCCGAACGACGTCCGCGGCACCGGTCGTATCGGCGGCGGCGAGCAGGGCGAAGGCGACGGCGCTCGCAGGAAGCTCTCGGACTTGCTGGAGGTAGAAGTCCTCGAGGAGTGCGCCGGGCGGAAGTGGCTCCAGCGACAGGGCGCGAAGCGCGAGCCGCTCCGCATCCGCGTGCGACGCGAGGTCGGTAATCGCGAGGGGGTGGCCATCCAATTGCGCGGCGACCCTCACTGCGAGGTGGGGATCGAACTGCCGCGGAGAACGAGCGTTCAGGAGTGCGACGGCCGATAGCGCATCCAACCCATCCAAACGGTGCACCGCGATTCCGGCGAGCATCTCCAGGGTCGTCGGAGTCGGACGCGATGCGAACACAATGAATGCGGATTCCGCAGTGAGACGACGCGCGACGAACGCGAGGGCGGCGAGCGACGCCGGGTCAAGCAGGTGAGCATCGTCGACAACGCACACCACCGGACGGGGCGCCGACGCGAGGAGCGTGAGAACTGCGGCGCCGACCTGATATCGGTCTGGTGGCGGGCCGCCCGCGCGTCCTGTGGCCACCTCGAGTGCGTGTCGCAGGTCGAGAGGAAGAGTCGAGAGATCGTTCTGCAGATCACGGAGGAGAAGATCGATGGCGGCGTAAGGGAGGTCTGCTTCGGTGGAGAAGCCGGTCAGCCGAAGGACTCTCGAGTCGCGTGTCTCGCGCCGCGTGAGAAATTCATCGAGAAGTGCTGTCTTGCCGATCCCCGGGTTGCCTACGATGACGAGAGCGGACGCATTCCCGCTTTGGGCAGCACGGAGGAGTGTGCCGAGAGTCTCGAGGTCATCGGACCGGCCCACGAAGAGTGTCGGATTCGCGTCGATGGGGGCAGGGTATCGAAGTCGGTGCCTGCAAGCGACTACCCGCATCCGCCCGGAGGATGATCCCGCGATGCGCGGATAAACTCTCGTGTGCCCTCCTCCGATCCCGCTGCCACCGACGGGCCGTCGATCGACCCCGACGACCTCGCCACCGCCCTTCGCGTGCTGGCCGCCGCCGAGGCGCTCGAGAAGGACGACCCCGACTACGTGACGCTGCGGCACGCGACCGGCAAGCTGTACAAAGCGGTCAAGCTGCAGGGCCGCCGCGACAAGCGCGATCGTATCGCCGAGGCGGATCGGGCCGTCGTCGCCGCGACCGCCACCGGGGCCTCCGACCGCATCGACGATGAGACGCGCGGCATCCCGCTCGCGGTGCGGATCGCCGCGCCGACCGCCGGCGAGCTGCTCAAGCCGCGGGCCTGTTACATCTGCAAGAAGCCGTACACGACGGTGGATGCGTTCTATCACCAGCTCTGCCCGGACTGCGCCGCGATGAGTCACGAGAAGCGCGATGCACGCACCGACCTCACCGGACGCCGCGCACTTCTCACCGGTGGCCGCGCGAAGATCGGCATGTACATCGCGCTGCGGCTGCTGCGCGACGGGGCCCACACGACCATCACGACGCGCTTCCCCCGTGACGCGGTCCGTCGGTTCGCCGCGCTCCCAGACTCGGCGGACTGGCTGCACCGGCTGAAGGTCGTCGGCATCGACCTGCGCGACCCGGCCCAGGTCATCGCGCTCGCCGAGTCGGTCGCCGCCGCCGGGCCCCTCGACATCCTGATCAACAACGCGGCGCAGACCGTCCGTCGATCCCAGGGGGCGTACAAGCCGCTCGTCGACGCGGAGCTCGCGCCGCTTCCGGACGGACCGCTGCCGGAGCTGCTCACCTTCGGGCACACGAACGACGCGCACCCGCTGGCGCTCGCGCAGTCCGTCTCCGCCCACCCGATTCTCGCCTCCGCCGCGCGGACGGCCGACGAACTCACCGCTGAAGCGATGACGGCCGGTTCGTCATCCCTCGAGCGACTCGCCGCGGGAACCGCGATCGACGCGGGTGGGCTCGTGCCCGACGAGGACCACATCAACAGCTGGACCCAGCATGTCGACCAGGTCGACCCGCTGGAGATGCTGGAGGTGCAGCTGGCGAACACGACGGCCCCGTTCCTCCTCATCCGCGGACTCCGTGCCTCGATGGCCGCCTCGCCGGCACGCCGCACGTACGTCGTGAACGTGTCGGCGATGGAAGGCGTGTTCGGGCGCGGCTACAAGGGCCCCGGCCACCCGCACACGAACATGGCCAAAGCGGCGCTCAACATGCTCACCCGCACGAGCGCTCGCGAGATGTTCGAGTCCGACGGCATCCTGATGACCGCCGTCGACACGGGGTGGATCACCGACGAACGCCCGCACTTCACGAAGGTGCGTCTCGCCGAAGAGGGCTTCCACGCTCCGCTCGATCTCGTCGACGGCGCGGCCCGTGTCTACGACCCGATCGTGCGCGGCGAGGCCGGCGAAGACCTCTTCGGGGTCTTCCTCAAGGACTACCAGCCGGGCGCGTGGTGACCTCGGGAAGGAAGTAGGCGAGGGCGAGCGGGGCGATCTCGATCTCGTCGGCATCCGCCCGTGTGACCCAGCGCGACTCGGCGATCTCGGCCGCGATCACCGGAACCGCGGCGCCGATCTCGACCCGGAAGACGTCCGCGACGACGAGGTGCCCGGGTTCGTTCGCTGCGGGCGCCGTGAACGTGCCGAGCGAGGTGATCGCCGACGCGGGCGGACGGATGCCGATCTCCTCGTCGAGTTCGCGGACGAGGGTCTGCGCCGCGGTCTCGCCCGGGTCGGGCTTGCCACCCGGCTGCATGAACGCTGTGGTGCCGCGCTTGCGCACCAGCAGAAGACGGCCGCTGTCGTCGGTGATGACGGCGGCGGAAACGCGGATGCGGCGCTCCGCGGGCACGTTCGCGTCGACGCTCACGGGCGCACCGATTCCGACGTCATCCACGCCACGACGACGTCGCCGATCATGGCGCGCAGGTGGTCGCGGCGCGACGGGTCGAGCAGGTCGCGGTCGAACAGGTACCCGAAGGTGTACTGGTTGGCGACCTGGAAGAAGCAGTACGAGCTGATCACCAGGTGCACGTCGAGCGCGTCCACGTCGTCTCGGAAGACGCCGTCTTCGCGACCCCGGGTGAGCGCCACATCGAGCACACCGAGCGCGGGTGCGTTGAGGGTGCGCAGCGACTCGAGTTTGTGGATGAAGTCGCCGCGGTGGATGTTCTCGATCGACACGAGCCGGATGAAGTCGGTGTGCGCGAGATGGTGGTCGTACGTGAGTTCAGCGATCCGGCGGAGGGCTTCGATCGGCGGCAGGTCGCCGACGTGCAGCGACTGCTCGGCCTCGCGAATGCCGCGGTAGGCCCGCTCCAGGACGGCGAGATACAGCCCCTCTTTGCCCCCGAAGTAGTAGTAGATCATCCGCTTCGTCGTTCGCGTCCGGGCGGCGATCTCGTCGACCCGGGTGCCGGAGAAGCCCGACTCGGCGAAGGTGCGGGTCGCGACGTCGAGCAGCTCTGCGCGGGTGCGTTCCGCGTCGCGCTGTCGGATGGCGGGCTCGGTCACGGTGTCAGCCTACTGAGCGTCGGATGCGGGCGACGGCGTCGCCGACCCGTCGTCGCTCCGGAGCTGGTGGATCGTGCGCATCTTCCACGACCGGGCCTGAGGTCGCGTCCGGCATCGGCGGAGGTTGCACGACTTAGACTGGAGCCATCTTCCCTCCCGTTTCGCAGACCCCGACGAGTTCCGCCATGCCCGACCGCACCCCAGAGCGCGCATTCCAGCCGCGCCACGTGCAACTGGCGCGCGCGCTCTTCGCGGTGGTCGCGGCCGTGATGATCACGTTCTCGCCCGACCATTCCGCATCCGTCGGTCTGTCGGTGTTCAGCGGATTCGCGATCGCGACCGCGCTCGTGCTGCTGATCTCGGCGTGGCTCGTCTTTCCCGCGGGGCAGCGTGCGCTGGTGCTCACGCTCGGCGTGCTGACGGCGCTCGCCGGGATGGCGTCGGGGATCCCCGCGTTCCGCACCACCGAGGTGTTCTTCGGAGTGGTCGTCTCGTGGGCGCTCCTCACCGGACTCGTCGAGGGGATCGCCGGCTTCCGCGCCCGGCGCGGCTCGGCCCGCGGGTCAGCGCTGCGCTCGCAGGCGAATGACGAGCTGACGGTCGGTGTCGTGGGCGTGCTCCTCGGTCTCGGGCTCCTCCTCGTGCCGACGCAGTATGCGCTGGACTACTACATCGATGAGGCCGCGCAGTCGTTCACGCTGACCGGCATCACGATCGGCGTCGGTCTGTTCGGCGCCTACGCCGCTATCGTCGGCGTCTACCTCGCGATCGCGGCGTTCTCGCCCCGCCGTGAGACATCGGTAACGGAGGTTGCCTCATGACCGACAAGCCGACCCGACGTGACCTGATGAAGCCGGTGCAGCTGCTCGGCCTGGCGTTCGTCGCCGCCGCTTTCGCCGGCATCGTGACCCTCATCTCGATGGGCTTCTTCCAGAACCGCGCTCCGGGTCAGTCCGGGCACGCGCTGGTCGTCGGCGGCATCGTCGCCGGCATCACCTTCATCGTGACGCTCGTCGTCATCGCCCTGCTGGTGCTCGCGGTCGACCCCGTGCAGATGACCAAGGGCATCGATGGCCCCGTGCTGTTGCCGAAGAAGCCGGATGCTGCCGCCTCGGGCGAGCCCGACGCATCCGACTCCGAGTCTCCGCCGACCGCCTGACGCAATCTGCGGGTCGCCGATGTATCGGCATCCGGAATCGCGTGCTCCCCGATGGCGGGGCGGGCTCCGCTCTCAGCGTGACGCGAGTCCGACGAGCGCGGCGATGACGCCCGCGAGGATGAGGACCCCGATCCCGATGAAGTGCACGACGTATCCCGCGACGAGCATCGGCAGGTCGGGGCCGCCGTAGCCGGCGGGGGAGAACATGAATCCGCGGGCGCCGATGCTCCAACGCATCTGGAACGCGATACGGCGCAGGTTGTCCGAGGGCGCCGTAAAGGTGCGTCCCTGCCGTTCACGCGGAACTTTCCAGGCGGCCTGCGCGGCATACCAAGCGATGACGAAGAACGGCATTGCCAGCGATGCCGCCCATCCGATCAACGCCACGCCGATCAGGATGCCCATCCCGGTGCCGAGCGATGTGAGGAAGAACACGCCAAGAGCCGTGAGCCCGATCGCGGCGGGCACGAGGAGCAGTCCCCACGTCCAGCCGGGGAAGGCGTCGCCGGACTGGCGGCGCGCCACGGGGTACGGGTTCTGTCCTGTCATATTGGTCTCCTCTGCGTCACCACCCTAGACGGCGGCCGGTCGGCATCCGGATGCGGCCTCTTGCGCTCCGGCAGCTGCCGGACAGGCGAAGTGCCCCGGCCGAGACCGGGGCACTCCGTGATGAGAAGGGTGCTCAGTGCACCGGCATCCCGCCGGTCACGGCGATGGTCTCGCCCACGACGTAGCTCGACTCCTGCGAGGCGAGGAAGACGAACGGTGGGGCGAGTTCGGCGGGCTGACCGGCGCGGCCGATCGGCGTCTGCGAACCGAACTCCTCGATCTTCTCGTTCGGCACGAACGCCGGCTGCAGCGGGGTCCAGATGGGTCCGGGCGCGACGCCGTTCACGCGGATGCCGCGCTCGATGAGCTGCTGCGACATCGCGCGCGTCCAGTTGGCGATACCGGCCTTCGAGACGGCGTACTCGGCGAGCGACGGCGAGGGCTGGAATCCCTGCACGCTCGAGGTCGTGATGATCGACGCGCCGGGCTTCAGGTGCGGCGAGGCTGCCTTGGTCAACCAGAAGAGCGGGTAGATGTTGGCCTTGAGTACATGGTCGAGCGTCTCGGTCCGGAAGTCGTCGATGCTGTCGACGGTCGGCATCGTGCCCGCGTTGATCACCAGGATGTCGAGGCCGCCGAGCTCGGCGACCGTCTTCTCCACGAGCTCCTGGTTCATCGCCTCGTTCTGGATGTCGCCGGGCAGCAGCACCGCGGTACGGCCGGCCGCGCGCACGAGCTCGGCGACCTCCTCGGCCTGCGCCTGCTCCTCCGGAAGGTAGCTGAGTGCGACGTCGGCGCCCTCGCGCGCATAGGCGATCGCGACGGCGCGACCGATGCCGGAGTCGGCGCCGGTGATGAGGGCCTTCCGTCCCGGCAGACGGTTGTTGCCGACGTAGCTCTGCTCGCCGTGGTCGGGGGCGGGGTCCATCTTGTGGATGTCGCCGGGTCCGTCCTGCTGCTGCGGCGGGAACGGCGGACGCGGGTACTGGGTGGTGGGGTCCTGTGCGGTGTACATGTTGTCAGCCATGCGTCGCACGCTACCCAGCGGTCTCTTCCCGGGGCCCCTCTTGACCCTTCCTCCGGATTGACCTACCGCGGGCGCCCGGCGCCGCGTTTCCGCGAGACGGGATCTGGGCGCCGAGACGTAGGGGTAACCCCACTGTCTCGGCGCGAAGATCCCGTCTCGCGGTCGGGAGGGGGGCGGGAGGGGAACCGGCGGGGCGGGGTGGGAGGATCGAGGGGCGCGCGGGGAGACGGCGCGCAGCGAGCGGAGGGTGACGATGAACGCACCGGCGTCTCGGGACGACCTGCTGCGGATGCGGATGGCGTCGCAGTTGCTCGCCGCATCCGCTCCGGAGGCATCCGGAACACCACCCGACATCGCCGGGGTGGCGCGGCACATGCTCGCGGTGCAGGGCCAGGATCCGGTCGCCGCGTCGTGGGCGCTCGGGGTCCGTGCGCCGGGGGCGAGCGTCGCCGACGTTCGCGCGGCGCAGCGCCGAGGTGAGGTCGTGCGTTCGTGGCCCATGCGCGCCACCGTGCACCTGGTGCCCGCCGAAGACATCGGATGGATGCAGCAGCTGCTCACGCCGCGGCTGCTCGCGGATGCGGCGCGGCGCCGCGAGCAGCTGGGTTTTCCGCTCGACATCCTCGAGCGGATGCGCCGGATCGCGATCGAGCGGCTGTCGGGCGGCACGCAGCTGCCCCGCGCCGAGCTGTTCGCCGCCTTCGTCGAGGAGGGCATCGAGATGCGGCCCGGCTGGTCGTACCACGCGGTGTGGTGGCTCTGCCAAACCGGCACGCTCGTGTTCGGGCCGCCCCTCGGGGCGAGGGATGCGGCGCTGGTTCTCGCCGACGAGTGGATCACGCGCCCGCGGCAGTTGGAGGGCGACGACGCGCTCATCGAGCTCGCCGCCCGGTACCTGGCAGGCCACGGCCCGGCCACGCCCGCCGACCTCGCGTGGTGGACGAAGCTCACGCTCGGCGACGCCCGCCGGGCCTTCGCTCGCGCCGCGGAGTGCGGTCGTGCGGCGGTCGTGGAGGTGGACGGCGCGCCGTGGTGGGTCGCGCCCCACGCCCTCGATGCGGAGCTCCCGGAGCCGCCCGACGTGCTTCTTCTTCCGGCGTTCGACGAACTGCTGCTCGGCTACCGTGACCGCAGCCTGTCGGCGGATGCGGCGCACACCTCGCTCCTGATGTCATCGAACGGCATCGCTGTGCCGACGGTCATGCTGCGGGGTCGGGCGGTCGGCTCCTGGAAGCTCATCGACGGTGAGGCCGTGGTGACGCCGTTCCCCGGGGCGCCGCATCCGCCCGCATCCGCCCTCGCCCAGGCCGTCGCGCACGCCGAGCGCTTCCCCCGCTGACCGGCGCCCCCGCGCGCCCGACCGGGCACCCCCGAACCCCGCGAGACTGCAGTCGGGCGGCGAGACAGCGGCTCTGCGCAGACGTCTCGCCGCGCCACTGCAGTCTCGCGGTCAGAGCGCCCCGATGAGGGGGGCTCACCGCGAGCGCGCGGGATCAGTCGCGGGGGGTGACCAGGGCCTCGGCGAGGCCGACGTAGGTGGCGGGGGTCAGGGCGAGCAGGCGCTCCTTCGCGGCGTCGCCGATGTCGAGGCCGCGAACGAACTCCGCGAGCTCCGCGGCGCCCACCCGTCGGCCGCGCGTCAGCTCTTTGAGGAGCGCGTACGGATCGGTGATCTGCGACCGACCGGCGACGACCTCGGCGCGCACGACGGTCTGGATGGCCTCGGCGAGCACCTCCCAGTTCACGTCGAGGTCGGCCAGCAGCACGTCGCGAGCGAGCGAGATCTCGCCGAGGCCGCGCAGCAGGTTGTCGAGCGCGAGCAGCGAGTGACCGAACGCGACGCCGATGTTGCGCTGCGTCGTCGAGTCGGTCAGGTCCCGCTGCATCCGCGAGGTGACCAGCGTCGAGCCGAGCGTGGCGAACAGGCCGCCCGCGAGCTCCAGGTTCGCCTCGGCGTTCTCGAACCGGATGGGGTTGATCTTGTGCGGCATCGTCGACGACCCCGTCGCCCCCGCGACCGGGATCTGCGAGAAGTACCCGAGCGAGATGTACGTCCAGATGTCGGTGGCGAGGTTGTGCAGGATGCCGCCGGCGTGCCGCGCGCGGTCGTACAACTCGACCTGCCAGTCGTGCGACTCGATCTGCGTGGTCAGCTCGTTGAAACCGAGGCCGAGTCCTTCGATGAAGGTGCGCGAGATCTCGACCCAGTCCGCATCCGGTTCCGCGGCCAGGTGCGCCGACCAGGTGCCCGTGGCCCCCGAGAACTTCGCGAGATACTCCGACGACTCGAGCTGCGCGAGCACGCGCTGCAGGCGCCACACGAAGACGGCGAGCTCCTTGCCCATGGTGGTCGGGGTCGCGGGCTGGCCGTGCGTGCGGGCCAGCATCGCCGCATCCTTCAGCTCGTGGGCGACGCCGTCGAGGCGCGCCGTGACCTCCTGCAGCTTCGGCAGCCACACCCGGGTCACCGCGCGCTGCACCGTCAGGGCGTACGCGGTGGAGTTGATGTCTTCGCTCGTGCACGCGAAGTGCGTCAGCTCGGCGATGCGGGTGAGGCCCAGGGCGTCGAGCCGGTCGCGGACGAGATACTCCACGGCCTTCACGTCGTGACGCGTCACGGCCTCGCGCTCGGCGAGCCAGTCGATCTCGTCCTGGCCGAAGTCGCGGTAGAGCTGACGCAGGTTCTGCTTCTCGTCGTGCGTCAGCGGCTGCGTTTCGAACAGTTCACGGTCGGTGAGGGCGATGAGCCACTCGACTTCGACCTCGACGCGTGCCCGGTTGAGCCCCGCCTCCGAGAGAAAATCGCCGAGAGCGGAGACCGCGGAGCGGTACCGGCCATCGAGCGGGCTGAGCGGCTGAACGGGGAAAGACGACACGGTACTCCGTCGGTCGGATGCGGCGCCCGCTTCGCGGCCTACCCGGCGGAGCGAATGGCGGGTTCGAGTTGCCGGAAGAGCGCCCGGCACGCGTTCTCGATCATACCGAGGACCTCATCGAACGCCTCGTCGCCCGCGTAGTACGGGTCGGGAACGTCCTGCACCTCGTCGACGGATGAGTCGAACGACAGCAGCAGCGCCACCTTGTCGCCGTCGGCTTCGGACCGCGCCCACGCCCGCAGGTTGCGTTCGTGGGAGCGATCGAGCGCGACGACGAGGTCGTTCCGGTCGAAGTCGGCGTAGCTGAACTGCTTCGCGCGGTGCCGCGTGCCGTCGTACCCGTGGCGTTCGAGTGCCGCCGTGGTGCGAGGATCCGCCGGTTCGCCCACGTGCCAATCGCCGGTGCCGGCGCTCGTGGAGACCACGCGGTCGCCGAGGCCCACCGAATCGGCGAACCATCGGAAGACCACCTCGGCCATCGGTGAGCGACAGATGTTGCCCGTGCACACGAACACGACGCGGAAGGGCGCGGGTTCGGTCATGCTTCCATTCTGGTCCCCACTCCTCCTGCACAGCACGGTCGCACGCCGGATCGATCCCGAAGTCGGATGCGGACGCCCCCGCCGGACGCGCAGCGCAGGCACGCTCGACTCATGTCCTGGGTACCCGATCCGACCACGACGGCGAACTTCATCGCGGACGTCGCCGCTGCCCGCGGTTATGTCGCGGTCGCGCGTCACCACCTCGTGGCGGCGCGCACGCTGACCACCGGGCTCGCGGCGGCGACGAAGTGGGCGTCTCCGGCGATGGTCGCGTTCGAACACGACCTCGACGCGTGGTTACGCGACCTCGCGCTGCGGGAGGAGGCCATCGAGGCCTTCGATCAGCAGCTCGAGGCGGCGAATACCCGCCTCGTGCAGCGCGGTTGGCCGGGCTGATGGGCGATGCGATCACGATCTCGTCGGGCGGGGGCATCGCGGTCGACACGGCGGCCTTGGATGCGGCCGCCGCCGTGCTCGCGTCGGCCGCCGACGAGTTGCATAACGCGGCGACCCAGTTCGTGCTCTGCGAGCACCGGATCCCGGCGCTGTTCCTCGGGATCCCGACCAGTCCGGCGCTCGTGGCGTCACGGCTGTCGGAGACCGGTGGTCGCGCCGACGAGCTCGCCGGCGCACTCCGCGCCGCATCCGCGACCTACACCCTGGTCGAGCTGCGCGTCGCGTACGACGTGGCGATCGCTGCCGGGGATGAGGCCGGCGCCGTCGATGCGCAGCGCGCCATCGACACGTTCGAGGCGCAGCATCCGGATGCGGTCGCCACGGCCGACGCCGCGCTCGCCGACGCGCGAGCCGCCGGAGAAGGCCCTGTTCTCGACGCGTTCTGGGGCGGGTTGCCCCTGTGGGTCGTGGGCGTGCCGGTGGTCAGCCTGGTCGGGATGGCGCTCGCCCAGGTGCGCTCGAGCGGCCAGGGAACGGTCGCGGCGGGCACGAGGGTCGCTCCCGGCGGAACGGCGGCGAACCTCGTGCCCCTGCCGGTGTCGCAGAACGCGACGGCCCCACGGACGCTGGCCGATGCGGCGGCGCGGATCCCCGCATCCGGAGACGCCCGGGTGCGGATCGAGCAGTACGTGCGTGCGGGCGGCGGCCGCACCTTCGCGGTGTACGTCACCGGCACGCGCTCGATGAGCGGCGCCGACCCGTGGGACATGACCTCGAACGTGCAGTCCTTCACCGGGCATCGCTCCGACGCTCTCGCCACGGTCGAGGCCGCGCTCGTCGAGGCGGGGGCGGAACCCGGCGACGAGGTGCTCGGATGGGGGCACTCGCAGGGCGGCATGAGCGTCGGCCAACTCGCGCAGACGGGTGTGTACGACATGCAGGTGGTGGGCACGTTCGGCTCGCCGACCTCGGTCGATGTGGGCGCCGACACCCTCAGCGTGCAGGTGCGGCATACCGACGATCCGGTCGCGTCGCTCGCGGTCGGGCACCCCGATCGCGTCGGGGCGGAGCAGAGCTTCCTGGTCGAGCGCACGGTGGATGAGGCGGGCGGCCTGCACGATCTCACCCTTCCTGCGCACCACCTGGAGACGTACGTGCAGACGGCCGAGGCGGCGGATGCATCCGGTGATCCCCGGGTGATCGCCCTGCACGACCGGCTCAGCGAACTGGCGGACGCCGAACTCGTCGAGGTGCGGGAGTACGGCGCCGAACGCGACACCGACCGCGGATCGTTCTACCCGCAATCGAGCACCCGGAACCGGCCGTGAGCGTCAGTCCTCGCGACGCTTGGGGCGCAGGATGACGCCGAAGATCCAGTTCATGAGGCTGATCAGCAGCGCGGCGATCACACCCCACCAGAAGCTCTCGACGCGCAGGCCCCACGCCCAGAACTCGGTGATCCAGCTCGTCAGCCACAGCAGGAACCCGTTGACGACCAGCGAGAACAGACCGAGGGTCAGCACGTAGAGCGGGAAGGTGAGCACCTTCACGACCGTGCCGACGATGGTGTTCACGAGCGCGAAGATCGCAGCGATCACGAGCAGGGAGATCACGAGCTGCAGCGTCTCGCCGGGGGCGAAGGCGATGACGCTGACTCCGAGCGCGGGGATGAGGGTGACGACCCAGATCGAGAACGCGTTGACGACGACGCGGATGAGGAAGCCCATGCGGTCAGTGTGGCACGCCGCATCCGTCCCCCGCAGGCGCATTCAGCCGGCAACCGGGGCGCATGAGCGCGCGGGAATGGGTGCGCTCTTAGACTCGGGGTCGTGAGCGATCCGATTCCCGTCCGCGTCCGCCCCGAGATCGCCGCCCTGCCGGTTTACCGCCAGGGACGCCAGGCCGGCGCCGACGCCTTCAAGCTCTCGAGCAACGAGAACCCCTTCGATCCGCTGCCCGGCGTCATCGACGCGATGCATCAGGCCGTGTCGGTGAACCGGTATCCGGATGCGACGGCCACCCGCCTGCGCGAACGCCTCGCCGCCCGGTTCGGGGTGACGATCGATGAAGTGCACATCGCCGCGGGCAGTGTGTCGATCCTGTCGCAGCTCATGCTCTCGGTCGCCGGACCCGGCGACCAGATCGTGTACCCCTGGCGCTCGTTCGAGGCGTACCCGAACCTCGTGACCGTGACCGGCGCCGACCGCGTCGAGGTTCCCCTCACCTCCGACGGACGGCACGATCTGTCGGCGATGGCCGCGTCCGTCACCGACCGCACCCAGGCGGTGGTCGTCTGCAGCCCGAACAACCCGACCGGCCCGGTCGTGACGCAGAGCGAGTTCGACGCGTTCCTCGACGCGGTGCCGAGCGACGTGCTTGTGATCCTCGACGAGGCCTACGCCGAATTCGTCACGGCACCGGATGCGGTCGACGGACTCCGCGAGCTCGGTGTCGTGCGCCCGAACGTCGTCGCGCTCCGGACGTTCTCCAAGGCGTACGGCCTGGCGGGGCTCCGCATCGGCTACGCGGTCGGGCACCGCCGGGTGCTCGACGCCGCGCGCGCGACCGCGATCCCGCTGTCGGTGACGGCGCAGGCCGAGAACGCTGCCCTCGCCAGCCTCGACGCCGAGGACGAACTGCGCGAGCGTGTGCGGCAGATCGCCGTGCGCCGCGACCGGATCGCCGACGGGCTCCGGGAGGCGGGCTGGCAGGTGCCCGACGCGCAGGGCAACTTCGTGTGGCTGGCGACGGGAGTCGATTCGGCGGAGGCGGCGGAGGCGTTCGAAGCCGCCGGAATCATCGTGCGTGCCTTCCCCGGCGACGGCCTGCGGGTGTCGATCGGTGAGGAGGAGTCTGTGGAGACCGTCCTACGAATCGCCGCATCCGTTGTGCAGCACCTTCCAGAGGGCCACCCGGCACGGCGGATAGCGTAGACGCTGTGACTGCACCCGACACGGTGACCCACGACGCCTCGAACTCCGACGATCCGCACCTCGTGCGGGTCATCGCGGCCGACGGATCCTTCGCCCCCACCCCCGCCGCAGAGCCGTACCTCGAGGCGATCGCGGCCCTGAGCGACGCAGAACTCGAGACCTTCTACCGCGACATGGCGGTGATCCGGGCCTTCGACCGCCAGGCGACCAACCTGCAGCGGCAGGGGCAGCTCGCCCTGTGGCCGCCGAGCTACGGCCAAGAGGCCGCGCAGGTCGGCTCCGCTCGCGCCGCCCGCGCGCAGGACCACCTGTTCCCCTCGTATCGCGAGCACGTGGTCGCCACCATCCGCGGCGTCGATCCGATCGACATCATCCGGCTCATGAAGGGACTCACCCACGGCGGGTGGAACCCCTACGACCCGAAGAACGGCAACACGCACCTCTACACGCTCGTGCTCGGATCGCAGACGCTGCACGCGACCGGTTTCGCGATGGGCCTCTCCCTCGACGGCAAGAGCGGGTCCGGCGACCCGGAACGCGACGAGGCCGTCATCGTCTACTACGGCGACGGGGCATCCAGCCAGGGCGACGTGCACGAGGCGATGGTGTTCGCCGCCAGTTTCCAGACGCCCGAGGTGTTCTTCCTGCAGAACAACCAGTGGGCGATCTCGGTGCCGGTGCGCACCCAGTCGCGCGGGCCGCTGCACCTGCGGGCCGCCGGATACGGCATGCCCAGCATCCACGTCGACGGAAACGACGTGCTCGCCAGCTACGCCGTCGCACGCCGGGCGCTCGATGAGGCGCGGGCCGGCGGCGGGCCGCGCGCGATCGAGGCGGCGACCTACCGGATGGGCGCGCACACGACCAGCGATGACCCCACCAAGTACCGCACGTCCGAAGAAGAACAGTCCTGGGCGCTGCGCGACCCGATCGAGCGGATGCGGGCGTTCCTGCGCGGCCGCGGCGCGAGCGACGAGTTCTTCGCCGACGTGGATGCGGAGGGCGCAGCCGTCGCCGAGGACGCCCGGGCGCGCACCGTCGCCCTCGAGTCCATCCCGTCCGACGTCATCTTCGACCACGTCTACAGCGAGGAGCACCCGCTGATCGCGGAGCAGAAGCAGTGGCTGGCCGACTACGAAGCGTCGTTCGAGGAGGGCCGGGCATGACCGACATCTCCACCATGCCGCTGAGCAAGGCGATGAACGCCGGGCTCCGCGCCGCGCTCGCCGCCGACGACCACGTGCTGCTCATGGGCGAGGACATCGGCCCGCTCGGCGGCGTCTTCCGCGTGACCGAGGGCCTGCAGGCCGAGTTCGGCCCGCGTCGCGTGATCGACACTCCGCTGGCCGAGTCCGGCATCATCGGCACGGCGATCGGCCTGGCGATGGCCGGCTTCCGCCCGGTGTGCGAGATCCAGTTCGACGGGTTCGTCTTCCCCGGCTTCGACCAGATCACCACGCAGCTCGCGAAGCTCACCAACCGGCACGAGGGCGCGCTGCGCATGCCCGTCGTCATCCGCATCCCGTACGGCGGACACATCGGCGCGGTCGAGCACCACCAGGAAAGCCCGGAGGCGTACTTCACGCACACCGCGGGCCTTCGGGTCGTGAGCCCGTCGACCCCGAACGACGCCTACTGGATGATTCAGGATGCGATCGCGTCCGACGACCCGGTCGTCTTCCTCGAGCCGAAGAGCCGGTACTGGCCCAAGGGCGAGGTCGATCTGTCGGCCCGCGCCCTGCCGCTGCACGCGTCCCGCGTGGTGCGTCGCGGCACCGACGTGACGCTCGTCGGTCACGGCGCGATGGTGTCGACGATGCTGCAGGCCGCGGCGCTCGCCGAGTCCGAGGGCGTGTCGATCGAGGTCGTCGACCTCCGGTCGCTGTCGCCGGTGGATTACGGTCCGATCCTCGATTCCGTCCGCCGCACCGGCCGCATGGTCTACGCGCAGGAGGCGCCCGGGTTCACCTCGCTGGGTTCCGAGGTCGCCGCGACCGTCGCCGAGCGCGCGTTCTACTCCCTCGAAGCCCCGGTCCTCCGGGTATCGGGCTTCGACACCCCCTTCCCGCCCGCACGACTCGAGGGGCAGTACCTGCCCGATGCCGACCGCATCCTCGAAGCCGTCGACCGCGCCCTGACCTACTGATCCGCCAGCCCATGACCGCGAGACTGGATCTGGACGCCGAGACGGTGGGGTTACCCCCCTGTCTCGGCGCGAAGATCCCGTCTCGCGGTCGGGGCTTCCGGCGAAAGGAGCTCGCATGAGCGACCAGACCTTCCACCTGCCCGACGTCGGTGAAGGCCTCACCGAGGCCGAGATCGTCACCTGGCGCGTCGCCCCCGGCGATCAGGTGGCCGTGAACGACGTGCTCGTCGAGATCGAAACCGCCAAGTCGCTCGTCGAGCTGCCTTCGCCGTACGCGGGTGTCGTCGGCGACCTGCTCGTCGAGGAGGGCAAGACGGTCGACGTGGGCGCGCCGATCATCACGATCGCGGATGCTGCGGCCCCCGCGGCCGTCGTCCCCGCGCCCGCCGCGGCCCCCGCTGCAGACGAGGGCGGGTCGGTGCTCGTCGGCTACGGCTCGGCCGGCCAGGTGTCGTCGCGGCGGAGGAAGCCCGCGCAGCGGCCGGTTGCCGCATCCGTCGGCGTCGTGGCCAAGCCCCCGATCCGCAAGCTCGCCCGCGACCTCGGGGTCGAGCTCGCCTCGGTCACCCCCAGTGGCCCCGCCGGCGAAGTGACCCGCGACGATGTCGTGGCCCACGCCTCGCAGGCCAGCGTCTTCCGCAACATCGAGACGCCCGAGTGGCCCGATGAGCGGGAGTCCACCATTCCGGTTTCCGTCGCGACGGCCGCACCGGCAGCCCCGGCTCCGGCCCCGGCCGCCGTGGTCAACGACGCGCGCGAGGAGTCGATCCCGGTGCGCGGCGTTCGCAAGGCGACCGCATCCGGCATGGTGCGCAGCGCCTACACGGCCCCGCACGTCTCGGTGTGGCGCGACATCGACGCCAGCCGCACCATGGAGCTCGTCAAGCGCCTGAAGTCCTCGCCGGACTTCGCCGACGTGAAGGTGTCGCCGTTGCTGATCATGGCGCGCGCGGTGATCTGGGCCGTGCGTCGCACGCCGATGGTCAACGCCGCGTGGATCGACGGCGACGAGGGCGCGCAGATCCGCGTGCGCCACTACGTGAACCTCGGCATCGCCGCGGCCACCCCGCGGGGCCTTCTCGTGCCGAACATCAAGGACGCGCAGGACCTCAACATGCGCGACCTGGCCCGCTCGCTCGAGAAACTCACACTCACCGCGCGGGAGGGCAAGACGACGCCCGCCGATCAGTCCGGCGGCACCATCACGATCACGAACATCGGCGTGTTCGGGATGGATGCGGGCACCCCGATCATCAATCCGGGCGAGGTCGGCATCGTCGCGCTCGGCGCCATCCGGCAGAAGCCGTGGGTCGTCGACGGCGAGGTGCGCCCGCGCTGGGTGACGACCGTGTCGGGGTCGTTCGATCACCGCGTGGTCGACGGCGACGGCGTCTCCCGGTTCATCGCCGACATCGCCTCGGTGCTGGAGGAGCCCGCGCTGCTCGTGGAGTGATCCGGCGCGGCACTGCGCACGGATTTTGATAACCATTATCAGTAGTCCTATGATGGGCGCATGCCCAAAAGCCGTCTCCTCCTCGTCGCGCCCGCTCTGGCCGCCGTATCCGTCCTCGCCCTCGCCGGCTGCGCGGGGGGCGCATCCGCATCCCCCTCGTCGTCGGACGAGTTCACGATCGTGACGTCGACCAACGTCTACGGTCAGATCGCCCAGGAGATCGCGGGGGATGCGATCACCGTGACGCCGATCATCACGTCGAACTCGCAGGACCCGCACGAGTTCGAGGCGAGCCCGGCCGACCAGATCACGGTGCGCGCGGCGAACCTGATCATCGAGAACGGCGGCGGATACGACGCCTTCATGGACACGCTCATCTCCGGAAGCGGCTCGGAGGCGCCGGTCATCGTCGCGGCCGAGTACTCGCACGCGTGGCCCGAGGGTGAAGCCGGCGACACCGACACCGAGGCCCTCGAGGAGTCCCCGCACTCCGAAGAGGACCACGCCGAGGCTCAGGATGCCGACGGCCACAGCCACATCGAAGGCTTCAACGAGCACGTCTGGTACGACCAGGACACGATCAAGAACGTGACGGCGGCCATCGCGCAGGAGCTGTCTGCCCAGCTGCCCGACCAGGCCGATACATTCGAGGCGAACGCCGCGGCGTTCACCGAGAAGCTCGAGGCGCTGCAGTCGAGCCTCGCCGACATCAAGACCGCGCACGCCGGCGAAGGCGTGTTCGTGACCGAGCCGGTGCCCGGATACATGATCGAGGCCGCGGGGCTCGAGAACGTCACCCCGTCCGAGTTCAGCGAAGCCGTCGAAGAGGGCCAGGACGTGCCCCCCGCGACGCTGCTCACCGCGTTGAACCTGATCGGTTCGGGCGATGTGAAGCTGCTGATCGCCAACTCCCAGGCCGCCGGTGCCGAGACCACGCAGACCATTGATGCCGCCGGCACCGCGGGCGTGCCCGTGCTCGAGTTCTCCGAAACGCTCCCGGACGACCAGACTTACGTGCAATGGATGCAGCAGAACATCGAGGACATCGCGACAGCCCTCGGATCGTGACGCCGGGCGACAGCCCGCTCGTGATCACGTCCGCCGCGCTCCGACGCGGCGGACGTGACCTGTGGACCGGACTGAACCTCACGGTCGCGCCGGGCGAGGTGGTCGCCGTGCTCGGTCCGAGTGGCGCGGGCAAGACGACGCTCCTGCGCGCCATCCTCGGCCTCGACCGGTTGAGCAGCGGCAGCATCGAGGCGCTCGGCGCCCCGGTCGTGCGCGCGGGCAACCGGCGCATCGGCTACATCCCGCAGCAGCGCCCGTTGCCCCGCGACACCTCGATGCGCGGGCGCGACCTCGTCTCCCTCGGCGTGAACGGGCACCGCTTCGGCCCGCCCCTGCCCCGGCGCCGCGACCGCGAACGGATCGCGAGCCTCATCGCCGCCGTCGGCGCGGACGAGTTCGCCGACCGCCCGGTGGGTCTTCTCTCCGGCGGCGAGCAGCAGCGACTGCGCGTCGGGCAGGCGCTCGCCGACGATCCGCGGCTGCTGCTCTGCGACGAACCGCTCACGAGCCTCGACCTCGCCAACCAGCAGGCCGTGGTGGGTCTCATCGATCGGCACCGGCGCGACACCGGAGCCGGAGTGCTGCTGGTCACCCACGACGTGAACCCCGTGCTCTCGGCGGTCGACCGCATCCTCTACATCGCGAACGGCGCGTTCACCCTCGGCACCCCCGAGGAGGTCCTCGATTCGCGCGTGCTCAGCGAGCTGTACCGCGCGCCCGTGCAGGTGCTGCGGGCGGGCGGGCGTCTCGTCGTGGTCGGTGCTCCGGATGCGGACGACTCCCACCACCATCACGATGAGGTGCGCGGATGAACCTCGACGACATCGGCGACGCACTCTTCGGCGGGGCCTCGCAGTACGGCGCGATCCTCGAACTCGTGCAGAACTCGGTCTGGGCGGGCGCGGTGCTCGGCATCGTCGGCGGCCTGATCGGCGTCTTCGTGCTGCAGCGCGACATGGCGTTCGCGGTGCACGGCATCAGCGAACTCTCGTTCGCCGGCGCGGCCGGGGCGCTCCTGCTCGGGTTCGACGTCGTGACCGGCTCGATCGTGGGCTCGATGATCGCGGCCGGGCTGATCGGATGGCTCGGCGCCCGGGCCCGGGACCGCAACTCGATCATCGGGGTGCTGATGCCGTTCGGGTTGGGGCTCGGCATCCTGTTCCTGTCGCTCTACAACGGACGAAGCGCGAACCGCTTCAGCCTGCTCACGGGGCAGATCGTCTCGGTGCAGTCCGGCCAGCTGGGCGTGCTCGTCGGCATCAGCATCGTGGTCCTGATCGGCCTGCTGCTCATCTGGCGCCCGCTGACGTTCGATTCGCTCGACCCGCAGTCTGCGGCCGCGCGCGGTGTGCCGACGGGGTGGGTCTCGTTCGCGTTCATGCTGCTGCTCGGACTCATCGTCGCCGTCGCGGTGCACATCATCGGTGCGCTCCTCGTGCTGGCCCTGCTCGTGACGCCGGCTGCGGCGGCCATGCGCATCTCCACCGGGCCGCTCGCCGTGCCGTTGCTCGCCGCGCTGTTCGGTGTGGTCTCGGCGGTGGGGGGCATCCTGCTCGCGATCGCCGGCACCCTCCCGGTCAGCCCGTACATCACCACGATCTCGTTCGTCATCTACCTGGTGTGCCGCATCGTCGGCTCGCGCCGGGATCGCGTGACCCGCGCCGCGTGACTCGGGGCGGGCGACTCGGGGCGGACGAGACGCGGGCCGCGTGACCCGGGGCCCGTGCCTCACGCGGGGAGTGCCGCGCACGTCCGAACCGCGCCGGCCGCGCCGTGCACGCGGCACATCGACTCTGCCCGGCCCGCTGCCAGGCGTCGCCGGTAGACTTCCGGCCATGGCTCAGCGCAACACCTGGCAGCGCGAGCGCGTCCGCGAGGCCCTTTCCGACGCGAGTGGCTTCGTCAGCGCGCAGTCGCTGCACGCGCGCTTGCGCGACGAGAACACCGGGATCGGTCTCGCGACGGTGTACCGCGCGCTCGCCGGTCTCGCCGCCGATGGCAACGCCGACTCGTTGCAGAGCCCGGAGGGCGAGAACCTCTACCGCGCCTGCGTGACCAGCGGCCACCACCACCACCTGATCTGCCGCTCCTGCGGTCTCACGGTCGAGATCGAGGCCACCGAGGTCGAGGCGTGGGCGAAGCGCACGGCCGCCGCGAACGGGTTCACCGAGGCCGAGCACATCGTCGACATCTTCGGCCTCTGCGCCGCATGCACGACCGCGCGGGCGAAAGAGCGTGACGCGGGTTAGTCCCGAGCGCGAGCGGGCCACCGCTCCCGCGCGCGTCCGCTCGCGCGGCGATCGTACGCTCGTCGCTCTCGCGCTCGGCGTCGGGCTGATCGTCGTCATCGTGCTGCTCGACCTGTTCGCGCCGAGCGTGCTTCCGGGCGACGTGCCCACCCGCCTGCAGGACGGCCTGACGCTCGCGCTCAGTGTGCTCATCGAGTCGCTGCCGTTCGTCGCCCTGGGCGTCGTGCTCTCGATCCTCGTGCAGGTGTGGGTGCCGGCCGGGTGGCTCGAGAGATGGATGCCGCGACGGGCATGGGCCCGGCGGGCGGTGCTGTCGCTGCTCGGGATGGTCATCCCGGTGTGCGAATGCGGCAACGTGCCGTTCGCCCGGGGTCTGCTCATGCGCGGGTTCACGGTGCCGGAGACCCTGACCTTCCTGATCGCCGCGCCGATCGTGAACCCGATCGTCATCATCACGACCCACCAGGCCTTCGGATTCAGCGACGGCATCCTGATCGCACGGCTTCTGGGCGGTTACGTCGTGGCCAACCTGATCGGCTGGTTGTACAGCCGGCATCCGTCTCCCGATGCGCTGCTGACCGACCGGTTCCGGGATGCGTGCGCGATCGCCGCCGACGAACCCGGCGGGCGCGGGCGCCGCAGCCTGGCCCAGTTCATCGTCGAGTTCCGCGCGGTCATGCCCGCGCTCGTGATCGGTTCTGCGCTCGCGGGTGCTGTGCAGGTGCTCGTGCCGCGCGACGCGCTGCTCGCGATCGGATCGAACCCGGTGCTCTCGATCGTCGCGATGATGTGCCTCGCGATCGTGGTCGCCATCTGCTCGAACGTGGATGCGTTCTTCGCGCTGTCGTTCGCGTCAACGTTCACGCCGGGCTCGATCGTCGCCTTCCTCGTGACCGGTCCGCTGGTCGATGTGAAGATGATCGCGCTGCTGCGCACGACGTTCAGCACCCGCGCGATCGCGGGGATCGTCGTCGTGGTGCTGCTGTTCTCCTTCGCCCTCGGAGCGGCGGTGAACCTCCTTGCGTGATGCCCGCTGGATCGGTTCGCGGTGGCTCGGGGTGGGCCTTGCCGCCTGCCTCGCCGTGATCACCCTCGTGCTCGCCCTGACCGACCGGATCGCGCTCTACATCAACCCCGAATCGGCCTGGTTCGCGGTCGTCATGGCGGTCGTCGTGCTGGTCGGCACGGTGCTCAGCTTCGTCGTGCCGCTCGGTGCCGAAGCCGATCACGGCCACGATCACGGCGCGGATGCGGCCGCCCACGGTGCGGGCGACGGCGCGGGCGATGCGCACGACCACGGCGCCGCGCCGCACCTCCGCCCCCCGGCACCGGAAGCGATCCTCCACCGGCGCCGCCCTGCGCCGGTGCGCATCGGCCGGATCGCGACCGTCTCGGGCGGGGTGCTCGCCTCCGGCATCGTGCTCGGCATGCTCGTGCTTCCGCCCGCGTCGCTCTCGGCCGAGCTCGCCGCATCCCGCGACGTCGGCGCGCCGCCGCTCTTCGCCGGCGACGACACCGTGACCCTCGCTGCGACCGGCGACACCACCTCCTTCGGTGTCGGCGACTGGGCGAGCGTGTTCGCAACGGCGACGAACCCGGATGCGTTCGACGGCGACGCCGTGACCCTCACCGGGTTCGTCAGCGGAGACGCGGACGGCGGCTTCGACCTGTCGCGGCTCGTGATCACGCACTGCGTGATCGACGCGCAGCCCGCGAGCCTCACGGTCACGAGCGCCCAGAGTGTGCCCGCGACCGGCCAGTGGGTGGAGATCACCGGCACGGTGCGGAGTTCGAGCACGGGTGAGCTCGCGATCGTCGCGGCCGAGGTGACGCCGATCGATGAGCCGCAGGACCCGTATGAGTACTGACGGTCCACCCTCGAGGCGCTCCCGCGATGGCGGCGCCCCGACCGGGGTCTCCCGCCGCGAGCACGCCCGCCGGCGTCGCGCACGCGCGTACCTGCTCTCGTTCCTCGCGGTGCTCGGCGTGCTGGTGATCGTCGGCGGCGTCGCCGGACTCGTCGGAGCCGCGCAGGGGCCGCGGGTCACCGGCGTTCAGTTCGATCCGGATGCGGCGGTGTCCGCATCCGGATCCCGCATGATCCTCACGACGTCTCAGTCGCTCGCCGAGATCGACCCGTCGCAGGTCGAGGTGACGCCCGCCGCCGACGTGACGGTGCAGACATCGGGGCGGAGCATCGGCATCCGGTTCACGCTGCCGTTGCGCGACGACACCGACTACACAGTGACGGTCGACGGGGTCACGGCGGTCGGTGGCGAGACGACGGCGACGCTCGAGCAGAGCTTCCGCACGCCGCCGCTCGCGGTGTACCTGCTGCAGCGCGGCGACACCGAAGACACCGTGTTCCGCACCGGGCTCGACGGCGCCACGGCCGTGCCGATGTATACGCACGCGCACATCGAGGACTTCCGCGCGACCGGCCAGCACCTCGTCATGTCGGTGAAAGACGATTCGGGGGCGCCGCAGCTCGTCGTGACCGACACCGATGGCGCCAACGCGCGGACGCTTCCGCTTCCGGGGCCGGGCACCGTGCAGGACCTGCAGACGGCCGACCGCGGCGAGTCGATCGGCTACACGTACACGCCGCCCGACATGTCGGTCGCGGGTGCGCAGGCGAGCGTCCTCTACACGGCGTCTCTGAAGGACGCGGATGCGGACGCCCCGCCCACGCGCATCGAGGTCGCGGGTCAGCCGGTGAGCGTCGCGCAGTGGAGCTTCGTTCCCGACACCGACAGCCTGCTGCTGCTCAGCTTCGAGGGGCGGCTTCTGCTGACCGCGACCGCGGGCGAGGGGCCCGTGGACCTCGGGGCCGCCGCGCAGATCGAGGGCATCGCGCGAGGGTCGGCGACGGCCGTGATCCTGCGTGCGGACGGGCTGTTCGAGGTGAACCTGCAGGACGGCAGCGATGTGCCGCTCGTCGACGCGACCGGCACCACCGGGTACCTCGGCGGCATCGTGCCCGTCGCGTCGGGGGCGACGCTGCGCCAGTACACGGCGGCAGGCGCCGACGCCGCCGGCAGCGGCAGCACGCTCTACCGGGTGGGCGCCGACGGCACGTCGACGCCGGTGTTCACCGTGCAGGGCACGTCGTCGCTGCTGCAGACCTGCATCTCCCCGTCGGGACGGTACGCCGCCGTGCTCGTGCAACCCGATGCGGTGTCGAACCCGTACGACACGTCGTACGACCTGCCGTTGCCGCGTCGGGTGGAGACGCACATCCTCGACCTCGACGCGGACGGGACGGCGACCGAGGTCTCGAGCCTCGATGCCTTCGACATCTCGTGGTGCCGGGTGCCGTTGCGATGACGCGTCGCGTGCCGGCCACCCGCGAGGCCCTCGCCGCCGTGCCGCTCGAGGTCGCCCCGCGCCTCCTCGATGCGCTGCTGCAGACCGAGGTCGCGGGCGAGCGGGTGGTCCTGCGCATCACCGAGGTCGAGGCGTACCACGGCCGCGGCACGGGTGACGTGCCCGACCCGGGGTCGCACGCGCGGATGGGGCCGACCGCCCGCAACGCCACGATGTGGGGCGAGCCCGGGCATCTGTACGTATACCTGAGCCACGGAATCCACTCGTGCGTCAACGTCGTCTGCGCTCCCCCGGGGATGGCCGGGGGAGTGCTGCTGCGCGCGGCGGAGGTCATCGAAGGGGCGGATGCGGCGCTCCGGCGCCGCACGGTGCGGGGCGTCGTGCGCGAGCCGCGCGACCTGGCGCGCGGGCCCGGGCGGCTCGGCGACGCGTCGGGCCTGCGGCATCCGGTGCACGACGGGATGGATGCGGTCACCGGAGCGCCCCTGGCCGGCGCCCGCGCCACGCTGCTGCTGCGCGCCGATCCGCTGCCGGCGATCGCCAGCGGACCCCGTGTCGGAGTGGCGGGAGTCGCCGGCACCGACGCGTTCCCCTGGCGGTTCTGGATCCCCGGCGACGACACGGTCTCGCCCTTCCGGTGGGGCAGAGGCGCTGCTGCCGCATCCGGGACTCTCGTCAAGCCGACGCGCCGCGGGATGCTAAGCTGATCTCTTGTCTGCCCGCACTCCAGCGAGCAGTACGCACCCTCCCTCACATCGCCGATCCGAAACGATCGGGTGCGAGTGGGGTGCAGACAAGGGATCTTGGGTGGGGCCGTCCGGCCTCACGGTACAGAAGGAGACATCACCATGGCAGCAGTGTGCCAGGTGACAGGAGCAGTTCCCGGCTTCGGTCACAACATCTCGCACTCGCACCGTCGGACGAAGCGCCGCTTCGACCCGAACGTGCAGAAGAAGACCTACTTCGTTCCGTCGCTGGGTCGCAACATCAAGCTCAACGTTTCGGCGAAGGGCATCAAGGTCATTGACGCACGTGGCATCGAGTCCGTCGTGAAGGACATCCTCGCGAAGGGCGTGAAGCTCTAATGGCCAAGAAGGCTCAGGACGTTCGTCCGATCATCAAGCTGCGTTCGACCGCAGGCACGGGGTACACCTACGTGACGCGCAAGAACCGCCGCAACAACCCCGACCGCATCGTGCTGAAGAAGTACGACCCGGTGGTCCGCAAGCACGTCGAATTCCGAGAGGAGCGCTGATCCCATGGCTAAGAAGAGCAAGATCGCGCGCAACGAGCAGCGCAAGGTGGTCGTCGACCGCAACGCTGCCAAGCGCGCCGAGCTGAAGAAGGCGCTCGTCGCCCCGACCTCGACCGACGAAGAGCGCGAAGCCGCTCGCCTCGGCCTGCAGAAGCTGCCGCGCAACGCGTCGCCGGTGCGTGTGCGTTCGCGCGACGTCATCGACGGCCGCCCCCGCGGTGTGCTGACGAAGTTCGGCATCTCCCGTGTGCGCTTCCGCGACATGGCCCACCGTGGCGAGCTGCCCGGTGTGACCAAGTCCAGCTGGTAAGCACCCGCAGCAGAAAGCCCCGGAGTTCTACGGAACTCCGGGGCTTTCGCGTTGGCGGATGCGGGGGTGGGCTGCGGGCCGCGGGCCGCGGGCTGGGGTTCGGGGTGCGAGGTCGGGCTGGGGTCTGGTGCTGGCGGTGGAGTCAGCATCCGGTCGCGATCGCTCCCATCCGCGGCCCGTGGCGAGGTGATCTGCCGAAGCGAGGGCGGATGCGGGTGATTCGGTCCTCGCTAGGGCAGATCTCCTCGCTTCGGCGGGGCGTTCGGGTAATTCGCCTCGCTCTGGTCGAGTGTTCCGACAGATGCCCGGGGTTGTTTCAGGACTGAGGTGGTCCGGGCGAGGCTGCATCCGGGCGTGATCGCTCCCATCCGCGGCCCGAAGCGAGGTGATCTGCCGAAGCGAGGGCGGATGCGGGTGTTTCGGTCCTCGCTAGGGCAAATCTCCTCGCTTCCGCCGGGCGTTCGCGCCAGCCACCTCGCTTCGGGTGGGCTATCGGGCACATCTCCTTGCAACGCGCGGGCGATCGGGCAGCTCTCCCTCAGGCGCACGGCGGGCGGTGCGGGGGCAGGTCTCCGGGCGTCAGCGGCGGGCGAGGTGCAGGCCCTGTCCGATCGCGCGAAGGATGAGGTCGAGCACGGTCGCCCAGCCCTCCATCACCTGGGCGTAGGTGACCCGGATGACGTGGTAGCCGAGCAGCATCAACTGCGCATCGTGCGCGATGTCAGCGGCTCGCTGCGCGCCGACGTGGTGTCCGCCGTCGATCTGCAGGATGAGGCGCTCGCCGATGAGGAAATCCACGCGATGGCCGGCGATCCACACCTGCGAGACGATCGGCATCCGAAGAAAGCGCAGCCGTACGTAGACGATCGTCTCGAGCCCCGAATCGCGGTAGGCGCTGGCGCTTTCGAGAACCTCGCGTGCCTTGAGGCCCAGATCGTAGCCCGACATCGCGTGCGGGTCAGCGATGCCCTGGCGGAAGGCGGAGTCCCAGATAGCGAGCGCCCGCTCGAACGGCTGGCAGACGGCGACGAGACTCAGCGTGTTCTCGATCGAGTCCTCGAGGGAATCCGGATGGCGCGGCACCAGCGGCGCATGCCGGTGCACGACGGCGGCGCGGGTCGTCACCATTCCCGCGTGCGGAGGCGCGGCGACGTGCGGACGCTCGTCTTCGAGCACCCACAGACGCAGCCGCTGCGCCCGCGTTATGCACGACAGAATCACCCTCTCCCGGGCGGCGCTGATGAGAAACGGGTCGGCGTCGGGGATCGCCACCCAGCGGCGCCGGATGCGGATCAGTGCACCGGCGCCGACGGCCTCAGCGAGCGCGTGCTTCGACACCCCGGCGCGCATCAGGGTCGCACTGCGCGCAACTCCGCCGGCGGCCATCACGGCGTCGACGGCACGGAAGGCGGTAGCTCTCATGCCGCGAGCCTGGCGGCCGCAGGGTCGCGACCGCATCCGATTCTTCCCATCCGTGGACGATGCGCGCTGCACACCGACCTGGGGAGGAACGGTGGCGCGCTGACAGGACTCGGACGCCGGAGTACTCCGCCCTCGGGCTCATCGCTCGGCATCGCGCGGATCGGCTCGGCTTCGCTCGGCTTCGCTCGGCATGGCTCGGCATGGCTCGGCATCGCGCGGATCGGCTCGGCATGGCTCGGCATCGCTCGGGCTCTTCGCCCGGATCGGCGCGGCCGCGGAGGCTGGCGGCGCCGGCCCGAGCGAGGTGATCTGCCGAAGCGAGGGCGGGTGCGGGCGATTCGGTCCTCGCTCCGGCAGATCTCCTCGCTACGGGCCGGGCCGGGCCGGGTCGGGCCGGGACGTGATCGGGCCCCCCACCCGGCCCTCGACCAGGCTCCCGCCCGGCCCCCCGCCCCTCGACCCACCCCTCCCGCAGAAACCCGCGAAAAACCCCACGAAGACCGCTGCGGATGCGTGAAAACGGCCTCATCCGCCCGCTACGCCCGCGGCGTAACCGGACACGCCGCCTTTTCGCGTCGTAAAACCCCGTAAATCCGCGGAATGTCGGGGAACGTGGGTATATTCGAGCACGGTCGATCCGACCAACCGAGGGCCAAGCCCCCGGGTCGAAGTCAAGCAGCGGCGAATCTCGCCGCTTGGAGGACAACCACATGGCCGACAAGTCCATCACCAAGACCGAGCTCGTCGCGAGCATTGCCAGCGCAACCGGACAGAGCCAGTCCGCCGTCTCGAGCGTGCTCGACTCCCTCTTCTCCACCGTGTCCGAGGCCGTCGCCAAGGGCTCGAAGGTCTCCATCCCGGGCTGGATCGCGTTCGAGCAGGTCGAGACCTCTGCTCGCACCGGCCGCAACCCCCAGACCGGCGCCGAGATCCAGATCCCCGCGGGCAAGCGCGTCAAGGTCACCGCAGGTTCGAAGCTGAAGGCAGCCGTCAAGTAATCGACGGAAGACCCGCGAAGGAGGACGCCGCTCGGCGTCCTCCTTCGTCGTTCGCGCCTAGGCTTAAGCGGTGACCACGACGCTCCCTCCCCGCGGCGTCGATGCCGCGCGCGGAGGCGCGAACCGCCCGGGATCGCCCACGGTTCTGCGGTTCGCGGGACCGGCGATCCTCTTCGTGACGGCGATTCTCGCTCTGGTCGCCGCGCTCCTCTACGGCGGGGGCGCTGCGCCGCTCGCGATCGCCGACGCGGGTCCCGTGGTGCGATGGGGACTCCCCATCGTCACCCTCGTCGTCAACCTCTCGGCGGCCGGGTTGGTCGGCTCGCTCGTTCTCGCGCTGTTCGCGCTGAAGCCCGAGGAGCGCGCGTTCGATATCGCGCTCGATACCGCATCCGTTGCCGCCGCCGTGTTCACGGTCGCGGCCGCGGCGACGGGCTTTCTCACCTTCGTCAATGTCTTCAATGCCGCTCCCAGCGCCGACGCGGTGTTCGGGCAGCAGCTCGGTCGATTCCTCGTCGACCTGGAACTCGGCCGCACCTGGCTCATCACGACCATCGCCGGGGCCGTCCTGACGGTGCTGACCTTCGCGGTGCGCTCGTGGACGCCGACCCTCATCGTCGCGCTGCTCGCCACGGCGACACTCGTGCCGATGGGCACCCAGGGGCACTCCGGCGAACTCGCGAACCACAACATCGCGACGCTCTCGCTGGTGCTGCACATCATCGCCGCGGCCGTGTGGCTGGGCGGGCTGCTCCTGCTCGTGCTCATCCGTCCGGTCATGGGGAGCACCCAGCTGACCGGAGTGCTGCGTCGTTACTCGAGCATCGCGCTGGTGGCGTTCATCGTCGTCGCGATCTCGGGAACCGTGCGCGCAACGGTCAGCCTCGGGTCGCTGCCGGCGCTGTTCTCGCCGTACGGAGCGATCCTGATCGTCAAGGTCGTCGCCCTGGTCGCGATGGGCGTCCTCGCCGCCTGGTATCGCCTGCGCCTGATCGGACGATTGACGGCGGATGCGGCATCCCGGAGCTTCTGGATGCTGATCGGCATCGAACTCGCGCTGATGGGCATCGCGAGCGGGGCGGCTGCGGCGCTCGCGCGAACGGCCCCGCCGACCGACCAGACTCCGCCGATCGCCCAGACGCCGGCGCAGTTCTTGACGGACGCGACCGTTCCCCCGGAGCTCGGTATCGGCCAATGGTTCACGTCGTGGAACATCGACCTGCTGTGGGCGTTCGCCGCCGGGTTCGGGCTGTTCTTCTACCTCGCCGGAGTGTGGCGGCTGCACCGCCGCGGCGATCGCTGGCCCATCTACCGCACCATCCTCTGGGTGCTCGGGATGCTGCTGCTGCTGTGGGTGACGTGCGGACCGATCAACGTCTACCAGGACTACCTGTTCAGCGTGCACATGGGTGGCCACATGGCGCTCACGATGGCGATCCCGGTGCTGCTGGTGCCCGGTGCGCCCGTGACCCTCGCACTCCGCGCCATCCGCAAGCGTGATGACGGCACCCGCGGCGGACGCGAGTGGATCCTGTGGGCCGTGCACTCGCCGCTGTCGAAGGTCGTGACGCATCCGCTCTTCGCGGCCGCGAACTTCGTCGCCTCGCTCTGGATCTTCTACTACACCGACCTGTTCCGCTGGTCGCTGTACGACCACCTCGGGCACGAGTGGATGGTCGTCCACTTCCTCATCACGGGGTACCTGTTTGTCCTCTCTCTGATCGGGATCGATCCGGTGCCCTACCGGCTCCCGTACCCGTTCCGCCTGGTGACGCTGGCGATGGTGATCGCCATCCATGCCTTCTTCGGCATCGCGATCATGATGCAGACCGGCCTGTTTGCGGCGGAATGGTTCGGGTCGATGGGGCGCACGTGGGGGCCGACGCCGCTGGAGGACCAGTACATCGGCGGCGGCGCGGCCTGGTCGATCGGCGAGATCCCGGCCCTCATCATCGGCATCACGGTGGCGATCCAGTGGAGCCGCAGCGACGACCGGCTGCAGCGCAGCAGCGACCGTCAGGCCGATCGCTCCGGTGATGCGGAGCTGCACGAGTACAACGCCCGGCTCGCGGCGCTCGCCGAGAAGGACTCCCGCGCAGCTCGGTGAGCTTTGCCGGGCGCTGACGCGCGCTGGGGCCGGGGGGCGGCCCCGAGCCTCGCCGGGCGCTCAGCCTCGCCGGGCGGCCTTCAGTCGAGGTCGGAACCGCCGAGCCGAATCGACGCGGTGCCGTCGGGCAGCACGGAGATCGTGCCGTTGACGACGAACGGCACGTCCTCGGCCACGGGGTACAACGCGCCGTCGAACAGCGACCGCACCGTGAGATCGATGTGGGCGGTCGCTGCCGTGTCGGGGATGCGCCATCCGGCACCGTCGGCGACCACGCTGATCTCGGGCTGTTCCGTGATCGTCCACTTTGGCAACTGCTCGACGCGGTTGCGGACCACGAAGCCGAATGGGCATCCGGTCGGCTGCAGCACCTGCTGGGAGGTGCAGTTGGTGAGGAACTCCTCGACGCGCTGCTGCACGACGTCGATGAACTTCTGTGTGGGCTCGGCCTGCAGGGTCACGGGCACGTTCACCATCGGCGCGTCGGCGAGCACGGCCATCCCCGGCGTCTTCGCGATCGGGGTGTCGACCGAGATCGAGTACAGGCCGGGCGAGAACACCAGCATCGACACGGGGGCGAGCGGGTCAGCGTCGGCCCCCTCCGGCGACACCTGGCGCTTGTCGAGCGAGAAGGAGTTCACCTCGAACGTCATCGAACCGGCGACCGACACCTTCATGACCGCGAGCGGGCTCTGCGCGAATCGCCAGGACGGGGCGAGGCCGATGGTGCCGTTGCGCGCGATCCGGAACGAGGTGGTCGCGCGGTGCCCGCCGGCTTCGTACCGGGCGCTGACGATCGTCGTGTCGCCATCCTGCACCTCGCCGGTGATCTCTGCGTCATCGAGGTCGCCGAGCGCGGCGCTGCGCAGCAGGGCATCGGATGCGGACTGCGGCAGCCGCGCGTTGGTCAGCTGCCGGCCGTCGAGCGTGACGCCCGGCATCGCGAGCGCATCGGCGGCGCGACCGGACTCCAGCATCGACAGGTAGCGGAGGACGAAGGCGGACGGACTGTAGAACTCGCGGTAGAGCGCGGCGGTGCCCGCTGCGAGCGCGCCGAACAGCAGAACGCCGATGAGCGCGAGGATGCCGAGGTCGAACGTCCGACCCCGGGCGCTCCGCATCCGCCCCCCGGTCGTCGCATTGCTCACGCGGTCAGTCTAGGAAACCCTCCCCGCGAGAACGTGGGGAGTCGCCACGGGGCGCAATGTGTGCTGTGGACGGCGGACGCGCGGGTGTGGACGGCCCGATTCTGCGCATCCGCCCGCCTACCATGGGAGGGATGAACACGCCGCCGCTCTCTGCCGAGCAGGAGGCGCTGTTCCGGCTCATCGAAGACACGCGCGAGCACGTGTTCGTGACGGGACGCGCCGGCACCGGAAAATCCACGCTCTTGCAGCACCTCGCGTGGAACACCGCGAAGACGATCGCCGTCTGCGCGCCCACCGGCGTCGCCGCGCTGAACGTCGAGGGCCAGACGATCCACTCGCTGTTCAAGCTGCCCATCGGCCTCATCGCGAACACCGAGCTCGATCAGTCCGACGCGACCCGCAAGATCCTGAACTCGATCGACACCCTCGTGATCGATGAGATATCGATGGTCAACGCCGACCTGATGGACGGCATCGACCGCTCGCTCCGCCAGGCGCGTCGCCGCCGCGCCGAGCCGTTCGGCGGCGTGCAGCTGATCATGTTCGGCGACCCGTACCAGCTGGCACCCGTGCCGCCGCGCGGTGACGAGCTGCGGTACGTCAACGACCACTACCGGTCGTTCTGGTTCTTCGACGCGCACGTCTGGGCGGGTGAGCCATCCGACGACGGTCTGGTCGACCTCGGCCGGTTCGGTGCCGAGCTGCACGTGCGTGAGCTCCGCGACATCCACCGCCAGGCCGATCCGGGTTTCAAAGCTCTGCTGAACGCCGTGCGGCACGGCCAGGTCACGGCCGACATGGCGAAGATCCTGAATGACACCGGCGCACGTCGGCCCCCCGAGCCCAGCGCCGACGAACCCCCCATGATCACGCTCGCCACCCGCAACGACCGGGTGAACGCGATCAACCGGCGCCACCTCGAAGCGCTCGCAGGTAAGGCGCAGACGGCACGCGCGGAGATCAGCGGCGACTTCGGTCGCGGCGAGGCGAACTATCCCGCGGATGCGGAACTGCAGCTGAAGCCGGGGGCGCAGGTGATGTTCCTCCGCAACGACATCCAGCCGCACGGCGAGGGCCCGCGATGGGTCAACGGGACGATCGGCACGGTCGTGAAGATGCGCGGAGGGTCGGTGCGGGTCGAGGTCGACGGCCGCGATCACGACGTCGAACCGGCCGTCTGGGAACGTTTCCGCTACGCCTACAACCCGGCAACCCGGTCGCTGAGCCGCGACATCGTGGCCGAATTCACGCAGTTCCCGCTGCGGCTCGCCTGGGCCGTCACGATCCACAAGTCGCAGGGCAAGACCTACGAGCGCGCCATCGTCGACATGGGGGCCGGCGCCTTCGCGCCCGGGCAGACGTACGTCGCGCTGTCACGGCTGACATCGCTGGACGGGCTGTATCTATCGCGACCGCTCCGCCCCTCGGACGTGCGGGTCGACCCCGACGTGGAGCGGTTCATGCGGAGCGCGCGCGCCGCCACCTCCTGACGCCGGGCGGGTGCTGCGGGGGCGGCGTGGCGGGTGCTGCGGTGCGGGCGCGCGGTGCGGCGTGGCGGGTGCTGCGGTGCGGGCGCGCGGCGCGGGCGCGCGGCGGTGTGGGTGCTGGCGGCGGTGCTGCGGTGTCGCGAGATTCGGAGATGCGGCGAGATTCGGACCGGATCGGGGCGCAGCATCCGAATCTGGTGACATCTCCGAATCTGGTGACCGGAAGCGGTGGCGTGAGGGCTGCCGGACGGGCCACGGGGACCGGATGCGGAGCGGCCTGACCGGATGCGGTGACGCAAGGGCTGCCGGACGGCTACGGCGACCGGACGCCGAGACGGCGACCGGATGCGGGTACGCCCGCGACTGGATGCGGATGCGGAGCGACCGGGTACGCCCGCGACCGGAGGCGGAGCACCCGCCCGGGCGGGTCAGGCGACGGCGGACTCGGCCTTCGCGCGCGCGAGGTCCTCGAAGAGTTCGGTGTTGAACCGGTATGCCTGCAGGACCTCGTCGATCACGCGCTCGCGCTCGTCGTCATCCCACGGCACGGCGTCGAGCTGGAGGCGGTAGACGTCCTTGAACGCCTTCGGGTCGGCGATGTCGCCGAAGATGTAGAAGCCGATGCCGTTCGTGTCGAATCCGAAGCGGCGCTGCATGAGCTTGCCGATGAAGAGCCCGCCGGACAGGTCGCCCAGGTAACGCGTGTAGTGGTGCGCGACGAAGCCGCCGGCCCAGGTCGCGCCGACCTGGCGGATGCGGTCGACGTAGCGCTGCGTGGTCGGGAGGGGGACGATGCGCTCGCGCCAGTCCGGGCCGACGAGGAACTCGAGGTCGGCCTCGAGAGCGGGCAGCCGGGTGAGCTTTTCGGAGATGAAGACGGATGCCACGGGGTCGCGCCGCATCCGATCGGCCGCTCCTTCGAGCGCCTCATAGATAAACCAGTGCTGCGCCACGAGATTGATGTAGTCGTCTCGGGTGCCCTCGCCCTTGATGAGGTCGGACATGAATCCCGCGCCCTCGCTGCCGGAATGGGCGCCGCTGGAACGCTCGCGGAGGGCTGCGGAGAAGGAGATCGGCTCGCTCATGCCGCCACTATACCTTCAGCTAAGCAGAACCTAACCTCTGAGTTTCTTCGGGTGTCGCTGAGTGTCCGCGAGCCCGCAGCCGCTCAGTGGGGCCGAGGGGTGATGCCGAGGCGACGGCACGCTTCCTCGTACAGGGCGACGACCTCGCGCCGCACCTCGGGCCGGGCCGTGATCGGGCCACCCGGCCACGGAACCCGGAGTTCCGCGGTCTCGCCGCCGGCGGTGGTGACGACCCAATCCCCGCCGTCGCCGTCGAACCCGGTCATGCGTGCCGACTCCGGGGCGGGGGGGTCGCCGAAGGCGCGGGCGATGAGGATGTTGTCGTCGGTGTGGTCGGAGTTCATGTGACCGAGTACCGCGGTGACGGTCTGGTCGTCGAAGGCGTGAGGCATCCCCATAGCGTACGGACCGTCGTGATGGTCCTGTGATGTGCGTGTGTTTGAATGCTGGAGCACGATCACGGGGGTGAGCATGCCGTTCCGCACCGGCCTCAGACGCGCCGCCACAATCGTGGCGGGCGCGGCCGTCGTCGTGCTCGCGATCAGCGGATGCAGCGACTCCCGCACCGTGACCGTGGATGTTCCCGAGCAGGTCGAGGCCGCCTTCCCCGCCGAGACGCAGGCCTCGCTCGAAGCCGCGGTGACCTTCGCGATGGCGGCGACCGGCTCCACCGGGGCCGTTGTCGGCGTGTGGGCGCCGTGGAGCGGTTCGTGGGTCGCCGGGGTGGGCGATGCATCCGCCGACGACGCGTTCCGTGTCGGAAATCTCACGCGTCCGATGACCTGCGACGTGCTCTACCAGATGGTCGATGCGGGAACCGTGTCGCTCGACGACGAGGTGCGCGAATACGTGCCGAGCGTCGCCGGACTCGCGAACGTGACGCTCGGGATGCTGTGCGATGGCACGAGCGGGCTCGGATCGTACGGCCCCGTGCTCGGCCCGGAGGCCGTGGAACTGCCCACCCGCGTCTGGAATCCGAACGAGCTCGCGGCGTACGGCATCGTCGGGTATGACCCGTCGACGGCGGGTGCCGCCTGGCGCGACTCCGACACCGGGTACGTGCTGCTCGGCCTCGCCCTGCAGAACGCGGCGAAGACCCCCGCGCCCACACTGCTCCAGCAGGACGTCTTCGGCCCGCTGGAGCTCGAGTCGACTTCGCTGCCGGTCGGCGCCGCCGCTCCGGCGGGCGACCCCGTGCTCACGGGGCTCCTGTCTCAGCCCGGCGCGGATGGTGCACTGAACTGCGCCGAACCGCGCGACATGACCGACCTGTCGGCGAGCATCGGCTTCACCAACAGCGGTGCCGTCTCGAACATCACCGACGTCGCGCGGTACACGCAGGCCCTGGCGGCCGGGTCGCTCGTCCCGAGCGGCATCGATCGTTTCGGCAGCCCGCAGCCCATCGCCGCTGATCAGCCCTCGTGGCTGACGACCGACGGCGGCGCGGTTCAGGCCGGGTCGCTGATCGGTCAGTTCGGTTCGATCCCGGGCTACATCACGGCATCCTTCGCCGATCCCGCGACCGGCATGACGGTCTCGGTCGTGCTGAACAACTCGGCGGCATCCGACCGGGTCGGCGCGTACCTCGCGTGGGAGCTCGCCGCCACCGTCTCGAAGGCGCCCGCCGCGAGCGGGCGCACGGCGCCGGATGCCGGTCTGCCGTGGACCGCGCAGCAGTATCACGACGCGATCGCCGCTTCGGCGGTCTGCCCGCTGCCCGCCTCGTGACCCGCCGGTGGGGCGCGGGCCCCGCGGTGGGGTTCGTCTTCGTCGGGCTGGCGTGCCAGGAGATCGGCGCATCGGTCGCCGTTCTGCTGTTCCCCGCGGTCGGTCCGCTCGGCATGGTGATGCTGCGCCTCGTGTTCGCGGCGGTCGTGCTGCTGCTCATCTCGCGGCCGACGCTGCGCGGACACGGCCGCTCCGCCTGGACGGCGGTCGTGCAGTTCGGCGTCGTGCTGGCCGTCATGAACGGCCTGTTCTACCTCGCGCTGGAGCGGCTGCCCCTCGGGGTGACCGTGACGATCGAGGTGCTCGGACCCCTCGTGTTGTCGATCGTCGCGGCGAGGCGCGCCTCGGCGTGGATCTGGGCACTGCTCGCATTCGCCGGCGTCGCCGCGCTCGGCGGTGGCGGGTGGGAGCGTCTCGACCTGCTCGGCGTGCTCTTCGCGCTCGGCGCCGCGGTTGCGTGGGCGTTCTACATCCTCTCGTCCGCGCGCGTGGGGCGGGAGTTCGCGCGCCTCGACGGTCTCGCTCTCGCGATGGCGGTCGGCGCCGTGCTGTCGCTGCCGTTCGGGATCGCGGATGCGGGCGCCGCGCTGCTGCGCCCCGATCTGCTGGCGCTCGGGTTCGCGGTCGCGATGCTGTCATCGACGGTGCCGTACGCGTTCGAGCTCGTGGCGCTGCGGCGGTTGGCCGCATCCGTCTTCGCGATCCTGATGAGCCTCGGACCCGCGATCGCATCGATCGCCGGCTTCCTGCTGCTGGGGCAGCACCTGAATCTGCTCGAGGGCGCCGGAATCGCGCTCGTGATCGTCGCGAGCATCGGTGCGGTGCTGACGGGTGCCCGGCGCGGCCCGGGTGGGGGGCGTTCGGGGGCGTCCGGCTCGAGTGCGGGGCGTTCGGGCTCGTCGGGCGAGTCGGGCCCGTCCGGCACGCCGGTGCCGCCCGCCGAGCCGCTGGCCTGACCGCGCTGCGCACCCGCCCCTTGACCGCGAGACGGGTTCTTCGCGCCGAAACCGTGGGGTAACCCCCCTGTCTCGGCGCGAAGATCCCGTCTCGCGGATGGAAGCCGGGCGCGGGCCGCGGGCGCGGGCATCAGCGCGACCCTCGGGCCGAGGGTCAGACCGAGAGGATCGTCTCGACCAGGTGCGGCCCGATCGGAGCGTCGACCTCGAGCACGACGCGGGTGCGGGCGCCGTCGTGGTGGCGCACGCCGAGGCGCTGTCCGCGCAGGTCGGCGATCGTCTGACCGCGCCCGGGACCGTGCGACACGTCGACCTCGACGGGCACGCGCGGCGCGCGCGTCGGCTGAGAGCCGCCCGCCGCGATGACCGCCGCCAGCGGGTCGTGCAGTGCGCAACTGCGCACCCCGTAGGTGGGCAGGTAGAAGTCGAAGTAGTGGTCCAGAATCTCGCCGACGGCCCGGACGAACGGATGCGGCGAAGCCAGCAGCATCCGCCGCTGATCCTCGTCGAGAGTGTGATCGAGGGTGACGTCGAGCGGCACGAGCGTGACATTCCAGTCGGCGCCGACCAGCGCGGCGGCCGCCTGCGGGTCGTTGTAGACGTTGGCTTCGGCGACGGGCGTGATGTTGCCGGCGGCCAGCGCTGCGCCCCCCATCGCGGTGACCTCGGCGACTCGACCGGGCAGGGTCGGGTCGAGTTCCAGCGCGTGGGCCAGATTGGTCATCGGACCGATCGTCAGCACATGCAGCCGTCCCTCGTAGGTGTGCGACAGGTCGACCAGCAGCTGCGCCGCGCCTCGCGGGTCGGGCTCGGCGGCCGCGCGGGGAAGTTCGACGCCACCGATGCCGTTCTCGCCGTGCACGTGACGAGCGCCGCCACCGTAAGGGTGGTCGAGGTGGTCGTGAGCTCCGACGGCGACGGGGATGTCTGCGTGCCCCGCGAGAGCGAGCAGATCGAGCGTGTTGCGGGCGGCTTGTGCGGCGTCGATGTTGCCGCTCACCGTGCCGATGCCGACCACTTCGACGGCGGGGGAGGCGAGCAGATACGCCAGTGCGACGGTGTCGTCGACACCGGTGTCGCAGTCGAGGTAGACGGGGATGGGCGTGGTCATGTCGTGCTCCTGGAGTCGGGCGGATCGGACTCCGTCGTCCGCGCGCCCGGATGCGGGCACTCTCTCGGTTATAGCCCGATCGTGTGTCGCGCACGTGACGCGGTGTGCTCGTGCGGGTGTGGGTGATGCGGTGCGGGTGCGGCTGCTCGTGAGACAGGTGTTGCGGCGGGCTGCATTCCGGCCCGAAGCGAGGTGATCTGCCGAAGCGAGGTTCGGATGCCGCGAATTGCTCCTCGCCTGGGCAGATCTCCTCGCTAGGGTCGGGGCTGAGGGCTGGGGTCGGGGCTGAGGGCTGGGGCCCGTGCACACGCCACGTGCGGTGCGGGAGGCCTCGTGACGGCTGGGTTTCCGGCCGGAAGCGAGGCGATCTGCCCGAGCGAGGTTCGGATGCCGGGAATCGCTCCTCGCTTGGGCAGATCTCCTCGCTAGGGCCGGGGCCGGGGCGGGGGCCGGGGCCGGGGCCGGGCCGGGGCGGGGGCTGAGGGCTGGGGCCAAGGGCACCGCGCGCGGTGGCGTGGTCAAATGGAGCTATGCCCGCTTCCTTCGGCCCCCTGTGCGTGGTGGGCAGCATCAACATCGACGTGACCGCATCCGTCGAACGACTTCCCGCTCCGGGCGAGACCGTGCTCGGCGGGGCGCTGCGTCGTGAGCCCGGTGGAAAGGGCGCGAACCAGGCCGTCGCCGCGGCGCGGCTCGGTGCCCGCGTGCGGATGATCGGCGCGGTCGGCGACGACACGGACGGCCAGCGGATGCTGCAGAACCTCGCCGACGCCGGCGTCGATCCGAGCGGAATCTGGCTGGGTGACACCCCCACCGGAACCGCGCTCATCACCGTCGACGAGACCGGCGAGAACCAGATCGTCGTGTGCCCCGGGGCGAACGACGATGTGACGGCGGATGCGGAGACCTTCTCGGACGACGAAGCGGTGCTGGTGCAGCTCGAGATCCCGATGGCGACGGTGGAGGCGGTGGCCGCATCCGTCTCCGGGTTCTTCGTGGTGAACGCGGCACCGGCTCAGTCGCTCCCGCCGGAGGTGGTGGCGCGCGCCGACCTGGTGATCGTGAACGAGACCGAGTACGCGCTGCTGCCCGAGCTGTCGGCGGCGCGACTCGTCGCGGTGACCTACGGCTCGGCGGGAGCCGCCCTCGTGCGGGACGGCGTCGAGATCGTGCGGGTGCCCGCGCCGCGGGTGCAGCCGGTGAGCGCGGTCGGCGCCGGCGACGCGTTCTGCGCGGCCCTCACGCTCGGCCTGCACGCCGGTTGGGAGCCCGAGCTCGCCCTGACGGCCGCGTGCGCGGTGGGGGCGGATGCGGTCACCCACCCCGAGTCGCAGCCGCCGCTCCGGGGTCTCGCGGCGTACACCTGACGCCCGGCGGCCCCGCCGCCCCCGACATCAGGTCGCCCCGCGCCACTTTCCCGCTCGCGCGCGACCTTCCCTCTCGCGCGCCACCTTCTCGCTGCGCGCCACTTCCGCGCGCTACCTTGCCGCCCGCGCGCGACCTTCCCCGCCCGCGCGCGACCTTCCCCGCCCGCGCGCAATCTTCCCGCCGCGCGCCACTTTCCCGCTCGCGCGCTACAGATCTGAGGCGCGTGAGCAGGAAAGTGGCGCGCGCGGGCACGGGGCTGGCGCCAGAGCGAACGGGGCGACGCGCGAGCAGGACCGCCACGACCGCTAGAGTTCGCAGAGCTCCCCACCCAGGAAGAGGCACCGATGCCCATCTCGCCCGATGATTCCCGCCTGCCCGTGCCCCACGTCGCCGCGGCGACCCGGTACGACGACGTTCCGTTCGCTCGAGCGGGGGCGAGCGGCATCCGTCTTCCGAAGGTGTCGCTCGGTCTGTGGCAGAACTTCGGTTCGGGTCGTGCGCTCGCCGATCAGCGCGAGATCCTGCTGCATGCGTTCGATCGCGGTGTGACCCAGATCGACCTCGCCAACAATTACGGCCCGCCCTACGGTCAGGCGGAGGTCACGTTCGGGACGGTGCTCGACAGCGATCTCGGGCGGTACCGCGACGAACTGTTCCTCACGACGAAGGCCGGGTACGACATGTGGCCGGGCCCGTACGGCGACGGCGGATCGCGAAAGTACCTCGTGCGTTCGCTGGAGCAGAGCCTGACCCGGATGCGGACCGACTACGTCGACGTCTTCTACTCGCACCGGCACGACCCGGAGACTCCCCTCGAAGAGACGATGACGGCGCTCGCCGATATCGTGCGCAGCGGCAAGGCCCTGTACGTCGGCATCTCGAACTACCCGGCCGACCTCACCCGGCGGGCCCACGAGCTGCTCGCGAACGAGGGCGTTCGGCTGCTGCTGCACCAGCCGCGCTACTCCGCGCTCGACCGCACGCCCGAGGAGTCGCTGTTCCCCGCGCTCCGCGAGCTCGGCGTCGGCAGCGCCGTCTTCTCACCGCTCGCGCAGGGACTGCTGACGGCGAAATACCTCGACGGCACGGTTCCCGCCGACTCCCGCGCGGCCAACAGCATCTTCCTGAACTCCTCGGCCCTGACCGACGATTATCTGCGCCGCATCCGCGGAATCGCCGGCGTCGCCGAGCAGGCGGGTCTGTCGATCCCGGCTCTCGCAGTCGCGTTCGTGCTGCGCGACCCCGTGGTCACGACCGCGATCATCGGGGCGTCGCGCCCCGGGCAGGTCGACGAGGCCATCGAGGCGAGCAAGGCCGAGATCCCCGCGGATGTCTGGACGGCTCTCGACGAGTTCATCGCTGCACCGGGCGAGCGCCTGGCCTGACGGCTCGGACACGGGGCGGCACGGCCCGAGCGCCTCGCGTGACGGCGCGGACGCCGGGCGGCACGGACCGCCCGCCTGGCCTGACGGCTCCGCCGCCGGACATGACGCAGGGCCCGGGGAATCTCCCGGGCCCTGCGTCATGCGTTTCTCAGTATGCGACGCTGGCGTGCTCCCGGCGGTGCGCGGGGCGCTCGATCTCATCGACGATCGCGAGGGCGAAGTCCGCGCCGCTGATGGCAGAGACCCCGTTCTCGTCGAAGAACGCGACGTCACCGCCCAGGCGGTAGCGGCCGAGCGTCTCGCCGGGGGCGTACGACCCGAACTGCTGCGCGGGAGAGAAGAACACCCAGTCGACGGACGGGGATGCAGCCAGCAGCTCGGTGAGGATGGTGTTCATCTGCTTCGCCTCACCCGCGAACTGCGGGGGCAGGTCGTCGCCGTCGGCGAACCGGGGCGCGCCGTCGGCGGGGCGCAGTGAGCTGAAACCGCCCACGATCGCGATGCGCTTTCCCTGCTCGCCCGCGAGGGCAGCGAGCTCGCGATCGACCTCGACCAGGCGGCCGTCGAGTTCGCCGCGCGGAGAGAGTGTCGAGACGATGACGTCGGCTCCGGCGACCGCGCGGGAGCGGACGTCGGCATCGAGCATCGACCCCGTCTCGTACTGCACCCCGTCGATCCGGGCGTCGACGGCGGGCAGGTTGCGGCTGTAGGACGTGACGTGATGACCGCGCGATGCGGCCTCGCGAACGACGTTGCTCCCGGCGTAGCCGGTTCCGCCGATGACGGTGATTCGGGTCATGAGATTTCCTCCGGTCGTGCGTGTGTTGCTCTGCGTCGATACGCTAGATCCGATAGTCACTTTTCGGAAGTAGGCACTTCTTGGTAACCATCAACACCCCGGCGACCTTCACGGCGGCTGATCTCGATCCCTATGCCGACGGATGCCCCAGCCGCCGCCTGCTCGATCGCATCGGCGACCGGTGGACGGTCCTCATCATCGGCACGCTGGGCGACGGTCCCCGCCGTTTCTCGGAGATCCGCCGGGCGGTCGAGGGGATCTCGCAGAAGATGCTCACCCAGACCCTCCGGGGTCTCGAGCGCGACGGACTCGTCACCCGCACGGTGTACGCCGAGGTTCCGCCGCGGGTCGAATACGAGCTGACGGATGCGGGCGAGACCCTTCGTGCACCGCTCAAGGCGCTCGAGCGCTGGTCGATCGAACACTTCGGCCAGGTGGCGGCATCCTGGGAGCGTTACGACGGGACCGCCGCGAACGCAGGCTGAGGCGCCGCACCGGGCGGGCCCTCGCGCGGGCGACTACCCGAGGGGCGCCGCCCGCGCGACAGTCTTCAGGAAGCGGCGGCTTCGGCGACCTTCGCGGTGTCGACGAACTGCTCGAAGCGGACGATCAGGCCGCCTCGCACGACGAACGCGTGGGCCACGCGCACGTCGAGACTCTTCCCCGTGCCGCGGTGGGTTGCCGTGTATCGGGCGAGGACCACCACGTTCTCGCCGTCGACGACGTAGGTGTCGTCGTGGGCGGCCCAACCCTCCCAGTCGCGACCGAGCACCTCCATCACGTTCGACGTGACGCCTTCGGGGGTGCGGTACGTTCCGGCGAGCGGGAAGCCCGCCATCTCCGTCCACTCCACGTCGGGGGCAAGCGTCGCGCGCAGGGCGTCCAAGTCGCCCGTGGCCGACGCGATGTACTGGCGGCGCACGACGTCGCGCGGCGCGGTCGAGGTCGCCGGATCGGCGGATTCGTTCAGCCCCATGTCATCTCACCCTTCGCAACCTTCGGCCCGATCTGGGCCGCGATCAGCATTCCCGCCTCAGGGTAGGCCGCGATGAGCGCCGCCGTCACGGCCGCCGCGTCGGCCGACTCTTCGAGGATGGTCTCGAAGTTCCGCAGGTAGTCGCGCGTGTGGTCGATCGCGGTGGTGTCATTCGGGGCACCGGGCAGGCGGTGGCCCGCGATCACGAGCGCGGGTTCGAGCGCCGACATCTCGTCGAGCAGGTCGATCCAGGCGGCGCGCTTCTCGGGTGTCGCCGTGTCGGCCGTCCAGACGTGCTCCTGCTGGAACAACAGCACACCACCGAGGATCGCCCGGTGCTCAGCGCTCCAGAGGTACGCGCGGTCGGGAAGGACCGGAGATCCGCCGCGCAGTTCGAGCGCGCCGCCGTCGATCGAGAGCGTGGCTCCCTCGAGCGGGGTGATCTCGGGAAGACGGGTGGGCAGGTTGGCGCCGAGCGCGGCCCACGCCTTGAGCTTTCCTTCGTACGATGCGCGGATGTGGTCGATGACCGTCTGCGTCGCGACGATGGCCGCATCCGGGAAGGCGTCGGCGATGACCTCGAGGCCGAAGTAGAAGTCGGGGTCGGCGTGGCTGATGAAGACCGTCCGCAGGGTCTTGCCGGAGTCGAGAATGGCCGCGACGAGGCGGTGCCCGTCGGCGCGGGTGAACCCGGCGTCGACCAGGAGGGCCTCGTTCGGGCCGGTCACGAGGACGGCGGACTTGTTGGGGGAGCCGACGGGGAAGTCGAGGTCGAAGACCTGGAATTCGAGAGACATGGGGATCCTTCCTGAGGAGGCTCGGCGGGGCCGAGGCCGCGAACGTCGCTCGCGGCTGTCAAGAAGAACAATAGCTGAGCAGTCAGCTATTCCCGAAGAAGAGAAAGTGCGTCAGGGCATGACGGGAAGCGCATCGCCGGCGCGCAGACTCAGCATCCGGATCGCCCGCGCGAACGTCTCCACGTCGCCGGCGGGAAGGTTGTCGATCAGATAGCGCTGGATGTTCTCGACGTGCGCCTCGCTGGCGCGAAGCACCGTCTGGGTGCCCTGTGCGGTGAGCGTCACGAGCTGCACCCGCGCATCGTCGGGGGAGGGCCGGCGCTCGACGAGCCCGTCCGTGACGGCGCGTTGCACGAGCCGGGTGGCGCCGCCCGAGGTCACGACGCGACCCTGTGCGATGTCTCGGATGGGGATGCCGCCCGCGCCGGCACGCCCGACGAGAAGCAGCAGTTCGAATGTCGAGTGGCTGATGCCGTAGTTCTCCTCCAGCGCCCGCCCGAGCAGGTAGTCGAGGCGGTTGGCTGCGCCCAGCAGCCGCCCGAAGAGGAGGATGCGCGGGTCGTTCGCCGCATCTTGGGCCGTGGGGAACTCGGTCGACTCGCTCACCAGACCACCGTACGGCGGCGGCGACCCGACGCGCAGACGCGCGGTGACACCGCACGCCGGACCGGGGAGGGGGAATGCTGCCGGGTCCACGGCGTTGCCCCGGGTAATGACTTCTCCTGCAGAGACCCCGCCCCGCCCGCTCGACATCGACGAGGACCTCGCCGACGAGAACGACATCGACCCGAACCGCGCCGACGAGAACCGCATCGGCCCGAACACTCCGGAGCGCCGCGCGCTCGTCGTGGGTGCCACCGGCATCGGAGGTTCTGCTCTCGTCGACCTGCTCGCGGCGCAAGGGTGGCCGGTGACCGCGCTCTCGCGGCGTCCGATCGCCGAGCGCCCGGGCATCCGCGCGCTGTCGGCCGACCTCCGCTCCGCCGATGATCTCTCGCGCGCACTTGCCGACGAGCACCCGACGCACGTGTTCTTCACCGCGTGGTCGCGGCAGGACACCGAGGAGCAGAACATCGCGGTGAACGGCGCGATGGTGCGTGATCTGTTCGCCGCGCTCTCTCATGCGCCGCTGCAGCACGCCGCACTCGTGACGGGGCTGAAGCACTACCTCGGACCCTTCGAGGCATACGGTCAGGGCGATATGCCCGATACGCCGTTTCATGAGGAGGAAGCGCGCCTCGACGCCCCGAACTTCTACTACGCGCAAGAGGACGAACTGTTCGCAGCCGCCGACCGCGCGGCATTCACGTGGTCGGTGCACCGCTCGCACACCGTGATCGGATACGCCGTCGGCAACGCCATGAACATGGGCTCGACGCTCGCCGTCTACGCGTCGATCTGCCGCGAGCTCGGCACGCCGTTCGTGTTCCCCGGGTCGCTCACGCAGTGGAACGGACTGACCGACATGACCGATGCCACGGTTCTCGCGGAGCAGATGCTCTGGGCGTCGACAACGGATGCGGGGCGCAACGAGGCCTTCAACGTCGTCAACGGGGACGTGTTCCGGTGGCGGTGGATGTGGACGCGCCTCGCCCAGTACTTCGGGGTCGAGCCGGTCGGGCCCGGGGTAGACCCGCAGCCACTGGCGCAGCAGATGGCCGGTGCGCAGGACGTGTGGACGCGCATCGCGCGCGAGAACGACCTCGTCGAGGACGACCTCGGGCGCATCGCTTCGTGGTGGCACACGGATGCGGACCTGGGTCGCGGCATCGAGGTCGTGACCGACATCAGCAAGTCCCGCCTGGCCGGTTTCGGTGTGCACCACCGCACGGTCGACTCGTTCACGGCGCTGTTCGACCGCTACCGCGCGGACCGGCTCATCCCCGCCTGACGCCGCTCGGCGTCGTGCGGACCGCATCCGATGGTCGGGATGCTCGCTGCGCGCCTCCGCGTGCGGCGACGGTCAGCCGCTCTCCGACGCCCTGCGCGCGACGATCTGACCTCGATCAGGTCGGTTCGGTCGTGCGGATCAGCCCGCACGTGATGCACGACCACGCCACGAGGAAGCGCTCGTCATCGAGGATCTCGAACCGCAGCACATCGCCGCAGGTCGGGCACGCGGGCAGCCCCGCAGCGCGCGCGTTCATGGGAGCAGCTTACGGATGCGGCGGTGTGGGTGGGGTCGTGTGCGCGGGTCCGGGGGCGCGGTGTGGGCGGCTCAGCGCGGCCCGGAGCGAGGAGATCTGCCCGAGCGAGGACGGGATTCGCACCATCCGTCCTCTGCTCGGCAGATCTCCTCGCTTCGGGCTGACCAGCGGCGCGATCTGCGGATGCGACGCGATCTGCGGATGCGACGCGATCTGCGGATGCGGCGCGATCTGCGGATGCGGCCCACCCAGGGTTCGCGTCACTCTGCCGAAACGCGAAGAACGGCCCGGACGAGCCGAGCCGTTCTTGGCGTGGAGGGGCTGACGGGAATCGTCCCGCCGCCACACCACCCGCCGCTGCGCGGCGCGCGGAGCCTCGGGCGGCGGGGCCCACCCAGGGGTTCGCTTCACTTCGAACACGATTGCCCTGCCGCGCGGCCGGAGCCGCACGTCAGGGCGATGGAGGGGCTGACGGGAATCGAACCCGCGCTATCTGCTTGGGAAGCAGAAGTTCTGCCATTGAACTACAGCCCCGTACGCCTCGCGGCGCTGGGCCAGCATAGCAGCGCCCTTCGATCGCTAGGCTGAGTGCGTGCTGCTCTCCGATCGCGACATCAAGCAGGAACTGGCCGCCGGACGCATCGGTCTCGAGCCCTCCGATCTGAGCATGGTGCAGCCATCCAGCGTCGACGTTCGGCTCGACCGGTACTTCCGGCTGTTCGACAACCACAAGTACCCGTTCATCGACCCGGCGGTCGACCAGCCGGAGCTGACCCGCCTGATCGAGGTGGACCCGGACGAGCCGTTCATTCTGCATCCGGGTGAGTTCGCGCTCGGATCGACCTTCGAACAGGTGAGCCTGCCCGACGATGTCGCCGCGCGCCTCGAGGGCAAGTCGTCGCTCGGGCGATTGGGGCTTCTCACCCACTCGACCGCCGGTTTCATCGACCCCGGCTTCACCGGTCACGTGACGCTCGAGCTCTCCAACGTCGCGACGCTGCCGATGACGCTCTGGCCGGGCATGAAGATCGGTCAGCTCTGCTTCTTCCGCCTCAGCTCCCCCGCCGAGAACCCGTACGGCTCGGGTCCCTACGGCAACCGGTACCAGGGGCAGCGGGGGCCGACCGCATCGCGGTCGTTCCAGAACTTCCACGTCACCGACGTCGGCACGACGGATGCGGGCTCGCCCGGTCACTGAACCGATCGCTCGAGCGGTGCTGGCGCTGGCGTAGGCGCGAGAAAGCGCGGGAACCGTCGAGGTTCCCGCGCTTTGTCGTGTGGCCGGTTGTCCGGATGGTGGGGCACCGGGCCGGTGCAGCGTCAGGACACAGGGGCGTCGTGCCGCTGTCGTGTCTTGCCGCGGTCGCGTCAGGCTGCGGAGGTGTCCGACGCGTGAGCGCCGAAGCCGGCGCGGAAGCCGCGCTCGTACGCCTGCTCGGCATCGTTGCGCGCGTGCCGGCCGTGGCCGCCGCCGCATCCGTGCTGAGCGTGCATGCCGTGCCCGTGTCGACCGAAGCCGTGCTCGCCGTCCGGGCCGAAGCCGTCGCGGGGATCGAAGCCCGGGCGCGGATCGAAGCCGTGCTCGCCTTCCGGGCCGAACCCGTGGCGGGCGCCGAAGCTGTGCCGGTGCTCCGGGTGCGGGCCGAAGCCGTGGCCGCCGAAGCGACCCGGGCCGAACCCGCGGCGACCGTGACCGTATGTGCTCTGCTCGTCCCAGCCCAACTGGCGGGCCATGGTCTCGAGCGAGGTCATCGTGGTGGCGAAGTCCTCGGGGCTGACAGCGCCCGAGATCTCGTCGCGAACGGCGGTGATCGTCTCGGAGAGGCGATCCTTCGCCGCGCGTCCCTCGTCGGTCAGCGTCCAGGTGCCGTCGGTTTCGGTCACCCAGCCGCGGTCGGCGAGCGAGCGCAGCTTCTTGCCGCGCCGCGCGAGGCGCTCCGCGAATCCGGGAGCCGGAACGTCGCCGGAGAGCACGTTCAGCAGCATCCATTCGCGGCGTCCGATGCCCCCGGCCTCGAAGGCCGCGGCGACTCGCTCGGAGATGCGTGCGTCGAGCGCGCGCAGCCAGTAGCCGAGCGGCCGTTCGCGAGGGGGAGTGATGGGGGTCTGAGTGTCGTCTTCCATGAGACGTCCTTTCGTCGTGTCGCCTGTGCGGCGGCGGAAATACTTGTCATGTGGCATGTGCATGCAGTGTGACATGTAATCCCGTCGCATGTCAAGATGCATGTAAATTTGACGCATGGCCGACCCGCAGAACTCCGACCGCCGCCCCGAAGAGGTGATCGCCGACGCGCTCGGGCGTCTGCGCGGACGACGCGGCGGATGGCGCGGCATGCCCGGCCCGCACGACGGGCCGCACCACCATGGGCACTCCGACGGACCGTTCGGACGGGGCGACGGGCACCTGCCGCCTCGCATGCCGCCCTGGGCGGGTGGGCGCGGTCGTCCCTCCGACGGCCCGGCGAAGATGCGGGTTCTCGTGGCGCTGGCATCCGCATCCGGGCCGCTGTCGGTCAGCGAGATCGGCGACGCGATCGGGGTCGACCAGCCCCGCGCATCGCGGCTCGTGCAGCAGGGCGTCGAGCACGGACTGCTGCGCCGGGAGGCAGACCCCGACGACGCGCGGCGTACGCGGATCGTGCTCACCGAGAGCGGGTCGGCGATCGCGAATGGGTTCCGCGGGGAGCGTCGCGAGGCGATCCGCACGGCGCTCGGTGGCCTGACCGAGACGGAGCAACAAGAATTCGCCCGGCTGCTCGCGAAGTTCGCCGACGGCTGGCCGCAGTAGCCTGCCGACGTCGCGGACGCAGTAGCTGGCCGCAGTAGCCCGCCGAGGTTGTGGCTTGAAGTAGCCCGCCGAGGTTGTGGCTTGAAGTAGCCCGCCGAGGTTGTGGCTTGCAGTAGCCCGCCGACGTCGCTGCCGGGGGTCGCGCCGCTAGCGTGGAGCACATGCCCGTCGAGTACCACCGCGCCCCGCTGCGCGAGATCGCGCCCGAGACGCTCTACCGCATCCTGTGGTTGCGGGTGACGGTGTTCGTCGTCGAGCAGGAGGCCGCGTACCCCGAGCTCGACGGTCGCGACCTGGAACCGGATGCGGAACTCCTCTGGGCCGAGGACGGCGCCGAGGTGGTCGCGACGCTCCGGGTGCTGCACGACGGCGACGTCGCGCGCATCGGCCGGGTGGCGACGGCCGCATCGGCTCGGGGGCAGGGGATCGCGGCTCGGCTGATGGAGCGCGGTGTCGCGCGATGCGAGGAGTGGTGGCCGCAGCATCCGATCGTCCTCGATGCGCAGCAGCATCTCGGCCCCTGGTACGCCCGCTTCGGCTTCGTCATCAGCGGTGAGCCGTTCTCGGAGGATGGAATCCCGCACGTCCCGATGCGCCGCCCCGCCCGCGCCTGACCCCGGCGGGGGCGAGCCCGGCCGACCTCCACCCGCGAGACGGGATCTTCGCGCCGAGACTTGGGGGTAACCCCACGGTCTCGGCGCCCTGATCCCGTCTCGTGGTCGGATGGGGACCCGGCGCCACGATCGTGCTCATGAGGTCGGAGGGGGATGAGGCGGCCTGCCGGGCGGGAATTCTGCGCGGCGGGAGTCGTTGACCGCAGTATGACTACTGTCGGAATCATCGGAGCAGGACACATCGGATCGACCCTCGCGCGCGGGCTCGTCGACCGCGGCTATGACGTCGTGATCAGCAACTCTCGCGGCCCGGAGACCCTCGCGGGCCTCGTCGCCGACCTCGGTCCGCGGGCGACCGCCGGAACGCCTCAGGATGCTGCCGAGCGCGGCGACTGGGCGATCGTCACGGTTCCGCTCCGGGCGCTCGAGTCGGTGCCCGTCGAGCCCCTGGCGGGGAAGATCGTGCTCGATACGAACAACTACTACTGGGAGCGCGACGGCCGCATCTCCGCTCTCGACGAGAAGCGCACGACGACATCGCAGATGCTTCAGGAGCACCTGCCCGCATCCGTCGTCGCGAAGGCCTTCAACCACATCATGTCGGGCGACATCCTCGCGGACGGCACCCCCGCAGGCACCCCGGGACGCCGCGCGCTCGCCACCGCGAGCGACTCCGCCGAGGGTTCCGCATTCGTGACCGCGATCTACGACGAGTTCGGCTTCGACACCGTCAACATCGGACCGCTCGCCGACAGCTGGCGCGTCGAGCGCGACCGCCCGGCGTACGTCGTGCGTCAGGATGCGGCCGAGCTCGAGGCGAACCTGGCCCGCGCCGAGCGCTGACCCGCGCGCCCCGATCGACCACCGAGACGGGATCTTCGCGCCGAGACTTAGGGGTTACCCCACTGTCTCGGCGCGAAGATCCCGTCTCGCGGTTGGATGCAGTGGATGCAGTGGATGCAGCGGATGCAGTGGACGCGAGGTCGGGCAGCGGACGCGCCGCGGCATCCCGCCGCGGGTCAGCGCAGGCGGGTGTGCGGGGGCAGCTTCACGAAGAGCAGGATGATGAGGCCGACCAGCAGCACGAGGCCGAGCCCCAGCACGCCGTAGATGATTGCGCCGAACAGCGCGATCGAGAGCGTCCACGCGGCCGGCGCGAGGAAGCTCGCGACGCGGCCGGTCGTGGCGTACAGGCCGAAGATCTCGCCCTGCATTCCGTTCGGAGTCACGCGCGCGAGAAGCGACCGGCTCGATGCCTGCGCCGGCCCCACGCAGACGGAGAGCGCGAGCCCGCCGATCCAGAAGATGACAGGCCCCAAATCGTGCAGGGCGAACAGCACGACGGCCATCACGACGAGTCCGAGCAGGGCGCCGATGATCACGGCGCGCGCGCCGAACAGGTCGTCGAAGCGGCCGGCGATGATCGTCGAGATGCCCGCGACGATATTCGCCGCGATCCCGAAGATCATGACCTCCGTATCCGAGAAGCCGAAGCCGGCGGCGGCCAGCACGCCGCCGAACGCGAAGACCCCCGCGAGCCCGTCGCGATAGATCGCGCTGGCGAACAGGAACCAGAACGTCGGCCGATGCGTGCGGTAGAGGCGTGCGACGTCCTTCACGAGCACCACGTAGCCGGCGAAGAATCCCACCTTCTGCGCGCCGGGGATCGGAGGCGCTTCCGGAACGTTCTTGAACAGCGGGATGGCGAAGACGAGCGTCCAGATTCCGCATCCGACCGCGATGAGGCGGTAGGCGAGGCCGTTGGACGTGTCCATGCCGAACCAGTCGGCGAACGTGAGCACGACGACGAGTGTGAGCGCCAGAATGCCGCCGATGTACCCGAGGCCCCAGCCGAGCCCGCTCACGCGACCGATCGTGCGGGGCGTCGAGACCTGCACGAGCATCGCGTTGTAGTTCACGCCCGCGATCTCCGACACGACGGCTCCCACCGCCAGCACGATCGCGCCGTACCAGAAGTAGGCCGGGTCGGCGAGGGTGAAGAAGAGCGCGAACTGCAGGAGTGCGAGCAGCACGGTGAACACGCCCAGCCAGCGCTTCTTGCGTCCGGCGCGGTCGGCGGACTGCCCCAGAACCGGGGCGAGCAGCAGGATCAGGATGCCGGCGAGCGTCGTCGCGAGGCCGTACCCGCTCGCGAGGTCGGCGATGGCGCGTTCCTTGACCGCATCCGTGTCGGGGAGGGCGGCGATGTCGGCCGGAAGGAACGAGTCCGACACGATGTACAGCGACGCGAACACGAACGTCAGGATCACCGAGTTGAACGGCTGCGTCGCCCAGTCCCAGAACGCCCACGAGATGACCTGCGTGCGCGGAACCACGCGGTCGGAGTCCGCATCCTGGAACAACTCGCCCATCGGTCCGATCGCGCCGGTGTTGGCGGTCGGCGGCGGCACGGGAGGTGTGGCGGATGCGGCTGACGACCGCGACTCGGGATCCATGTGCGTCACGGTATGGCCCTTCGGTGAACGGGCGGTTTCCGGGAGTGCCGCCGCGCCGCATCCTCGCGGCGTGCGCTCAGGCTACCTGCGCCGCCCGCATCCGCTCGCCCCCGCGCCCTGCCCGCGAGACGGCAACGGAGCGGCGAGACGTCGGCTCCCGACCAACGTCTCGTGCCGAAACTGCAGTCTCGCGGGCGAGAACTCGCCATAGGAGCCGCATGCTGAAAGTTGAGTGGGTTCATGTCAAGTTCATTTGACGGATGCGGGGAGCCCGAGTTACGCTTGAGTCATCGCGGCTCACCTTTGAGTCGCCCCCAGACATTTCCGATCCATACGAAGGAGAAGCACATGCCCCGTGCAGTAGGAATCGACCTCGGTACGACCAACTCCGTGGTCAGCGTCCTCGAGGGTGGCGAGCCGAAGGTCATCGCCAACGCCGAAGGTTTCCGCACCACCCCCTCGGTCGTCGCATTCACGAAGGATGGCGAGGTGCTCGTCGGTGAGACCGCGAAGCGCCAAGCCGTCACGAACGTCGACCGCACCCTCACCTCCGTCAAGCGCCACATGGGCACCGACTGGAAGACCCAGGCGATCGACGGCAAGGGCTACACGCCCCAGGAGATCTCGGCCCGCATCCTGCAGAAGCTGAAGCGCGACGCCGAGGAGTACCTGGGCGACAAGGTGACCGACGCGGTCATCACGGTTCCCGCGTACTTCAACGACGCCGAGCGACAGGCCACCAAGGAGGCCGGTGAGATCGCGGGCCTCAACGTGCTGCGCATCATCAACGAGCCGACCGCCGCCGCTCTCGCCTACGGCCTCGACCGCGGCAAGGAAGACGAGCTCATCCTCGTCTTCGACCTCGGTGGCGGAACGTTCGACGTGTCGCTGCTCGAGGTGGGCAAGGACGACGACTTCTCGACCATCCAGGTGCGTTCGACCGCCGGAGACAACCGTCTCGGTGGCGACGACTGGGACCAGCGGGTCGTCGACTACCTGATCAAGCAGTTCAAGGACACCACCGGCGTCGACGTCTCGGGTGACAAGATCGCCCTCCAGCGCCTCAAGGAGGCTGCGGAGCAGGCGAAGAAGGAGCTCTCCAGCTCCACGTCCACGAGCATCAACCTGCCGTACCTGTCGCTGACCGACTCGGGCCCGGTGTCGCTCTCCGAGACGCTCACCCGCGCGAAGTTCGAGGACCTCACCAAGGACCTCCTCGACCGCACGAAGAAGCCCTTCGAAGACGTCATCCGCGAGGCCGGCATCAAGGTCGACGACATCGACCACGTCGTGCTCGTCGGTGGATCGACCCGTATGCCCCAGGTCGCCGAGCTCGTGAAGAAGCTCACCGGCAAGGAGCCCAACAAGGGCGTGAACCCGGATGAGGTCGTCGCCGTCGGCGCTGCCCTCCAGGCCGGTGTCCTCAAGGGCGAGCGCAAGGACGTCCTCCTCATCGACGTGACCCCCCTGAGCCTCGGAATCGAGACCAAGGGCGGCATCATGACGAAGCTCATCGAGCGCAACACCGCCATCCCGACCAAGCGCAGCGAGACCTTCACGACCGCCGACGACAACCAGCCGTCGGTCGCCATCCAGGTCTTCCAGGGCGAGCGCGAGTTCACCCGCGATAACAAGCCGCTCGGTACCTTCGAGCTGACCGGCATCGCGCCGGCGCCTCGGGGCATCCCGCAGGTCGAGGTCACCTTCGACCTCGACGCCAACGGCATCGTGCACGTGTCCGCCAAGGACAAGGGCACCGGCAAGGAGCAGTCGATGACCATCACCGGCGGCTCTTCGCTGCCGAAGGAAGACATCGAGCGGATGGTGCGCGAGGCCGAAGAGCACGCGGCCGAAGACAAGAAGCGTCGCGAGTCGGCCGAGGTGCGCAACCAGGCCGAGACGCTCTCGTACTCGATCGAGAAGCTCATCGCAGACAACGCCGACAAGCTGCCCGAAGACGTCAAGACCGACGTGCAGGCCGATGTCGACGCGCTGAAGACCGCGCTCGCGGGCGAAGACGATGACGCCGTGAAGACGGCCTTCGACAAGCTCAACCAGAGCCAGGGCAAGCTCGGCGAGGCCATCTACGCCTCCTCGCAGTCCGAGCCGTCTCCCGCGGCAGACGGCGACGCTCCCGCCGGTGACACCGGATCGGCATCCGCCGACGAGGATGTCATCGACGCCGAGGTCGTCGACGACGAAGACGACAAGAAGTAAGAGAGTCGACATGACCGACAAGAACTTCGACAACGCCGGCTCCGACGCGGGTCGCGGCGACGACGAGGTTCGGCCGAACGAGGAGGGTGCGGAGGCTCAGGCCTCCGCCCCCACCCCGTCGGAACCGGAGCTCACGATCGACGACATCCTCGGAGCCGAACAGAACGTGGATGCGGCGGCGGAGGACGCGGCGCTGAACGACCACGAGTCCGCCCTGCTGGGCGACCTCAAGCGTCTGCAGGCCGAGTACGCGAACTACCGGCGTCGCACGGAAGACCAGCGCGAAGTCGAGATCGAGCGCGCCAAGGGCTCGGTCGCGAAGAACCTGCTGCCCGTGCTTGATGACCTCGACCGCGCGGCCAAGCACGGCGACCTGGTCGATGGCACCCCGTTCGCGGCGATCGCGGAGAAGATGCGGAGCATCGCGGAGCGCGTGGGTCTGTCGACCTACGGTGCGGTGGGCGACGTGTTCGACCCGCAGCAGCACGAGGCGATCTTCCAGCAGCCGACCCCCGGTGCGACCGAGACGACCGTCCTCGACGTCGTCGAGGTCGGTTACCGCCTCGGATCGATCGAACTTCGTCCCGCGAAGGTCGTCGTTGCCGTTCCGGCGGACTAGGAGGCGCGTGTGGCAAGTCAGGATTGGTTCGATAAGGACTTCTACGCGACGCTCGGCGTCTCGAAGGACGTCGCCGACGCCGATCTGAAGAAGACCTACCGCAAACTCGCCCGCAAGTATCACCCCGACTCCAATCAGGGCGATGCGACGGCCGAGGCCAAGTTCAAAGAGGTCAGCGAGGCGTACGCCGTGCTGAGCGACAAGGAACAGCGCGAGGAGTACGACCAGATCCGCGCGATGGGCTCCGGTGCCCGCTTCACGGCGGGCGGCCAGGGCGCCGGCGGGTTCGAGGACGTGTTCTCGCGGTTCGGTCAGGGCGGTGCCCGAAGCGGTACCCGCTTCGACGCACCCGAGGGCTTCGACGACTTCTTCACGATGTTCAACCAGGGCTCCGGCGGCTTCGGCTCCGGGCGCTTCGGGCAGACCACCGGCGGTTACCGCGGGGCGGGCGGCCCCACCCGGGGCGCCGACGTCACGGCGCGTACCACCCTCGATTTCGTGACCGCCGCGGGCGGCGAGACGATCTCGCTCCAGGGCGAGGACGGCAAGCCCTTCAAGGTGAAGATCCCCGCGGGCGTCGCGGACGGGCAGAAGATCCGTCTGCGCGGACGCGGGCGGCCTTCACCCGACGGCGGTGAGAACGGCGACATCGTCGTGCAGATCTCGGTGCGTCCGCATCCGGTGTTCGTCCGCGATGGGCTGAACCTCCGGCTGACCGTGCCCATCACGTTCACCGAGGCCGTGCTCGGCGCGACGATCGAGGTTCCGGCGCTCGGCGGTGAGACCGTGAAGCTGCGGGTTGCTCCCGGCACGCCGTCCGGACGCGTCCTTCGCGTCAAGGGCCGTGGCATCCAGACGCCGAAGGGCACCGGCGACCTGCTCGCCGAGGTCCAGGTCGTCGTGCCCACCCACCTCGACGACGCCGCCCGCGCGGCGCTCGAGCGGTTCCAGGAACTCGAGCCCAAAGAGAACCCCCGGGCCGACATGATGAGTCGCGCCCGCAACTGACCGAGCGCAGGAGGTGATGCACATGGATGATGAGATCGACGCCGAGACTCCTGTCTTCGCCATCGCGACGGCCGCCGACCTGGCCGGCATGCATCCGCAGACCCTCCGCCAGTACGACCGCCTCGGACTCGTCGTACCCAACCGCACGAAGGGCGGCTCGCGCCGCTATTCGGTGCGGCACGTCGAGCAGCTGCGCGAAGTCTCCCGGCTCTCCGCCGACGGCATGAGCCTGCCCGCGATCGCGCGGATCATCGAGCTCGAGAACCAGGTGCGCGAACTCCACCAGCGCGTGGTCGGACTCGAGTCCCGGATGCGGGAAGAGCTCGCCAAGCGCCCCGGTGCGCGCGTGTTCGCCGCCGGGGCCACCGGCTCGGTCGTCACGATCCGCTCGGGCACGCGCGTGCGCCGGGCGACCGACGTGGTCGTGTGGCGCCCGCGGCGCGAGCTGCCGCCGAGCGGAGACTGACGCCGGCTCCCTAGAGTGCTGCCATGAGCGAGCAGCACGCGCCAGACCGCCCGCACCGCGGGCACGGCGACGAGTCCGAAGAATCACACCGGCGTGGCGGCGATCCGCGCGGGGAGACCGCCGCGACCCGCCGCTGGGAGAAGGCCACCTTCTGGCCCCTCACGGCCGCCGCGCTCGCCTTCATCGTCGCGCAGACCGTGCACGTGCTCGCTCAGGTCACCGACGGTCTCGCCGCCGTGACCGGAACGATCGTGGGCGTGACATGGGCGCTGTTCATCGCCGACTACCTCGCGCGCCTCGCGATGTCGCGCCCCCGCGGGCGCTGGTTCCGCGCGCATCTGTTCGACCTCGCTGTTGCGGCGCTGCCCGTGCTTCGACCGGTTCGACTGCTGGGTGCGCTGACCCGGATCCCCGCGTTCACCCGGACGGCCGCCGGTTCGCTCCGCAGCCGGTTGCTCGTCTACGGCTTCGGTGCTGCACTGCTGCTGATCTGGACGGCCTCGGTCACGGTCCTCGGTTTCGAGCGGGCGGCGCCGGGCGGCACCATCCGTTCCTTCGGCGACGCCGTCTGGTGGGCCTTCTGCACGGTGACGACGGTCGGCTACGGCGACTTCGTGCCGGTGACGGTGCCCGGTCGGATCATCGCGGTCGGCCTGATGTTCGGCGGTGTGGTTCTGGTGGGGCTCATCGTCGCGACGTTCTCGTCGTGGGTGATGGAACGCGCAACGCGTACGCACATCGAGCAGCGACCGGCGACGCGCGGAGACATCCAGCGGCTCGAGGCGGAGCTGCGCGGCGACCGCCCCGACCCGCCGGTCGACTGACCTGACGCCGTCTCCTCCCGGGGGTGGATGCGGATGTCGGAGGGTGGGCCTAATCTGGCCCTGCGCAGGAATCTCCTGCCTGACGAACCCGGAGTCGACGTGCTCGGCAAGCTGCTCATCCGCTACCTCTCGACCTACCGCTGGCTGCTGCTCGCGGTGCTGGTCTTCCAGTTCGCGTCGGCGATGGCCTCGCTCTATCTGCCGCGCCTGAACGCCGACATCATCGACCGCGGCGTCGCCCAGGGCGATACCGCCTTCATCTGGTCGCAGGGCACGATCATGCTCGTGATCTCGCTCGGCCAGATCACGGCATCCATCATCGCGACGTACTTCGCCGCGCGGGCCGCCATGTCGGCCGGCCGCGACATCCGCCGCGACGTCTTCGAGAAGGTCAGCGGGTTCTCCGAGCGCGAGGTGTCGCAGTTCGGGCCGGGTTCGCTCATCACCCGCAACACGAACGACGTGCAGCAGGTGCAGATGCTGGCGATGATGGGCGCGACGATGCTCGTCACCGCGCCGCTTCTCGCGATCGGCGGCATCGTCATGGCGCTCCAGCAAGACGTCGGCCTCAGCTGGCTGATCGGTGTCGCCGTCCCCGCGCTGCTGCTCATCGCGGGCCTCGTCATCAGCCGGATGGTGCCGCTGTTCCGGCAGTTCCAGAAGAAGCTCGATGCGGTGAACCGCATCATGCGCGAACAGCTCACCGGTGTGCGTGTCGTGCGCGCGTTCGTCCGTGAAGACATCGAAGAAGAACGCTTCCGCGGGGCGAACACCGAGATCATGGTGGTCGGCCGCAAGGTCGGGTCGCTGTTCGTGCTGCTCTTCCCGCTCGCCATGCTCGTGCTCAACGTCACCGTGGTCGGCGTGATCTGGTTCGGCGGCATCCAGGTCGACGCGGGTCAGGTCGAGATCGGTACCCTCTTCGCGTTCATGCAGTACGTCGGTCAGATCCTCATGGGGGTGCTGATGGCCAGCTTCATGACGATCATGATCCCGCGCGCCGCGGTCTCCGCCGAACGCATCGGCGAAGTGCTCGCCTCCGAATCGACCCTCGTGCGCCCCGAGCACCCGGTGAGCGACTTCCCGGCACCGGGCGAGCTCGTCTTCGACGGCGTCGAATTCACCTACCCCGGGGCCGAATCCCCGGTCCTGCACGGCATCGACTTCCGCGTCGCGCCCGGCGAAACGCTCGCCATCGTCGGCTCGACCGGTTCGGGCAAGACCACGCTCGTCTCGCTCATCCCGCGCCTGTTCGACGTCACCGGCGGCTCCGTGCAGGTCGGCGGGGTCGACGTTCGCGAGGCCGACCTCGATGCGCTGTGGAGCGGCATCGGTCTCGTGCCGCAGCGACCGTTCCTGTTCACCGGCACGATCGCCTCCAACCTGCGCTTCGGGCGCGAGGAGGCGACCGACGACGAGCTGTGGGAAGCGCTCGAGATCGCGCAAGGACGTGACTTCGTCGAAGAGATGGAGGGCGGTCTCGACGCGCGCATCGCGCAGGGCGGCACGAACGTCTCGGGCGGCCAGCGGCAACGCCTGGCCATCGCGCGGGCCATCGTCCACCGCCCCCGGGTTCTGGTCTTCGACGACTCCTTCTCGGCGCTCGATCTGCGCACCGACGCCAATCTGCGTCAGGCGCTCTGGCAGGCGCTTCCCGACGTGACGAAGGTCGTGGTCGCTCAGCGCATCTCGACGGTCACCGGAGCCGACCGCATCCTGGTGCTCGACGGCGGCCGCACCGTCGGGCTCGGCACCCACGACGAGCTCCTCGCGACGAGCGAGACGTACCGCGAGATCGTCGACTCGCAGCTGGGAGTCGAAGCATGAGCGCCCCCGACACGATCACCGAAGAGGAGCGTCTCGAGCTCGAACTCGCCGAACAGGCGCGGCAGGCATCGGGCGACTGGGACTCGGTCGCCCCCGGAAAGGCCGCGAACTTCGGTGCATCCTTCGGCCGTCTGATCGGGCTCCTGCGGCCGCACGCCATCGCGTTCGTCTTCGTCTCGGTACTCGGGGCGCTCGGCGTCGTGCTGGCCGTCATCGCCCCGCGCGTGCTGGGCGATGCGACGAACATCATCTTCGAGGGCGTGGTCTCGGCCTCCCTCGGCGGGCAGTTCCCCGTGGGCACTCCGCAGGCCGACGTCGTCGCCGCCCTGCAGTCGGCCGGTCAGAACGACCTCGCCAACATGGTCTCGGCGATGCCGAACTTCTCCGTCGGCACCGGCGTCGACTTCGATCGCCTCCGGATGGTGACGATGGCGGCACTCGCGATCTACATCGCGTCGGCCTTCCTCACCTGGATCCAGGGCTACGTCATCAACATCATCATGGTGCGCACCATGTGGCGGCTGCGCGAGTCGGTCGAGGCGAAGATCAACCGCCTTCCGCTGTCGTACTTCGACCGGGTGCAGCGCGGTGAACTCATCTCGCGGGTGACGAACGACATCGACAACATCACCCAGACGATGCAGCAGTCGCTCTCGACCGTGGTCACCTCTGTGCTGACGGTCGTCGGCGTGCTCGTGATGATGTTCTCGATCTCCTGGCAGCTCGCGATCGTCGCACTCATCTCCCTCCCGCTCATGGCCGTGATCTTCGGCGTCATCGGGCCGCGCTCGCAGAAGGCGTTCGGTACGCAGTGGCGCAAGGTCGGGCGGCTGAACGCGCGGGTCGAGGAATCGTTCTCCGGCCACGCGCTGATGAAGGTCTACGGCCGCGAAGCCGACTCCCGCGCGAAGTTCGAGGCCGAGAACGAAGAGCTCTTCCAGGCGAGCTTCCGAGCCCAGTTCCTGTCGGGCATCATCATGCCGGGCATGATGTTCATCGGAAACCTGACGTACGTCGGCATCGCCGTCCTCGGCGGCCTCATGGTCGCCGGCGGTCAGCTGCGCCTCGGTGACGTGCAGGCGTTCATCCAGTACTCGCAGCAGTTCACGCAGCCGCTGTCGGAGCTCGGCGGCATGGCCGCGGTGATCCAGTCGGGCACGGCCTCCGCCGAGCGGGTCTTCGAGCTGCTCGACGCCGAAGAGCAGGAGCCGGATGCGGATGACGCCCCGCGCCCCCGCGGCGGGGCCGGCGTCATCGAGTTCGATCACGTGCGCTTCGCCTACGCGCCCGATCATCCCCTCATCACCGACCTGTCGTTCCGCGTGGAACCCGGGCAGACGGTCGCGATCGTCGGGCCGACGGGCGCCGGCAAGACGACGCTCGTGAACCTCATCATGCGGTTCTACGAACTCGACGGCGGCAGCATTCTGCTCGACGGGCAAGACATCGCCGAGTTCTCCCGCGACGACGTCCGCTCCCGCACCGGCATGGTGCTGCAGGACCCGTGGCTGTTCGCCGGCACCATCCGCGAGAACATCCGGTACGGCCGTGCGTCGGCGACCGACGAGGAGATCGCCGATGCCGCGGTCGCGACACGGGTCGATCGGTTCGTGCGCTCCCTGCCCGACGGCTACGACACGGTGCTCGACGAAGATGCCTCGAACGTCTCCGCGGGCGAGAAGCAGCTCATCACGATCGCGCGCGCGTTCGTCGCACAACCCAGCGTGCTGATCCTCGACGAGGCGACGTCGTCGGTCGACACCCGCACCGAACTGCTGTTGCAGCACGCGATGGCCGCGCTCCGCGAGGGGCGCACATCGTTCGTCATCGCGCATCGGCTTTCGACCATCCGCGACGCCGACCTCATCCTCGTGATGGAGCACGGCGACATCGTCGAGAAGGGCACGCACGAAGAACTCATTGCCGCCGAGGGTGCCTACTGGCGTCTGTACCGCTCGCAGTTCGAGCAGGCCGTCGCCGATGGGAGCGAGGCGGATGCCGCGCAGCCCGGCACGGCGGCCGATACGACGCCGCGGGAACAGGCCGGGGGAGGCGTGCTGCCCGGCGGGCCGGTCGCTCCCGGTGCGCCGGTCGCGCCGGGAGGCTCGGCGGCGCCCGGCGGCCCCGCGGTGAACACGACCGACGCGTCGACCTCGGGCTGAAAGGGATTCGTGCCGGGGTGCTCGGGTCGGGTGTACCGGCTCGCTCCTCCGGCAGGAACCGGCCCGCTCAGGCCGGGGGTTCTTCGGCGGACCCCTGGGAAACTGGGCGGCAACGCCCTACTCTGACGGGCATGTGCCGGAACATCGTGCCCCTTCACAACTTCGAACCTCCCGCCACCGACCAGGAATGTCGTGACGCGGCACTCCAGTTCGTTCGCAAGGTGGCCGGAATGAACAAGCCGTCGCAGGCGAATCAGGCGACCTTCGACGCGGCCGTCGACCAGATCACGCGCGCGACCCGGGACCTGATCGACGGACTCGTCTCGCCCGTGGCTCCGAAGAACCGTGACCAAGAGGCGGCGAAAAGGCAGGCCCGATCGGCGGAACGGTACGAGGCCATCCGGGTCTACCAGCAGGAGAAGCGCGCCGCGCGCGCCGCATCCTGACGCGGTCCCTGCGACGGACGGTCAGCGCGAACGCGGCGGGCCGATGCGCCCGGCCACGAACGGCAGCGCCGGCGCACGATAGACGAGCTCCGGCGGATCCGCCGGAGCGAGAGCGACCTCGGCCTGGCCGAAGCGCCACATCCGGTTGAAGAGGTACACCCCGATCACCACCGTCTGATCCGACGGGAACTGCCATGTGCCGCGGCCCCACTGCGCCGGCTGTCCGCGGCCCCCAACGACGAGGGTCGGGCGGATCCCCGCCCAGAGCGCGAACCACGGCCGGTGCAGGGTGATCTCGACGCGGCGCGTCCGACAGCCGTCGGCGCTCACACGTCGACCCGTTGTGCGGTCGTAGCCGCGCACCGCGGCGCCCGCATTCGTCGGAAGAGCATGCTCGACCGTAACGCGCCCCGCGCGGTTCGGACGCGCGCGACCGGGCGCGGCTACGCTGTGCCGTGTCGCCGATCGAAGGAACAGCCGTGTCCGACTCCGCCCCGCATCCCGCCGCGCCGCACATCCCCGAAGAAGGGGAGCCGACCATCCCCGAGCTCGAGGAGGACGAGACCATTCCGCCGCGGCCCGAGGAGGAGATCGCCGACGCCCTCCGCGCCGAGCCCGACGTCGAGGACCACAGCGCGACCCGCGACTGACGCGCCCCGCGCTCAGGCGGGATCGATCCGCAGCACCTGCGCGCCCTCGCCGAGAGGCAGGTCGTCGACGATCCGGAGCGTCCGCGCGAGCGCGTCCACCTCGCCGAGCACGGTGCCGAATCGCTCCCGGTCTCCCGAGACCGCGCTGAGCGTGACGAGGTGCGTGCCGGTGTCCCAGGTGTAGCTGACGAACGGGGGCGTCTGCGGGTTCGGTGGCAGGTCCATCAGCAGCCGCTCACCCGCCCCGAGATGCGGGTTCCGGAAGGTCTCGGTGTCGTCGTACTCGATCGGCATCATCGCGCGCGCCGTGCGCAGCTGCGGCGTGAGCTCCTGCACCTGCGCGAGCACGACGACAAGCTCGGGGTCGGCCTTCCACATCCACGCCCGCACCCGACCGGCCGCCCGGCGCATGAGAAACGGTGTCGCCTGGCTCATCAGCCACGCGGCCACACCGCCCCCGCCGCGAGCCGCGCCGGAGCCCGCCGCGCCGGCCCCCGCTGCGCCGGCACCCACCTGGCCGCTCATCGCACCGCTCGCCTGAGTCAGCAGCATCCGGATCGCCGTCTTGCGGTGACGGCGCCCGCGAAAGCCCAGCGATTCGGTCACGGGTTCCCAGCGATCGGCGGATGCGTCGGCCTGCAGTCTCAGCATGGCTCCAGGGTAGGGGCGGATGCTGTGCTGCCGCCCCGCGGGGTGGCAGCCGGGCGGGCCGAGGCCCTCGGGTACATTGGAAGGGCATGTGCAGACCCCCGCACGCTACTCGGAGATTGGCAGCCACCACCCCGTGACTACCCCCTCGACCCCCGACCTTCCCGTTTCGGACGCGAGCTTCCGCCCGCTGACCATCGTGATCGGCTGCGACACGTTCGCTCCCGACGTGAACGGTGCGGCTCGCTTCGCCGAGCGCCTGGCCGCCGGCCTCGCCGCGCGCGGCCACGACGTCCACGTCGTCGCGCCCGCGCAGAAGTACCGGCGCTTCCCCCCGGCCACCGAGCTCATCGAGGGCGTGCCGGTCACGGTGCACCGCATCCCGGCCGTCCGCTGGCCCCCGCACGACTGGCTGCGGTTCGTGTGGCCCTGGCGGTCCAAGCACTACGCCCGCAAGGTGCTCGACAGCGTCCTGCCCGACGTCGTCCACATCCAGTCGCACATCGTCATCGGGCGCGGTCTGGCTCGCGAGGCGAAGAAGCGCGGCATCCCGGTCGTGGCCACCAACCACGTGATGGCCGAGAACATCCTCGACTTCACCACGCTGCCGCCGGTGCTCGACAAGCTGATGCTGAAGCTCGCCTGGGACGACGCCTCGCGCACGTTCCACATCGCGCGCGCCGTGACGACGCCGACCCGTCGTGCGGCCGAGTTCCTCGAGACCACGATCGACATCGACGGCGTCATTCCGATCAGCTGCGGCATCGACGCCTCGGGGTATACGCCGTCGCTGGGGCAGCGCGACGTGAACCGCATCCTCTTCGTCGGTCGCCTGACAACCGAGAAGCACATCGATACCCTGCTGCACGCGGTCGCCAAGCTCGACCCCGCGCTTCAGGTCACGGTCGACATCGTGGGCGGCGGCGACCAGCGGAAGTCGCTCGACGCGCTCACCCAGCAGCTCGGCCTCACCGACCGCGTCACGTTCCACGGCCGTGTCGAGGAAGAAGACCTGCGCAGCCTGTACTCGCGGGCGTCCGTGTTCGCGATGCCGTCGATCGCGGAGCTGCAGTCGATCGCGACCATGGAGGCGATGGCGTCGGGGCTGCCGGTGGTCGCGGCCGACGCGCTCGCGCTGCCCCACCTCGTGCACGACGGCGAGAACGGGTGGCTGTTCCGCCCGCAGGACGCCGACGACCTCGCCGCGAAGCTCACCCGCGTTCTCACCGCCTCGCCGGAGGAGTACAGCGCGCTGCAGCAGGGTTCGCTGGCGGGCGTCGAGATCCACGACATCGACCGCACACTCGACACGTTCGAGAAGCTCTACCGGGGCGAGCCGGTCGCACCGTGACCGCAGCGGCGCCGGTGCGGCTGTTCTTCGACGCGCGCTACATCCGCACGGATTTTCACGACGGCATCAGTCGCTACTCGGCGGAGCTCGCCGAGGCGGTCCAGGATGCGGCGTCGGCGTCGGGCGTCGAGGTGACCTTCCTCGTGTCGGAGCCGGGGCAGATCGACTTGCTGCCGAGCGGTGCGACGACCCTCGGCATCCATCGCCCGACGTCGTGGCGGGAGCCCTTCACCGCGCGCATGCTGAACCGGTTCGCGCCCGATGTCGTGTTCTCGCCGATGCAGACCATCGGCACGATGGGGCGACGATTCCGCCTCATCCTGACGCTGCACGACACGATCTACTACCGCCACCGCACACCGCCCCGAAACCTCCCGGCGGCGGTGCGGGTCGGATGGCGACTCTTCCACCTGAGCTACGTTCCGCAGCGCGTCACGCTGAACGCGGCCGACATCGTGGCGACGGTGAGTGAGACCAGCAAGCGGCAGTTCGCGGCGGTGCGGCTCACGAAGCGCCCGGTCGTGGTCGTGCCGAACGCCCCGCAGCGCCTCGCGGACCTGCTGCCCGCCGATGCCGAAGAGCCCGGCGGTGCCCCCTGGAACATCGTGTACATGGGGTCGTTCATGGGCTACAAGAACGTCGAGACGCTCGTGCGCGCGATGGGCCTGCTTCCCGGGCGCACGCTGCATCTGCTCAGTCGCATCACCCCGGAGCGGCGTCGCGAGCTGGCGGGTCTCACGCCGGCCGGTGCCCAGGTCGTGTTCCACAACGGGGTGTCGGATGCGGAGTACGCCGCGCTTCTCGCCGACCACGCGGTGCTCGCGAGCACGAGCCTCGACGAGGGCTACGGGCTGCCGCTCGCCGAGGCGCTCGCTCTCGGGGTGCCGGTCGTGGCGAGCGACCTCGACATCTTCCACGAGGTGGCCGGGCCCGGCGCCCGTTACGTCGATCCGCAGGATCCCGCCGCGGTGGCGGATGCGGTGCGAGCGCTCGACGACGACGCCGAGCGGTGCCGGGTGATCGATGCGGGCGCCGCGCACATCGCCCGGTTCACCTGGGCGACTTCGGCGCAGACGCTGCTCGACGCGGTCCGCGAGCTCGCCCGCCGCGCCTGACCGCCGCGTGCGCCGCGTCCTCGGTCGGGATGCTGGTGAGCGCGGGCTCGACGCTCGGCGCCTCCGTTGGGGCGCTGCGCGGTGCGGCTTCGGCCGGGAGTGAGTGGCCCTCGGCCGGGAGCGGAGTGCCCGTCGGTGTGTTCGCGCGAACGGCAGCTTCCTCATCCGCGTCGATCTGAGCGGCGGTGCGGCGTCCTTCGACGGCGCGGGCGGGAAGACGCGACCGGTCGGTGCGGACGGGGCGGTACCCGTCTCGCGCGACGGCCACGACGGTCGCGGCGACAGCGGCGACGGAGACGAGGAGGACGACGGTGAGGAGGAAAGTGGACATGGCAGTAAACCTACGGATGGTGGAATCTCGCCACGAGTGGCAGGATGGACAGCGGTCGCGTTCTTTCTGCCAAAGCGCGTCCGCATCCGCCCCTCTTCGATCGGAGTAGACGTGAAGACCGTTGCCGTCATCGTCCAGCCTGGCTTCTCGCCCTTCGAGTTCGGTCTCGCCTGCGAGGCGTTCGGCCTCGACCGCACCGATGACGGCATCGAGATGTTCGACTTCCGCGTCTGCGCGATCACGCCCGGGGCGATCGAATCGAATATGCGGTTCTCGATCAACGTCGAGAACGACCTGACCTTCGCCGACGAGGCCGATCTCGTGGTCGTCACTCCGGTGCCCCGGGCGACGTGGGGCACGCTCGACGAGCGGATCGCCGGCGTGCTGCAGCGTGCCGTGGCGCGCAACGCATGGGTGCTGAGCGTCTGCAGCGGGTCCTTCGTGCTGGGCGAATCCGGCATCCTGAACGGCCGCCGCGCGACGACGCACTGGAAGTACGCGGCGCGGATGGCGCAGATGTACCCGAAGATCGAGATCGATCCCGACGTGCTCTACGTGCAGGACGGCAAGATCATCACGAGTGCCGGCACCGCCGCGGGCCTCGACGCGTGCCTCCACCTGCTCCGGCAGGAGCTCGGTGCGGAGGTCACCAACACCATCGCCCGGCGCATGGTCGTGGCGCCGCAGCGGGACGGCGGGCAAGCCCAGTTCGTCGATCGGCCGATTCCCGCGACCCTGTCGCTGTCGCTCGCGCCGGTCACCGAGTGGATGCTGGAGAATCTGCGCTTCGATCTGACGGTCGAACAGCTCGCGGCGAAGGCGCACATGTCTCCGCGGACGTTCGCGCGCCGGTTCAAGGCGGACCTCGGCGCGACGCCCGCCGCGTGGCTCGGGCGCCAGCGGGTGCTGCACGCGCAGCGCATGCTCGAGCAGACCGACCTCGGACTCGACCGGATCGCCTACGAGTGCGGCTTCGGCTCTGCCGCGGTGATGCGGCAGAACTTTGCCCGCACGCTCGCGATCACCCCCACGGCCTACCGTGCGCGGTTCGCCTGCGTCGACGACACGAACCACCGGGACGAGGCTCCGAGCGAGCATCGCGACGACGAGGTGATGACCGCATCCGTCGCCTGACGCCTCTCACGAGTCCGACGTCGGATGCGGCTTCTGCCCTCGCGTTCGTGCGGGCGATGCGATAAACTTGAGCTACATCGACTCAAGTTTGAGTCGCACAGATTTCAGGAGAACAGATGAACGCCACGCCACAGCCCGGGCAGGAGGAAGCGAAGAGCCCCCTCGAACAGTTCGGGATCAACCTCACCGAGCGCGCCCGCATGGGCAAGCTCGACCCCGTCATCGGACGCGACAGCGAGATCCGTCGCGTCAGCCAGGTGCTCACCCGACGTACGAAGAACAACCCCGTCCTGATCGGTGAGCCCGGCGTCGGAAAGACCGCCGTCGTCGAAGGACTCGCCCAGCGCATCGTCGCGGGCGACGTCGCGGAGTCGCTGAAGAACAAAGAACTGATCTCGCTCGACATCTCCGCGCTCGTCGCAGGCGCGATGTACCGCGGCCAGTTCGAGGAGCGCCTGAAGAGCGTCCTCAAGGAGATCACCGAATCCGAAGGTCGCGTCATCACCTTCATCGACGAACTGCACGTGCTCATGGGTGCGGGCGGCGGCGAGGGTTCGGTGGCCGCATCCAACATGCTGAAGCCGATGCTCGCGCGCGGCGAACTGCGCCTCATCGGGGCGACCACGCTCGACGAGTACCGCGAGTTCATCGAGAAGGATGCGGCGCTCGAACGCCGCTTCCAGCAGGTGTACGTCGGCGAGCCGTCGGTCGAAGACACGATCGCGATCCTCCGCGGCCTGAAGGAGCGCTACGAGGCGCATCACAAGGTCGCCATCGCCGACGGCGCCCTGGTGGCGGCCGCATCCCTGTCGAACCGCTACATTCCGTCGCGGCAGCTGCCCGACAAGGCGATCGACCTGATCGACGAGGCGGCGTCTCGGCTGCGCATGGAGATCGACTCGGCCCCGCTCGAGATCGACGAACTGCGCCGCCACGTCGACCGGCTGAAGCTCGAAGAGCTGGCGCTGAAGAAGGAGAAGGACGACGCGTCGAAGGAGCGTCTCGCGAAGCTGCGCGAAGACCTCGTCTCCGAGCAGGCGCGCCTCGGCGAGCTCCAGGAGCGCTGGGAACGCGAGCGTGCCTCGCTGAACCGTGTCGGTGACCTGAAGACCCGTCTGGATGCGGCCCGCGTCGAGGCCGAACGCGCACAGCGCGAGGGCAACCTCGAGAAGGCGTCGCGGCTGCTGTACGCCGAGATCCCCGCGCTCGAACGCGAGGTCGTCGCCGCCGAGCAGGCCGAGTCCTCGGGCGAGCGGATGGTGAACGACCAGGTGACGGACGAAGACATCGCCTCTGTCATCGCCGCGTGGACGGGCATCCCGGTCGGCCGGCTGCTGCAGGGTGAGACCGAGAAGCTCGTGCACCTCGAGTCCGAGCTGGGCAAGCGGCTCATCGGCCAGAAGCAGGCCGTGAAAGCGGTCGCCGACGCCGTGCGCCGCTCCCGCGCCGGCATCAGCGACCCGAATCGTCCGACGGGTTCGTTCCTGTTCCTCGGTCCAACCGGCGTCGGAAAGACCGAGCTCGCGAAGGCGCTCGCCGAGTTCCTCTTCGACGACGAGCACGCGCTCGTGCGCATAGACATGTCCGAGTACGGCGAGAAGCACTCCGTCGCACGTCTCGTCGGTGCCCCTCCGGGGTACGTCGGCTACGAACAGGGCGGTCAGCTCACCGAGGCCGTCCGCCGTCGTCCGTACTCCGTGGTGCTCATGGACGAGGTCGAGAAGGCGCATCCGGAAGTATTCGACGTGCTGCTGCAGGTCATGGACGACGGTCGCCTGACCGACGGCCAGGGTCGGACGGTCGACTTCACCAACGTCATCCTGATCCTGACGTCGAACCTCGGCTCCCCGATCCTCATCGACCCGACCCTCTCGGCCCTGCAGAAGCGGGATCAGGTGCAGGCGCTCGTGCGGCAGGCGTTCCGGCCCGAGTTCGTGAACCGGCTCGATGACACCGTGATCTTCCAGGCGCTGACCGAAGACGACCTCGCGCAGATCGTCGAGCTGTCGGTCTACGCGCTCCAGCGTCGGCTCAAGGATCGCCGACTCACCCTGGCGGTCACCCCCGATGCGCGGGCCTGGCTCGCCGAGCGCGGGTACGACCCGGTGTACGGAGCGCGGCCGCTGCGGCGCCTCATCCAGTCCGAAATCCAGGACCGCCTCGCGATGGCGATCCTGTCGGGCGGGGCTCACGACGGCGACACCGTGCGCGTCGACGTCGCGGCCGACGGCTCGCAGCTCGTGCTGACGAGCGCCGGGCGGCCCGACGACGAGGACGACGAGGTCGTCGTAGCCGAACTGCTCGACGACTAGCGGAGCGGCGGGCGGTTGCGTTCGCCGGGTGTGAGCGTGCGTCGCGGGGTGCCGGGTGCGAGCGGTGCCCCGTGGGCGCGCAAGGGGCGCCGGCGGGTCCGCGCACCCCGTAACGTCGGAGCATGTCCTCGCCCGCCGTCGTCATCCGCGGACTGTGGCAGTCCTCGCATCCCGGCCCGACGTGCGTCGTCACGGCGCTGGCGCTCGCACTCGGGGTGGCCGCCGGTCTCGAGCTGTGGCGGATGCTGCTGCTCGCGGCCGCGGTCTTCGCCGGCCAGCTCTCGATCGGCATCTCGAACGACGCGATCGACGCCGCCCGCGACCGCGCCGTGGGGCGCACCGACAAGCCTCTCGCGCGCGGGGACGTCCGCATCCGCACCGCCTGGATCGCGGCGGTCGGCTGCGCGATCGTCGCTCTCGTGCTGTCGGCGCCGCTCGGGGTCGGGATGCTGGTGGCACACGCCGTCGCCGTGATCTCCGGGTGGGCGTACAACGCACCGCTGAAGGCCACGGCGTTCTCGGTCGTGCCGTTCCTCGTGACCTTCGGCCTGTTCCCGTCGCTCGCGACCCTGTCGGCCGCCGAACCCCGCTTCGCCGCGCCGTGGGCGTTCGTCGCCGGCGCCGCGCTCGGGGCGGCCGTGCATCTGTCGAACGTGCTGCCGGATCTCGACGATGACCGGGCTACCGGCATCCGCGGTCTGCCGCATCGCATCGGCGGCCCGGCGTCTGCGGTGGCCGCGGCCGCGGGCGTCATCGCCGGGGCGCTCGCCGTGCTGCTCGGCCCGGTGGGCGGGCGCGTCGGCGACGTGTCCGGGCTCTCGTGGGTGTTCTTCGTGGCGGTGTCGGTCGTCGCGGTGCTGTCCGCGGTCGTTGCGCTCCGCGGAGCGCCCGGCCGGATCGTCTTCCGCCTGGTGATGCTGGCCGCGCTGCTGCTCGCCGCACAACTCGTCGCGACCGGTGGCGCCCTCGCCGCCTGACCCCGCCCGCCGTCCCTCGGGGCGCGCTGATCGCGAAACTGCAGTTGCGCGGCGAGACGTTGGTCGCGGACCGACGTCTCGTGCCGAAACGGCAGTCTCGCGGGAAGAGCGGCGGCGCGAGGCTCGCGCGGGGGAGCGAGGGCGCGGACTACGCGTCGCGGTCGAGGCCCATCGCGTAGGCGTGGGCGAAGAGCATTCCGGACGGGCCGGAGAGCACAGCGCGCAGCGCGCGGCGACGGAGGGCATCGCCACGGGGGCCGAGGGGGCGCCCGAGCGCGGTGTTGGCCGACGCGAGCGCTGCCGCCGTGCGGGCGGACGTCAGCCGGCGGCGCTCCCAGCGCGCAAGAGCGGCGGCGGGTTCTTCACCGCGCCGCACCCACTCCGCCAGCAGAGGCGCAAGACCGGCGGCATCGAGCAGGCCGAGGTTCATGCCCTGACCCCCGATCGGGCTCACCTCGTGCGCTCCGTCGCCGATGACGAACAGGGTGCCGCGCCGCATCCGGGGCACGACGACACGACGCACGCGGAATCCGGATGCGGCCGCCACCCGCTCCGCCGCCGCGCCCTCCCCGTGCGCCGCGAGCGCCCTGCGGAACCGCTCCAGCCGCGCGTCTGGCCGGTCGTCGTCCGGGTCGTCGTCCCACGCGACGTAGCGGCGACGCTCACCGGGGAGCGGAAACGACTCGAGCACTCCGCGGCGCCCGAGCCGCACGATCGCGGTCGGGTCGTCGTAGCCCACATCTGTGTCGCTCATCAGATAGCGGTCGGCGTAGGAGTGCACGCGCACGGCGCCCGGCCGGTACGCGACCGCCCGCCCGCCCGCACCGGTCGCCACCACGACGATGCCGGCGTCGAGATCGTCGCCGCCTCGGAGGCTGATCCGCATCCGGTCACCGACGCGGCGGATGCGGGTGACCTCGGCGCCGCGCTGAACCGGCGGTCCGCCGTGTGCGAGGGCTGCTTCGGTCGCCGACTGCGGCAGCGTGGCGACGAACGGGAACCGTGCGCGGAGCCGGTCGAAGTGCACGGTTCCCAGAAGCTGCGCGCCCGACCGCGCCTCGCCGCGGTGGACCCGGAGCGCCGACGCGAGGAGTCGCTCGGTGACGCCGGACGGTTCGAGCGCGGCCAGCACGGGGGAGTGCACGCCGATCGCGCGGGATCCGCCGCCCGCCGACGGGCGCCGTTCGAGCAGCCGCGTACCGATGCCCCGGCGGTGCAGTTCGCTCGCGAGCAGCAACCCCACGGGGCCGGCTCCCACGACGACGACGTCAGCCACGACCGCGCCCCACGGCCACGAGCCGGAACGGCACAGGACGCCGGATGACCCAGCCCTCGGACGGCGGCAGCGCGGCCGCCAACTCCGCTTCGCGGTAGCTGCGACGGATGGAACGCAGCCCATCGGTGAGAAGGAACGTGCCGGGCGCGAGGGGCGTGATCCCGGCCGCGTACAACGCGTACGCCGTGCGGCTGCGTTCGATGTCGGCGTGCACCACGATCTGACGCGAGAGGGCGAGGGAGTCGTCGGCGAAAGCGTGCAGTTCCGCATCCGTCAGATGGTGCAGCACGTGGTTGGAGAGCACGAGGTCGAACCGTTCGCCTTCCGCGCGAAGGGTCGCGGAGTCGGTGGTGCGGAACGTCACCCCCGGCGCCTCGCGCCGCCGGGCGATCGGGAGGGCGCGCGCATCCGGGTCGACACCGAGCCACTCCGCCGTGAGCCCGTCGGCGCGCGCGAGCCGCGCGAGCCGAGCGAGAACATCGCCGCCGCCGCATCCGAGGTCGAGCACCCGCGCCGAGCCGCCCGTGCGCGCGAGGACCGGGCGGACAGCGCGGCGATAGATCGTGTCCCAGCCCGAGATGAGCCGGTTGACCGCGTCGAAGCGCTGCCAGGTCGCGGCGAGGCGGTGCGGGTCGCAGTCCGGGTCGTCCATGAGCTCCTGCAGCGCGCGATCCCGCTCGCGGAGCGACACGTGGTGCGGGCCGCGCCTGGCGCTCACGCTGCGTTTGCCCGGCTCGCGTCCGCCGTGGCTCTCGCGCGGGTTGCCGCTCTCGCGCTTGCGCTCGCCGTCGCTGTCGCGTCTGCCGTCGGTCGCGCGCACGCGCGCGCACTCGCGCCTGTCGTCGGTCGCGCGCACGCGCTCGCTACTCACGCGCCCGCGGCCGTGCGCCGGTGCAGGCGGGCCGACTCGACCGTGAGGCCCGGGCCGAAGGCGAGCGCGCCGATATCGGCGTCTCCGAGGGAATCGTCGTGCAGCAGGCGGCGCAGGATGAAGAGGATCGTCGCGCTCGACATGTTGCCGTAGTCGCGCAGCACCTCACGCGACGGCGCCATCTGCGCGTCGGTCAGCTCGAGGCCCGCGGCCACGCGATCGAGCACGCTGCGCCCACCCGGGTGCACCGCCCACGCGTCGACATCGAGCAGATCGGATGCGGCGGCCCGCACCTCGCGGCCCACGATGCGCGGCACCTCCGCCGACAGGCGCATCTCGAAGCCCTCGTCACCGATCGTCCAGGTCATGTCGTCCTCTCCGTCGCTCGTGAGGGCGGTGGCGAAGGTGTCGAGCTCGAGGCGCACCCCGGTTGAGGGTGCGGACGTGACGATCGCGGCCGCGGCGCCGTCGGCGAACAGCGACGCGGCGACGATCTGCTCGGGGTCGGACGATGCCCGCAGGTGCAGCGAGCACAGTTCGGCGGACGCGACGAGCACGACCGACCCGGGTTGGGCGACCGCGATCCGGTGCGCGGCGCGAAGAGCGGGCACCGCCGCCGCGCACCCGACGAACCCGTGGTGGTAGCGCTCGACGTTCGGGCTCAGCCCGAGATCGCGGACGAGCCGCATGTCGGGCCCGGGGGCGAACAGGCCCGTGCACGAGACCGTGATGACGTGGGTGACGGCGGCCGCATCCAGTCCCGCATCCGACAACGCCTGCCGCGATGCCTCGGCGAAAAGGGCCGGAACGAGGCGGCGGTACTCGGCGTTGCGCGCGGACGTGGGAGGCGAGAGCAGCACGTCGCCGTGGCGGACGGAAAGCCCGTCTCCCGGGTCGCCGAGCAGCCCCGACAGCACGGTGTGGCGGTACTCGATCGCCGACGCGTCGAACGCGGCGTGGACGAGACGCTGCGTGAGGCGGCCGATTCCGGGTTGCGTCGCGAACACCTCGCGCACGTCGTGCTGGGCGAGGCGGGTCGGCGGCACGGCCGTGCCGATCGCCACGATGCTCGGGTTCATGGTTCACCATAAACACGCATCGCGGGTGTGCGGGTCGCACTGGTGCACCCGCTGCGGTCGATCTAGAGTGTCGCCGCTCCGGGTCGCGGGATTCGCGCCTCGCTCCGGTGCCGCAGCGGCCGAAGCGAGGAGATCTGCTCGAGCGAGGAGCGAAGCATCCGCATCCGTCCTCGCTTCGGCACATCTCCTCGCTTCGGGCCAGGTCGGGCGTGGGCCGGGCGGGGCTTGGGTGGCGCAGGGGCGGAGCCGGGCCATCACCTCGCGGGCCGGGCGGATGCTGCGCGCCGGGGCGGCAGCATCCGGAACCCGGATCAGGCGTTGACGATGAGCGTCTCGGCGATCGGGCGGCGGGTGCGCGGGGCACCCTCTCGCTCGACGATTCCCGCGTCGGCGGTCGCCGGGTCGCCGAGCGTGCCGACGGCCATGATCGAGACGGCTTCGAAGCGGGATTCCAGGCCGAAGGTCGAGGCGATCACGTCGCGGTGGAATCCGCCCATCTGGTGGGTCGCGAGACCGCCCGCGTGCGCCTGGATCGTGAAGAATGCGGCGGCCTGGCCGGTGTCGTAGACCGCCCAGGGCAGCGGCTCGTTGTCTTCGCGCGCCAGCTCGGTGACGAAGACGACGAGGACGGATGCGTCGCCCGCCCAGGCCTGGTTGAAGCCCATCAGGGCATCGAGCACCTGCTGGTGCTCGGGCGTGCCGCGACGCGCGACGATGGCGCGCCAGGGCTGCGTGTTGCTCGCCGAGGGCGCCCAGCGCGCGGCTTCGAGGGCGCTCTGGAAGGCGTCTTCGTCGAGCGGGGCGGCGGCATCGAAGATGCGGGTGCTCCAGCGCTCGGCGAAAACGTCGAGGACGGGACGGTCGGTGACGGCCGTGCGGGACGAAATCGTGCTCATGATGTCTCCGGGTGTCTCTGAAGTTGATCTATGGGGACGCCGTCGGCCCGATCCATGCAACCGTATGCGACCCGCGGATGTTCCCGCCGCGATTCCCCGCAGGCTCATAGGTCCCGGCCACCCGCCACCCGGCACCCGGCCACCCGGCGCCCGGCACCCGGCTTGCACCCGCTCCGCCTGTCTGCTCGCGCGCCAGCCGCCCCCCGAAGCCCCGAGCGCGCGCTAACTCCTCCAGAAACGTGCGTCAGCCGGTCTGGGTGCCCCGGACGCCGCGGTTTGGAGGAGTTGGAGCGCGCTCGGAGGTCGCGGGAGCGCGCTCGGAGGTCGCGCCGCCCGCCCGGGTCAGTGCAGCGCGGCCTCGGTGCGGACGCCCATCGCGCGCCAACTCCTCCAGAATCGTGCGTCGGCAGGCCGGGGCACCCCGGAGGCCGCGTTTTGGAGGAGTTGGAGCGCGCTCGGAGGTCGCGGGAGCGCGCGCGGAGGTGGCACCGCCCGGTCCGGGTCAGTGCGGCGCGGCCTCGGTGCACGCCCCGAGCGCGTGCTAACTCCTCCAAAATCCTGCGTAGCCCGGCCGGGGCGTCCCGAAACCCGCGTTTTGGAGGAGTTGGAGCGCGCTCGGAGGTCGCGGGAGCGCGCGTCGGAGGTCGCGGGAGCGCGTGCGGAGGTGGCACCGCCCGGCCCGGGTCAGTGCGGCGCGGCCTCGGTGCACGCCCCGCGCGCTAACCCCTCCAAATTCGTGCCCCCCCGCAAACGCGAAGCGGCGTCCGACGCCGCGCGGGCATCGGACGCCGGTTCGGCGTGGGATCGGTTAGCCTTTCAGCCCGGTCTGGGCGAGGCCTTCCACGAACTGCTTCTGCGCGAACACGAAGACGATCAGCACGGGCAGTGCGGTCATCGTGGAGGCCGCCATCTGCACGTTCCACATCTCGCCGCCGTATGCATCCGCGTATCGCGTGAGCGCCTGCGGGAGCGTGAACAGTTCGGGGGAGAGCAGGTAGACGGTCGGCTCCAGGTAGAGGTTCCACACGTGCAGGAACGTGAAGATCGCAACGGCGGCCAGCGCGGTCCGCGACAGGGGCAGCGCGATCCGCCACCAGATCGCCCAGCGTCCGAGTCCGTCGAGCCGGGCGGCCTCTTCGAGCTCCACCGGCAGCGTGAGGAAGAACTGCCGCATGATGAACGTCGCCAGCACGCTCGGCGCCCCGAAGGTCGTCACGAGCAGGATCGGCCAGTGCGTGTTGACGAGTCCGAGCGTGTTGAACATCTGGAACAGCGGAACGATCGTCACCTCGCTCGGAATGAGCAGTCCCGTCAGCACCACGAGGAACAGCACGTTCTGCCCGGGGAAGCGGATGCGGGCGAACGCGTAGCCGGCCATCGCCGAGATCAGCATCGTGCCCACCGTGACGAACACGGCGATGTACAGGCTGTTGAAATACTGCTGGGCGAACGGCTGCATCGTGAACGCGTCGACGTAGGCGTCGAGCGTCGGGTCGGTCGGCCACAGCGACGGCGGGAACGCGAAGATCTCCGAGACCGGCTTCAGCGACGACGTGATCATCCACCACGTCGGGAAGACGAACGGGATGGCGAGGATGCTGAGTGCTCCGTAGAAGAACACCTTGCGCCACGGGGATCCGGGGGCGGGCCGGCGCGGGCGGCCGGCCGGCACGACGGGCGGTGCCGGTGCGGCGGCGGGTGCCGGGGCGGGCGGGGCGTCAGTTCTCATAGAAGACCCATCTCTTGCGCAACTGCCACTGCGCGACCGTGAGGACGAGGACGATCAGGAACAGCAGGATGGCGAGCGTCGACCCGTATCCGAACTGGTGGAACTCGAACGCCTGCTGCACGAGGTAATAGACGAGCACCGTGGTGGAGATGCCCGGGCCGCCCTGCGTGAGCACGGCGATCTGCGCGTACACCTGCAGCGAACCGACGATCGTGATCACGAGGGTCAGGAGGATGGTCGGGGAGATGAGCGGGAGGACGATGCGGGTGAAGACGGTGCGGTCGCTCGCGCCATCGACCCGGGCGGCTTCCTGCAGCTCGCGGGGAACCCCCTGCAACGCGGCCAGGAAGAGCACCATGTTCAACCCGACATTCTTGAAGACCTGCACCACGATGACGCTCGCCATCGCCGTTCCGCCCTCGCGAAGCCAGTTCGGACCGTCGATCCCGACGACCGCCAGGAGCCCGTTGATGCCGCCGTTGTCTTGCAGGAGGAAGCCCCAGACGATCGTCCAGGCGACGAGGGAGACGACGACGGGGGAGAAGAAGATCGTGCGGAAGGCGGTGACTCCGCGCCAGCGGCGGTTCAGGAGCACCGCGAGCAGAAGCGCCAGCGACAGGTTGAAGATCACGAGACCGATGGAGAAGACACCCGTCGCGGTGAGGACCGGCGCGAGTTGGGGATCGGAGAACAGCCGATCCACGTTCTCGAGGCCGACGAACGTGAAGGTGCCCGCCAGCACGTTCCACTCGTGGAACGCGTAGTAGAAGATCAGCCCGAGGGGGACCAGGACGAACAGCACGATGCCGATCAGCTGCGGGGCGATGAACACGTACCCCGCGAGGGCGTCGCGGCGGGCGTACGTCAGCCACGGCTTCCGGGGTGCCCCCTCGGGCCGCGCGGAGGCGCGACCCGAGGAGACGGAGGAGGGGAGAGCCATCATCAGCCTTCGAGGAGGGGGGAGATGTTTCCGCAGGTGGTCTCGAGAACCGCGGGGATGTCGGCATCCGCCACCCAGAGGGCGTCGAGTCCGGCACGCACCTGCTGCGCGATCTGCGCGGAGTCGGTGTGACTCGGTCGCACCTCACCGTTCTCGATGCCGGGGATGACGACGTCCTCGATCTGCTCGGGGGTGAGCAGCGGGTTCGCTCCGGCGAGCGTGTCGACCGTCAGGAGGGATGTGCGGGGCGGCGGGAAGTACTCCGCGAGCTGCGCGGCATTCTCCGGGTTGGTGAAGAACGCCAGGAACTCCGTCGCGGCGGCGGTGTTCGCGCCGTTCGCGAGGGCGCCGATACCGGCCTGGCCGGTCACCGAGTATTCACCGACCGGTCCCTCCGGAAGCGGCAGCAGGTTCCACGTGAAACCTCCGTCGGCGAGCAGGTTCGCCCGGGAGATCTGGGTGACCGTGAATGCGGCCTCGCCGGCGAAGAAGTCGGCCGTCGTTCCCGGTCCGGGCATCGACTGCGATGTGAACGCCGCGTCGTGCAGGAACGTGAAGGCGTCGACCATCTCGTCGCTGGCGAACGTGCACTCGGTGCCGTCGGCGTTCCAGGGCGCGGCGCCCCATCCGTTCCACACGGTGCTGAGGTAGTCCCAGTTCAGGTAGTCGAAGTCGCGCACCACGAAGCCGGCCTTGCCGGTGCTGGAGTGAACGGCGGAACCGATCTCGTCGATCTTCTCCCAGTTCCAATCGCCGGATGCCTGCAGCTCGGCCGACGTCGGCTGCCCCGCCTGCGCGAGCAGATCGTCGTTCGCGAAGACCACGAACGGCGAGGTACTGAACGGGTACGCGACGAGCTGGTCGTCGGCGGTCCAGAGTTCCGTGGCGCTCGGGGCGAGGTCGTCGTACTCGTACCCGTCGGTCGCCTCGAAGACGTCGGTGAGGGGCACGAGTGCGCCGCTCGAGACGAAGTCGGGCGCCGCGTTCTCGAGGATCCACGCCAGGTCGGGGGCGTTCCCGCCGGCGATCTGCGTGGTCACGGTGCTCGTGTAGTCATCGAACGGGAGCGGATCGAAGGTGATGGAGGCGATCTCCGGGTGGTCGGCCATGTAGGCGTCGGCGATCGAGTCGAAGAGGGCCAGGTGGTCCTCGTTCGATGACCACACCGTCATCCGCAGATCGATGTTCTCGGTCGGCTCGGAGGTGTTGCCCGACCCTCCCGCGCAGGCGGTGACGGCGAGGGCGGTCGCTGCGGTGATCGCCGCGACGGCCAGCGTCTTTGCTGATCTCATAGGTGTCTCTCCTGATAGCCCTAGTAGCCTCGGACGTCTGGCCAGTGCAGCTCGACGCCGTCTCGGGTGAGTGAGGTCTGGAATTCCCGCAGGAGCGCGGGAGTGCTGTGGACGGCGCCGGGCAGCGCCGCACGGTCGATGCAGAACGCGGCGAGTGCCCCCGCCGCTTCGCCGATGTTCCACTCGACGGGGTGCAGTCGGAACGCCCCGTTCGTGATGTGGGTCGTGCCGACGTTCTTGCTTCCGGCGAGCAGATTCTCGATGCGACGCGGCACCAGGATCCCGAGGGGGATCTCGAAGGGGGCGCTCGCGATGTCGAGGTAGTTGTCGCCGCCGGACGACGGATGCAGATCGATCCGGTACATCCCGATGCCGACGCTGTCGGGCGTCGTGAACGGATCGCCGTGGCCGCGGAGCGCGATCGACAGGTCGTTCTCGGTCACGGTCGTGCGCGCCTTGATCCGGCGCGACTCGCGGATGTAGGGGGCCATCGCGAGTCCGTCCGGGCCCTGGGTCACATCGCCCCGCAGTCGCAGTCCGGGGAAGCCGGTTCCGCCGTCGGGGCGAGGTGCCTCGGTCTGCAGCCAGTAGAGCATCGACAGCGACTGCTGGCGTGCCGCGGCTTCGTGGCGGGCGACCTCGTCTGCGGGAACGTCGACGATCGTGCCGCCGAGGTAGTCGATCATCGGCCAGTTGACGAGCACGAGGTCGCTCGGGATCGCCCCGGGCAGGAGGTTGTCGCGGGAGAGGATCCGGCGGAAGGTCCAGAGTTCCCGGTCGCCGGGGTCTTTGCCTTGATCCGCGACGGCATCGGCGCGGGAGGCTCCGGGCGTGAAGGTGCGGGTGAGGGTTTCGAGGGTGCGCGGGTCGGGGCCGGTGAGCGAGATCATCGGCGCTCCCCAGAAGTCCGGCTGCACGGCGCGCCAGGTGTCGTAGTCGACGGGCCGGTCGATCGTGTGGTCGCCCTCGACGTGGTCGACGACGAAGCACCAGCTGAACGCCTGCTGGTTGTGCGGCTGCGCCTCCTCGGGTGCGCTGGGTTCGCCCGTGTCGGCGCGGGCCTCGAACCCGGTCACGTACTCGGCGCCGGTGAGCGGGAGCAGATCGCCGAGCTCGGTCGCATCGACCACGAACCGCGCGACGATCTCGGTCTCGCGATCGTCGTCGAGACCGCGGACGGTCACCGCGCGGATCCGATCGTGGTGGACGTCGGCGGACACGGCGACGGCGGGCTGGATGAGGGTGAGCCGGCGGGCCGAACGGTGGGGCGCCAGCATCGCGTCGATGACTGCGACGCCCGCGCGCGGCTCCGCGCACATCCGGCTCACGAGGCCGTTGCCCGGGTTGAGTGTGGCGTCCGCGCGCGCTGCGGCCGTGAGTGGATACCAGTCGCGGTAGTAGTCGCGGATGCCGTCGCGCAGGCGCCGGTAGCGCGAGGTCGCACCGAACTGCTCGATCCAGCTGTGCTCGTCGAGCGGCACGGCCTGGCTCGTCAGCTGCCCACCGAGCCAGGCGTACTGCTCGACGAGCACGACCCGTTGCCCGGCCTCGAGCGCGGCGAGCGTCGCGGCGACACCGCCGAGCCCCCCGCCGACGACGAGGACGTCGGTCTCGAGCGCGCTCATCGGGTGGCCCGTGCCGCGGCGAGGGTGACGCCGTCGGCGATCGGGCACTCCATGAGCGTGCGGCGGTCGGCGGCCGGAACCTCGGCGCCTTCGCTCAGGATGCGGGCCAGCAGCGCCACGGCGCGCTCGCCGAGCTCTTCGCGGGGCGGCACGAGCCGGGTGATTTCGACGGCGGCGGCGCCGGGGCGGGCGACCGAACCGAGCGCGACGACGCTCAGGTCGTGGGGCACGGATACGCCGTCGCGCTCCGCCAGGTCGAGGATGGCGGCGGCGAGGGCGGGCTCTTCGGCGATGAGGAGAGTGGCTCCGGAGGCACGCACCGCGGCCCAGTCCGCCTTCGGGTCGACGCCGTCCGTCGTGCGGTTCTCGAGGGCGATGCCCGCGGTGGCCGCCCCCTCGACGACACCGCGACGGCGATCGAGCACGGACTCTCCGAGGCTGGAGCGGTGCAGGAAGCTGGCGCGCTCGTGCCCGAGGGCGGCGGCGCGGTGCACGAGGGCGGTCGCGGCGGCCGCGTAGTCGATTCCCACGTAGGGGATGCCGGGGGTGTCACGGCGACCGACGGCGACGACCCGGAAGTCGTCTTCGGTGAGGCGGCGCAGCTCCACCGGATCCATCTCGACGCCGAGCAGGAGCACACCATCCGCCAGCCGCAGCCGGTTGCGCTCGTGGAAGAGCTGACGACGGCCGTCGACGACGGGGGCGCTCGTGAAGAGCAGCAGGTCGGATCCGACGATCTCGGCGCCGGCCTCGATGCCCGCGAGCAGTGGAGTGTAGAAGTCGATGCTCTCGGTGGGGAAGGCGGGCTCGTAGGTGAAGACGCCCAGGATGTGGTTGTCGCCACCCGCGAGTCGGCGTGCTGACGGATCGGCGACGTAGCCGGTCTCCTCGATGACCTTGAGGATGCGCTCGCGGGTCTCTTGCGGGATGCGGACGCTACCGTCGCTGCGGCCGTTCAGGACCAGGGAGACCGTGGACTGGCTGACCCCCGCGAGCTGCGCGATGCGCTGCTGGGTGATCCGTCCGGTTTCGCTGCGGCTCATGTGCTCTCCGTCGAGTGGTGAAGCTGATAATGCGCATCATCACGATGCTCGCCTCATGCTAATGCGCATTATCTGATTTCGCAACACATTTTTCTGCGGCCCTGCGTTCTGGCGCGCACGAGGGGCGGCGCGCGCGGAGGGCGCGAGAGATCAGCGCGCGCGAGCGCGGGCGCGCGTACCCGAGGCGCGCGGGGGAAGCCTCGGGTCAGGGGAGTGCGGGCGCACATCCGAGGCGCGCGCACCCGAGGCGCGCGGGCGAACCCCCGGGGCGCACGGGCGAACCCCGGGTCAGGGGAGTGCGGGCCAGGACTCCGGGCCGCTCGAGCCGGCGGGATACTCGTCGAGGGGCACGTCGCCGCGGTGCCAGGCGTCGAGGATCGGCTGCACGATGCGCCAGCACTGCTCGGCGGCGTCGCCGCGGACCGCCAGCGCGGCATCGCCGTCGAGGATGCTGGAGAGCACCTCGGCGTACGCGCGCAGCGCGCCCTCACCGAGCGATGCCTCCATGGTCTGGCGGGTCAAGGTGAAGGGGTCCTCGCCGCCGTTGACGTTGAGGGCGAGCGCCATCGCGTCGGGCCCGAGCGAGAAACGCAGCACCGAACCGGGCGCGGCGCCGGTGAACCCCGCAGGCAGGTGCCGCACCGGCCGGAACGTCAGTGTGATGTCGGCCTGCGGGCGCCCGATCGCCTTCCCCGAGCGCAGTGTGAACGGCACGCCCGCCCATCGGCTGGTCCGCACCTCGAACGTCGCCTCCGCGAGCGTCTCGGTCTCGCGCGCGGGATCGACGCCGGGCTCGTCGGCGTAGGACGGCAGATCCTCGCCACCGACCTCACCCGCGGTGTACCGCGCGCGACGCGAGGACCGCACGGCGTTGTCGTCCCACACGACCGTCGCCCGCAGCGCCGCGGTGATCGCGTCGCGGAGGTCGGCTTCGTGCAGGGTCGCCGGCGGCTGCATCGCCACAACGGCCATGACCTGCAACAGGTGGCTCTGGATCATGTCGACGAGGGCCCCGGCCTCGTCGTAGTACCCGGCCCGATCCTCGAGACCGAGCGATTCATCGAACCGGATGACGACCGATTCGACGTGTTCGGCCGACCACACCGGTTCGAAGATCCGGTTCGCGAACCGGATGCCGAGCACATTCAACGTCGTCGAGCGGCCCAGGAAATGATCGACCCGGAAGATCTGGTTCTCCGGAACGAGACGGCGAAGCGCCTCGTTCAAGGTGTGCGCGCTGGCCTGGTCGGAACCGAACGGCTTCTCCAGCGCCAGCACCGTGCCCTCGGGTAGGTCGCCGGGCTCGAGCTGTTCGCACGCCTGCTGCGCGACCTGCGGCGGCAGCGCGAAGTACAGCACGGCCCGCCCCTCCACCTCGCCGAGCAGCGTCTTCAGCGCGGCCGCGTCGGTCGGATCGACCTGACGGAACACGGTCGCCTTCGCGACGGCGGCCGCCGCATCCGACCGCTCCTCACCGAACGCCTTCCGCACGAGCGCACGCCAGGCCGTGTCGGTGAGCGAACGGCGACCGCAGCCGATCAGCCGCACGTTGCGCTGCGGCTCGCGTTCGAGCAGCTGGGCGAGGGCGGGCAGAACGAGGCGCGACGTCAGGTCGCCCGTCGCCCCGAAGATCACGAGCGTGGTGTCATCGGTCACGACAGCCACGTTAGTGTTCGCTGCGACTCGTCGAGCAGGTGAACACCGGGCTTGACGAACGGGCATGATCAGGGGGTGAGTGCCCCGATCGAGGACTACGCCCTCCTCAGCAACTGCCGCACGGCCGCCCTCGTCTCGCGCGAGGGGAGCGTCGACTGGTTCTGTGCGCCGCGGTTCGATTCCGCGTCCGTCTTCGGTGCGCTCCTCGGGGAGGCGGAGCAGGGATGCTGGCGCCTCCGCCCGCACGACGAGGCGGCGCGCGCCACCCGTCGGTACGACGGCGACACCTTCGTGCTCATCACGCGCTGGGAGACTCCGTCCGGGGTCGCCGAGGTGCACGACCTGCTCCCGGTCGACGGCGGACGCGTGGATCTCGTGCGCCGGGTGGTCGGGGTGTCGGGCGAGGTCGAGTTCACGACGCACCTCCGCATCCGTTTCGATTACGCCCGCGCCCTTCCGTGGGTGCGGCAGATGGGCGACCTGACGGCTCCGGCGCTGCACGCGACCGCGGGCCCGGACGCCCTCGTCGTGCGCGGCGTGGCGCTCGCCCCGCACGGACACGCGCACCGGGGCCGACTGACCGTCGCGGCCGGCGAGACCCGCGACCTGACCGCCACCTGGTTTCCGTCGTACGCGCCGACGCCCGAGCCGCTCGATGTCGACGCCGCGCTCGCGGAGACGCGCGACTGGTGGACGCAGTGGGCCGCGTCGATCGCGCACGACGGACCCCACCGCGACGAGGTCGTGCGTTCGCTGCTCGTGCTGCGCGCCCTCTCGCACCAGGACACCGGCGGAATCGTCGCGGCCGTGACGACGTCGCTGCCGGAGCAGTTCGGCGGCGCACGCAACTGGGACTACCGCTACGTCTGGCTCCGGGATGCGGCGCTGACCCTCGAGGCGCTGGTGAATCACGGGTTCCTCGACGTCGCGGAGTCGTGGCGGCTGTGGCTGCTGCGCGCGGTCGCGGGGGATCCGGCCGAGATGCAGATCATGTACGGCATCGCCGGGGAACGCGACCTCGCCGAACGCGAGCTCACCAGCCTGCCCGGATATCAGGGGGCGGCGCCCGTGCGGGTCGGCAACGGCGCGGTCGACCAGTATCAGGCGGACGTCGTCGGCGAGGTGATGGTCGCGCTCGAAGCCGCCCGCGTCGCGGGCCTGCCGGATGAGCCGTTCTCCTGGGCGCTGCAGCGCGCCCTGCTCGACGGCGTGGCCGCCAACCTCGACCGGCCCGACAACGGCATCTGGGAGATCCGCGGCGAACCGCGCCTGTTCACGCAGTCCCGCGTGATGATGTGGGCCGCGTTCGACCGGGGGGTGCGCGCCGTCGAGGAGCACGGGCTCGACGGCCCGGTCGATCGGTGGCGGATGCTGCGCGACCACCTCCGCGACGAGATCCTCGCGCGGGGCGTCGATGCGACGGGCGGCTACTTCATCCAGCACTACGACTCCCACGAGGTCGACGCGTCCTTGCTGGTGCTGCCGCAGGTCGGGTTCTGCGCGCCCGATGACCCGCGGATGCTCGCGACCGTGGCCGAGATCGAGCGGCAGCTCATGGGCACCGGACTCGTGGACCGGTACCGCACCGCGTCGGGCGTCGACGGACTGGCCGGGACGGAGCATCCGTTCCTCGCCTGCTCGTTCTGGCTCGTCGAGCAGTACGCGTCTTCGGGTCGGGTGGCGGATGCGGAGAAGCTGATGGACCTCGCCTGCCTCGCGCACAACGACGTCGGGTTGCTGTCGGAGGAGTTCGATCCGGTCGCCGGTCGCCAGGTGGGCAACACGCCGCAGGCGTTCTCGCACCTCGCGCTCGTCCGCGCGGCCGACGCCCTGCACGGCCACAGTGGCCGCGCCGCCCACCGCCGCTGAGCGCCGCACAAGCCCGCGAGACGGGATCTTCGCGCCGAGACCTGGGGGGTTACCCCTCGGTTTCGGCGCCCAGATCCCGTCTCGCGGGCTGTGGGTGGGGTGGGGGTCAGCGGCGCGAGAGGGCCTCGGACAGCTTCACCCGCGCACCCATCCGGAGCAGCGAACCCGAGTAGATCCGCGCGCCGAGGACGATCGCCGCGATGCAGGTCGCGATCAGGATCACGAGCGCCACCAGCGGCTCCCACCACATCGCCTCACCGAGGTAGAGCCGAAGCGGCATTCCGACCGGAGCCGAGAACGGCACGTACGACATGATCGTCAGCACGAGCGAGTTGTCGTTGAAGAAGATCACGAGGAAATACGGCAGCATCACGAGCGTCGTGATCGGCGCGGTGGTCGACCCGATGTCCTCCTGACGAGACACCATCGCCCCTGCCGCCGCGAACAGCGACGCCAGCAGGATGAAGCCGAAGAGGAAGAACACCGCGAACCACACGACCGGCCCGCCGAGCCCGGTGAGCACGAGATCCTGCCCGGTGACCGAGAGCCCGATCACCGCGATCGCCGCGAGCACCACGATCTGGGCCATCGCGAGGATCGTATTGCCGAGCACCTTTCCGGCCAGCAGCGACCGCACCGGGATCGCCGAGATCAGCAGCTCCACGACACGCGTCTGCTTCTCCTCCACGACCGACTGCGCAATGGTTCCGCCGAACGTCGACGCGGCCAGCAAGAAGACGATCCCGAACCCGAGCGCCACGAAGTAACGCAGCAGGAAGTCCGTGCTCGACGGGTCGAGCAGGTGCACGGCGGGCGACTGGCTGAGCAGCGGCATGAGGCCCGACGGCACCTCGTCGTTCGCGACGATCGTGTAATCGAATGGACCGGATGCGGGCGCCGCCGCATCCGGAACCTGATCGCTCGGGATCAGCGCCGCGCTGACCGTGCCGTCCTCGACGAGGGCGAGGGCAGCGTCGGTGGAGTCCGCATCCGTCACCTCGAGGCCGTCGACGCCGGTGACCGCGGATGACGTGTCGGAGGTGACCGCGACCGTGATGGCATTCGACTGGCTCGCCGAGAACCCGCCCCAGACGACCGCCGCCAGCGCGATGAGGAAGAGGATCACCGTCGAGACGATGAACGTCTTGCTGCGCAGTCGCGAGCCGATTTCGCGCTCGGCGACCAGCCAGACGCTCTGCGCCGCCGACGGGGCGGTGGGGGTGTGAGCGTTCATCGGATGACCTCCCGGAAGATCTGAGCGAGCGACGGATGCTGCGGAGCGAACGAGTCGACGTCTCCGCCGGCGACGGCGCGCGTCAACACGCGCCGGGCGACGTCGGGCTCGGCCGCATCGAACACGGCCTGGCCGCCGGCGAACTCGACGACCTCCACGCCCGGCTCGTCGCGCAGCCATCCGAGGTCGCCGGAGGTGACGATCTCGTAGCGCGGCGACGCGTACTGATCGCGGAGCGACTGGCGGGTGCCCGCCGCGCGGATCGTGCCGGCCGCGATGATCACGAGGTCATCGCACAGCCGTTCGACGACATCGAGCTGATGCGAGGAGAACAGCACCGCGACGCCGGCCGCGGCCCGCTCCTGCAGCACTCCGGCAACGACCTCGACCGCCAGCGGGTCGAGGCCCGAGAACGGCTCGTCGAGGATCAGGATCTCCGGCTCGTGCACGAGCGCTGCGGCGATCTGCGCGCGCTGCTGGTTGCCGAGCGAGAGCGTCTCGACCGTGTCGCCGAGCCGCTCACCCAAGCCGAGCCGGTCGAGGAGCGTCTCGGCTTTCGCCGTCGCATCCGCCTTGCTGTACCCGTGCAGCCGAGCGAGGTAGGCGATGTGCTCGCCGACCTTCATCTTCGGGTACAGGCCGCGTTCCTCGGGCATGTAGCCGAACCGGCGCCGGTCCTCGGGCGTCACGGGCGTGCCGTCGAGCGTGACGGTCCCCGCATCCGCGGCCAGCACGCCGAGCGCGATGCGCATCGTCGTGGTCTTGCCGGCGCCGTTACCGCCGACGAAACCGGTGAGCCGGCCGTCTCCGACCGTGAACCCGACATCGTCGAGCACGCGGCGGTCGCCGTAGCTCTTGGTCACCCCGCTGAGGTGCAGCATGGATCCTCCTTCGTCCGTGCTTCGACGCTACGGATCGGGGCTCGCCCGCACCTCCCCCCGCCGGGGGAGGTGCGGCCGCTCCTCCTGACGGGGGAGAGCCGCGTGCCGCAGGTGGTGGGGTGGCGCGGCGCGGGTCAGGTGGTGCGGGTGGGGTGGTGCGGGTGGGCCGGAGATCGGCCGTTTCGGCCCGGAACTCCGCAGTTGTGCCCGCCGCGGGGCGGGCGTGGGCCCCGTTCGGGTCGGTCGGGGGTGGATAACTCCTCCAAAACCGGCTCCCGGAGCGATCCAGCGGGGGTTCCGAGCTGATCTGGAGGAGTTGGCGCCGGTGTGCCGGGGTTCGCCGCAGCCGGCGCGGTGCGCCCGGGGCGAGGCCGCTGCGGTGCCCTCGGGCTGAGTCAGACCATCGTCAGCGGGGCGCGGGCCCTGTTCGGCTCGGTCGGGCGTCGATAACTCCTCCAAAACCGACGCCCGGAGCGATCCAGCGCGGGTTCCGAGCCGATCTGGAGGAGTTGGCGGCGGTGTGCCGGGTTTCGCCGCGGCCGCCGCGGTGTGCCCGGGGCGAGGGCGACGCGGTGCGCTTGGGCTGAGTCAGGCCGCCGCCAGCGGGGCGCGGGCCCTGTTCGGCTCGGTCGGGCGTCGATAACTCCTCCAAAACCGGCGCCCGGAGCATCTAACGGGGGTTCCGAGCCGATCTGGAGGAGTTGGCGGCGGTGGCACCGGGGTTCGGCGCGGCTGCCCCGGTGCGCCCGGGCTACGCGAGGCCGCTGCGGTGCGCCAGGACGACGGCCTGCACCCGGTCGCGGGCGCCCAGCTTCTGCAGCACGTTCGACACGTGCGTCTTGACGGTGGCCTCGCCGATGAAGAGGCGGTGGGCGATCTCGCCGTTCGACAGTGCTTCCGCCATCAGGCGGAGCACCTCGGTCTCGCGCTCCGTGAGCCCCGCGCGCTCGCCGATCGCATCGCCGGGAACCCCCACGTGCGACGCGCCGGTCCCTCCGGCAGCGGACGACCCCGGCGCCCCCGCACCGGCCGCGAAGCGGGCGATCACGCGCCGCGTCACCTCCGGGGCGAGCAGCGCGTCACCGGCCGCGACGACCCGCACAGCGGCCACGAGCTCCTCGGGGCCGGCGTTCTTCAGCAGGAACCCACTCGCCCCCGCCTCGAGCGCCGCGAACAGGTAGTCGTCGCGGTCGAAGGTTGTGACGACCAGGACGGCGGCCGAGGTGTCAGCATCCGCCACGATGCGCCGGGTGGCCTCGAGGCCGTCCATGTCGGGCATCTGCACGTCCATGCAGACGACATCCGGATGCAGCGCCCGCACCTGCGCGACCGCCTCGATGCCGGTCGCGGCTTCGCCGACGACCGCGATGTTCCCGGTCGCTTCGAGGATCATCCGGAATCCGGCGCGCATCATCGCGTGGTCATCGACGAGCAGCACGCGGATCGGCGTCGCCACGAGGCCGTTCACGCTCCAGCCTCGACGCGGTCGCCGGCCGCCGGGGCGGCCTGGCGCGGCACGCGCACCCGGACGAGGAACCCGCCGCTCGAACGCGGCAGCAGTTCGACCGAGCCCCCGGATGCAGCGGCCCGCTCCCGCATCCCGATGTGCCCCATGCCGGGCTTCGGGTCGCGTACGGCGCGGCCCGTGTTGGCGATCTCGAGTTCGACCGAGTCGTCCGTGTAGCGCAGCCGCACGTCGGCGCGGGCGTTCGTGCCGCCGTGGCGGCGGGCGTTGGTCAGCGCCTCCTGCGCGATCCGGTACAGGTTGACCTGCACCGTCTCGGGCACGACCCCGGGTTCGCCGACGATGCGGAACTCCGTCGGAAGCCCGGCACCCTCCGCCTCCGCCACGAGGCCGGGGAGCGCCTCGAGGCCAAGCGTGGTCGGGGCCGTGTCGGGCGCCTCGGGCGACGTTCGGAGCGCTTCCAGCAGGTGCCGCAGCTCCGCGAGTGCCGAGCGCGCCGATCCCTCGATCGCCGCGAGCGTGGCGCTCGCCGCATCCGGATCCTGGGCCATGATCGTGCGCGCGGCGCCCGCCTGCACCCCCATCAGCGACACGTGATGCGCGACGACGTCGTGCAGTTCGCGCGCGATCCGTACCCGTTCGAGCGCGACCGCCTGCGCCGCGGTCAGCTCGCGCTCCCGCTCGAGTTCGGCCGTCCGCTCTTCGAGTACTCGACGCTGCTGCATCGCCGCGTACGTGCGCTCGCCGAAGTAGTACGCCCCGCCGAAGAAGAGTCCGTTGATCAGCAGTGTCAGGAATGTGTAGGCGACGTACGGCGAGAATGCCCCCGCGCGCGAGAATCCTTCATCCGTCGGCTGGGTCGCGTCGATGAACATCACGGTGAGCAGCCACACGAACATCCCGGTGATGATGCCGATCCGCACCCAGTGCGCCCGGCGCCGATCGGTCGACCACGCCCCGACGGTGTAGATCGTGATGAACATCGCGATGCTGCCGGCGTAGACCTCGGGGATCCGGATGGTGACCGCCACGAAGTAGGCCGTCGCGACGACGATCGCGACGATCCCGGGAAAGCGGCGCCGGAACGCGAGCGGCACGGCGAGCACGAAGGAGTACACGACCGCGGACAGCATCCCGGCGTCCTCCCCGACCCCGTAGATGCCCGAGACCGACGAGAGGGTCGCGCTGATGAGCGCGCCCACGAACAGCACCGCCGCGAGTGCGACGTCGCGGCGCTGTTGAGAGGCGGTGAGCGGCAGCATCCTTCCACGTTACGGACGAGCGGATGCGGTGGCATCCCCCGCGCGGGGGAGTATGCGCCGCGGGTATCCGCGAGGTTCGGTGCTGCGCGGGGTGACCGGATGCGGACGCATGCCCCCGGCGGCCTTCGGCCGCCTCCCGCCAGTCCCGATGCCAGCGCCCGCATCCGGTCCCCCCGCTCCGGTCGGCCCGGGCGGGGCGCTGCGGGCGCTGCCCGCGGGTGGCCGCGAGACTGCAGTTTGGCGGCGAGACGTCGGTCGCGGACAGCTGTCTCGCGGCGCGAGTGCAGTCTCGCGGTGGCGGTGGCGGTGGCGGGGCGGGAGCGGCGGCGCGGGCCGGGGGTCAGCCGAAGATCATCGGGCGGTCGTCGTCGTCCTCGGGGGAGGTGAGGTCGAGGTCGACCACCACGGGCACATGGTCGCTCGGGATCTCGCCCTTGCGCTCGTCGCGGTGGATCGCGGCGCCCGAGACCGCCTGCGCGAACGCGTGCGAACCCAGGATGAAGTCGATGCGCAGCCCCTGGTTGCGCGGGAAGCGCAGCTGTTTGTAATCCCAGTACGTGTAACCGGTGGGCACGAGCGGTCGGACCACGTCCTGCAGCCCGGCGGCCTCCAGCGCGCGGAACGCCTCACGCTCCGGCGGAGAGATGTGGGTCGAGACACCCGGAACGAGCGTCGGGTCGCCGTTGTCGTCATCGAGTGGGGCGATGTTGAAGTCCCCGACGAGCGCGAGCGCCAGATCGGGCTGCGCGGCGAGGGTCGCGCGGGTGTATTCGGTGAGCGCCGACAGCCAGTCCAGTTTGTAGACGTAGTGAGGGTCGTCGAGCCCGCGCCCGTTCGGCACGTACAGGCTCCACACCTTCACGCCGTCGATGGTCGCGCCGATCGCGCGCGCCTCCTGTGGCACATCCGGACCCTCGGCACCCTTGAGGAACCCGGGCATCTGCGGAAAGGCGAACTCGACGTCTTCGATCGGCGCGCGGCTCGCGATGGCGACACCGTTCCACTGGTTGAGCCCGTGCGCCACGACGTGGTACCCGGCCTCTTCGAACGCCGCGTACGGAAACTGCTCGGGCTTGCACTTGATCTCCTGCATCGCGAGCACGTCGATGTTCTCGCGCACCGCGAACTCGACAGTGCGCACGACGCGCGCGCGGATGGAGTTGACGTTCCAGGTGGCCAGGCGCATGGGCACCAGCCTAAGACGAGGGTGCGACGTGCATCGCGCAACCGGATGCTGCCGCCTCCGCCCGCGACCGTGACCGACGCCCGCGTCCCGCCCCCGACCGTGCCGCGACCCGACGTCGCGACCGCCGCGCGTGCCCCGCCGCCGACCGTGCCGCGACCCCGCGCCTTGCAGCGACCCCGCGCCGCGCCGCCCGTGCCCGCGACCCCGCATCCGCGACCCCGCGACCTGCCGCCCGCGTCCGTGACCCGCGCCCCGCACCCGTGCTCGGGCGGAGCGCCGGCGCAACGCTCCGTAGACTCGACGTCGTGACCGCCGCATCCACGCCCGAAATCGAAGCCGACCGCCAGGCCCTCATCGCCCTGATCCGCGACGAGGCGGTGTTCCACGGCGACTTCACGCTCTCGAGCGGTAAGAAGGCGACGTACTACGTCGACATGCGCAAGCTCACCCTCGACCACCGCGCCGCCCCCGCGATCGGCCGCATCATGCTCGACCTCGTGAACCGGGTCGACGACGTCGTCGCGGTCGGCGGTCTCACCCTCGGCGCGGATCCGATCGCGAACGCGGTCATGCACGAATCCGTGCATGCGGGCACGCCGCTCGACGCGTTCGTCGTGCGCAAGGAGCCGAAGGACCACGGCCGCGGACGCCAGATCGAGGGCGCGGATGTCGCCGGCAAGCGCGTCGTCGTCGTCGAAGACACGTCCACCACGGGCCAGTCAGCGCTCAAGGCCGTGGAAGCCCTCCGCCGCGAGGGAGCAGAGCCCGTCGCGGTCGCCGTCATCGTCGACCGACGCACGGGTGCGCAGGCCGCGGTCGAGGCCGAGGGGCTCCAGTGGCTCGCCGCGATCGACCTCGACGACCTGGGTCTGCAGCCGCAGTAATACGGCAGCCGTAGGGCCGCGGGCTCGGGCGCCGGTGGCTGCGCGTCAGCGTTCGCCCGCGCAGGCCGCAGCATCCGCCGGCCGCGCAAGCCCCCGCATCCGCCGGCCGCGCAAGCCCCCGCATCCGCCGCCCCCGCCACGCCCCCGCATCCGCGGCGGAAACTCAGTCGCGGTCGCGACGGAAGTACTGCACGAGGAACGCGGCGAGCGTGCCGAGCAGGATGACGGCGGACACGATCAGGATGAGCGTGCGGTCGTCCACGGTCAGATGCCCTCGGGCATCTCTGATTCGAGCGGCTCGGGAGAGACCAGATCGGCGACCGAGGCGAGGATCTCGTCGGGGCGGAACGGGTACCGCACGATCTCGTTCTCGTCGCTGATCCCCGTCATCACGAGCACCGTGTGGAGGCCCGCCTCGATGCCCGCGACGATGTCGGTGTCCATGCGGTCGCCGATCATGCCGGTCGTCTCGGAGTGCGCGCCGATCCGGTTCAGCGCCGAGCGGAACATCATCGGGTTCGGCTTGCCGACGACGTACGGCTCCTTGCCGGTGGCCTTGGTGATGAGCGCCGTGATCGCCCCGGTCGCCGGCAGGGGGCCGTCGGCCGAGGGGCCGGTCGGATCGGGGTTGGTCGAGATGAATCGCGCGCCCGTCATCAGGAAGCGGATCGCCTTCGTGATCGCCTCGAACGAGTAGTTGCGGGTCTCGCCGACGACGACATAATCCGGGTCGGTCTCGGTCAGAGTGAAACCGGCCTCGTGCAGTGCGGTCGTAAGCCCCGCCTCGCCGATCACGAACGCGGAGCCGCCCGAGCGCTGACCGCGCAGGAACTCGGCGGTCGCCATCGCCGACGTCCAGATCGACTCCTCCGGCACGATGAGTCCCGACGCGCGCAGGCGGGCGCTGAGGTCGCGAGGCGTGAAGATCGAATTGTTCGTCAGAACGAGGAACGGCACCCCCTGCGACTGCCACTGCTGGAGGAGCTCCGCCGCTCCCGGAATGGGCTGGTTCTCGTGGACGAGAACGCCGTCCATGTCGGTGAGCCAGCACTCGATGTCATCACGCGTGCGCATGGCCACAGCCTAGAGCGCACCGTGCGCTCGCGCCTCCCCGGGGCACGCCACCGGACGGCGTCGACGCGGCGTTGCGGCACGGTCGCCGCGGGGCATCCGGGCGGCACTAGTCTCGAACCCGTGAGCTCGAGCGCCGAGGACTGGGATCCCCGCCGCCTGCCGGACCTCCGGGGCAGGACGTACCTCGTGACGGGCGCGAACGCCGGACTCGGTTTCTTCTCCAGCCGCCAGCTCGTCGGCGCCGGCGCTCACGTGATCATGACGGGCCGAAGCCCCAACCGCCTCGCGACCGCGCGGAAGGCGTTGGCCGCCGACCTTCCGGATGCAGCGGGCTCGGTCGAGACACTGCTGCTCGACACCAGCAACCTGGGTTCGGTGCGGGCCGCCGCGGCCACCGTGCGACAGCGCGGCCGGCTCGACGGGCTGCTGCTGAACGCGGGGATGGTGCACGCCCCGGCCACCCGGCAGACGACGCGCGACGGCAACGAACTCGTGCTCGCCACCAACGCCCTCGGCCACTACGCGCTCGCGGGGGCGCTGCTGTCGACGCTGGCGGCGCGGCGCGGACGGATGGTGTGGCTCGGCAGCATGTCGACATCGCTCGGCGCGAAGGATCCGGTGGATGTACAGCTCACCGAGGGCTACACGCCGTGGCGCGCGTACGTGCAGTCGAAGACCGTCACGACGGCTGTCGGCCTCGAAGCCGATCGGCGGCTTCGCGCGCACCACGTGCCCGTCACGAGCGTGATCGCCCATCCGGGGTACGCACCGAGCGGGCGCACGCGCGGCATCCGGGGCATCAACGAGCCGTCGCGGCTCGGACGTTTCACCGACAACCTGCAGGCGCCGGTCACGCAGTCCAAGGAGCACGGCGCGTGGTCGCTCGTGCGCGCGCTCGTCGACCCGGCGATCGAGGGCGGCGAGTTCTGGGGTCCGCGCCTGATCGCGCGGGGCACCCCGCGCCGCGCGCAGCCCGCCAAACTCACGCGCGATCCCGCCATCGGCGAGCGGCTGTGGGTCATGTGCGAGAACGCGACGCGGATGCGGTGGCCGTTCGAGGCCGCCCGCCGCTGACCCGCGCCCCTTGCCCGCCCCCTGCCGAACCGCGAGACGGGATCTTCGCGCCGAGACCGTGGGGTTACCCCTCTGTCTCGGCGCGAAGATCCCGTCTCGCGGGTGAGAGTCGTCGGCCCGCGCGGGAGGTCAGGCCGAGAGCCAGATCGCGTCGTACGCCTCGCGCGGGAGGGCCACCGCATCCGAGTCGCCGGCGAAGCGCACATCGAGGGCCGGGGCGGTCGCATCCACGACAGTCAGCTCTCGACCCACATCGACACCGAGGCGGTCGAGCTCGCGCAGCAACTGCGGGTCGCGGTCGCTGACCCGCAGCACCCGCGCGAAATGCCCGGCCGGGGCGTCGCCGAGCATGATGAACGGCACCCGCTCGGTGCGGCCCGCCGCATCCGGAATCGCGTCGCCATGCGGATCGAACCGCGGACGACCCAGCTGCGCATCGATCCGATCGAGCAGACGGTCGCTGAGGGCGTGCTCGAGGATCTCCGCCTCGTCGTGCACCTCGTCCCAGGTGTAGCCGTACTCGCGAACGAGCCACGTCTCCACGAGTCGGTGCCGCCGCACGATCGCGGCCGCGCGGTGCGCGCCGCCCTCGGTCAGCCGGATCGGGCCGTACCGGCGGTGATCGACGAGCCCGGCGGCGGCGAGCTTCTGCACCATCTCGGTCACACTCGACGGGGCAAGGCCCAGCTGCTGCGCCAGCTGCGACGGCGTGATGCGCTCGTCCTGCCACTCCGTGTGCTGATACACGACCTTCAGATAGTCGTCGACCGCGGCGGAAGAAGGCACGCGACCAGGCTACCCGCCGGTGACCGTCAGCCAGATGAGCACGATGTTCAGCGTCACCAGGAACACGGATGCGGCCACGCCCCCGAGGGTCGTCAGCATCCGGTTGCGGAAATCGCCCAGCACCTCGCGCCGCGCGGTCAGCCACACGAGCGGGATCAGCGCGAACGGAATGCCGAACGACAGCACGACCTGGCTGAGCACGAGGGCGAGCGTCGGGTCGATTCCCGCGCCGAGGATCGCGAGCGCGGGGATGAGGGTGACGGCCCGTCGCGCGAGCAGGGGAACCCGGATGCGGAGCAGCCCGCTCATGATCTCGGACCCGGCGTACGCTCCGACGGAGCTCGAGGCCAGCCCGCTCGCGAGCAGGCCCACGGCGAAGAGCGTGGCGATGACCGGGCCGAGACCGTCACGGAGCGCCGCGTACGCGCCCTCGAGACTGTCGGTGCCCGGCACTCCCGCCAGGCTCGACGCCGCCAGCAGCAGCATGACGAGATTCACCGTGCCGGCGATCGCGAGGGCGATCGTGACGTCCCAGCGGGTCGCGCGGAGCAGGCGGCGCTCCCGCACGCCGCCGACCGTCGCCGTCGCGGCCGTCAGGGGGAACCGGTCGCGGACGAGCGAGGAGTGCGCGTAGATCGCGTGCGGCATGACCGTCGCGCCGAGGATCGATGCGGCGAGCAGCACAGACTCGGTGCCCTCGAATCGCGGCACGAGCCCGCCGAGGGTGGCCGCTGCATCCGGCGGCGAAGCGATGATGCCCGCACAGAAACCGACGACGATGACCACCAGCATCGTCACGACGACCGACTCGAACGCGCGCGCGCCGCGGCGCGTCTGGACCGTCAGCACGATCATCGACACGATGCCGGTGATCACACCACCCCACAGGAGCGGGAGGCCGAAGAGCAGGTTCAGCGCGACCGCGCCGCCGATGACCTCCGCCACATCCGTCGCCATGGCGACGAGCTCCGCCTGCAACCAGTACGCGCGCCGGCCCCAACGACTCCGGATGCGGTCGCCCAGCACCTGCGGCAGGCTCTGCCCGGTGACGATGCCGAGTTTGGCGGACAGGTACTGGATGAGCCAGGCCATCAGGTTGCCGAGGACGACGACCCAGACCAGGAGGTACCCGAACGCCGCCCCGGCGGTCATGTTCGCGGCGACGTTGCCGGGATCGAGGTAGGCGACGCCCGCGACGAGCGCCGGTCCGAGCAGCCAGATCAGTCGGCGGCCGGTCGCAGGGGGGCTCGCCGGGGGCGCCAGGGGAGATTTCGGCATACCGAAAACCTAGCTTGTTTTCGGTGGGCCGAAAAGTGCCGCGCGGGGGTGTGCCGGGTCTCGGCAGGGCGGGGGCGAGGGGGTCATGAGTTGTGGGAGCTCTGGCCGTGTGGGTCGTGAGCTGGGCGAATTCGGCCGTGTGGTTCGTGAGATGGGCGAAGTTTGCCTGGGTGGTTCGTGAGTCGTCGGACCGGTGGGGCAGATGTGCACGGTTGGGGCAGATGAGGCGCCCCGCGTGCGTTCGATCCGACGACTCGTGCGCCATCAGGGCCAGTACGCGCCCACGCCGAGCGGCAGCGCGCCCACGCGGAGCGACAGTGCGCCCGATTAGCCTGGACGGATGGCCGATCCGGACGCTCCACACCCTGCCGACCCAGCCGTGCGCCCTGCCGACCCCGCTGGGCACCCCGCCCCGCACCCCGCCTACCCCGCCGACCCCGACGGCGAGCTCGATGGCGCGGATGCGGCACCCGCGCACGGCGTCGGGCCGTGGCCGGGCGGGCCGGCGGCCTGGCCGGCCGACGCGCACTACGACCCCGAGCTGCTCGCCGCGGGAGACACCCGGAATGTCGTCGACGATTACCGCTACTGGCGCATGGAGGCGATTGTCGCCGACCTCGACGCCCACCGGCACCCGTTCCACGTCGCCATCGAGAACTGGCAGCACGACATGAACATCGGCTCCATCGTGCGCAGCGCGAACGGATTCGGTGCGGCGGCGGTCCACATCATCGGGCGCCGACGCTGGAACCGCCGCGGCGCCATGGTCACGGATCGCTATCAGCACGTCTTCCACCATGAGGACGTCACCGCGTTCGCCGCGTGGGCGTCGGAGGAGCGGATGCCGCTCATCGCGGTCGACAACGTGCCCGGCTCCGTCGCGGTCGACCGGGCTGAGCTTCCCGAGCGCTGCGTGCTCGTCTTCGGTCAGGAGGGGCCGGGGCTGTCGGCCGAGGCGCTGGCGGCCGCATCCGGCGTCGTCGAAATCGCGCAATACGGCTCGACGCGCTCGCTCAACGCCGCCGCGGCCGCGGCCGTCGTGATGTACGAGTGGTGCCGCCGCTGGGCCCGCTGACCCCGTAACCGCTCACGCTGGGCCCACTAACCGCTTACCCGCTCGCCCCGTACCCGCTCACCCCGGGCCCACTGACCCCGCGCGCACGGAACGCCCCGCGGCTCGAGCCGCGGGGCGTTCCGGTGGGAGATCAGTACCAGCCGACCGACTGCGAGTGCGACCACGCGCCGCACGGCGAGCCGTATCGGCCGGAGATGTAGCCCAAGCCCCACGCGATCTGGGTGGCGGCGTTGGTCTGCCAGTCGGCGCCGGCCGAGGCCATCTTGCTGCCCGGGAGCGCCTGCGGGATGCCGTACGCACCGCTGCCGCCGTTGCTGGCGCGGTAGTTCCAGCCCGACTCCTTGTTCCACAGCGACACGAGGCAGCCGAACTGGTCGTCGCCCCAGCCGTAACCGGCGAGCATGCCGCGGGCGGTCGCCTGGGCGCCGGCCGGGCTGTTGTCGCCGCTGCCGCCGCCCGAGGGCGCGGGAAGCGGGGCGGACGAGCCGGAGGACGCGGGCTTCGCGGCTGCCGCGGCGGCGGCCTTCTCCGCCTCGGCAGCGGCTGCGGCTTCGGCGGCGACGCGGGCGGCCTCTTCCTCTGCGGCCTTGGCCTTCGCTCCGTCGAGGCTGCCGCGCAGCTGGTTGGCGCGCTCGTCGACAGGCCCCACGAGTTCGGTCACGTGCTCGGTGAGTGCAGGCAGCAGCGGTGCGTTGACGGTGTCGGCCTCACGCAGCTCGGTCAGCGCGGTCTGCAGGGCAGTGGTGTCGACGGTCGGGTTCGGGTCTCCCACGTCGAGTCCGGATGCGGCCACATCGGCCGTCACGGATGCGGCGGCACTGACGGCGGTGTCTGCCTGGGTGATCGCGGCGTCGGCGTCGGAGTGCGCGTCGCCGATGGCGGTGTCGACGGACGTGCCGATCGATTCGATCGAGGTGTCGTAGGACGCGAGAGCGTAAGACGTGGGGGCGGCGGCGGTGCCGGCCTGAGCGGGCGCCATGCCCGTGACGCACGCGGCGACGACGACCCCGAACGCCAGCGAGGTGGTGAGGAAAGCGGGGCGGCGACGGCTGCGACGGGCGGCCTGGCGACGGGTTCTGCGGGTGGGTGAAGACGATGAATCAGAGAGCATAAAACCAGTTCCGTATCAAGAATCTACGCCGGGGGAGACGAGGTGCGGTGGCCGGGAATCCAGACACAAAACGTCGAGTCTGCCGGTCGATTCTGGACGGTTCCTGGATGCGGGCGAGAAAAAGGCCTGATCCGAGGCTCGCGGGCGCCCCGCATCCGCCCGCACGGGCAACCCCGCGAACGCCGGGCCCCACCCCGCTCGCCCAGGTCAGACGGCGACGGTCATCCACTTCCCGCCGCGCACCCGGTACCCCAGAGTGGCCAGGCGGGCGAGCATGTAGACGCCGAAGAAGGCCACGGCGATCCAGGCGAGACCGGGCGCTCCCGCCGCGCCCATCCACACGAGGATCAGCAGCGCCGGCACGAACGGCACGAGGTTCAGCACCCCGGCCAGAGCGAGGTAGCGGCCGTCTCCGGCACCGATCAGCACGCCGTCGAGCACGAAGACGACGGCACAGATCGGCTGTGCGACGGCGAGCACGATGAGCGCCGGCTGCACGAGCGCGGCGATGTCGGGGTCCGAGGTGAAGACGAGTCCGATTACGCCGGACGTCGCCCCCACGATCAGCCCGACGATCACACCGAACCACACCCCCCACGCCACGGTGCGACCGAGCACCCGCCGCACGAACGCCGGGTCGCCCTCGCCGAGTCCGCGCCCGACGAGCGCCTGCGCGGCGATGGCCAACGCGTCGAGGGCGAACGCGGTGGTCGAGAAGAGGGTGAAGGCCACCTGCCATCCCGCCAGCTCGGCGGTGCCGAGAGTCGTCGCGACGGCGACCGTCGCCAGCAGCGCGGCGCGCAGCGACACCGTGCGCAGGAACATCCAGCCGCCGGCCCGGACGGTCGACGAGACCGTGTCACGGCGGATGCCGACGGATGCGGAATGCCGCCGCGCGAGGCGCGCCACGACGGCGACGTAGGCCGCGACCATGCCCCACTGCGCGACGACCGTTCCGACCGCGGAGCCCGCGATCCCCCAGCCGAAGCCGTAGATGAACAGGACGTTCAGGCCGGCGTTCGCCGCGAACCCCAGCCCGGCGATCCACAGCGGGGTGACCGTGTTCTGCATCCCGCGGAGGAGCCCGGTCGCGGCGAACACGATGAGCATCGCCGGCAGCCCCCACATCGAGATGCCGAGGTAGGACTCCGCATCCGCCGTCACGTCCGGCGCCGCCCCGAACAGGCCGACGAGCACGGGCGTCGTCAGGTAGCCGACGAGCGCCAGGATGAAGCCGAGGCCGAGCGCGAGCCACATCCCGTCGATGCCGGCCGACACCGCGCCGCCGTGCTGCCCGGCCCCGAACCGGCGGGCGACGGCGGGTGTCGTCGAGTACGCGAGGAACACCATGAGCCCGACGATCGTCTGCAGCACCGCGCCAGCGATACCGAGGGCCGCGAGGGGGACGACGCCGAGGTGTCCGATGAGAGCCGCGTCGACGATCAGGAACAGCGGTTCGGCGATCAGCGCGCCGAGCGCGGGCACGGCGAGCGCCAGGATCTGCCGGTTGAGAGTCGCGGGTGCCGCTGCCACTCTCAGAGCCTATTGATCGTCGTGGGAGGAGACGGTACCCAGCGCCGAGGCCTATCCTGGTCGCCATGACCGAATCCCCCCGTTCCGGTCTCGCGCTCGACGAACTGAGCGCTGAGATCCGCCCGCAGGACGACCTCTTCCGCTACGTGAACGGTGCTTGGATCGACCGCACCGAGATCCCCGAGGACAAGGCCCGCTGGGGCTCGTTCCACCTCCTCGCCGAGCAGGCCGAGAAAGACGTCCGCGCCATCATCGACGAGTCGCTCGGTGCCGAGTCGGGCACGGATGCGCGGAAGATCGGCGACCTCTACGCCAGCTTCCTCGACACCGCGACGATCAACGAGCTCGGCGCAGAGCCCCTGCGCGACCAGCTGGCGCGCATCGACGCGGTCGGCGACGTGCCCTCGCTGCTCCGGCTGGTGGGCACTCTCGAGCGCGACGGCGTCGGCGGCATCATCGACCTCTACATCGAGCCCGACCCGGGCAACCCCACGCGCTACGTGCCGTTCTTCACCCAGTCCGGACTCTCGCTGCCCGACGAGAGCTACTACCGGCTCGACTCGTTCGAAGAGACCCGTGCGGCGTTCCGCGGGCACATCGAGCGCATCCTGACTTTGGCCGGAGTAGCGGATGCGGCCGCATCCGCCGATCGGATCATCGCGCTCGAGACCGAGCTCGCCGCGCACCACTGGGACAACGTCCGAAACCGCGACGCTGTCGCCACGTACAACCTGAAGAGCTGGGACGAGGTCGTCGCCCTTTCCGGAATCGACCTGCAGCCGTGGCTCGAGGGCGTCGCCCCCGGGTACGAGAGCGCGTTCGCCGAGGCCGTCGTCTCGCAGCCGAGCTTCATCGAGGGTCTGGGCGCGCTGCTCCAGGAGGAGCGCCTGGACGACTGGAAGGCGTGGCTGCGGTTCAAGGCGGTGCACGCCGCCGCCGCGTTCCTGCCCGACGAGTTCGTCGACGAGAACTTCTCCTTCTACGGCACGCAGCTGACCGGTGTGCCGGTGAACCGCGAGCGCTGGAAGCGCGGCGTCAGCCTCGTCGAGGCGGCGCTGGGCGAGGTCGTCGGCAAGGTCTACGTCGAGCGGCACTTCCCGCCCGCGGCGAAGGGCGCGATGGACGAGCTCGTCGCGAACCTCATCGAGGCCTATCGCGAATCCATCTCGGAGCTCGAGTGGATGAGCCCGGAAACGCGGGAGCGGGCGCTCGCCAAGCTCGACGCCTTCACCCCGAAGATCGGTTTCCCGGTGCGGTGGAAGAGCTACGACGGGCTCGAACTCGATGCCGCCGACCTGGTAGGCAATGTCCGCCGCGCGCACGTTCACGAGCACGACCGGCAGCTCGGCAAGGTCGGGCAGCCGATCGATCGCGACGAGTGGTACATGACGCCGCAGACGGTCAACGCGTACTACAACCCGCTGATGAACGAGATCGTGTTCCCCGCCGCCATCCTGCAGTACCCGTTCTTCGACGCCGAGCGCGATGCGGCCGCGAACTACGGCGGAATCGGTGCGGTCATCGGGCACGAGATCGGTCACGGGTTCGACGACCAGGGCAGCCGTTTCGACGGCGACGGGTCGCTCCGCGACTGGTGGACGGATGCCGACCGCACCGCGTTCGAGGAGCGCACGGCCAGCCTCATCGCGCAGTATGACGAGCTCGTGCCGCAGGGCCTCTCGGCGGAGCACCACGTGAACGGTGCGCTCACGATCGGCGAGAACATCGGTGACCTCGGCGGTCTCGGGATCGCCCTCCGGGCCTACCGGCTCTCGCTCCGCGGTGCGGAGGATCCCGAGATCGACGGTCTGACCGGCGTGCAGCGACTGCTGCTCAGCTGGGCGCAGGTCTGGCAGCAGAAGGGCCGGGATGCCGAGACCATCCGGCTGCTGACGATCGACCCGCACTCCCCGAACGAGTTCCGGTGCAACCAGATCGTCCGCAACATCGACGCGTTCTACGAGGCATTCGATGTGACGGAGAACGACGCCCTGTGGCTCGACGCCGACAAGCGCGTCACCATCTGGTAACCCCCGAGTGAGGACGACCGGTTAGGGTCGTCCCGCCCGTTCACCCGAGCAGTCCGACAGGGGAAGGATCTCGACCGTGGCAGTCTCGCCCGAACCCGCACGAGGGACGGATGCTGCGCGCGAATCGCGTCGCGGAGCGAAACGGATTCCGCGGCGCGCGGCAGCCGGACGCCGGTCGTTCACGTCGACACTGAAAGCCCTCGACGCCCTGGCGGCGTCGGGGGCGCAGGTGTCGGTGCGCATCGACGACCTCGATCGGGGGAGCGCCGTGCTGGTCGGCGACGACTTCCTCAGTCTCCCGATCGCGGGCCTCGGGGTCGTGCCGCTGCTGGTCGAGGTGGCGGCGCAGTTCGAGGCGGGCACGCTGGATCCGCTCGAGATCGTCGACCGGGCGGGCCTGGAGCCGGTGACTGTGTCGGGACTCTGGCAGCACCTGAAAGCCCCCGCGCTCCCGCTGTCGGACATCGCGGTGCTCGCCGCATCCGCCGGCGACGCACTCGCCGCGAACGCCCTGCTCTCCCGCGTCGGGTTGCCGGCCGTGCGGGGGCGCGTCGAGCAGCTCGGGCTCAGCCGATCGGCGCTGATGGACAGCTTCCGCGACGTGCGCGGCCCGGATGACGCGCCCCACGTCGCGCTCGGCTCGACGCGCGAGTATGCGCAGCTGTTCGCGTCGCTCGTGAACTCCGAGGCCGTCAGCCCCGGCGTGAGCGCGCAGGTCGCGGAGTGGCTGAGTCGCGATCACGACCTGTCGCTCGTGGGCACGTCGACAGGGCTCGACCCGTTCGCGCACGACAACGACGAGCACGGTCTGCTCTTCATCAACAAGACGGGCCGGGCTCCCGGCATCCGGACCGAAGCCGGGGTGCTCGCCGGCCCGCGTGCGGGTGTGGCGTACGCGCTGTTCGTCTGCTTCGACGATCTCTCGATCGCGCACCGCCTGCGCGCCCACGACGCGTTCCGCACCCTCGGCGTCGAGCTCATGGAGTACGTGTTCTGAGCCGGAGGGCGCCCTCCCTCACCGGCGACGCCGTGTGACCGGCGGGATGCCGCCGCGGGAGGGCCCGCGTAGCATCGCAGCATGACCGTGCGCCCTCCGTTCCGTGCCGACATCGTCGGTAGTTTCCTGCGTCCCGCCGAGCTCGCCGAGGCCCGGCGCCAGCACGCTGCGGGGGTGCTCAGGAGCGATGCGCTGCGCGCCGTCGAAGACACGCAGATCGAGCGGCTCGTCGGCCTCGAATCGGAGAACGGGCTGCGGGTCGCGACCGACGGCGAGTTCCGGCGGTCGTGGTGGCACTTCGACTTCTTCGACCACCTCGACGGCGTCGAGATCGTCGAGCTCGACCACGGCATCCAGTTCCAGGGCGTGCAGACGAAGCCGCGGGGGATCGAGATCTCGGGGCCGATCGGGTTCTCGGCGCAGCATCCGTTCCTCGCGCACTTCCGTGCCCTGCAGGATGCGGCCGCGCAGACCGGCGCGACCCCGAAGTTCACGATCCCCGCGCCGACGGTGCTTGACTTCCGCCTCGAACCGGGCCACATCGACGCCGCGACGTACGACGGACGCGAGGCCATCACCGACGACCTCGTGCAGGCGTACCGCGACGCGCTCGCGGCGTTCTACGACGCCGGGGCTCGGTACCTGCAGTTCGACGACACGGCGTGGGCGTACCTCTGCTCCGACGTGGAGCTCGCGAAGGCGCGCGAGCGCGGCATCGACACCGACGGCATCGCCGACCGGTACGCGAGCATGCTGACCCGCATCCTCGACGGCAAGCCCGACGACCTCGTCGTCACGACCCACGTCTGTCGCGGCAACTTCCGGTCGACGTGGATCTCGTCCGGCGGATACGAGCCGGTCGCCGAGGCGCTTCTCGCCGGCACCCCGTACGACGGGTACTTCCTCGAGTACGACTCGGAGCGCGCCGGCGGCTTCGAGCCGCTGCGGTTCCTTCCCGAGGGCGACAAGATCGTCGTGCTCGGGCTCATCACGACCAAGACCGGCGAGCTCGAGGATGCTGACGCCATCCGGATCCGGATCGACGAGGCCGCCCGCTTCGCCCCGCTCGAGCAGCTCGCCCTCAGTCCCCAGTGCGGCTTCGCCTCGACCGAGGAGGGCAATGCGCTCACCGAGGACGAGCAGTGGGCGAAGATCCGCTCCGTTGTCGACATCGCCGGCTCCGTCTGGGGTTGAGCCCCGCTGGCGCCCCTGACCGTGAGACTGCAGTCGGGCGTCGAGACATTGGTCGAGAACCAACGTCTCGCGCCGAAACTGCAGTCTCGCGGTGAGGCAGTGAGGAACCCAGCGGAGCGGGGGTGTTCCTGGCGGGACTGGCATCGGGATTGGCGGGAGCCGGCCAAGGGCCGGCGGGGGAATGTCCCGCCAGGGACACCCCAGCGGAGCGAGAGCCCCCGCGCGCCAATATCCTGCTCGCGCGCTTCAGATCTGAGGCGCGGGAGCAGAAAACTGGCGCGCGGGAGTAAAGCTCGGAGCGTCCCTCGCGGGTTTCAGACGAGCGGGGTGCCGTGGGTGTGGAACGTCTCGATCGTCTTCATGCCCCACGCCTGGCCCCTCTTGCGCTCCTCCTGCGTCCACTCGACGACGGGCTGGTCGGGGTCGAGCAGCAGGCGGGCGCCGGCGTTCGCGAACTCGATGCGGTTGCCACCCGGCTCCCACACGTAGAGGAAGAACGTCTGGTTGATGGCGTGCTTGTGCGGTCCGGATTCGATGTGGATGCCGTTCTCGAGAAAGATGTCGGCGGCCTTCAGGATGTCTTCGCGCGTATCGGGCGCGAAGGCGATGTGGTGCAGGCGGTTGCCGTGCTTGGTCCAGTCGTCGGAGTAGACGACGTCGTAGGACTTCAGCGAGAAGTGGAACCACCAGGCGGCGAACTTGCCGTCATCGTTGCGGATGCGTTCGCTCTCGCGCATGCCGAGGGCACGCGCGAGGAACTCGCCGTTGGCCTCCACATCCTTCGCGAGGTAGTTGATGTGGTCGAGCCGGCGGGCGTTGACGCCGTGGCCAGGGAAGCGCGACGCCTGGTTCTTCAGCGCAGGCTTGTCGTCGGTCGCGACGTAGCGTTCGGTCTCGTAGTAGATGCCCATCGAATGCCCGTCGGGGTCGCGGAACCGATAGGTGGGACCCGTGCCGACCTCGCCGTCGACCCAGCCGTCGCCCAGGCCGGTCGCCTCGATCGCCGCGACCCGGCGCGCCAGTGCGTCGGGGGAGATCGCGCGGAAGGTCGTCAGGCCGACGCCCGCCGCATCCGAGGGGGTGAGCTTGATCGTGTACAGCTCGTACTCGTCCCAGGTGCGGAGGTACACCGAGCCGGCGTGCTCGGCGACCACGCGCATCGCGAGCAGGTCCTGGAAGAACCACAGGCTCCGCTCGAACTCGGGGGTGAGCAGCTCGACGCTGCCGATGTGGGCGACGTCGAATGAGGTGGAGTCGGTCATCGGGCGGTCCTTCCTAGCGGTGGGTGAGGTCAGCGGCGGGGCCGCGGGAACACGGTGCCGTCGAACAGGGGGCGGGCGGTGCGGACGGACACGGACGCCGCATGCCAGCGGCCGTCCGCATCCTGGTGCACCGAGACCCGGGCGGAGAACGTGCCGGTCGGGTGCTCGATCCGGGTCGTGTCGCCGTCCGCGGCTCGGGCGAGGTCCGCGGCGATCGTGCCCGGGATGCGGACGCCGGCGGCTACCGAGGCCGCCATGAGCACCCCGATCGACGTATGTACGCGAATCGGAATGAACGCTCGCGCCGAGATCGCCCCGGTCGCCGACGGCGGCGACAGCAGGATCATCTTCGGTATGGTCTGCGCGCGCACGTCGCCCAGGCCCATGCGCTCGCCGGCGACGAGACGCACGCGTTCGAGGGCGTCGAGCAGATCGACGCGAGCCTCGAGATCGCCGGGGGATTCGTCGCCGGCGACGCCGAACTCGCCCGCGGCGAGCAGCACGACCGGCATCCCGTTGTCGATCAGGGTGACGCGGTGCCCGTCGATCTTGTCGGTGATCGCTCCGCTCGGGAACAGCGGCTTGTCGCCCCCCGACACCTGGAGCGAGATTCCCGCGGCGGTTCCCGGAACGCCGTCGATCGCGACGTCGCCGTCGTAATCGGGCCGGCCGCCCGGGGTCGCGAAGGTCGCGTCGGCGATGTCGCCGGTGTTGCGTAGGCGGATGCGGACCACGGTCTCGTCGCCCGTCGCGCGCACGAGTCCGCGCTCGAGGGCGAACGGGCCGATTGCCGCGAGCAGGTTGCCGCACGTCTGCGCGTCGGCGACGAGCGGCTCGTCGACGGCCACCTGCAGGAACAGGTAATCGATGTCGATGCCGGGCTCGTCGGAGCGCCGCACGACGGCGACCTTCGAGGTGAGGGGATGCGCGCCGCCGATGCCGTCGATCTGCGCGGGGTCGGGGCTGCCCATGATCCGCAGCAGCAGATCGTCGCGGGCGGCCGGGTCTGAAGGGAGGTCTTCTTCGAGAAAGAACGCGCCCTTCGAGGTGCCGCCGCGCATGAGCATGCAGCGCACGCCCGCCGCGCGATCGTCAGTCGTCATCGCGCTCGAACTCCGCCTGTGTCACGAACCGCACTCCGAGGTCGGCGAGCACCGGCCGCAGGGCGTTCAGATCCATCGAGATCTCGCCGGCGCGGTAGCGCTCGCGGTTGGCGGCCTCGCGCGCGGCGCGAGTGCGGGCCGCGTCGAGCGTCCCGGCGGCGCGTTCACGCGGCACGACGGTGACCCCGTCGTCATCCGCGACGATGACATCGCCCGGCCGCACGGCCACCCCGTCGAGGATGATCGGCACGTTCACGGCGCCCGCGGTGTCTTTGACCGTGCCTTCGGCGCTGACGTGCGCGGTCCACACCGGAAACCCCATCGTCCGCAGCTCGGCCGTGTCGCGGACGCCGCCGGAGGTCACATACGCCCGCACGCCGCGGGTCTGCATCTGCGTAGCCATCAGCTCACCGATGAACCCGAACGCCGAATCGGTCACCGGAGCGACGACGATCACATCTCCCGGCTGCGCCTGCTCGATCGCGGCGTGCACCATCAGGTTGTCGCCCGGGGCGACGCGCACGGTGATCGCCGTGCCCGACACGGCCGCGCCCTGTTGGATGGGGCGGATGCGGGGCCCCGCGTATCCGGTGCGACCCATCGCCTCGTGCACGGTCGCCGAGCCGAATTCGGCCAACGCCGCGGCGGTGTCGGCATCCGCTCGCCGGATGTCGGTCACCACGATCCGACCGGATGCCGCGGTCATTCGAGCAAGCCCGTCACCTGGGGGAAATAGCGCATGTACGCCTCGCCCATCGTGTCGTGCGCGAGGCCGAGGTTCGGGCCGGCATTGCGCTTGACCTGCACCCCGCGGCGGACGGCGAGATCGGTGTAGTACGACCACATGTGCTTCTGCGCGGGCAGGCACTCCATGGCGGCGCGCTTGGCGGGAAACGCGTCCGTGATGTCGAGCAGCACGTTCGGCACGAAGCCGCTCTGCTCCGGCTGGTGCGGTTCAAAGAAGAAGACCGGCGGGGCGCCGATGATCGTCTCCTTCGTGGGGAACGAGCCGTCGGAGTTCGCGACGCCGATCGCCTGGGCCAGCACCCGTGCCTCCAGAGCCATGCGCGCCGCGGCGGGATGGTCGCCGTTATACGGGTCGGTCAGCGGGTGGGTGAGCACCACGGTCGGCTGCACACGGCGGTACACGTCGACGAGGGCGGCGACCGCATCCGGGGTCTCGCGGAGCGGGTAGTCGCCGAGGTCGAGGAACTCGACGGCGGCACCGAGGGCGGATGCGGCCGCCTCCGCCTCGCCGCGACGGATCGCCTTGATCTCGTCGAGGGCTTTGCCCTGCAGCCACTGGCTGGCGGATTCGCCGCGCTCGCCGTAGCTCAGGCACACGACCGTCGCGCGCTCGCCGCGCAGGGTGGCGGCGGCGATCGCGCCGCCCGCCCGCCAGACGAAGTCGCCCGCGTGGGCGCTGAGCACGAGCAGCGAAGGGGTGATCTCTGCCATGTTCGCTCCAGTTCGTCGTCGACCGGTGAGGGGTCGGGCCGGTGTCGAGGCGGCCCGTGCAATCGTCGGGTGGGCCCGTCGACGACGTTGTTCGCCGCGTTTCGGCGGTGACCATGGCGGCGACGGTGCCGGTCCGAGGGCTTCAGCGAATCACACCCCTGGCGGAGTGGTCAAGATTTTGTTTACAATCATGGCGACGAAAACCACTATGGACAGAGGGATCCTCCTCGGTACCATCGCGGATCAGCCGACGGACAAGGAAGTCGAGGGCGACCTATGGCACGCAACCTGCAGGAGCTGCTGGATGAGCGGGGGAACATCGTCGAGATGCTCCGCGATTCGCAGCTCGGAACCTACATCTACCCGGTCGTTCCGGCCGAGTTCACGAACTGGCGGCGCGAGCAGAAGGCCTGGCGTGAGACCGCCGTGCTCTACGACCAGACGCACCACATGGTCAACTTCTTCGTCTCGGGTCCCGATGCGCTGAAGCTCCTGAGCGACACCGGCATCAATTCGTTCGCGAACTTCCCCGTGAACACCGCCAAGCAGTTCGTGCCGACCGCATCCAACGGCGGCGTGATCGGTGACGGCATCCTGTTCCACGAGGCGCAGGGCGACTACGTCTACGTCGGTCGCGCGCCGGCGGCGAACTGGCTGCAGTTCCACGCCGAGACGGGCGGATACGACGTCGAGTTCCGCTACGACGACCGCTCGCCCTCGCGTCCCTACGGCGCGGCCGTCCACCGCGACTACTACCGCTTCCAGATTCAGGGGCCGAACGCCTGGGCCATCATCGAGAAGCTCAACGGCGGACCGCTCGAGAAGGTGCGGTTCTTCCACATGGGCGAGATGACGATCGCGGGTGAGAGCGTACGGACGCTCCGGCACGGGATGGCGGGTGCTCCGGGGCTCGAGATCTGGGGCCCCTACGAGCAGCACGCGAAGATCCGCGAAGCCGTCCTCGAGGCCGGCCGCGAGTTCGGGATCGAGCCCTGCGGCTCGCGCGCGTACTCGTCGAACACGCTCGAATCGGGATGGATCCCCTCGCCGCTACCGGCGATCTACACCGGCGAGGCCGAGCGGGCGTACCGCGAGTGGCTGCCCGCGAACAGCTACGAGGCGATCAACGCGCTCGCCGGCTCGTTCGTATCGGACGACATCGAGGACTACTACCTCACCCCGTGGGAGCTCGGCTACGGCTCGTTCGTGAAGTTCGACCACGACTTCATCGGCCGCGACGCCCTCGAGAAGGTGGATGCGGACGCGCAGCGCAAGAAGGTCACGCTCGCCTGGAACGACGAGGACCTGGCGAAGATCCTCACGAGCGTGATCGACCGCGAGGGTGTCGGCTACCAGTTCTTCGATCTGCCGAACGCGAACTACGGTTCGTCCAACTACGACGCCGTGATCGACGCCGACGGCAACCAGATCGGGCTCTCGCTGTTCACGGGAGTCACGGCGAACGAGAAGCGCGGGCTGTCGCTCGCGACCGTCGATCGGGATGTGCCGATCGGGGCCGAGGTGCGCGTCGTCTGGGGCGAACCGGATGGCGGATCGAAGAAGACGACCGTCGAGCCGCACGAGCAGATCGCGGTGCGCGCGATCGTGAGCCCGGTGCCCTACGCCGAGACCGCCCGGCAGGAGTACCAGGGGGGCTGGCGCACCGCGGGCACGCTGTAGCTCGCGGCGCCAAGGCGCCCGCGGCGCCCGCGGTTGCCGCGGCACGGCGGTTGGGCTCGGCGCGAGCAGTCGCTCGCTGCCGCACCGCTGCGTGCACAACTCAGGAGGAACCGACCCGGATGCGGCCGCGCAGCGCGCGGGCGCAGCGGATCTCCTGCGTTGTGCACGCCGGGCGGCCGCGCCGCGGTGTGCGGCGACTCGCTGACGCGTTCGCGCGGCGTGGACGGGCGAGTGGGCCATGAGTTGTCGGACCGCTGGGGCGGATGTCTACGGATGTGGCGGATGAGGCGGGCTGAGCGCGTTCGATCCGACGACCGGTGAGCGTCAGCCGTCCGCGGCGTCGCCGTGGATCACCTGGAACCGTCCCGACGACCCGCGGATGGCGCGCGCCACCGTCTCGAACAGCCAGTCGAGCGCGGCTGTGTGCGCCGTCGTGGAGCGGCGGTAGAGGCTGACATCGAGCGGCGCCATCTCGAAGGGCAGGGGTCGCACCACCAGCGGCCACGTCTGCGCCCACCCCTCGGCGATCGTGTCGGGCATCGTCGCGATCAGGTCGTGACTCGCGGCGAGCAGCGGCGGCAGCGCCGCGAAGTGGTGCGCGGCGATGCGCGGCTCGATCGTGACTCCGGCCAGACGCAACGCGTGCTCCACGGCGGGTGCACCCGAGTCGCTCGCGACGACGATGTGGCCGGCCGTCGCGTACGCCTCGAGGTCGAGCGGGCTGTGGGATAGCGGATGCCGCGACGACATCACGACGCCGTACCCCTGGGTCTTCAGAATCACCTTCTCGAACCGCCCCGGCACGGGCGACGGGGTGGCAGCCAGATCGACCGTGCCGCGCCCCAGCCACTCGGGAAGCGCCTGCACGTCCATCGGGACGACCTCGATCCGCATCTCGGGCGCGCGTCGCCGGACGGCCCGGACGATGGCGGGGAACCAGCCGATCTCGCCGAGCTCGGACAGCGCGATCCGGAAGGTGCGCGTCGAGTCCGCCGGGTCGAACCGGCGCACGCCGTCGAGGGTGCGATCGACCGCAGCTACGGCCTCGCGGAAGCCGGGGTAGACGCTGTCGGCGAGGGGTGTGGGGACCATCGCGCGCCCGACGCGGTGGAACAGCGGGTCGTCGAGTTCGCGGCGGAGGCGCCCGAGCGCCTGGCTGACCGCGGGCTGCGTCACATACAGCCGCCCGGCAGCGGAGGTGAGACTGCGGGTCTCGGCGATCGCGACGAACGCGCGGATGAGGTTCAGGTCCACGGGCGCGATTCCGCTGCGTGCCGCACGCCGAAGCTCGAGCGGCCCCTCAGGCATCCTTGCCGGTCCATAAGCACAGCTTATGCACGCCCGCCCTGCGGATGAGCCTGACTTCCTAGAGTTGCTCTCGTTCTGGAACGAAGGAGTTCACCATGACCGAATCCGCCGCCGCCGCGATCGCCCGCATCGGAAACCCCGTCGACCTGCTGCGGAACGCGCAGGCGAGGCCGACGATCTTCCCCGTCACGCCGGAGTTCAGCAACTGGCGGAGCGAGCAGCGGGCGTGGCGCGAGAGCGTCGCCCTGCTCGACCAGTCGCACCACATGACCGACCTGTTCATCTCCGGCCCGGATGCGGCTCGCCTGCTCAGCGAGACGGGCGTGAACAGTTTCGCGACCTTTCCGGTCGATGCCGCGAAGCAGTTCGTGGCCGTGAACCACGAGGGGTACCTGATCGGCGACGCCATCCTGTTCCATCTCGACGACGAGGTGTACGACCTCGTGGGCTGGTACATGGTGCTCGACTGGGTGCAGTTCATCGGCGAGACGGGCGACTACGACGTCACCTTCGAGCGCGATGCGAACACACTGATGCGCGAGCCCGGCACCCCGCCGACCCTCTACCGGTACGAGGTGCAGGGCCCGCACGCCCTGGCGCTCGTGGAGAAGCTCATCGGCGGACCGGTGCCGGCGACGAAGTTCTTCGGGATGGCGACGTTCGACATCGCGGGCGCCACCGTGCGCTCTCTCCGGCACGGGATGGCGGGTCAGCCGGGGTTCGAGCTGTTCGGTCCGTGGGCGGATGGCGACCGCATCCGTGACGCGATCGTCTCTGCGGGCGAGGAGTTCGGTCTCGTGCGGGTCGGGGCGAAGGCGTACTCGTCGGCGAACCTCGAGTCGGCATGGGTGCCGTCGCCCCTGCCGGCGATTTTCACGGGCGAGCGCTCGGCCGAGTATCTGGCCTGGTTGCCGGCGGCGCGGCTCGGTTCGCTGGCTGGGAGCTTCGTGTCGGATGACATCGAGGACTACTACCTGACCCCGTACGACCTCGGGTACGGGCGCAGCGTCGCCTTCGACCACGACTTCATCGGGCGGGCGGCGCTCGAGCGGCACGCGGCGTCGCCGCAGCGGGTGAAGGTCACGCTGGTCTGGGAGCCGGAAGACGTGGCGGCCGCGCAACGATCGCTGTACGAGGAGGGTGTGCCGGCGAAGTACATCGACTTCCCGAAGGCGCGGTACGGGCTCTATCAGGTCGATCGCGTGTCGGCGGAGGACGGGGCGGATGCGGGCATCTCGCACGACGTGGGGTACATCACGGGTGAGCAGGTCTTCGTGTCGCTCGCGAGTGTGGCGCCGGAGTACGCCGAGTCGGGCACGCGGGTCGTCGTCACCTGGGGTGAGCAGCCCCACACGGCCAAGCCCGCGGTCGAGCCGCACCGGCAGGTCGAAATCCGCGCGACCGTGCAGCCCGCTCCGTACTCGCGGTTCGCGCGGGAGAACTATCGCAAGAGTTGACGCCGCTCACCCGCAGCGCCTGGGCAGCGTCGGTGCGCGCGCGAGGTTCTGTCGAGCGGAGGATGATCCGTCCGCGCGAGGGCGAATGCGGGCGCGACATCCTCCGCTCGCGCGATCATCCTCATCTCGGCGACCCACGTCGTCGGGCGCGCGGCGGCTCACGCGGGACGGTGGCCCTGCTCGTCGAGCGACCGCCGCGCGCGTCGGAGGAGCGTGGCGAACACTTCGCGCTCCTCCTCGTCGAAGTCCGCGAGCATCAGTTCTTCGACGCCGGCGACCTGCGGGTCGAGCCGCGCGAGGGTCGTCGTGCCCGCATCCGTGAGTCGGAGGAGGATCTGACGGCCCGGGCCGGGATCGCGGCTGACGAGACCCCCGTCGACCAGCGGATCGATGATCCCCGCCATGGTCTGCGGGCGCACGAACGAGCGGCGGGCGAGCTCCGAGCCGCTGATACCGGGGCGGCGTTCGAGCACGGTCAGCGCGGTGTACTGCGCGGCGGTCATGCCGGCGGCCGCGCACGCCGCGTGGAACCGCGGGCGCAGCGCCAGCTCGAGCTGCTTGATCTGGTAGACGAGGCTGCGTCGCTGTGGGGTCATCCGGCTTCTCCTCCGCGGCGCTCACGCTAGCGCACGGCTGTTCTCCGGCGATCGTCGCCGCGTGTTGACGACCCGGAGGTCTCGTCCTAGTATTTCAGGCAACCTGAAATAACGCTTCCCGTGCAACGATGCAAAGGACGGTCCCGATGACGGATGCCGCACGACTCTCGCTCGATGTCGCCGAGCTCGCGAACGCCGCGGGCGCCTCGTTCGGTCCCTCCTCGTGGCGGGAGATCACGCAGGACGAGGTCGACTTGTTCGCGCGCGTCACCGGCGATCACAACCCCATCCACCTCGACGCCGCGTACGCCGCGAGCACCCCGTTCGGCACGCGCATCGCGCACGGGCTGCTGACGCTCAGCCTCGTCGTACCGCTGATGGCCGAGGTCTTCGACGTGCCCGACGCGGGGATGGGCATCAACTACGGACTCAACCGCGTGCGCTTCCCGGCGCCCGTGCCGGTCGGATCTCGGATCCGCGTCGTCGGCGAGGTGCGCACGGCGTCGGAGGTTCCGGGCGGCGTGCAGATCGAGGTGCCGGTCACGTTCGAGATCGAGGGTGCGCCGAAACCCGCGTGCGTGGCCGAGCTCGTGCTGAGGTACTACCGATGAGCGCGGTGCGGCTGGACGGGCGGGTGGTGATCGTCACCGGCGCCGGGCGCAGTCTCGGGCGCGCGTACGCGCTCGCGCTCGCCGACGCCGGGGCGGCGGTGGTCGTGAACGACGTCGATGCGCAGAGCGCGGCCCAGACGGTATCTGACATCACGGATGCGGGCGGGTCGGCGGTCGCCGTCGTCGCGGCCGTGGGCACGAGCGCGGCCGCCGACGAGCTGGCGGCGGCGGCGCTCTCGTCGTTCGGGCGCCTCGACGTGCTCGTGGCCAACGCGGGTGTGCTGCGGGACCGCGTGCTGTGGAAGATGTCGGATGACGACTTCGACGCCGTGATCAGCACGCACCTGCGGGGGTCATTCACCTGCGGGCGCGCGGCCGCGGTCGCGATGCGCGAGCGGGGCGAGGGCGGTCGCATCATCCTGATCGGTTCGCCCGCGGGGCAGTTCGGCAGTTTCGGCCAGACGAACTACGCGGCGGCGAAGGCGGGACTGGTCGCGATGGCCCGCACCTGGTCGCTCGAGCTCGCGCGCGCGGGGATCACCGCCAACGCGGTCATCCCGACCGCGCTCAGCCCGATGACCGCGACGATCCCCGCCTACACGCAGGTGTACGAGGACTTCGTGGCCGGGAAGGGCATCCCCACCGAGTACCGGCGCGACCACGCGCTCGGCACCCCGGAGGATGTCGCGGCCCTCATCGTGTGGCTGGCGTCGGAGCACTCGGCGGCCGTGACGGGGCAGGCGATCGGCATCGGCGGAGACCGGCTCGCGCTGTACGCGCACCCGGCGGTGCTCGAGACCGCCGACCGCGACGGCGGATGGTCGGCGGAGGAGATCGATGGCGTCTGGCGCGATCGATTCGCGCCGCTCGCGCAGCGATCCGGCCCGCCCACGCTCGACTGAGCGCACAGGGATCGATCGTGCCGAGGCGAACGAGGGAGTTCGGATGAGAGGCCACTACAGCGACGTATGGCAGGCGATCGCGCGCGCGTTCCCCGATCGACCGGCGATCGTCACCCCGGACGATACGATGACTTATCGGCGCTTCGCCGCGGATGCCGGCGCGCTCGCGGGGCACCTTGCCCGGGCGGGCGTCGGCCCGGGCGACGCCGTCGCGGTGATGCTCTACAACCGTCCCGAGTATCTCGTCACCCTGTTCGCCTGCTTCGCCCGCGCGATCGCGCCGGTGACCCTCAACTACCGGTATCGCGCGACCGAGGTGCGGGCGCTCCTGGAGGATTCCGGTGCCCGCGTGCTGGTGTACCCCACGTCGCTGTGGCCCGTGGTGCGCGAGGCGGTGGCGGACTGGGCGCACGCCCCCGCCCTGATCACCGTGGACGACGACCCGCCCGCCCTTCCGTCCGCGGATGCGGATGCGGGGGTTCCGTGGTCCGAGGCGATCGCTGTGCCCGGAATCCTTCCCGTGACTCCGCCCGCCGGCGCCGAGCTGCGCCTCTACACGGGCGGAACCACGGGGCGACCGAAGGCCGTCGTCTGGGGCGCCGAAGACATCCTCTCGGTGCAGCTCTACTCGATCTACGGCACGGTCGGGCTTCCGCTCCCGCAGACGATGGATGACGTCGTGGCCGTCGCCGCCGACCCGGCGACGCCCGCTCCGCGTACCCTCCCGCTCGCCCCGTTCATGCACGGCACCGCGCTGTTCACCTCGATGAACACCCTCGTGCTGGGCGGCACCATCCTCGTGATCCCCTCGCCGCGCCTCGATGCCGATGCGGCGTTCCGGTTCGCGGTCGACGCGGGCGCCACCCGACTCGTCGTGGCCGGTGACGCCATCGCGCTCCCGCTGATCGAGGCGTGGGAGCGCTCGGGTGAGCGTTCGTTCGGCGCGGTCGGGTCTCTCATCAGTTCCGGGATGCGGTTCAGCCCGCAGGCGAAGCGCCGGTTCCACGCGCGCGCCGACCTGGTCATCATCGACCTGCTCGCCTCGACCGAGGGCGGACCGTACGCGGTCAACACGACCGCATCCGTCGCCGATGTTCCCGGGCGGCTGCGCCTGCTGCCGGGGGCCGTGGTGCTCGACGACGACCTGCGCGAGGTGCAGCACCTCGAGGGGGGTCGGGGTGTCCTCGCCTTCCGTGGCACGTTGCCGAGGGGCTACTTCCGCGACGAGGAGAAGACCCGTGAGGCCTTCCCGGTGATCAACGGGGTGCGTCACGTCATGCCCGGCGACTGGGCGGTCTCTCACGGCGACGGCACGGTCGACCTGCTCGGGCGGGGGAGCGCCGTGGTCAACACGGGCGGCGAGAAGGTCTATCCGGTCGAGGTCGAAGAGGCCCTCCTCGCTTTTCCGGCGATTGCGGATGCGGTCGTCTTCGGTATGCCGGACGCCCGCTACGGCGAGGCGGTCACGGCGGTCGTCGTCGTCCAGGGAACGGTCGCTCTCGATGCGGACGCCCTCCGCGCCCATCTCGACACGCTCCTCGCCGGCTACAAGAAGCCCCGGAACGTGATCGTCCGCGACAGTCTCGAGCGCAGCCCGCACGGCAAGGTGGATCTCCCGCGGATGAAGGCCTCGCTCCGGACGGTTGTCGGCGCCGTCGATACCCCCACGGGGACCCTGCGGATCGTGCGCTGAGCGCCGCCGGGCGATGCGCGGCCGCCGAGCGATGTTGCGGTGAGGGCAGGGCGCGGTCAGAGCCGGTCTTCTCCGCGTTCGCCGAGGATGCGTTCGAACCACGCGAGAGTGCCGCGGGTCATGTCGGCGGGTGTGCCGAGGGAGTCGAGGAGGTCGAGGGCGTCTCGCACCTCCTGTTCGCGCCGCGCGGTGTGAGCGTACGTGCCGGTGAGGAGTCGCTCGACGAGTGCGGGGGCGTCGGGTCCTAACTCCGCGGTCAGCTGATCCCGCATCCACGGCTCCGCGCCCGCGGCATCCGCCGTCGTCAGGGTCTCGATGAGCAGTGTCGCCAGGCCCTTCATGAACACGCTCCGCACGAGTTTCAGCCGGGCGGCGGTTCCGGCGGGGCCCGCGACCGTGTCGACCGGTACGCCGAACGGCCGGAGGAGGCGGCCGACCTCTGCCGCGCCCGGGCCACTCGCGAGCAGGGGCGTCCGCGACCCGGCGCGGGTGACCGGGGCGAGCACCGCCACATCCGCGACGGCGACGCCGACGTCGACACCGGCGGCTGCGACGGCGGCCTTCGTCTCCGGTGACGCGGTGTTGAAATCGGCGAACACGACCCCCGGGCCCAGAAGCGGCAGCGCCGCCGCCGCGACGCTCATCGCCGCGTGCGCGCCCACGAGGCTGATCGCGAGATCCGCGTCGCGAAGCGCGCCGGCGAGGTCGGCGGCGCGATCGATGCCCTCGGTGACGCGGGACGGCGACGTGTCGTACCCGCGCACCACGGCGCCGGCCGCGCGCAGCCCGGTGGCATACCGGCGTCCGGCCTCGCCGAGTCCGATGACGGCGATGCGGGTCATCGCGCGCCCGCCCGAGCCGTGCCGGGCGCGTGCTCGCCGGCGAGTGCGGCGATGTACTCCCACGACCGCGCCGACACGCCCGCATCCGGCCGCAGCCCGTGTGCGGCGGCGTCGTCGTCGGTCGCGGAGGCCGAGGCGTACGCGTCGCGGAGTGCGCGGGTGACGCCGGCCGCGGCCACCCGGAGCGTCTCGATCACGGCCGGGTCCGACCCGCCGTCGTTCGGGATCACCGCGCCCATCGCGGCATACACCGAGCCGTCCGGGCCGTGCACAGGAACGGCGATCCCGCGGGAATCGAGATGGATGTGACCGGGAGCGACCGCCACGCCCTCCGCGCGGATCCGGGCGAGGGTCGCGCGGAGCTCCGCCTCTCCCGTGAGGGTCCGGGGCGTGTACGCCCGGGGCCCCGACGCGAGCAGGTGCGAGAGCACCCCGGCCGGGGCGTGGGCGAGCAGCACGAGTCCGATCGACGACGCGTGCAGCGGGATGCGGCCGCCGATGAGCGTGGCGTTGACCACCGCATCCGGAGCCGACATCCGCTCCACGAACAGCACATCGTCGCCCGCGCGGACACCGAGCTGGATGTGCTGCCGGATGCGGGAGTGCGCGGCGGCGAGCCACGGCCGGGCGACCTCGCGGATACCGAGGGCGCCCGGCGTTCGTGACGCGTACTCCCAGAGCCGCACCCCGAGCCGGTAGGTGCGGTCCGGCATCCGTTCGAGCAGGCCCGTCTCGGTGAGCTCCGCGACGAGGCGATGCGCGGTCGAGGGCGCCAGGCCCGCGGCGGACGCGATCTCGCTGAGGGTCAGGAACGGATGCAGCGCCTCGAACGCGTCGAGCACCCGCAGGTGCCGCTGCAGTGCCGACTGCCCGGCTGATCCACGCGCCATCGCGTCCTCCTCACGAGGACCCTACACACCGTCTGCGTTATGCCCGGTACACCGTCCGAGCCCACTCGTGGTACGGCGCCGGGGCGACCGTGGCGCGGATCCGCACCTGGCGGTGATTCTGGTCGACCGAGTCCTTCGTCGACACCGGGTTCTCGCCCCAGACGACCTCGACTTCGGCCCCGTCGTCGATTCCCTCGTCGAGGGTGGCGAGTGACATATAGAGCTGTTCGTAGGCGATGTAGCCCGCATCCGTCGAGATGCCCACGAGATCCTCGCCGCGGCGCACTTCGTCCATCTGATAGAGCCCGTAGCGGGCCTTCGGGAAGTCGAGGAACTTCGCGGGAGTGCCCGGTTCGAGCTGCGAACGCACGACACCGGCGACGTCCTCGGCGTTCCAGAGCAGCGTCACCTTGCGGCGCCGGGGCGCCGCCGCATGGCGCTCCAACGCCTCGCGACCGTGGAAGTCGTGGTCGAAGCGCACCGACCGGCCGAGACCGATGTCGTACGGGGTGAGGTAGAAATCGCGCACGTCGTCGGAGATGAGCGACCCGGCGACCGACCCGATCCGCGCGGCCGGCAGCCACTCGCGGTATTCGGCCAGGTCGTCATCGAAGACGGCGGGGAAGGGCGTGGGCACCCATCCTGATTCGAGCGGCGTGGCCGAGTAGGCCTTGGCACCGACCCGGTGGATGCCGAACTCCGCACCCGCCTCGAGGATCGCATCCCGCACGGGCTCGCTGTCGGCCCACGGGCCGAAGAACTCGAAGCCGGGCTGCCCGGCCATACCGTGCCGGAGCCCCTTGACGGTGCGGCCGGCGATCGTGAAGTCGCCGATGTGGAAGAACTTCACCTCCGGCACGGGGCCGGCGAACAGCTTCTCCATCACCTCGTTCGCGAACGGTCCCTGCAGCTCGTAGCGGTAGAACGTGGGCGGGCCCTGACGCATGTGCGAGTTCGCCTCGAGGCGGTAGTGCACGTCCTTGCCGGCGGCCTCCGCCTTCTCGACGTTGTAGCGCACCCAGTCGATCAGGATGTGGTGTCCGACCAGCACGAGCCCCTCGGGGGCGTCCTCGTTGTAGAAGAGGATGCCGTCACCGATGAGGTAGCCGTCCTTGTTCACCGAGATCAGCTGCTTCGCGACGCCCGGACGGAACGTGGCGAACGTGTTGGGGGAGATGGTTCCGAGCAGCGGCAGCAGGTCGGCGCCGCCCAGGAACAGCTGCGTCATGTGGTGCGACTGGTCCATGAGGGCGACAGTCGTGTTCCACGAGCGCTGCTCGTCGCGCCAGTTCGTGAACTCCGGAGCGACCGGGAACGTGAACGCGGGCCAGTTCTGGTTGCGCAGCAGCTCCACGGGGCTGCCGGCACGGGTGATCGCCTCGGCGAGGGATTCGGATGTCATCGTCGACCTTCCTGTCAGTGCTTCCGATCGTGCGTCGGATGCCGAGGCGTCATACGGAAAATTCGCATGAACGGAATCGGCGGGCGATGCCGGATGCGGCGCCCGCACTCTGAGAGCGGACATCCTGCCGCGACGAGGCGGTCGGGCACGGTCCGACAACGACTCTCCGATTGCGCGCCAAAATCGTTGACAATCTGAGCGTGAATCCGTACCGTCCAGAATCAGGGCGATGACGCCCCGGGTCGAAGCGATGTGGCAACGACGCAGGAAGGTGAGCGATGGCAGCTCGACTGACTCTGAACGACGTGAATCTCCGTTTCGGGGGGATCACGGTGCTCCACGACGTGACCTTCGAGGTCGAACCCGGTCAGATCTTCGGTCTGGTCGGGCCCAACGGTGCCGGGAAGACCTCGCTGTTCAACTGCATCAGCGGCCACTACCGCCCGAGCTCCGGATCCATCCGGATCGACGGCGACGAGGTGCTCGGCACCACGCCCTCGGGGCTGGCGAAGCGCGGTCTCGCGCGCACGTTCCAGCATCCGGCTCTGCAACTGCACGCGTCCGTGCTCGAGAACGTCCTGCTCGGTGCGCACACGCGACTCCCGGCGGGTCCGCTCGAGTGGGCCATCCGGACCCCGCGGACCGTGCGCTCCGAGCGCGAGCAGCGGCGCGAAGCCCTCGATCTGCTCGAGCGCACCGGACTCGGCTGGGCCGCGCACCTTCCCGCCGACGAACTCTCGCACGGCCTGCACAAGGGCATCGAGCTCTGCCGCGCCCTGCTCACCCGCCCGAGCCTGCTGCTGCTCGACGAGCCCGCCGCCGGCCTCCCGCATTCCGAGGTCGAGCAGCTCATCGCGACCGTTCGCACCATCCGCGACGACGACATCACGGTCGTGATCGTCGAGCACCACATGGGACTCATCGCCGCCCTCACCGACCGTGTCGTGGTTCTCGACCACGGCCGCACCCTGATGGAGGGCACGGCCGCGCAGGCGCAGTCCGACCCGCGGGTCATCGAGGCGTACATCGGAAAGGACGCCGCGGATGACGCTGCTTGAACTCGAAGGCGTGACCGCCTTCTACGGCCCCGTGCAGGTGCTCGACGGGGTGTCGCTGTCGGTTCCCGAGAACGGCGCCGTCGGCATCCTGGGCGCGAACGGCGCCGGCAAGACCACGACCCTCCGCGCCATCAGCGGCACCGTGCGGGCGGGCGGCAGCATCCGCTTCGAGGGCACAGACATCCGCGGGATGCGGCCCGACCGGGTCGCGGCGATCGGCATCGCGCATGTGCCCGAGGGGCGCGGCACCCTCGGGGGGCTGACCGTCCGCGAGAACCTGCGGGTCGGCGCCTACCTGCGGAAAGACCGCAAGGGCATCGACGCCGACGTCGAGTACTGTCTCGAGCTCTTCCCGAACCTCAAGGAGCGGTACCGCTCGCACGCGTCCGCGCTGTCGGGCGGGGAACAGCAGATGCTCGCGGTCGCTCGCGCCGTGATGGCCAAGCCCCGACTGCTGCTCCTCGACGAAGCGTCGCTCGGTCTCGCGCCCAGCACCGCACGAAACGTCTACGACGCGATCGCGCGCCTGCGTCGCGAATCCGGCATCTCCATGCTCGTCGTCGAGCAGAACGCCACCCTCGCCTTCCGCCTCGTCGATTCGGCCACCGTGCTCGAGACCGGACGCAACGTCCTCACCGGCACCTCGGCCGAGCTCAAGGGCATGGACGAGATCCGACGCGCCTACCTGGGAGGCTGACCGATGGGCACCTTCATCCAACTCGTCGTCGACGGACTCTCGATCGGCTCGGTGTACGCGGCGCTTGCGCTCGCGATCGTGCTGGTCAACCAGGCGACGGGCCTCATCAACTTCGCGCAGGGCGGGATGGCGGTGCTCTCGGCCTATGTGGCCTGGTGGTTCACCGGCCTCGGCGTGCCGCTGATCCTCGCGATCCTGCTGTCGATCCTGTTCTCCTTCGCCATGGGCGCCTTCATCGAGCGCTACGTCATGCGGCGATTCGAACGCGGCGATCCCGACACGGCGGTCGTCGTGACGATCGGTCTGCTGACACTCATCACCGGCATCTGCGGCTGGCTGTGGAGCTACAACAACCAGCAGTTCGCGTCGCTGTTCCCGCTCGACACGATCTCGATCCTCGGCGCCTCGGTCAGCATCCGCTCGATCGGCACGACCCTCGTCATCGTCGCGATGATGATCCTGCTGCAGGGGCTCTTCCTCGGCACGAAACTGGGGCTCGCGCTGCGCGCGGTCGCCGTGAATCCCGAGTCCGCCTCGTTCTCGGGCCTGCCCGTCGGGCGACTCCTGATGGTCGGATGGGGCCTGGCCGCCGTGCTCGGCGCGGTCGCCGGCGCCCTCATCGCCCCGCAGCTCACCCTCACCCCCGGAATGATGGACAACGCGCTCGTCTACGCGCTCGCCGCCGTGATCCTCGGCGGACTGTCGAGTCCGATCGGCGTCGTGATCGCGGCGTGGATGATCGGCGTGCTCGAGAACCTCGCCGCCGTGTACGTGCCGTTCATCGGCTACGACCTCAAGGTCGCCGTGCCGTTCGTGCTGATCTTCGTCGTGCTCATCGTCAGACCCCAGGGCCTGTTCGGCCGGAAAGCCGTGGTGCGCGTCTGATGTCTCGAGCTACCGAGTTCTTCGACCGACGCCCGGTGCGCATCGCGGTCGCACTCGCCGTCGTCATCCTGCTGGTCGTCCTGCCGCTCGTCCTGCCCGAGTTCGCCAACCAGACCGTCGCCCGGGTCGGCGTCTTCGCCGTCGCGGTGCTGGGGCTGAACGTCGTGATGGGCTACACCGGCCAGGTCTCGCTCGGCCAGATCTTCTTCGTCGGCTTTGGCGCGTACATCACGGCCTACGGCGTGGAGAACGACTGGAACATCGTCGTCGTCTTCGCCGCCAGCATCCTGCTGCCCGGCATCGTGGGCCTTCTGATCGCGCTCGCGGCAGCGCGGCTCGGCGGACTCGCGATCGCGATGGTCACGATCGCGCTGCCGATCGTGGGCGTGCCGCTCGCCAAGCGGCTCTCGGACTTCACCGGCGGATCGCAGGGCATCTCGGCCCGGTTCGCGTCGGCGCCGGAGTGGACCGGACTCTACGACGACCAGTGGCAGCTGTACCTCGTGATCGCCATCGGCGGGATCGTGTTCCTTCTCACCCGCAACCTCGTGCGCGGCAAGTACGGTCGGGCGTTCGCGATCGTGAAGGAGAACGAGGCCGTCGCCTCATCGATGGGGATCTCGCCCTACCGCTATAAGGTCATGGCCTTCACGGTCGCGTCGCTGATCGGCGGAGTGAGCGGGTTCCTCTACATGGTGGTCGTGCAGTACACCTCGCCCGAGACGATGAGCTTCGGGCACTCCATCCAGTTGCTCGCCGCGATGGTGATCGGCGGAGCGGGCAGCATCATCGGGTCGCTCCTCGGCGGAGCGTTCTACGTGCTCGCACCGCAGCTGACGAACGCGCTCGACGCGAACCTCACCGCAGTCCTGCAGGGGGCGCTGCTGCTGCTCGTGCTCTTCCTGCTCCCGGGCGGACTCGCCTCGCTCCCCGCGCGGCTGCGGCGGTGGGGGCGAAAGCCCCGGCGCGGCGGCGGGTCCGGCGGCCCGGGACCCGGCGGCCCGGCATCCGGGGGCCCTGCATCCGGGGCTCGCTCATCCGGCACTCCTTCTTCCGGTACTCCGCAGGGTGGCGCGCCCGTGCCGCCCGCCGCGGAGACGACCCACACAGAGAGGCAAGATCAGGCATGAACATCAGCACCACACGCAGAAAGGTCCTCGGCATCGTCGCCGTCGGATCCGTGCTCGCGTTGACGCTCGCCGGCTGTTCCCGCGGCGGCGACGGCGGCGGCGGAGACGCGAGCGACGGCGGCAGTGCGGCGAGCCCCGGCATCACCGACACCAGCATTTCGCTCGGCATCACGACTCCGCTCAGCGGCGCCACCGCCGGCCCCGGCACGTGCACGGTCGCCGGAATCTCGGCGTACTTCGGCGCGAAGAACGCCGAGGGTGGCGTCGAGTTCGGTGACGGCAAGACCCGCACGGTCGACATCCAGGCGCTCGACGACGCCTACGATCCGCAGAAGGCCAAGGCCAACTACGACCAGCTCAAAGACAGCGTCTTCGCGATGACGGCGGGTCTCGGCACGCCGACGAACCGCGCCTACCGCGAGGCCGCCATCGCCGACGAGGTGCCGCAGGTGCTCGTGATGACCGGCGACCCGATCTTCAGCGACACCGAACAGAGCCCGTGGCAGCTCGGCTTCGTGCCGATCTACCAGAACGAGGGGCAGGCCTTCGGCGAGCTGCTGGCCGCATCCGGCGAAGACCACAAAGTGGCCGTGCTCTACCAGAACGACGACTACGGCGAGGGATACCTCGAGGGCTTCACGAACGCCGTCGAGGGTGCCGACAACATCGAGATCGTGAAGGAGCTCACCTATGAGGCGACCGACACGGCCGTCGACGCGCAGCTCACCGAGCTCGCGAACTCGGGCGCCGACGTCTTCTTCAACGCGATGTCGATCACGCCGCTCGTGATCTCGTCGCTGCAGAAGGCGCAACAGCTCAACTGGACGCCGAGCTGGTTCCTGCCCTCGAACACCTCGAGCCCGACGGCGATCCTCCAGCCGGGCGGGGCCGACGCCTTCCCCGGCGTCTACTCGGTGTCGTTCTCGAAGGCGCCGGCGAGCCCCGCGTTCGCGGACGACGAGGACGTGCAGGGCTTCCTGACGAACCTCAAGGAGTACGGCGACTACCCCGACATGCCCGCGTTCCCGCACTGCATGTGGAGCTACATGGTCGGCGCGACGCTCGAGAAGGCGTTCGGGGAGATGACCGAACCGACGCGCGAGAACTTCATGGAGGCGCTCCGCGGGATCACGGACTTCCAGGCGCCGCTCATGCTCGACGGCACGGCGGTCGACACGACGGTCGACGGCCAGCCCGCCGTCTCGTCGGTGGTGGTGCAGAAGTACAACGGCAAGGGCTACGACACGGTCGAGGACTTCGGCTGATCGCCCGCTGACCCGCATCCGAACGGCGGCCCGGCCTCGCGCGCCGGGCCGCCGTTCCGTGCCGCCCCCGGTGTTCCGACCGCGAGACGGGATCTGGGCGCCGAGACCGTGGGGTAACCCCTCCGTCTCGGCGCGAAGATCCCGTCTCGCGGGTTTCTGCGGGGCGGGCGGATGCGGGGCGGATGCGGGGCGGGGGTCAGTCGAGAGTGCGGAGCACCTCGACGATGCCCGCCAGGTGTGCGCGCGTCGCGGCGTCGGCCGCATCCGGATCCCGGGCGATCACGGCGTCGATGATCGCGATGTGCTCGGGCGCGGACTGCGCGGCACGGCCCGGGTGGAACGCGAGCCGGAACTGGTGCCGCGCGGACTGGGCGCGCAGCCGCTCGAGAAGCTGGGTGGCGGTCGCGTGGCCGCTGAGGTCCCGCATCCGCCGGTCCATCTCCTGGTTCAGGCGCGAGTACTCGACGAGGTTGCCCCCAGCGACGGCCGACTCGATGTCGGCGCGCAGGATGCGGAGACCGGCGATGTCGTCGTCGTCGGCGTTCTCCGCGGCCTTGCGCGCGCAGAGCGACTCCAGCCCCATCCGCACCTCGACGATCTCGACGGCTTCGTCGACGCTGATCGCGCGCACACGGGCGCCGCGATTGGGGAGGCGTTCCACCAGCCCCTCGCTCGCCAGCGTGAGCAGCGCCGTCCGCACCGCCGCCCGGGTCGCCTGGAACCGCGCGCTCAGATCGGCTTCGATCAGACGCTGATGCGGCGCGAACTCGCCGCCGAGGATCGCGTCGCGGATCGTCGCCGCCAGATCCGGGCGGCCGTCGGTCTCGGCGACAGGCGTGAGCGTCATCGTCTTCCCCACCTCCGCGCAGAGGGTCCGCCGCGGATCGTCTGCACTATTGTCGCCGATCCGGACGCCAATCCGCAGCATCCGCGCGCGGGCACCTGCGGAGTGGACGGCGGATGCGGGCGCAAGCGCTCCGCACGCGAGCGCTCGGCGCGCGAGCGTGCCCGGCAGCCCACCGGTCGGGCCGTCAGTGCGGCGCGGGGTCCCGCACGGCGAGGCGCCAGGTCGCGTCGGGAATCGAGCCGACCGTGGCGACCGTGACGGCGCGCGCGGCCGCCGCGCGGGGTTCGAGGTGCGCGACACAACCGTGGGTCGCCTCGATGCGCACTGCCACCCCGTGCGGTTGCAGGACCGCCATCAACGCATCCGCGATCTGCTGACCCAGACGCTCCTGCAGTTGCGGGCGCCGCGCGGCGAGGTCGACGAGCGTGGCGATGCGGCTGAGCCCCGCGATGTGCCGGCTCGGTGCGTAGTAGACGTCGACCGTGCCGTCGAACGGCAGCAGGTGGTGCTCGCACACCGAGCGGAACGGGATGCCGGTCATGCCGACGAGTTCGCCGGGATGCTCGTTCTCGGTGAGGGCGACGGGTGCGCCGAGGGCGGATGCGGGGTCCACCCCGAGCCCGGAGAACAGATCGAGCATCAGGTCGGCGACGCGTTCGGGGGTGCGCAGCAGCCCCAGCCGGTCGGCGTCCTCGCCGACGGCGAGCAGCAGCTCACGGACGGCGGCGACCGCGCGGGCGCGATCGGTTCCGGTGGTGGCGATGGTCACGGGGAGTCCTCCGGCCCTTCCAGTCGTGCGATGAGATCGAGGCCGCTCCGGGCCCACTGGATCTCGCCCCGCGCGCGCTCGACGAGTCCTTCGTACGCGTACCGCTTGTAGGCGATCGTGCGCTCGCGGTCCTCCTCGGCGGTGGCGGCGAGGCGTCGCAGCAACATGGGGTTGTCGACGGCGTCGATGCGGCGGAGTTCGCCCTCCCACTGCTCGAGTTCGCCCTCCCACTGCGCGACGTGGGCGCGGAGGAAGGCGCGCGCCTGGGCGGGCGTCGCTGTCTCGAGGTAGGCGGCGCGCAGGTGGGCGGGATCGCGCACCCGCTGGTACTCGGGCGGCGACGCCATCCAGTCGAGGAACGCCTGATCGCCCGCGGGGGTGATGTGGTACATCCGGCGGGTGCCGCGCTCCCCGCGCTGCTCCTCCTCGCCCTGCACGAGTCCTTCGCGCTCCATCTTGCGCAGCTCGGGGTAGATCTGGGAGTCGGGGGCGTGCCACACGTGTCCGACGGAGACGGCGAACTGCTTCTGCAGGTCGTAGCCGGACTGCGGCCCGACCCGCACCAGGGCGAGCAGTGCGTATCGCAGACTCATGGGTTCCTCTCGGCGGTGCCGCGGGTAAGACGGAGGGGCCCGGGAGCGTCGTCCCGGACCCCTCCGTACGGTTCAGTCGGTGTAGCCGGTTCGCCATCCGCCCTGGTAGGTCTGGCGGGCGACGGTCGAGTACGGCACGGGGCTGACGATCGCTCGCACCTCGGTCTGCTCGTGCTCTTCGACCGATGCCTTGGACGTGCCGCCGTTCGGCTCACCCCAGACGACCTTGAGCTCGGTGCCCTCGGGCACGTCGGGGTCGACGACGCCGAGCGAGAGGCCGCGCTTCTCGTTCGCGCTGTAGCCGGTGAACATCGAGAAGCCGACGACCGTGCCGTCCGCATCCACGACCGAGTCGTAGTTCGCCGAACCGTAGTTCGCCAGCGGCAGGTCGAAGAACTTGTAGGTGGGCCCGTCGACGTTCAGGAGCGAGCCCCAGACCTTCGCCAGATCTTCGGCGTTCCACGCGAGCGTGACCTTCTTGCGCTGGCTGGCCGGGTCGATCTTCTCGAGCGCGTCGCGGCCGATGAAGTCGTGGTCGAACTTCACGAACGAGCCGTAGCCGAGCTCCCAGGGGGTCAGGTAGTAGTCCTCGATGTCGTTCGACACGAACGAGCCGGCGAGGGTGCCGGTGGCCTCGTAGCTGTCGGTGCCTAGCCACTCGCGGTACGCCCGCTCGCCCTCGCCCGTGTAGATCGCGGGCAGCGGCGAGGGGATCCAGCCGGATTCGAGCGTGTTCGACGGGTAGGCGCGCGAGCCCACGGCGACGAGGCCGAACTCGGCGCCCGCGTCGACGATCGCGTCGCGGATGATGTCGTGGTCGGCGTACGGTCCCCAGACCTCGAGCCCGGGGGCACCCGCCATACCGTGACGGAGGGTGCGCACCTGCTTGCCGGCGATGATCATCGTCGACATGTTGAAGAAGCCGAGCTTCTCCAGCGGGCCGCCGTTGAGCTTCTCGATGACCGACCAGGCGTTCGGGCCCTGGATCTGGAATCGGTAGTACTGACGCGTGACGGGGTGCCCGTACGGTCGCGAGGGGGACCGACGGTCGACCGAGATGTCGAGGTTCTGGTACCCGCCGGTCTCGCCGTGGAAGAGCAGCCAGTTCGACGCGGGGGCGCGGCCGACGTACACGTACTCGTCCTCGGCCTCGCGGAACAGGATGCCGTCACCGATCACGTGGCCCGACGACGTCGTCGGCACATACTGCTTGGCCTTGTTGACGGCGAAGTTCGCGACCGAGTTGATGGCGGTGTCGCTGATGAGCCGGATGGCGTCCGAGCCCTTCAGGAACACGTTGTCCATGTGGTGCGACTGGTCGTACAGCACGGCGGTCTTCCGCCACGCCTGCTGCTCTTTGATCCAGTTCTGGAAGTCGGCCGGCACGACCGGGTAGATGTACGAACCGATCTGCGAGTTGCGCAGCATCTCGACCGGGTTGGTGCCGTCGATGAGTTCCTGAAGATTGTCGGCCACGGATGAACCTCTCTGTTCTGTCGGTGGGCGTCTCGGGTGAGGCGTCCGGGTCAGGTGAAGACGATGGTCTGGTTGCCGTGCCGGATGACACGGTCTTCGGCGTGCCACTGCACCGCGCGCGACAGCACCGCGCGTTCGACGTAGGCACCGCGGGACTGCAGGTCGGCGGCGCTCATCGAGTGGTCGACGCGGGCGACGTCTTGCTCGATGATCGGGCCCTCGTCGAGGTCTTTCGTGACGTAGTGCGAGGTCGCGCCGATGAGCTTGACGCCGCGTTCCTTGGCCTTCTTGTAGGGGCCGGCGCCGATGAAGGCGGGCAGGAACGAGTGGTGGATGTTGATGACCGGCACGCCGACGTTCCCGAGGAAGTCGTCGGAGAGGATCTGCATGTACCGGGCGAGCACGACGAAATCGACGTTGCCGGCGAGGAGCTTCACGATCTCCGCTTCGGCGGCCGACTTGTCGGGGCCTTGCGAGGGGATGTGGAAGAACGGGATGCCGAACGACCGCACGTCTTCCGCGGTGTTGGTGTGGTTGGAGATGACCATCGGGATGGTGACGTTCAGCTCGCCACGGCGGTGCCGCCACAGCAGCTCGAGCAGGCAGTGATCGGACGTCGAGGCGAGGATCGCCATCCGCTTCGGCACGGACTGGTCGGTGAGCTGCCACTGCATCTCGTACGGCTCGAGAGTCGTGGCGAGATCCGCCTCGAGGTCGGGCATCGCCGCCGCCAGGTCGGGGCGGTGGAAGACGACGCGCTGGAAGAACGCGCCGCCCTCCGGGTTGTCGGAGTACTGGTCGAGGGTGACGATGTTCGCCTTGTTGCGCGTGATGAGCGAGGTCACTGCCGCGACGACCCCGGGCTTGTCCGGGCCGTGCACGATCAGGCAGGCGTGGTCGCGGAGGGCATCGGTGTGCAGTGTCATCAGGGTGTCTCCTCGGGCCGCGGTCGGCGGGGTCTCAGGCGCGGGCGGCGACGTAGTCCCGCGCCCACTGTGAGGTCGCGAGCAGTCCGCCGAATGTGTAGAAATGCAGTTTGACACTTCCCGAGGCGGGGTCCTGCGCGAGCAGCGCAGCGAGGTCGGTGACGAATCGATCGGGTCCGGCGGTGCCCATGAGGTTCGTGAGCGAGAAGCCGTACTTCTTCACGATCATCGCGTTCGCGCCGACGCCGAAGCGGCGGGCGAAGCCGATGAGGCGCTTGATGCCCGCGGGGCCGGGGGTGCCGATGCGGATCTCGGTGTCGATGCCGCGGTCGCGGACGCTCTTCACCCAGGCCGTGACCGGGTCGGTGTCGAAGGCGAACTGCGTGAGGATGACCGCATCCAGTCCGCGCTCCTTCAGCGCCGCCGACTTGTCTTCGAGGTGACGCCACAGCACGTCGCTGGGGATGTCGGGGTGACCTTCGGGGTACCCCGCGATGGATACCTCCTTGACGCCGAAGCGCTCCAGGATGCCGGAGCGGATGACCGAGAGCGAGTCGGGGTACGGGCCCTCGGGCTCGGCCGGGTCGCCGCCGACGGCGAAGACGTGCTCGCTCGCGCCGACCTCCTGGAGGCGGCCGAGGAACTCTTCGAGCTGGCCCTCGGAGGAGAGTCGCCGAGCGGAGACGTGGGGGACCGGGATGAAACCCATCTCCTTCACGGCCTTGGCCGCCGCGATCCGCATGTCGAGGTCTTCGTTGCCGAGGAACGTGACGTTGATCTTGGTTCCGGCGGGGATCGCGTGCCGGGCCTCTTCGAGTCCGGGGATGTCTTTGCCGGTCATCTCCAGCGAGAAGTCATCGACGAGTCGGAGGGATGCGGCGTCATTCGACGCGGGGGAGTTCTGGGCCACTGATCGAGGTCCTTTCCGCTCTCAGGGGGACGCATCATCGCGCCTCTGAAATGGACAGTACCTATGTCGATAGGTATTGGCAAGAGGTATTCCGCTGAACGGAACCCGGGGCTCCTCCTCACCCGCGAAACAGCAGTGGGGCGGCGAGACGTTGGTTCTCGACCAACGTCTCGCCGCCCCAGTGCAGTCTCGCGGTCAGGGGACGGGCGGAGACGGACGGATGCGGATGCGGATGCGGCGGCGGTGCTAGTGCGCCATGGCGGCGAGCGCCTCCGGGTCGATCGTCGCGATCGAGCGGGTGTCCTGGAAGGCGCGGACGCCCTCGATGCCCTGCTCCCGCCCGAACCCGGACTGCTTCACGCCGCCGAACGGCGCCCGCAGATCGAGGCGGGTGGCGCCGTGGTCGTTGACCCAGACGTAGCCGCACTCGAGCTGACTGCCGACGCGGTGCGCCGCGGCCGGGTCGGCCGTCCACACCGATCCGCAGAGGCCTCCCCAGGTATCGTTCGCGAGGCGCACCGCATCCTCCTCGGTGTCGAACGGGATGATGGGGATGACCGGGCCGAACTGCTCCTGCGTCACCACGCGCAGCGTGAGAGGCGGGTCGACGACGATCGCGGGGCGCAGGAAGTTGCCGTCCGCCAGGTCGCCGCCAGGCAGCTCGCCGAACTCGCGCACGTCGGCTCCGGCGTCCTTCGCCTCCCGGATGAGGTCTTCGACGAACGCCTTCTGCGCGGGCTGGTGCAGCGGGCCCATCGTGGTGCCCTCGGCGAGCCCGTGACCGATCACGACCTTCTCCAGGCGCGCGGACAGCCCCGCGACGACCTCGTCGATCCGGGAGCGGTGGGCGAACACCCGCTTCGCATTCATGCAGATCTGGCCGGTCGTGTCGTACACGGCCGCGAAGAGTCGGTCCAGGTGCGCATCATCGAGGATCGCGTCCTCGAGGAACACCGCCGCATCGTTGCCGCCGAGCTCGAGCGTCACCCGGGTGAGGCTCTTCGACGCCATCTCCATGATGCGTTTTCCGCCGTTCACGCTTCCCGTGAAGCAGACCTTCGCCACATCCGTGTTCTGGATGAGGGCGGCCATGTTCTCGTCGCGACCCGTCACGATGTTCAGCACACCGGCGGGAAGCTTCTCGGCGATGCGCTGCACGAGGCGCGCGGTCGCGAGCGGTGCGGAGGGCGGCGGCTTCACGATGGCGGTGTTGCCGGCGAGCAGAGCATGCGGGAGCGCGGCGCCCAGGATGGCGATGGGCCAGTTGAACGGCACGATCACCGTGACCACCCCGAGCGACTGGTACGCGACCTCGGTCGAGACCGGGATCGCGCCCGGAACGACCGGCAGGGTCTTGCTCGTGTCGACCTCGGCGGCCAGCATGAGGGCGAGGTTCCAGCGGATCTCGAAGACGAGGGCGTCGACCCACGCCTCGAATCTCACCTTGCCGTTCTCCTGCGAGAGGATCGCCGCATCCTCGTCGCGGTCGTCCGCGATTCCGGCGATCGCCTCGGTCATCAGGCGTGCGCGCTCGGTCGCCCCGAGCGCCGACCAGGCCGGGTAGGCGGACTTCGCGGCGGCGACCGCATCCGTCACATCATCGGCGGATGCGGCGGCCGCTCGTCCGACGATCGTGCCCGGCTGTGCGGGGTCGACGATGTCGAGCGTGTTCTCGGTGAACCGCTCCTCCCCTCCGATGTAGAGACCCGTCCGCACTCCGGCGGCGGTAAGAACGTTGTCGGTCATCGACATTCACCTCTCTGTGAATCGTGTTGTGAAGCGTTGCGTTCGTCGGGGGCGAGCGGGTGTGCACCCCTGTGTGCGACGACGATCGTTCACGGCCCTCGCATCGACGATGAGCGGGCCGTTACGGTTGATTGTGTGCGCTGGGCGCCGTGTCCACAACCGTCCGCGTGGGGGCCGCATCGCTGTGGCCCCCACGACTCAGTAGACGATGACCGGTTTCACCGTCACGCCGTGGTGCATGTCGGCGACGGCCTGGTCGATGTCGTCGAGTGCGTATGTCTTCTCGAGTTCCTCCAGGGGCAGGCGCCCCTCGGCGTGCAGGGCCGCGAGGCGGGGGATGAGCTCCTGCGGCACGGTGTCGCCCATCGTGACACCGCGAAGCACCTTGCCCGTCAGGATGCCCTGGATGTCGACGAGGATCTCCGTGCCCGGGGGCGGCGCGCCGCAGACGAGCACGGTGCCCCGGATGGCGGCCGCATCCAGAGCCCCGCGGGCGACCCGCGGGTTCGCCGTGGTGTCGAAGCTCAGATCGATGCCGTGCCCGCCGGTGATCTCCGCCAGCCGCTCGGCTACGTTCTCCGTGCCCGGGTTGATCGTGTGGGTGGCGCCGAGTCGTCGCGCGAGGGCGAGCCGCTCGTCCACGAGGTCGATCGCGACGATCGCCGCCGGATGCCGATCCGCGGCCGCCATGACGGCGGAGAGCCCCACCGCACCGGTGCCGTACACGGCGACGGTGTCGCTCGTGCCGGGATCGAGCACGTTCCACATCGACCCGAAGCCCGTGAGCACCCCGCAACCGAGCGGCGCGAGCACAGCGAGGTCGGCGTCTGCCCCGACCTTCACGAGCGACCGCTCATCGGCGATCGCGTAGGTGCCGAACGAGGACTGACCGAAGAAGTGGCCGGAGATCGGCGCACCGTCGCGGGTGATAACTCCGGAGTCCTCGCCGCGCAGGAGCCCGAACAGGTTGCGCGGTTGCCAGGTCTCGCAGTACGCGGGGTGGCCCGTGTCGCATCCGGCGCACGCACCGCACGACGTGAAACTCAGGAGCACCTTGTCACCGACCGTGATCTGCGTCACCCCCGCCCCGACCTCGTCGACGATGCCGCCGCCCTCGTGCCCGATGACCCCGGGGGATGGAAACGGGATGCCGCCGGCGATGACGCCGAGATCCGTGTGGCACAGGCCGCTCGCGACCAGTCGCACGCGCACCTCGCCGTGACCGGGGCGTCCGTACTCGACGTCGGCGACCGTCAGCGCTCCGTTCTCGAGGACCGCCGCGCGCCCCGCCGTCATCGGCCGACGCCCTGGGCGAGGTTGATGACGATGGAGTGCGACTTCTGGTACGACGCCATCGCCTCCGGGCCGCCCTCCCGGCCCCAGCCGGAATCCTTGACCCCGCCGAACGAGATCGCCGGGTCGAGGATCGCCCATCCGTTGACCCAGGTGATGCCGGCGTGGAGGCGGCGGGCGACCCGGTGGGCCTTGGCCAGATCCGAGGTCTGGATGCCGCTCGCCAGGCCGTAACGGGTGCCGTTCGCGAGGGCGATGGCTTCGTCCTCGGTGTCGAAGGGCTGCACCGTCAGCACGGGACCGAACACCTCCTCGATCACGATCTCGGCATCGGCGGCGACGTCGGCGAGCACGGTCGGGGCGTAAAAGAACCCGCCGTCCCGCGGCACGGGCGCACCACCCGTGACGACCCGTGCGCCGGCCGCGCGCGCCCGGTCGACCATGTCGCGGACCTTCTCGAGCTGCACGCGGCTGGCGAGCGGCCCGATGACCGTGTCGGGATCGGTGATGTCGCCGAACGGGACGTGCGGCACCGCCTGCTCGAGGATGCCGAGCACGGTTTCGTACAGCGGCCGCTCGACGAGCAGCCGGGGTCCTGCCATGCAGAACTGGCCAGCGTTGAACACGAAAGCAGAGATGATCGTGTGGATGGCGGTATCGAGGTCGGCGTCGGCGAACAGGATGTTGGCCGCGTTCCCGCCGAGCTCGGCGGTGAAGGGCTTGCGCGTCTGCCCGGCCAGTGCCGCGGCGTGGGCGCCGATCTCGGTCGACCCGGTGAACGCGACCTTGTCGACGTCGGGGTGTCCGACGAGGTGATCGCCGATCGTCGCACCGGACCCGGTGACGACGTTGAACACTCCGGCGGGCACACCGGCCTCGTGCAGGATGTCGGCGATCAGCAGCGCCGAGAGCGGCGTCTCGCCCGCCGGCTTGTGCACGATCGTGTTCCCGGCGATGAGGGCGGGGGCGATCTTCGAGCTCGACAGGATGAGCGGGAAGTTGAACGGGGTGATGGCCGCCACCACCCCGTACGGCTCGTTCGTGACGAAGGCGTGCGCGTCCGCGGTGATCTCGCGCACCTCGCCGTCCAGGTGATGACCGAGGCTCGCGTAGTACTCGTAGAGCTCTGCGGCGTTGTTCACGTCGACGACCCGGGCGAGCATGATCGGCTTGCCGACGTCAATGCTCTCGGCCTGCGCGAGATCTTCGCTGCGCTCGCGGATGAGGTCGTACGCCCGCTGCAGGATGCGGGCGCGTTCCCGGCTGGACAGGCCCGACCAGATTCCCGAGTCGAACGCGCGCCGGGCGGCGGCGACCGCGTCGTCGACGTCCTGCACGGTCGCGCGGGCGACATCGGTGATCTTCTGACCGGTCGCCGGCGCGATGATGTCGGTGCGGCCGCCGTCGGATGCCTCCCGCCAGACGCCGTCGATGAACAGTCGGCCGGGCGAGAAGGCGGTGGCCTCGTCGGTGGATGCGGGGTGAGTGATCGTCATTGTTCGCTCCTCGGGTGGGGGGTGTTCGGGGTCGATTGCGGCAACTCCGCCGCAATCCGTTCGATGACCGCGACGAAGTCCGCCGGGGCCTCCTGGAAGGGCGCGTGCCCGGTGGGGACGCGGATGATCTCAGCGCCAGCGCGCTCGGCGAGGGATCTCTGGAAATCCGGCGGGACGAGGTCGTCGTTCTCGGTGAGGACGTACCAGCTGGGCTTCGTCCGCCAGGCGACCGAGCGCACGGGTTCGGTGAGCGAGGCGAGCGACTGCGGGCGGAACATGTCGGCCAGCTGTTCTCCGACCGCGGGCGGCGTGCCGGGCGGCAGTCCGGTCGACACGAGCGCGACGAGTGCCGCGCGGTCGGCGCCGAGCCTTACCTGTCCTTCGGCGGCGCTCCAGACCCCGGGCAGCTCGCCTCCGAGCGCGCTCTGCACGCTCTCGTTCTGCTCCAGGGCGAACGCAGCGACGTACACGATGCCGGCGACGGCGCGGTGGTCGCCCGCCTGCGTCACGGGCACCCCGCCGTAGGAGTGGCCGACCAGCAGCACCGGTCCGGGCGCCCGATCGAGGGCGGCGGTGACGGCGTCCGCATCCGCGCTCATGGTGCCCGTGGATCCGGTCGACGGAAGCTCCACGGTCTCGATGCTCCAGCCCGCGTGCTGCAGCAGCGGGATGATGTCGGCGAACTCCCATCCGCCCACCCAGGCGCCGTGAACGAGAACGATATGCGGGCGTGATTCCATAGCCGGGTCTTCCTTGATCCGCGGAGGGCGGCGCGAGCCGGCTGTCCGATGACGACGATGTCTTCGGTCAGTGTCCGCCGTCGTCCGGCTGTGCGGTATCCGTAGGACTACGTAATCCGGAGCGTGTCGACGGGCGGCGGAGAGGTCGCTTCGAACCACGCGGCGATCTGCGTGCGGGAGCCGAACCCGAGCTTCGCGAGGATGCGCTGCACGTGCGTGTCGACCGTGCGGATGGAGAGCACCAGGCGGTCGGCGATCTCCCGGTTGCTGAGTCCGGCGTGGATGCCGGCGGCCACCTGGGACTCCCGTTCGCTGAGCGCGCCGGAGCCGTGCGCGGATGCGGCGAACGACACGGCCTCGGCGGGCGAGAGCTGCTCGCCCGCCGACACGGCCCGCTCGAAGGCGCGCTCGCCGAGCGATTCGCGCACCTGCGTGAGGCAGCGATCGTGGTGCGCGGTCAGGTGCGGGCCGAGCCGCGAGATGTCGGAGCCGACCCGGCGCCACCGGGTGCGGGCGGCACCCAGCAGCACCGCGGACCGCTCGGTGGGCACCCGTGCGGCGTCGATCCAGCTCAGGATCTCGAGCGCGAGGCAGTCTCCGACCGGGTCGTCGATCCCGTCGTCGGCGGTCAGCGAGGCGCGACCGTAGCGTTCGGCCTCGTCCAGTTCGCCGTCGCAGAACGCGGCGAGCGCGAGCGACCACATCGCGAGGGACCGCATCCACATCTCCCCGATCGCCTCGGCGTGACGAACCGCCGCCTGCGCGGACGCGCCGGCCCCCCGCTCGCCGAGATGACAGCGGGCGGTCGTCAACTGGAACTGGGCGAGGAGGGCCTCCTCGGGATGGCCCGCGTCGGTCGCGAGCCGGATCGACCGAGCGAACTCGACGGCCCCGCGCCGAGGATCACCCGAGAACAGGGCGTGCGAACCGCGCCAGCGATGCACCTCGATCGCGAACTGCGCCGCGTCCGCGGGCGGTGCGCTCGGAGCCAGCCGCTCGGCTTCGGTCAGGAGTTCGTCGGCCTCGGCGAGATCTCCCTGCAGCAGACAGAGCCAGGCGGCAGTGAGCAGCGCCCGGGTGCGCACCACCGATCCGCCGCCCGGCAGGCCGAGGACCCGCGTCGCCCACGCCCGGCCTTCCGGGAGGAGACCGCTCACGCCCCAGTGGTAGCGCAGGCGGCCGAAGAGATCGAGCGCGGCGTCCGTGTCGATGGCGACGGCCGTGGCGAGGGCGGCGTGGAGTTCAGCCCGATCGGCGCGCTGGGCGGCGATGATCTGCCGTTGATGCGGTCCGTACCACTCCCGGTGGGACCGCTCGGCGAGCCGTCGATAGTGGTCGAGGTGGCGCCGCAGCAGCGAGGGCCGCGTTCCGTGCTCTTCGGAACGCTCGCGTCCGTAGGCGCGGATAGTCTCCAGCATCCGGAATCCGCCGCTCTCGCGGTCGGCCTCGACGACGGACTGCGCCACGAGGTCGTCGAGGATGTCGACCACCTCGGCCTCGGGCCGCTCCGCGACGGCCGCGGCGGCGGCGAGATCGAAGCGGCCGCGGAAGACGCTCATCGCGTCCCAGAGAGCGCGCTGTTCGGGGGAGCACAGCTCGTAACTCCAGTCCACGACGGCGCGGAGGGTGCGCTGCCGGGCGACCGCCGAGCGCCCCGCCGCACGCAGGAGCGTGAATCTCGACGAGAGGCGGCCCAGCAGGTCGGTCAGCGGGAGGGCGCGAAGGCGCGTCGCCGCCAGTTCGATCGCGAGCGGCAGGCCGTCGAGCGCGCGGCAGAGTTCCGCCGCCACCGCCCACTCCCGCGGCGCCAGCTCGAACGCCGCATCCGCCGCGCGGGCGCGCGAGAGGAGCAGGGCGACGGCATCCGAGGGCGCTGCCGAATCCTCTGTCAGCGAGAGCGGCGGCACCGCGTACACCTGCTCGCCGTCCACATCGAGGCGCCGGCGGCTGGTGGCGAGGATCGTCAGGCCCGGAACCGCATCCAGGAGCTCGTCGGCGAACGCGGAGACGGCGTCGATGAGGTGCTCGCAGTTGTCGAGCACGACGATCGCGGGGGTGTCCGCGAGAACGTCGACGAGGAAGTCGAGCGGGTCGCGCGCGGAATGCTCGCCGAGGGGGAGCGCGCGCGCAACCGTCAACGGAACCCGCTGCGGATCCTGCAGGGTGTCGAGGGCGACGAACCAGGTGAGCACCTCACGCGAACGCGCGTATTCGTTGGCGGCGCGGAGGGCCAGGCGGGTTTTCCCGACGCCGCCGACTCCGGTGAGGGTGACGAGTCGCGCGTCGCCCAGCAGCGCGCCGATCGTCGCGAGTTCGGCCCGGCGGCCGACGAACTCGCTGCGCGATTCGCTGAGCATCAAGACTCCTTCGTCCTGACGTCGATTATCCATGCCCGCGCATGCGGCGGGTCGATTCCGTGATCTCACGGATGACCCGATGTATCCGCGGAGACGGATACTGGTCATGCGACCCGTCGCCCGACACGACTCGTCGCCCGGCATACCCCGTTCGATGACGAACCGGAGACTTCATGACGACCTCGATCGCGCGCCCGGTGCGCTCGCCGTCGCGGCGGGCGGTGGCTGATGCGCATATCGGATGATGGCGGCACGCCCCGAGCCGGACGTGCCCGCGGCGACCGCTCCGCCCCGCGCGCGGGCGAGGAGACCGAGGCGCCGAGTCGAGTGGCCCCCGCGTCGTTCGCCGTGCGGAACGCGTCGATGGAGGAGGCGGAGTCGGTCGGGGCCCAGGTCTTCCACCGGCACACGCTCCGGCCGCTGGACGCCGCGCGTCCGCCGCGGCTCACCCTGACCTCGTACCGCGCCGGCCCGGTCACGCTCGGCACGGTGCAGTACAGCGCGGGGGCCCGCGTCGAATCGGGATCGGTGCCCGGCGCCTATCAGATCAACATCCCGCTGACCGGAACCCTTCGCACCGGACGCCCCGGCGAACAGATGCTCGCCACCGGCCTCCGGGCGGCGCAGTACGGACTCCACCCGCACGGCTTCGAGGGGTTCGAGACGCCCACTCGCGTGCTCGGCATCAAGATCGACTCCGCGGCGCTCGAATCACGCCTCGAGTCGCTGCTGGGAAGGCGGCTCGGTGGTGCCCACATCGAGTTCGCGCTGGAGTTCCCGCTCACGAGCCCCGCGGCACGCGACTGGTTCGCGGTGGTGCAGTTGCTCGCGCGCCGGCTGTGGGGGCCGTCGGGACTCGGCGCGGATCCGGTCGTGCGGGATGGTCTGCAGGAGGCGCTCATGGCGGGCCTCCTCGTCGCTTCTCCGCACGCATTCCGCGACGAGCTGGCCCACCCCGGAGACGCGGCGGGCCCGGGGGCGATCCGCCGTGCGATCGCCTACGTCGATTCGTCGCCCACGGTCACGTCGCTCACTGTCCCCGAACTCGCGGCGGTGGTCGGCGTCAGCGTGCGCGCCCTGCAGATCGGCTTTCGCCGGGCGCTCGACACCACGCCGCTGGCCTATCTGCGCCAGCGACGTCTGACGCTCGCGCGACGCGAGCTGGAGCGTGCCAGTGCGCCGGAGATCTCCGTGGCGCAGATCGCCGACCGGTGCGGATTCGCGCACCACGGGCGTTTCGCGACCGACTACCGGCGGCGCTTCGGCGAGTCGCCCGTGGAGACGCTCCGCCGCGGCTGAGCGGCGTTCCCCTCGATATCCGATTCGCGCAGTAGGCCTTGGCGGTGCATCGACGCGGGGCGAGGGTAGGTCTGCCCGTTCCCGGGCCGGCGGCGCCCGACGGCACCGCCGTTCGCAGACTCGACGAGGAGTTCGCCATGACCATATCCGCCTCCACTCGACCGTCCGATTCGGTCCGCGTGCTTCCCCCCGACGTCACCGCCGACGCGTTCGATGCGGCGATCGCGGAACTGGTCGCCGCCCTCGGCGACGAGTGGGTCCACGTCGACCCGGCCGAGGTGTCCCGCTACGACGACGAGTTCCCCGTCACCGGAGACCTGTCGTTCACGGCGAGCGCCGTGGTGTATCCCGGCTCCACGGAAGACGTGCAGCGCATCGTGCGCATCGCGAACGAGTACCTGGTGCCGTTGCACGCGATCTCCACGGGGAAGAATCTCGGGTACGGCGGTGCCGCCCCGCGCGTCGCGGGCAGCATCATCGTGCATGTGGGGCGCCGGCTGAACCGGGTGCTCGAGCTGAACGAGAAGTACGCCTACGCGCTGATCGAGCCGGGCGTCACCTACTTCGAGCTGTACGCGGCCATCCAGGAGAAGGGGTACGACCTCTGGATCGACGGCCCCGATCTCTCCTGGGGGAGCATCGTCGGAAACACGCTCGATCGTGGCGTCGGATACACGCCGTACGGCAACCACTCCGCCTGGAAGTCGGGGATGGAGATCGTCCTGCCCGACGGCGATGTGCTGCGTACGGGCATGGGCGGGATCCCCGGCAGCAACACGTGGCAGCTGTTCGCCCCGAGCTTCGGGCCGCAACCCGACAACCTGTTCGAGCAGTCCAACTTCGGCATCGTCACCAAGATGGGCGTGCAGCTCATGGGGGCACCGCCCGCGGCGGAGACGTTCCAGATCACGTTCGATCGGGCCGACGACCTCGGCGCCATCATCGACACGATGCTGCCGCTGCGCATCAACATGGCGCCGCTGCAGAACGTGCCGGTGCTGCGCAACATCTTCCTCGACGCGGCGCAGGTCTCTGCGCGCGCGGATTGGCACGCGGACGACACCCCGATCCCGGATGAGGTGGTGGACCGGATGAAGGCCGAACTCGGCCTCGGGTACTGGAACCTCTACGGCACGGTCTACGGACCGCCGCCGGTCATCGAGCAGTACCTGGCGATCATCGAGGGATCCTTCGGGACGATCCCGGGGGCGAAGTTCTCCACCACGCAGACCCGCCCGCTCACCGAGGAGGACCGCGGGGCGCACACCCTGCACGATCGGCACCGGATCAACACCGGCATCCCGACCATCGAAGAGGCGAACCTGCTGAACTGGCTTCCGGATGGCGCGCACATGGGATTCTCGCCCATCTCCGCCCCCGACGGCGAAGACGCCCTGCGCCAGTTCCGGATGGTGAAGGCCCGGGCGGATGCGGCACGCAAGGACTACGCCGCCCAGTTCGTGGTGGGCCTGCGCGAGATGCACCACATCAGCCTGCTGCTCTACAGCCGGACCGATGCCGTGCAGCGCGATGAGACGCTTCGCCTCGTGCACGATCTCATCGACGAGGCCGCGGCGCACGGGTACGGCGAGTACCGCGCGCACCACGCCTGGGCCGACCACGTCGCCGACACCTACTCCTGGAACGATCACGCCCAGCGTCGCTTCAACGAACGTCTCAAGGACGCGCTCGATCCGCGCGGGATCTTGAACCCGGGGAAGGCGGGCATCTGGCCCGCGCGCCTGCGCGGCCGCGGACTCTGACTCCGCCATCCGCACGCTGTCCGCGACGACCGGGTCGCCCCGGGTCGCGGATCGGGGGCAGCGTGCGGACCGCGGAGGGTTGCTCAACGAAACCGGGACGGGCGTGATTCAGTCAACGAAATCGTGACGATCGTCACGAAAGTCTTGACACAGGGGCTTGGGTCGCCCACGATGGCGGAGTCAGCACACCGCGGTGCCGACGCGTGCGGGTGCATTCTTGCCCGAGCGTGACGACGCCGCGCCGTGGCCGACATCCCGCTGACCCGTTCCTTGAGAGGCCCTTCGATGAAGAAGACCCTTGCAGCATTCGCTCTGGCGGCCGTCGCCGCACTGACCTTGGCCGGATGCTCCGACTCGGCCGCCCCCGCGGCGAGCGACTCCGCCGCCCCCGAAGGCTCCGGGGAGCTGACGCCCGTTCGTGTGGCGGCGCTCCCGATCGCGGAGACCGGCGCCCTCTGGGCCGCGATCGACGCGGGAATCTTCGAGGAGCACGGCCTCGACGTCGAGGTGGTGCCCGCGCAGGGCGGCGCGCAGGCGATCCCCGCTCTGCTGAGCGGCGACATCGACTTCGCGATCGGGCAGCCGATGGGCCCGATCCGCGCGAGCCTGCAGGACCTGGGCGTCGTGATCTTCAGCAACTACGCCTCGAGCCTCGCCGACGGAGCCGACGTCAACTCGGTCGTCGCCCTCGGTGACTCGGGCATCACGAGTCCCGCCGACCTCGCCGGCAAGCGCGTATCGGTCAACAGCATCGGCGCCGCGGGCGACCTCACCATCCGCAAGGCCGTCGACGACGCGGGCGGCGACTCGTCCACGATCGAGTTCATCGAGGTCGCGTTCCCCGATGTGAAGGCGCAGCTCGAGGCCGGCAACATCGACGCCGGCTGGGCGCCCGACCCGTTCCGCGGCCAGATCGTCGGCGCCGGGGGCGTCGACGTCGTCTCGCCGTACCAGGCCACGATTCCGGGCCTCACCGTGCTGACGAACTTCACGACGCAGGAGAAGATCGACAGCGATCCCGACCTCGTCGCCGCGTACTCCGAGGCGATGACCGAAGCCCTCGCCTACGCGACCGACAACGAAGACGCCGTCCGTGCGGCGATCGTGAAGAACCTCGAGATCCCGGAGGCGGCGGCTGCCGCCATCACACTGCCCGACTTCACGCCCGAGCTCGGCGATGCCGGGATCGAGGACCTGGCCGCGCTCGCCGTCGAGTACGGCTACATCGACGCCGAGCCCGACTTCGACACGCTGATCCAGCCGCAGTCGTGACTCCCGGGGATGCCGCCCCCGCGGCGGCATCCCCGCATCCCCTCTTCCCGGAAGGCGTCTCATGACCCTCGCCCCTCCCGCGCCGGTGCACACCTCGACGATCGTCGTTCCGCGCACCCGCCGCCGGTCGCCGCGTTCCGTCCGCAAGGCGGCGCTCGGCGTGCTCGGCATCGTCGGGTTCCTCGGATGCTGGCAGCTCGTCGCGATGGCCGGCATCGTCAGCCCCACCCAGCTCCCCTCCGCGGTCGACACCTTCTCGCAGCTCGCGAAGATGGTCACCGATCTCGAGTTCTGGCGGAACGTGGGTCGCACCATGACCGCCTGGCTGATCGGACTCGCGATCGCCGCGGTGCTCGGTATCGCGCTCGGTGCGCTGGTCGGGATGATCCCGTTCCTCCGCCGCGCGACGCACTCGATGGTGGAGTTCCTCCGCCCAATCCCCTCGGTCGCCCTCATCCCGCTCGCGATCCTGGCGTACGGCATCCAGATCCAGGCCGCGCTCGTGATCATCGTCTACGCGTGCTTCTGGCAGGTGTTCGTGCAGGTGCTCTACGGCGTCGCCGACATCGACACGGTCGCCCGCGACACCGCACGCAGCTTCGGGCTCACCCGCTCGGCGCAGCTGCGAAGCCTGGTGCTGCCCACCGCCCTGCCGTACATCTTCACGGGGCTCCGGCTCGCCGCCGCGGTCGCCCTCATCCTGGCGGTCACCGCGGAGATGACCATCGGCAACCCGGGGCTCGGCCGCACGATCGTGCAAGCCTACAACGTGGGCAACATCACCACCGTGTACGCGATCGTGCTCGTCACGGGCGTCCTCGGGCTGATCGTCAACCTCGGCTTCCGTGCCATCGAGCGCCGGGCCCTCGCCTGGCATCAGTCGGTGCGCGGGGAGGAGATCCTGTGACCCTCTACACGAGCACCGTGCGAACGGCACCCGCCCGCCCGTCCATCTGGGGCGGTCTCTCGCGCAGCGTCGGGTTCGCGATCGGACTCCCGATCGTGCTGCTCGTGATCTGGGGAATCTGGGGCACGGTGTCGCCCGCGAAGTTCTTCCCCGGGCCGCTGACGATCCTCGACGCGTTCATCCAGACCTGGATCGGTCCGGCGTTTCTCACCGACGTCATCCCGAGCCTCGCGCGCCTCTCCCTGGCGATCGTGCTGGCCGTCGCGATCGGTGTCGCCGCCGGCACGGTCATCGGCCTCACGCGCTGGCTGCGCGAGCTCCTCGAGCCGCTGCTCGAGTTCTTCCGCGCCATCCCGCCGCCCGTCCTCATCCCGGTGTTCGTGGCCCTCCTCGGCGTGACCGACAACATGAAGATCGTCGTCATCGTGTTCGGATCGCTCTGGCCGGTGCTGCTGAACACCGTGGAAGGGGTGCGCGGCACGGATGCGGTCATGACCGAGACGGCGCGCTCGTTCGCTCTCACCCGCTCGCAGCGGCTCTTCGGACTGGTGCTGCCGGCCGCGAGTCCGCGGATCATGGCGGGCGTTCGGCAGACCCTGTCGGTCGCGCTCATCATGATGGTGATCTCGGAGATGTTCTACTCGTCATCGGGACTCGGCTTCCGGATCGCCTACTTCCAGCGCAACTATCTGATCGCGGAGATGTGGAGCGGCATCGTGCTCCTCGGTCTCGTCGGCATCCTGCTCGCGGTCATCTTCACTCTCGTCGAGCGCAGGGTTCTGCGCTGGTACCACGGAATCAAGGAGGTGGAGCGTGCCTGACACACTCCTGCAGGTCGAGCACCTCAAGAAGGTATACGAATCGTCGACGGGCTCGGTCGAGGCGATCGGCGACATCGATTTCACGATGAACCGCGGCGAGCTGGTGTGCATCGTCGGTCCGTCCGGATGCGGAAAGACGACCCTGCTCAAGTGCATCGCGGGGCTCCTCTCCCCGACGGCGGGGTCCGTCGTGCTCGACGGCAAGAAGGTCACCGGCCCCCCGCCGAACATGGCCCTCGTCTTCCAGGAATACGGCCGCAGCCTCTACCCGTGGCTCACCGTGCGCGGCAACGTGGAGCTGCCCCTGAAGCACAAGAAGCTCAGCAGGGCCGAGCGCGACCGGCTGATCGACGACGCGCTCGCGGCCGTCGGGCTCGACCACGCCGCCGGAAGCTACCCGTGGCAGCTATCGGGGGGCATGCAGCAGCGCGTCGCCATCGCGCGCGCCGTCGCCTACCAGCCCGAAGTGCTCATCATGGACGAGCCGTTCGCGGCGGTCGACGCGCAGACCCGCGCCGACCTCGAAGACCTCGTGCGGCGCCTGCACCTCGAGCGCGGCATGTCGATCCTGTTCGTGACCCACGACATCGACGAGTCCGTCTACCTCGGCGAGCGGGTCGTCGTGCTCTCGAAGTCGCCCACCTGGGTGCAGGAAGACCTGAGGGTCGACCTCGCCCCCGAGCGCGACCAGATCACCACGCGCGCGCTGCCGCGCTTCACCGAGCTCCGCACGCACGTGTACGAGCAGATCCAGCGCGCCAAGCGCGGCGAAGCCGTGCGGCCGGTCGCCTGAAGTGCCGGCCATCGCCACGCAGGCGCGCGCCGCGGACACGACTCCGGATGCGGCATCCGCCCGCAACCCCAAACAGCTCCTCCTCGCCCTTCTCGGCGAGCAGCTCGACGTGGGCATGGACGATCCGGTGCGCGCGGGCGTGTACCTCGACGTGCTCGAGGGCGCCGGGGTCGCCGTGCCGACGGCCCGTGCGACGCTCGACCGCATGGTGCTTCGCGGGTTCCTCACCCGCGGCCGCGTCGGCCGGGGGGTCGAGTACGGTCTCACCGATCACGGCCGCGAGGTGCTGCGCGAGGCATCTCAGCGCGTGCACTCCCCGCATCCGTTCTCGCCCCAGGGACAGGGATGGACGCTCGTGACATTCTCGGTGCCCGAGGGCCAGCGGACGCTTCGGCACCGACTGCGTGCCGCGCTCACCTGGGAGGGCTTCGCGCCGGTGCGCGACGGACTGTGGGTGGCGCCCGGGGCGGTCGACCTCGTCGCCGCGCTCGGCTCGCTCCGCGACGAGCTCCCGGAGTCGTGCGTCGTGGCGTTCCGCGCGCAGGACCTGCCGGAGTTCCCGCTCGCCGCGTCGGTGCGCGGCGCGTGGGATCTCGACGCGCTGCGGGCCGCCCACGAGCGGTTCCTCGCCGTGTGGGACGATCCGGCGGTGCTCGCCGCATCCGTGCCTCCGGCATCTGCGCTCACGATGCTCGTGTCGGACTGGCTCGCGCTGCTCCGCGCCGACCCGCGCCTGCCCGGCGACTTCCTCGACGAGGATTGGCCGGCCGCCCGGTCGATCGCCGCCTACCGTGCGCGGCGCACCGAACTGCTGGCCGCCGCGCGCGAGGATCTCTCCGCGCTCGCCGACCGCTGACCACCCTTCCTTCGTTCGGCCCGACGCCCCTATTCCGCGAGACGGGATCTTCGCGCCGAGACAGTGGGGTTACCCCGATGTCTCGGCGCCCCGATCCCGTCTCGCGGTCGGCTCGGGGTTGGGGCTCGGGGCCGAGCGCTCGGGCGGGGCGGGGGTCAGTGCCGGCCGAAGCGGGCGCGGAGATCGGGCTTTCGGATCTTGCCGGATGCGGTGCGCGGCAGGTCGTCGACGACCACCACGTTCTTCGGCAGCTTGTAGCGGGCGAGCACCCCGTCGAGCTCGGCGCGCACCGACTCGGTCGTCACCTGCGCTCCCTCGCGGAGCGTCACGACCGCCCACGGCACCTCGCCCCAGCGCTCGTCGGGAACGCCGATCACGGCGACACCGGAGATGCCGCGGATGTCGCTGATCAGGTTCTCGACCTCGGCCGGATAGATGTTCTCGCCGCCGGAGATGATCATGTCCTTCAGCCGATCGGCGATGTAGAGGTACCCGTCTTCGTCGAGATACCCGAGGTCACCGGAGCGGAACCAGCCGTCGTCGGTGAACGCGGCGGCCGTGGCGCCCGGGAGTCCGTGGTACCCGAGGAACACGTTCGGGCCGGAGATCTCGATCTCGCCGACGGTGCCGCGCGGCACCATCCGCCCCGCGTCATCGGCGATCCGGACGTCCGTGAAGAAGTGCGGCAGCCCGACGCTGCCCTGCTTGGTGCGCGTCATGTCGGGGGCGAGCGCGGTCGCTCCGGGCGAGGTCTCGGTCATCCCGTACCCCTGCGAGAACGACAGTCCGCGTTCCTCGAAGGCGTTCAGGATGCGGGTGGGCACGGCCGAGCCGCCGCACGTGAGCTTCTGCAGGCTGGAGGTGTCGGCATCCGGCCAGCTCGGGTGATCGGCCATCAGCTGGTAGGTCGTCGGCACACCGCTCAGCATCGTCACGCGGTGGCGTTCGATGAGCGTGAGCGCGCGGCCGGCCTCGAACCCCTTCTCGAGCACGATGGTGGCGCCCTTGAGGATCACGGGCAACGCGCCCATCCCGAGCGATGCGACGTGGAACAGGGGCGAGATCATCAGGGCGATGTCGGTGGAGACGACGTCGTAATCGATGATGCAGTTCATGGCGCACCAGGTGAGGTTGCCGTGCGAGAGCACCGCGCCCTTCGCCTTGCCCGTCGTGCCCGAGGTGTAGACGATGGCGGCCGGGTCATCGAGCCCGACGGTGACATCGGCATGGCCGGCGCCCGCCTCGGCCATCCACTGCCGGAGCCCGGGGATGCCAGCCGCCCCGCCGCCCGTGAGGATCGCGTGCGCGATCTGCGCCGCCTCGATGCCGTCGGCGACTCGGCCCGCGAACTCCGCGTCGTGGATCAGCGCCCGCGCGCCCGAGTCTGTGAGCACGTGGGTCACCTCGGGCGGGGCGAGCCGGGTGTTCACCGGCACGAACACCGCGCCGAGCTGCGCGCACGCGAACAGCACCTGCAGGAACTCTGGGCTGTTCTCACCGAGATACGCGACCGCATCCCCCTTGCCGATCCCGCGCTGCGAGAGCACGGCCGAGATGCGGTCCGCCGCGTCGGCGAAGGCCCGGTAGGTAAGCACCTCGCCGTCGCCGAAGATCACGGCGGGCTTGTCGGGATTCTTCCGTCGCCGGGTGGCCATCCAGGAGCCGAGTCCGTGGTTCTGCATCGTCATGTCCTCTTCGTCGAGGTGGCGCGTTCGGTGTGTGCGGGTCAGGCGTAGAAGCGGTAGAGCCCGCGGGCGACGACGGCGGGCTTCGTGCCGCCCTCGATCTCGATCGTCTGGTCGACGGCGAACTGGTAGCCGCCGGCGACCTCGGTCACCTCGGCGATCACCGCCCCGCCGCGGACGCGGGATCCGACCTTCACCGGCGAGACGAAACGCACCTTGTCGAGGCCGTAGTTCACCTTCGTCGTGACGCCGTCGAGATCGAAGAGCTCCGACCAGAACTTCACCGTCAGCGACAGCGACAGGAACCCGTGCGCGATCGGCGCACCGAACGGGCCGTCCTTCGCGCGCTCCGGATCGACGTGGATCCACTGGTGGTCGTCGGTCGCGTCCGCGAACAGGTCCACCCGGTCCTGGGTGACCTCGACCCAGTCGGTCCAGCCGAGGTCGGTGCCGACGAGGGTCGGGGCGTCGGGGTAGGCGGCGGTGGTGGTCATGATGTCTCCTCGTGGTGGCTGGGCTCTTGGTGGATGAGAGGGGTCGGATGCCGCCCGTCGGGCGTGCGGCGGGTCAGGTGAACGCGGATTCGCCGGTGAGTGCGCGTCCGACGATGAGGGCGTTGATGTCGTGCGTGCCCTCGTACGAGTAGACGGATTCCGCATCCGCGAAGAACCGTGCCGCGTCGTGGGCGAGGAGGATGCCGTTGCCGCCCTGGATCTCGCGGGCGAGCGACACGGTCTCGCGCGCGAGCAGCGCGGTCTGCATCTTCGCGAGCGCGGACGTCTCATCGCGCACATCGCCCGCGTCCTGTGCGGCCGAGAGCCGGGTCACGATCCCGAGCGAGGAGGTGAGGTTTCCGAGCATCCGCGCGAGCTTCTCTTGCACGAGCTGGAACCCGCCGAGCGGGCCGCCGAACTGCTCGCGCGCGCCGACGTAGCGGAGGGCGGCATCGAGCGCGCCGGCCTGCATCCCCGTCGCGATCCACGCGACGTCGGAGCGGAGCGCGCGGAGGATACCGGCGACGTCACGCCACGCCCGCACCCGCGGCAGCCGATCGGTTTCCGCGACGCGGACGCCGTCGAGCGCGACGTCGAAGTTCTGCATGGGCCTGAGCGACACCTTGCCCTCGATGCGGGTGAGCGCGACGCCGGGCGCGGTGCGCGGAACCAGGAACGCCTTCACCTGCCCGTCGGCGACGTCGCGCGCGAACACGACCAGCACGTCGGCGGTGTCGGCGCCGCCGATCCACCGCTTCGCGCCGTCGATCACCCACGCGTCGCCGTCCCGCCGCGCGGTGGTCTCGAGGCCGCCGGCGATGTCGGATCCGTGCCCGGGCTCGGTGAGGGCGAAGACCCCACGGATGCGGAACGCCGCGATCTCGTCGTCGAGCGCCGCGAACTGCGCGGGGGAGCCGCCGAGGCGGACCGCGGTTCGGAACAGGCCCGACTGCGCGTTGTACGCGGTCGCGACCGACGCATCGGTGCGCGCCAGCACATAGGTGCGCCATCCGGAGAACATCGAGGACGCGGCCTCGTCCGCATCCACGCCGTCCGGGCGCATGAGGTCGAGGGCGATGAGGGGATCGAGGACGGATGCGGGCAGGGTCGCCGTCTCCCACGCGGCAGCGAGCTGCGGATGCACCGCGCTGCCGAGCACCTCGTCGAGCCGCGTCAGCGCAGCGACGGCCGCCGGGCTGAGGTGCGCCCCCGCGAAGCCGAGGGCGTCGACGCCGAACGGCGACGCGCTGCGCAGCAGAGGGGGCACGATCAGCCCAGTCCGAACAGGCGAACCGCGTTGTCCTTCAGGATGCCGGGCATCGCCTCGGGCTTCAGGTCGGTCAGTTCGACGTCGCGAAGCCAGCGGTCAGGGGTGAGCAGCGGAAAATCCGAACCGAACAGGATCCGCTTCTTCAGGAACGAGTTCGCGGCGCGCACGAGCTGCGGCGGAAAGTACTTCGGGCTCCACCCGGACAGATCGATCCACGTGTTGTGCTTGTGGGTCGCCACCGAGATGGCTTCGTCCTGCCACGGCACGGACGGGTGCGCCATGATGATCTGCAGGTCGGGGAACTCCGCCGCGACGGTGTCGAGCAGCATCGGGTTCGACAGGGCGAGCCGAAAGCCGCGTCCGCCCCGCATCCCCGCGCCGATCCCGGTCTGGCCGGTGTGGAAGAGCGCCACGACACCGGCGTCCTGCAGGGCTGCGTAGAGCGGGAACCACGCCTCGTCGCTCGGGTCGAAGCCCTGCACGGTCGGGTGGAACTTGAAGCCCCGCACGCCGTGGTCCTCGATGAGACGGCGGGCGCGATCGACGGCCGCTGCGCCCTTCCGCGGATCGACCGAGCCGAACGGGATGAGCACGTCGTTGTTGCGGGCAGCGCCCTCGGCGATCTCCTCGCTGGAGAGCGGGGCGTGGCCGAGCGCCGTCTCCGCATCGACCGTGAAGACGACAGCGGCCATCTGCCGCTCGCGGTAGTACTGCGCGACCCCGTCGAGGTCGGGCCGGCCGACGTCGGCACTGAAATAGGCGGATGCGGCATCGGCCAGGTCGTCCGGCAGGGACGAGTGCCCATGGGCATCGACCTCGATGTGCACGTGCACGTCGATCGCCCGGACCGCGGCGACATCGATGGCGGGTTCGTAACGGGTCATCTCGGCTCCTTCGCGCGAGACGGGTGCCCGGGCGCGAGCCCGAGCATCCGGAGTCAGGGACGCTGAAGATCTTCCGGCAGGGCCGGGAACCGCTCGCCGACGGACTGCGCGTGGTCACCGATCACGGCGGGGAACTCGTCTTCGAGTGCGGCGTAGGTCCAGCCGCCGTCGCGGTAGGCCGTGACCACCGGCTCGGGATGCGACCAGAGCTGGATGCGGTCGCCACCGACCCCGATCGCCTGACCGGTGACGCCGGATGCGGCATCGGAGGCGAGGTAGGCGATCAGCCCCGATACGTCGTCGGAGGTGCCGAAGCCGAGATCGTGGCGGTAGAACGCCGGCATCGGGGCGCCTGCCGCATCCGCCTCCACGGCCGCTGCGAAGTACGGCACGGTCGCCGTCATCGCGGTCGCGGCCACCGGGATCACGGCGTTCGCGGTGATACCCGCCTTCTTCAGCTCGAGCGCCCAGGTGCGCACCATGCCGACGATGCCGGCCTTGGCGGCTGCGTAGTTGGTCTGGCCGAAGTTGCCGCGCTGGCCGGTCGGCGATCCGATGCAGATGATGCGACCGGCGATCTGGTTCTCGCGCATGTAGGTGGCTGCCTCGCGGACGCACGTGAACGTGCCGCGCAGGTGCACCCCGATGACCGTGTCGAAGTCGTCGTCGCTCATCTTCCACAGCACGGTGTCGCGGAGCACCCCGGCGTTCGTGACGAGGATGTCGAGCCGGCCGAAGGTGTCGACGGCGGTGCGCACGAGCTCCTTCGCGGTCTCGGAGGAGCCGACCGGGGCGACCACGGCGACGGCCGTGCCGCCCGCGCTCTCGATGCTCGCGACGGCCTCGGCGGCGGTGTCCGCATCCACGTCGTTGATGACGACGGCGGCGCCCTGCCGGGCGAGCTCCTGCGCGTACGCGAGGCCGAGTCCGCGGCCGGATCCGGTGACGATGGCGACTTTGCCGTCGAGAGACATGGGGAACTCCTTCGTTGGTGTCTTCATTGAAGCGCCTAGTCGTTGAAATTGTCAATTATTGTTTCGCACACTCTTTGCTACTCTTCGGTCATGACGTCGAGCGATGCGCCCTCCGTGCGCGAAGCGCGGGCGACCCGGAGCACGGCTGCGGCGGGTGACCTGTCCACGTCGTCGCTGACCGACGACGTGAGCTTTCTTCTCGCCCGCGCGAACGCGCTCTCGCTGGCGGCCGGAAACGCGGCGCTCGCGCCGCACGGGCTGAAGGTGCGCTCGTACTCGGTGCTCGCGCTCGTCGCCGACGGGGCCCGCCCGAGTCAGCGTGAGCTCGCGGCGTTCCTCCGGCTCGACCCCAGCCAGGTCGTCGCCCTCGTCGACGACCTGCAGCGGCGCGGACTCGTGGAACGCCGACCCGACCCGGCCGACCGCCGGGCGAACGTGGTGCGGGCAACGGATGCCGGACGCGCGCTGCATGCGCTGGCGCTCGAGTCGGCGCGGGTGGCGGAACGGACGCTGCACGCCGACCTCGACGAGCGCGAACGCGCGCAACTCGCCGGGCTGCTGCGCCGCATCGCGTTCTCCGACTAGGTGCGTCGGCGGGGCGGGCGGCGGTGCCGGGCGGCGCCGCGAGGTGCGGGCGCCGTGGGATGCCGGAAGTCAGCGCCGTTCGAGGACGAACCGGTCGCGGCCCGCGGCCACCCCGACGGCGAACTGCGCCACGAGCACCGCGATCAGCAGAAGCAGCGGCGCCGTCCACCCGGGGTCGAGCGCGTGCAGCGCGCCGAACGAGATCGGCCCGGCGGCGGCGAAGAGGTAGCCGACCGACTGCGACATGCCCGACAGGGCCGACGAGGTCGCCGGGTCGCGGGCGCGCTCCGCCATGAGGGTCAGCGACATGTTGAGCGATGCGCCCGCCGCGAGTCCGCCGCACGCGGCCCAGAGGGTCAGCGCGTCGGGCGCCACGATCAGGCCGATGCCGGCGACGACGCCACCGACGGGGAGCGCGGCCGGGACCCACCGCCGGGCGCGGCCGCGCAGGGCGAGCGGCACGGCCAGCGAGCCGATGACGCCCATGACCTGGAAGATCATCACGTCGAATCCGGCCGTCACCGCCGACCGGCCGTGCGACGCCGCGAACGGCGCCAGCCACGTCACGAGCATGTAGAACGACGACGACTGCAAGCCCATGTACGCGGCGACCTGCCAGGCGACCGTGTCGGTCCAGATTCCCGAGCCGCGTCGCGTGGTAGCGGCAGGCTGCGCGCCGGTGCGCCGCGCGGGCGGGGAGTGCGGGGAGCGGGCGATCACCCACACCCAGAGGGCGATCGCGATCGGGAGGAGGGCGGATGTGGACGCGAGCGCGATGCGCCATCCGTCCGATCCGCCGCCGACGGCCTGCGAGATCGGCACGACGACGCCCGACGCCACGGCGCCCACGCCGCCGAGCAGGGCCGTGTAGACGGCCATCATGAGCGGGACGCGGGTGCCGAAATCACGCTTGACGACGGCCGGCATCAGGACGTTGGCCACCGCGAGTGCGACACCGATGAGCACGGTGCCCAGCCAGAGATTCACCGATGCCCCCGGCCAGGAGCGCCAGGCCGTTCCCGCGCCGAGCGCGATCATCGCCCACAGCACCACTCGCGACATCCCGAACCGCGTCGACAGCGCGTGGGTGGCGGGCGAGACGATCGCCCAGGTGAGCAGCGGCACCGACGCCAGCGCCCCGAGTGCCGCGCTCGTCGTGCCCTGGTCGTCGGCGATCTGATCGAGCAGCGGCCCGACCCCCGTGATCGTCGCGCGCATGTTCGCCGCGATCAGGCACACCGCGCAGACGAGCAGGGCGATGCGCGGGCCGCGCGGCGATGGGGTCACGAGCACGGGACTCTACTCCGCCTCATCCCGCCCGCCCCCGCCCGCCCGCTCTGACCGCGAGACTGCAGTGGAGCCGCGAGACGTCGGCTCCCGACCGCTGTCTCGCGGCCCACATGCTGTCTCGCGGTCAGAGGCACCGGGGGAGGGGGTCAGGGCAGCCTGGTTTCGAACGGCCAGCCGGTGTAGGCCTCGGCGAGGTAGCTGCGGCCGGCCTCGGACTCCACGACCGAGCGCAGTTCGCCGAGCTGGCGTTCCCGGTCGAACTGCGAGGCATCCGGCGCCACGTGCAGCATGCTCGTCATCCACCAGGAGAAGTGCTGCGCCTTCCAGATGCGGCGCAGCGCCGTCTCGGCGAACGCGTCGAAGGGGCGCTCGTCGTTCTCGACCAGCAGCGCGCCGAGGGCACGGTCCAGCAGCACGACGTCGGCGACCGCGAGATTCATCCCCTTCGCGCCCGTCGGCGGCACGGTGTGCGCGGCGTCGCCGATCAGCGCCACCCGGCCGCGCCGCAGCTGGTGGGCGACGAAGCTCCGGAACCGCAGCACGTCACGCTGGAAGATGTGCCCCTCGTGCAGGGTCGTGCCTGGCACGCGCGCCTGCAACTCGGCCCAGATCTGCGCGTCGCTGAGGGAATCCGGGTCGGTGTCGGGGTCGCACTGGAAGTACATCCGCTGCACGGTCGCGCTCCGCTGGCTGATCAGGGCGAACCCGTCCGGGGAGTTGCTGTAGATCAGCTCGTCGGCGCTCGGCGGGGCATCGCAGAGGATGCCGAACCACGCGAACGGGTACTCGCGGAAGAGGTCGCTGCGGATGCCGCCGGTGACGGCCGAGCGCACCGCCGATCGGGAACCGTCGGCACCGACGACGACGTCCGCCTCGATCTCGAAGGGGTGGCCGTCCGCATCCGTGCCGATCACGCGCGGGCGGGTCGTCTCGGCGTCTTCGACCCGTTCGACGGTGATGCCCAGGCGAAGATCCTGCCCCGCCGCGAGGCGCGCGGCGACGAGGTCGCGGAGCACCTCGTGCTGCGGATAGAGCCACACACTCCGCCCGGTGAGGGAGGGGAAGTCGATGCGGTGACCCTCGCCGGCGAAACGCAGCTCGATGCCGTCGTGCCGATTGCCGTCTTCCAGAACGCGCGTCGACGCGCCGCTCTCGACCAGCAGATCGACCGTGCCCTGCTCGAGGATGCCGGCACGGATCGTGTTCTCGATCTCTTCGCGCGAGCGCCGGTCGACCACGATCGACTCGATGCCGGATGCGGCCAGCAGGTGCGACAGAAGCAGGCCGGCGGGCCCCGCTCCCACGATTGCGACGCGCGTACGGTCGGCGGTGGTCATGACGTCTCCTTCGACGGTCAGGCAATCGGATGCGGAAGTCAGCTTCGCGCGGCGGGGCGCCGCATCCGCCGACAGTTCTCACTCACTGGGAGTCCGCCGGATCAGCGTGCGGGCGCAACCGGCCGTTCGCGCGCGTTCCGGGTGCGCCACGCGCGCCAGGCGCCGGTCGACCAGAGCGCCCAGACGACCAGCAGTGGCTGGAAGAGGAGGCGGATGCCGCGGGCGAGGTCGGTGTCGAGGCCGAACGCATCCGTACCGCGCACGAACTGCTCGATGTTGCCGGGGAACACGGCGACGAAGAATGCGGCGACGATCCAGCCGACGAGCACGCGGTGTCGTGCCAGAAGAATGAGGGCCAGCCCGAGCGCGATCTCGACCACGCCCGAAGCGACGACCACGAGATCGACCGGCAGGGGCAGCCACTGCGGCACCTGCGCGACGAACGACTGCCGCGCGAAGGTCAGGTGGCCCGTGCCGGCGAAGACGAGGCCCGCCCCGAGCGCCCAGCGGGCGATCGTCCGGGCAGCGCTCATGTCCCGATCGTAGGCGACGCACGGCGGAGGGCGGCGGGTCGCACCCGCGCCGCGCGGCGGGTCGCGCCCGGGCGCGCCGGGGGTCGCGCCCGGGCACCGGCGCCTCCGCCCGGGTAGCCTCGGCGGAGGAGGGGACGGGCATGAGTGACGGTGTGCTGCGGCGGGCGATGGACGTGCTGGCCGCCTTCACCGACGACGATCCGCAGCTCACCGCGAGTCAACTGGCCGCCCGCTCGGGGCTCGCGCTGTCGACCGTGCACCGCCTGATCGGCATGATGGTGGAGCTCGGGATGCTGACGCGCACCCCCGGACATCGGTACGCCGTGGGGGCGCGACTGTGGGAGATCGGCGAGCTCTCACCGCTCGCGGCGCACCTGCGCGAGACCGCGCTGCCGCACATGGTGCGGTTGTACGAGGCGACGGGCGAGAACGTGCATCTCGCGGTGCTCGACGATCCGACTCCGGCGGCCGCGTCCGCCATCTTCGTCGGGCGCATCACGGGACGCGGATCGGTTCCGACGATCAGCCGAAGCGGCGGGCGCCACCCGCTGCACGCGACGGGCGTCGGTAAGGCGCTCCTCGCCACGCGCGACGAGGGCTGGCTCGAGGCGTACCTCGCGGCGCCGCTGGAGCTCGAGACGCGGTTGTCGATCACCGATCCGGTGCGGCTGCGGGCAGATATCGAGCGGGCGCGGGGGCGTGGGTACGCGACCACCCGTGAGGAGATGACGCTCGGCAACTTCTCGGTCGCCGCGGCACTCGGCGTCGTGCCGGGCCTGCCGGTGGCGGCCATCGGGATCGTGGCTCATCTCGACGACGCCCATCACGAGCGGCGCCTCGCCCCGCTCGTGATGCAGGCCGCGAAGGATCTGACGCGCGCGCTTCGGCATCCGGATTCCCACTGATTGAGAACGCCGATGCCAGGGGAGGGCCCTCCGGTGCGAATCTGGGTGCACGTGTGTGGAACGTCGAAGGAGACCCCATGATCGCTGCCGATCCGGCTCGCGCCGCCAGTGAGCAGGCCATCAAGGCCGCTGCGCCCGAGTCGCTGCTCGCCTCGCCCGATATGCCCAGCCAGCGTGAGATCACCGCGGAGATCGCGGAGCTCCACGCCGATGCCGCGGCGCGCGACGCCCGCGGCGAGTCGGTGCCGACCACGCTCTACGACTTCCGGCCGTACCGCTCGAGCGTGCTGCGCCATCCGACGAAGAACCCGCGCCTGGTCGATCCCGAGACGATCGAGCTGTCCTCGCCGGCGTACGGTCAGCGCGACGTCGCCGCGATCGAGGCCGACCTCACCCTGCAGCATTCCGGCGAACCGCTGGGCGAGCGCATCACGGTCGCCGGCCGCGTGGTCGACGCGTGGGGTCGTCCGGTGCGCAACCAGCTGATCGAGGTGTGGCAGGCGAACGCGGCCGGACGATACATTCACCAGCGCGATCAGCATCCGGCTCCCCTCGACCCGAACTTCACGGGCGCGGGGCGCATGGTGACCGGCGAGGACGGCGAGTACTTCTTCACCACGATCAAGCCGGGGCCGTACCCGTGGAAGAACCACATCAACGCGTGGCGGCCGGCGCACATCCACTTCTCGCTGTTCGGCACGGGCTTCACGCAGCGGATCATCACGCAGATGTACTTCCCGAGCGACCCGCTGTTCGCGCTCGACCCGATCTACAACACGATCCGCGACCAGAAGGACCGCGACCGCCTGATCTCGACGTACGACCACGACCTGACGGTTCCCGAGTTCTCGATGGGGTACCGCTGGGACATCGTCGTCGACGGTCCGGATGCGACGTGGTTCGAGCCCGAGGGAGAGCACTGACATGAGCGATACCGGCAACGACACCGGGCTGAGCGACGCGCCGTCGGTCACCGAGGACTTCCGCGCGGCGGGCCTCAGCCGCGCACGCGCCGCGATCGCCGACGACCGGGGACCGGCCGCGCACGCGCCCACCGGCGGGCAGACGATCGGCCCGTTCTTCGCATTCGGCCTGCAGTACCCGAAGATGCACGAGGTCGTCTTTCCGCACACCCCCGGCGCGATCGTCGTCGGCGGCACGGTCTACGACGGTGCGGGAGCACCGATCCCCGACGCGTGCGTCGAGATCTGGGGTGCCGACAGCGACGGCACGATCTCGCGGGAGCGCGGCTCGCGCCGCCGCGACGACCACACCTTCACCGGTTTCGGTCGCGCGTTCACGACCGACGAAGGACGCTACGAGTTCTGGACGCGCAACCCCGGCGCCGAGCCCGGCAAAGCACCGTTCTTCGCCGTCGTCGTGTTCGCGCGCGGGCTGCCGAACAAGCTGCACACCCGCATCTACCTGCCCGAAGACGCGGCCGCGCTCGCGGCCGACCCGCTGCTGTCGGAGCTGAGCGACGCCGAGCGCGCTACGCTCGTGGCGACGCGAACGCCCGAGGGATATCTCCGCCACGACATCCGATTGCAGGGCGAGAAGGAGACCGTGTTCCTTGCCTTCTGACCCGATCGGCGCCCTCGACGAAGGACTGCTCTCGCCCGTCACGGTCGGTGCCGACGCGGAGGTGTCCGACGCGGCGATCCTCGCGGCCCTCATCGAGGTCGAGGTCGCGCTCACCCGCGCGTGGGCGACCGTCGGAACGGCACCGGATGCGGTCGCCGTCGCGGTCGCGGATTCCCTGGCCGTCGCCGGCGGGATCACGCTCGCGCGGATCGTCGCCGCATCCGTGGCCGGCGGGAACCCCGTCATTCCGCTCGTCGGGGCGTTGAAGGAGCGCGTGCCGCTCGAGACGCGCGCGTGGGTGCACCGCGGTGCGACGAGCCAGGACATCCTCGACTCCGCGCTCATGCTCGTCTCGCAGCGGGCCGGGGCGACGGTGCAGACCGCGATGCGGGAGACCGAGCAGCGGCTCGCCGTGTTCGCCGCGACGCACCGCGACGTCGCCGCCGCCGCCCGAACGCTCACGCAGCACGCCGTGCCCACCACCGTCGGCGCCCGCGCGGCGGGCTGGCTGCGCGGTGTGCGGCGCGCCCGCATCCGGCTCGATGAGACTCTGGCGGCGCTTCCCGCGCAGCTCGGCGGAGCCGGCGGCACCCTCGCCGCGTTCGTCGAGATCGGCGGAGCGGATGCGGCCGCCGCCCTCCCCGCCGCGTTCGCCGGTGAGCTCGGGCTCGCCGTCCCGGACGCCCCGTGGCACGTGCAGCGCTGGCCGGTCACCGAGCTCGGCGATGCGCTGGTGCAGGCGATCGACGCCCTCGGCAAACTCGCGACCGACGTCGCCACCCTCAGCCGCACCGAGATCGGTGAGCTGGCCGAGGGGGCGGGGGGCGGCTCGAGCGCGATGCCGCAGAAGCAGAATCCCGCGGCATCCGTGCTGATCCGCTCCGCGGCACTACGGGCCCCGCAGCTCGCCGCGACCCTGCACCTGGCCGCGGCGCTGGCGGCGGACGAGCGTCCGGACGGAGCCTGGCACGCGGAGTGGCCGACGCTGCGGGAGCTGCTGCGCCTCGCGCTCGGCGCCACGGCGACCGGGGTGTCGCTCGTGGCGGGCCTCCGCGTCGACGCCGCGGCGACTGCCCGGAACCTGGCCGCGACCGGCGGCCTCGTCGTCGCCGAACGCCTTTCGCTCGCCCTGACCCCGCTCCTCGGCTCCGACGAGGTCGCGCGCATTGTCCGCGACGCCGGCCGCGGCAGCGACCTGCGGGCGCTCGTCGCGGTGGCGCTCGAGGCGGCGGTCGATCGCGCGCCGGGCGCGACGCATCCGGCGGATGGCGTCGACGACCTGCTCGATCCGGCGCACTACACCGGGCTGGCCGGGGAGCTCGTCGACGGTGCGGTGCGTGCGGCGGCGACAACTCCTCCAGATCCTGCGCATGCGGCCCCAGTGGACGATTCGGGCGTGTTGTGGAGGAGTTACGCAGACGAGCCGGCGGCCACCCACCCCGGCGAGCCGGCGGGGGCTCCGGGTTCTGACGCGCCGACGCGTGGTTTGCCGGGTCGTGGTTTGCCGGTTTCTGGCGCGCCGGCGCCTTCGACCGACGTGTCGCCCGGCTCCGCGGCTGAGGCGGAGAGCGCGCAATGACTGTGCCCACCATCACCCTGACCGACCCCGAGGGGCCGTCGGCCGCGCCGCTGCTCGTTCTCGGGCCGTCGCTCGGCACGTCCACGATCCTGTGGGAGGCGGCTGCGCCCGCCCTCCGCGCGCGCTACCGCGTCACCGCCTGGGATCTGCCGGGGCACGGGGAGTCGCCGCATCCGACGTCGCCCTTCACCGTCGGCGAGCTCGCGGACGCCGTCGCGGAGGCGGCACGGGCCCAGGGCGCGGACCGCATCCTGTACGCCGGAGTGTCGCTCGGCGGCGCGACCGGACTCGCGCTCGCGCTGCGGCATCCGGGCCTCGTGGCGGGCGCGGCGATCGTCGCCTCCGGCGCGGTGCTCGGTGACCCGGACTCCTGGCACGCCCGCGCGGCGCAGGTGCGCGCGCAGTCCACGTCGTCGCTCATCGTGAGTTCTGCCCAGCGCTGGTTCGCGCCCGGGTCGATCGAGCGCGAACCCGACCTGAGCGGGCGGCTGCTGCACGCCCTGCAGAACGCCGACGACGAGGGATACGCCCTCTGCTGCGAGGCGCTCGCCGCGTACGACGTGCGCTCGCGGTTGTCCGAGATCCGGGTGCCGATCCGGGCGCTCTGGGGGCGCTTCGACCAGGTCGCCCCCGAAGCGAAGGCGGTCGAGATCGCGGCCGGCGTGCCCGGCGGCAGCGCCGACGTCATCGAGGGCGCCGCACACCTCCCGCCGGCCGAGCAGCCGGAGGCCACCGCATCCGCGCTGCTCGACTTCTTCGGCAGCCTCCCGGAAGGACACCGCGCATGACCCGACCCGACGGACTCACCGATGCGGAACGCCACGCGCAGGGCATGGCGGTGCGCCGCGACGTGCTCGGCGACGCGCACGTCGACCGCGCGGTTGCTGGAACCGTGCCGCTGACCGCGGACTTCCAGGACCTCATCACCCGCTACGCGTGGGGCGATATTTGGTCGCGGCCGGGACTCGCCCGCCGCGAGCGGTCGGTTGCGGTGCTCACCGCCCTCATCGCGCTCGGGCATCACGAAGAGCTCGCGATGCATCTGCGCGCAGCGATCCGCAATGGTCTGACGCAGGACGAGATCGTCGAGGTCATCCTGCAGTCGGCGATCTATTGCGGCGTGCCGGCGGCCAACACCGCCTTCCGCATCGCGACGGACGTCTTCGCGGCCGAGTGATCCGCGGCGCGGGCCCGTGTGGGTTCGCCGTCGTCGGATTTCGGTAACGCGGGCCCGGGCGTGCCCGCAGTCGTCGGATTCGGCGGCGTCGAGCCCGGGTGGGTCCGCAGTCGTCGGATTCGGTGACGGGGAAGCGGCACAGGTGTCCCACTGGTCTACTTCTGCCCCACCGGTCCGACGACTCATGACCCGTCGGTCCGTCCGGCCGCCTGTCTTCGCCGGTCGTAGCTCGCCGCCGGTCGCAGTGGGCTCGCGGGTGCGGGACGGGTCTTCGCCCGTCGGATTTCGGTGAGGCCGGCCCGGTTGGGTCCGCAGTCGTCGGATTCGGCGGTGCTGGGGCGTCGCATGCGTCCCGTTGGTTCACTTCTGCCCCACCGGTCCGACGACTCACGACCTATCGGCGCCTCGAGCGCCCCGCGACGACCCGTGGAGTGGCCTCGTGCGACCCGTGTAGCGGTCTCGCGGGGCGTCGCTGCGTGCCGGAGCGCGCACGAGGGGCTGGTGCATGACCCACTCTGCGGGTAAAGTGTTCATCATACGCACGCACGTTCGCACAGCGAACACCAGGTGCAAGGTCGCCGGCCCCGCCGGCGTCACGACGCACGAGCGAGGGAGCACCGTGATCGACAAGACCGTGACCGACGTCGACGCCGCCGTCGCCGGAATTCCGGATGGCGCGACCGTGATGATCGGCGGATTCGGCCGCGCCGGGCAGCCCGTCGAACTCATCGACGCGCTCATCGCCCAGGGGGCGAGCGACCTGACCATCGTCAACAACAACGCGGGCAACGGCGATACCGGACTCGCGGCGCTGCTCGCGAAGCGGCGCGTGCGCAAGATCATCTGCTCGTTCCCGCGTCAGAGCGATTCCTGGGTCTTCGACGGCCTGTACCGCGCCGGTGAGATCGAGCTCGAGATCGTGCCGCAGGGCAACCTCGCCGAGCGCATCCGTGCCGCCGGGGCGGGCATCGGAGCATTCTTCTCGCCCACGGGGGTGGGAACCGTGCTGGCCGAAGGGAAGGAAGCCCGGGTGATCGAGGGGCGCGAGTACGTGCTGGAGTATCCGATCCGCGCGGACTTCGCCCTGATCAGCGCCCTCCGCGGAGACCGCTGGGGCAACCTGGTGTTCCGCGAGACGGCGCGGAACTTCGGGCCCGTGATGGCGACGGCCGCGACGACCACGATCGTGCAGGTAGACGAGGTCGTGCCGCTCGGTGAACTCGACCCCGAGACCGTCGTGACCCCGGGAATCTTCGTCGACCGCCTGGTTGCGGTCGGATCCCGCCGCTGGCTGGAGGATGGTGCCTTCGTCGGCGGCGTCGACATCGAGGGCCGCCCGAACGCCGCGCCCGCGCCCGCCTCCGCCGCCACGACAGACCCCGCGCCCGCCCCCGCCTCGAAGGAGGATGCACGATGACCACCCGCATCTCGCGCGACGATCTGGCCCGGCGGATCGCCGCCGACATCCCGGAGGGCGCCTACGTCAACCTCGGCATCGGGGCGCCGACCCTCGTCGCGAACTTCCTTCCCGCGGGCGACGAGATCATCCTGCACACCGAGAACGGACTGCTCGGGATGGGGCCCGCGCCGGAGGCCGGACGGATCGATCCCGACCTGATCAACGCGGGCAAGCAGCCGGTCACGGCGCTGGCCGGGGCGGCGTACTTCCATCACGCCGACTCGTTCGCGATGATGCGCGGCGGTCATCTCGACGTGTGCGTGCTCGGCGCGTTCCAGGTCGCGCAGAACGGCGACCTGGCGAACTGGTCGACGGGTGAGCCCGGCGCGATTCCCGCGGTGGGCGGTGCGATGGATCTCGCGATCGGCGCGAAGGACGTCTACGTCATGACCGACCTGCTCACCAAGACGGGCGGCTCCAAGCTGGTCGCCGAGTGCACCTATCCGCTCACCGGTGTCGGCTGCGTCTCGCGGGTCTACACCGATCACGCCGTGTTCGATGTGACGGCCGAGGGGTTCGCCGTTCGCGAGCTGTTCGGTGAGAACACGATCGACGACTTGCGGGCTCTAACCGGGCTCGACCTGATCGACGCCGCGTCCCCGCGGCCCGCCGCTTCCGAAGGGATGAACCGATGACCGGTACCTACATCTACGACGCCGTCCGCACGCCGTTCGGGCGCGCCGGTGGGGCACTGTCGGGCGTCCGCCCCGACGACCTCGCGGCGCTCGTCATGCGCACGACCGCCGAGCGCGCCGGACTCGACCCGGCCCGGATCGACGAGGTGATCTTCGGCGATGCCAACCAGGCCGGCGAAGACAACCGCAACGTCGCACGCTTCGGCGCGCTTCTGGCGGGCTTTCCCTCGAGCGTTCCCGGCGTGACGGTGAACCGGCTCTGCGGGTCGTCGGTCGAGTCCGTGATCCAGGGGTCGCGGGCGATCGAGACCGGTGACGCCGCTATCGTGCTGGCGGGCGGCGTCGAGTCGATGAGCCGCGCGCCCTTCGTCGTGGAGAAGTCGCCGAAGCCGTGGCCGGCGGCCGGCAACCCCACGATGTGGAACACGGCGATCGGATGGCGGATGGTGAACCCCGCCCTCCGGTCGGACTGGACGATCTCGAACGGGGAGTCCGCAGAGAAGCTCGCGCAGATCTACGGGATCTCCCGAGAGGAGCAGGACGCGTTCGCCCTACTCAGCCACCGCCGGGCCGCCGATGCGTGGGCGGCCGGAATCTACGACGGCGAGATCGTGCAGGTCGACGGGTATGAGCTCGCGCGCGACGAGAGCATCCGCCCCGACACGACGCCGGAGAAGATGGCCGGTCTGAAGCCGCTGTTCGCGAAGGACGGCTCGGTGACGGCCGGCAACTCCTCGCCGATCAACGACGGTGCGTCGGCCGTACTGCTGGGCGCGGAGGGTGCGCTCGACGTCGAGCCGCTGGCCCGAATCACGGGGCGCGGTGTGTTCGGCAACGATCCCGATGTGTTCGGGGTCGCCCCCGTGGAAGCAGCGAACCGTGCGCTCGCGCGGGCCGGTCGTACCTGGGCGGATGTGGACTTCGTCGAACTGAACGAGGCCTTCGCCGCGCAGTCACTGGCGTGCGCGAAGCTCTGGCCCGACCTGGATCCGACGAACCTCAACATCCACGGCGGCGCTCTCGCCATCGGGCACCCCCTGGGGGCCTCGGGCGGCCGCATCATCGGACACGCGGCGCACGAACTCGTCCGCCGTGGCGGCGGCGTCGCGGTCGCCGCGATCTGCATCGGCGTCGGGCAGGGTCTCGCCGTCGTTCTCGAACGCTGAGCCCCGACCCGCGCGCCGCGTGCCACGTGCCGCTGGGTCGCGGAGCCGCAGCACGCGGCCCGGCACCGCACCGCATCGGGTCGTCGCGGATCGCGCCGACGGGGGAGGATGGACCGGTGAGTGACTCAGGATCCGCGGATGCGGGCGCGACTGGCGAGTTCGTGCAGTCGCTCGCGCGCGGTCTCGCCGTCATCCGCGCGTTCGATGCGGAGCATCCTGCCCTGTCGCTGAGCGATGTCGCGCGGCGCACCGGTCTGCCGCGCGCGGCGGCGCGGCGGTTCCTGCACACCCTGGAGACCCTCGGCTACGTGCGAAGCGATGCCCGGCAGTTCGCGCTCACGCCCCGCGTGCTCGAGCTCGGGTTCAGCTATCTGTCGGCGCTGTCGTTGCCGGAGATCGTGCAGCCGCACCTCGAGATCCTGTCGCGTGAGGTCGAGGAGAGCGTGTCGGCGGCGGTGCGCGACGGGACCGACATCGTCTACATCGCGCGCGTGCCGACGCGTCGCATCATGAGCGTCCGCATCACGATCGGCACCCGGTTTCCCGCGTACGCGACGAGTATGGGGCGCGTCCTGCTCGCGGGGCTCGACCCGGCGGAGGCGGATGCGGTGCTCGCCGCATCCGACCTCCAGGCCCGTGCGCCGCGCACCCTCACCGACCTCGACGGTCTGCGCGATGAACTCGCGCGCGTGCGGACGCAGGGTTTCGCCGTCGTCGATGGCGAGCTGGAAGCCGGGCTGCGGTCGATCGCGGTGCCCGTGCACGACAAGGACGGTGCGGTGTCGGCGGCCGTCAATGTCTCCACGAGCAGCACTCGGGCCCCGATCGAGACCCTGACGGGCACGTACCTGCCGTTGCTGCGCGCGGCGACGGCGCGGATCGAAGCCGACTCGCGCCTCGTCTGAGCGCCTGTCCCGTCAGCGCAGAAGTCTCGACACGGCGCGGAGCAGGGCGTCGCTGTCGGCATCAGGATCGATGCTGCCCCGGATCACGATGCCCTGAAACAGGAGCATGATCGTGTCGGCGGCGTCCGAGGCGAGGCGTTCCGCATCCGGGCCCTGCGTGTCGGCCCACGGCCGGAGCGTTCCCTGCAGGAGACGGCGGATCTCCGTGAACTTGTGGTGTGCGAGTTCTGCGAGGTCGGGGTTGTGAGGGGCCTCGGCCCAGAGCTGCACGAGGATCGGGGCGACGCCGGGGTGCGCGATGTCGCCGTAGAGGCGGGTGAGCACCTGCAGCGGGGTGGGCGTGCCCCCGCTCGCGGTCAGCTCGGCGAGCGAGGTGCGACGCTTCTCGAGCATCGCGGTGGCGGTGAAGCGGGCGAGGTCGGTCTTCCCGGTGAAGTGCGAGTAGATCGAGCCGGCTGACATTCCCGACTCGGCGATGATGTCGGCCATGGATGTTCCGGCGAAGCCCTCGCGGGCGAAGCAGCGCTGCGCCGCATCCGCGATCCGGGTCATGCGCTGTTGGCGGACGGGGTCGGTGAGCCGGGGCATGTTCACAGAATAATCGTTCTGCTAGCATTCTTCAAAAAGATCAGTCATTCTCTTTGGAGTCGTCATGTCCGTGCGCCCGCACACCAAGTGGTCCCTGTCCGTCGGCATCGGCGTGATCGGCGCCCTGATCGTCACCCTCGTCGTGCTCGCGTTCCTGTGGCCCTCGAAAACCGCGGGCGCGCACGATGTGCCGCTCGGCATCGTCGGGTCGGCGGATGCGGTCGCCGCGTTCGAGGACGCCCTCGACGCGAGCGCGCCCGGGGTCTTCGACCTCACGGAGGCGTCCGATCGCGATGCCGCCGTCGCGCAGATCGAGGAGCGCCACACCTACGGCGCGATCGTGCTGAACGAGGCGCCGAACGCGCCCGAGGTGTTGACGGCGCCCGCCGCCAGCACCGCCGTTTCGCAGCAGCTCGGCGGACTCGCGGCGCAGCTGCAGGCTCAGCTGAGCGCGCAGGTCGCCGCCGCGGGCGGAGACGCCGATGCGGTCACGGTCGCCGTGACGCCGATCGTTCCGCTCTCCGCCGACGACCCGAACGGCACGGGGCTCACGGCGGCGGCCTTCCCGCTGACGATGGGCGGCATGATCGGCGGCATCGTGATCTCACTGCTGGTGGTCGGCGTCATCCGCCGCCTGGTCGCGCTCGGCGGCTTCGCGGTGGCGAGCGGACTCATCCTGTCGCTCGTGCTGCACACCTGGTTCGGATTCGTCCCGGGCGACTACGCGACGATCGCGCTCGTGATCGGTATCTCGGTGCTGGGGACGTCGGCGCTGATCGTCGGCTTCACCGCGCTCATCGGCACGCCGGGCGTCGCGGCCGGCGCCATCCTCACGATGCTCGTCGGCAATCCGATCTCGGGCGCGGCCCTTCCGTGGCAGTTCCTCGCGCAGCCGTGGGGTGCGATCGGCCAGTACTTCGTGCCGGGCGCCTCGAGCACGCTGTTGCGGTCGGTCGCGTACTTCCCGGCGGCCGACACCTCTGCGCAGTGGCTGACGCTCGCGGCCTGGGCGGCGGGCGGCATCCTGCTCGCGCTCGCGGGCCACTTCCGCAGCCGCGCCGCCATCCGGGTTCCCGCATCGACGCTCGAGGCTGAGGCTCCCGCTCCCGCTCCCGCTCCCGCGTGACCGCCGCCCGAGAACCGTGAGACGGGATCTTCGCGCCGAGACCGGGGGCTTACCCCGCTGTTTCGGCGCGAAGAACCCGTCTCGCGGATGCGGACCGTGCGCGCGCATCGGCTCCGCTGATGGTGCGGATCAGTGATCACGTCTTCCGCGGATGCGGCCGTCGCAGTCGAATGGACGCGCCACCGCACTGTCGCGGGGCGCGGTGTTCGCGTGGGGAACGCGGGCGCTGTCCTGATCCCGAGGAGCATAGACGATGACGTCCGCATCCACCACGACCCACCGCACCGCTCGTGCCGGTACCTGGCAGGGCATCCTCCTGCTGGCCGGCAGCTGCATGCCCGTTCTCGGCTCCGTGCTGATCACCCCTGTCCTGCCGCAGTTGTCCGCCCACTTCGCGGACGTGCAGGGCTCGGAAGTGCTCGTGCCGATGATCGTCGCGCTGCCCGCGCTGATGATCGCGATCTTCGCGCCGTTCGCCGGCCAGGTCGTCGATCGTCTCGGGCGCAAGACTCTGCTGATCATCGCGATGTTCGCCTACGCGCTCGTCGGCACGGCTCCGGCGTGGCTGGAGGGGCTCCCCGAGATCCTGATCAGCCGCGTGCTCGTCGGCATCTGCGAGGCCGCGATCATGACCGTCTGCACGACGCTCATCGTCGACTACTTCCATGAGCAGCGGCGCAACCGCTACCTGGCCGCGCAGACCATCACCACGACCCTCGCCGCGACCGTGTTCATCGTGCTCGGCGGCGCACTCGGTGTCGGCGGATGGCACACTCCGTTCTGGGTGTACGCCATCAGCCTCGTGATCGGCATCCCGATGATCTTCGCGCTGTGGGAACCGCGCGCCGCATCCGGCAAGGCCGCCGTCGAGGTCGCCCAGCGCCCGCCCGTGCCGTGGCGCCGCATCGCCGTGCCGCTCATCGTGTCGGTGTTCGGCGGATTCGCCTTCTACGTCATGATCATCGAGGTCAGCTACCTCGTGGTCGGTACCGGCGTCCCGGCGACGGAGACGTCGACGATCGGCGGCGTCGCGGCGGTCGCCTCGCTCGCCACCGCGGCCGGCGGAATCACCTTCGCCCGGCTGGCGAAGCGGGGGGAACGGCTGCTGCTGCCGATCGGGTTCGCACTGCAGGCGATCGGGATGCTGATCGTGTGGGCCGTGCCCGCCCTCCCGGGCCTCGTCGTCGGCGCGGTCATCGCGTCGTTCGGATCGGGCCTGCTGCTGCCGTCGCTCGTGAAGTGGGTGGTCGCGACGACGACGTTCGCCGAGCGCGGTCGCGTCACCGGATGGTGGACCGCGGCCTTCTACTTCGGTCAGTTCCTGACGCCGGTGCTGATGGGCGTGCTCTCGGGGGTGCTGGGCTCGCTCGGCACGGCAGTCGGTGTCGTCGGCATCGCGGCAGCGGTCGTCGCCGTGCTGGTCGCCGTCGCCCTGCGTCGAGCGCCCGTCGTCGAGGCGCCGGCGGAAGAGACCGTCGCCGCCTGAACGCCGGCCGAAGGAGGGGCGCTTGGGCGTCGTCCGGTGCCCCTCCTCCGGGTCGAGCCGCGGGGCCGGGCCGCCGCGTGCCCAGTCGCGGCCGCGCATTCCGGGCCGGGCCGCGTGCCGAGCTGCGGCCGGCAGCCCCGTCAGGCGGCGTGGTCGCCCGCCGCGACGACCGCGCCCGCCTCGGCGAACAGCGCCCGCATCCACGCGTGTTCCGGATCCCGTTCGTGCACCGGATGCCACCACAGCGCGTTCAGCAGCGGAGTCGCGGCGAACGGCAGGTCGACGACGCGGATGCCGCTGACCTCTCCGGCCATCGGGGCGAGCGCGCTCTGGATGAGGCCGACGCGTTCCGTGCCGCGCACGAAGTGCGGCAGGCTCAGGAAGCTCTCCACGACGACGTCGATCCGCGGTTCGATGCCGAGCTGCTGGATCTGCCGGCTCACCGAGGTGAACGCGCTACGCGATGCGTAGGTCAGCACGAACGGCAGCGTCCCGAGGTCGGCCATCTCGAGCCGGTCGCCGACGTGCGGGTTGTCATCGGCGACGACAGCGACCCAGTCGTCGTGCCAGAGGTCGGTGAACGACAGGTCGGCGAGGAACCCGTGCGGAAGGATCATCGCGTCGACCGAGCGCAGTCGATTGCTCGCGTCTTCGACGACGGCGGGCGTGTGCAGCATGAATCGGAAGCGGACCCCGGGGGATCGCTCGCTCGCGAGCCTTGAGGCGACCGGGCCGATGGTGGCGAAGCCGTAGTCGGAGCCGTAGATCGAGAACTCGCGGGTGGACTGCGCGAACGACCCGGCCGCCCGGCTCTCGAACACCCGGCGGGCGGCTTCGAGCGCGGTCGTCGTGTGGTCGGTGAGCCGCAGGGCGAACGGCGTGAGCTCGTAGGTGTTGCCGCGCCGCGCCAGGATCGGATCGTTGAAGTGCGCGCGCAGTCGCGCGAGCGACGCGCTCAGCGCGGGCTGGCTCAGGCGCAGGCTCTCGGCGGCGCGGGTGACGCTCCGCTCGGTGAGCAGCGCGTCGAGCGACACGAGCAGGTTGAGGTCGAGGCGGGACAGCAATGCGGGTTCGGACACGACGGTGTGTTCCTCCGGTTGGGTGCGGCCAATGTATCAGCCGCGTCGATGCGCGAGATAGCCAACCGTGGATTCCCTGATATCGATTCGCCTCGCATAGTGGACCTGGGCACGGAGTCGTCGCCCTTTCGAAAGGAACGATCGAAGATGATCACACTTCTCTCGCACCTGTCCTACGTCGCGGTCACCACCCCCGACGTCGAGGCATCGGTGGAGTTCTACAAGAAGAACGTCGGGCTGACGGAGGTCGCGCGCCAAGACGGCAACGTGTACCTGCGCTGCTGGGGCGATTACTACGCCTACAGCGTCGTGATCGTGCCGGGCGACGAGCCCGCGCTCGAGACCATGGCATGGCGCACGTCGAGCCCGGAGGCGCTCGAGGAGGTCGCGAAGCGTGTCGAGGCCGCCGGTGTCGAGGGCGAATGGTTCGACGGCTACGGAATCGGCCGCGCCTACCGCTTCATCGGTCCGTGGGGCCACAGCATGACGGTGCACTGGGATGTGGAACGCCACCGCGCCGAACCGCACGTGGCCTCGATCTACCCCGACCGCCCGGAGCAGCGGAGCCTCGTCGCCGGCGCTCCGCGTCAGCTCGACCACGTCACCATCGCGACGAGCGATGTGGACGGGTTCGCGGCCTGGTACAACACGGTGCTCGGCTTCCGGATCATGGCCAAGACGGTGCTGGATGACGCGCCGATCTCGGTGTTCTCGGTGCTCACCACCAACGAGAAGTCGCACGACCTCGGGGTCGTTCTCGACGGATCCTCGCGAGCCGGACGCATCAACCACTACGCGTTCTGGGTCGATACCCGCGAAGAGCTCCTGATCGCCGCCGACGTGCTTCTCGAACGCGGCATCCCGATCGAGTACGGTCCGTCGATCCACGGCATCGGCGAGCAGAACTTCCTCTACTACCGCGAGCCGTCGAGCCTCCGGATCGAGCTCAACACCGGGGGCTACCGCAACTACGTGCCGGATTGGGAGCCCAACACCTGGCGTCCCTCCCAGGGATCGAACAACTTCTACCGCAACGGCGCGATGCCGATGTCGATGACGGAGTCGTTCCCGCCCGCCGACGGTCCGTCCGCGACCGAGGAGGGCGTGCCCGACGAGATCCGGGACGCCCTGCTGAACCCGTACGCGCGGCACGGCCAGGGATGATCCCCGACCCGGGGGCGGCAGCGGTCGCCCCCGGGTTCCACCCGTCACGAATCGAGGAGGAATCATGACGACGTCAACACTCGACGCACCGTTCGCGCTCGCCCGGTACCGGGAGGGGGATGCGGTGCGTCTCGGGCTCGTCGCGGGCGACCGCATCCGTCCGCTGGACGCCGAAGACCTCGGCGCAGCAGACCTGAACGGGTTCCTCGCGGCACCGGACTGGGACCGCCTCGCCGCGCTCGCGCAGGCCGACGGTCCGTGGCGACCGCTCGCCGATGTCGTGCTCACGGCGCCGGTCGAGCCGCGGCAGGTGCTGCAGACGGGTGCGAACTACCGGCAGCACGTGATCGAACTGGTGGCCGCCGGCCTCACGAACACCAGCGACCGCACGCCGGAAGAAGCGCGCGAGTTCGCGGCGAAGATGATGGACGATCGCGCCGCGAACGGCGAACCGTACTTCTTCATCGGGCTGCCCGCGTGCGTCGTCGGCGACGACGTGCCGCTCGTGCTGCCCGCCTACAGCGACGTGCACGACTGGGAACTCGAACTCGCCGTCGTCATCGGGCGCGAGGCGTTCCGCGTCTCGCGGGCGGATGCGGCATCCCACATCGCGGGGTACACGATCGTCAACGACGTCACCACGCGCGACCTCGTCTTCCGGAAAGACATGAAGGAGATCGGCACCGACTGGTATCGCGCCAAGAACGCGCCCGGCTTTCTGCCGACCGGACCCTTCCTCGTGCCGGCGCACCTCGTCGAGGCGAACGACGCCCGCCTGCATCTCGCGCTGAACGGCGAGACCATGCAGGATGCGTCGACGTCCGACCTGCTGTTCGACATCGCCGCCCTCGTCTCGGGCGCGTCGCAGACCATGCCGCTGCTTCCGGGCGACATCCTGCTCACCGGGAGCCCGGCCGGAAACGGCCAGCACTGGAAGCGCTTCCTCCGCGACGGCGACGTCATGACGGGCACGATCGCGGGCCTCGGCACCCAGACGGTGCGCTGCGTCGCCGACGAATCCGTGTGACCACCCCGTGATCGCCCCGGCGTGACCGCTCCGCGCGTGATCGCCGTTCCCGCATTCTCCAGAACAGAGAGGTTCTGACATGACCGCAGTCCAGAAGGTCGCCATCGCCGGCAGTGGCGCCGCCGCGCTCGCCGCCGCCATCCTGCTCGCCCGCGCGGGCGTCACCGTCGATGTCTTCGAGGAGAAGCCCGAGGTCAGCATCCTCGGTTCCGGCATCACCCTGCAGGGCAACTCGCTGCGCGCCCTCGACCTGCTCGGCGTCTGGGACGACGCCCGCGCCCAGGGGTACCCCTTCACCGGGCTGACCCTGCGAGCGCCCGGGCCGGATGCGCCGATCGTCGCGGAGCTGCCCGACGTGCAGACCGGCGGACCCGACTACCCGGCGGGGATGGGCATGTACCGCCCCGACCTCGCCGCCATCCTGCACGCGCACGCCGCGCGGGCAGGGGTCAGCATCCGCTTCGGTGCGAAGGTGACCGGCCTCGCCCAGAACGACGACGGGGTCGAGGTCTTCCTCGGCGAGCAGTCCGCCGGGGTGTACGACCTGCTGATCGGCGCCGACGGGCTGAACTCCACGGTGCGCGACCTCATCGGAATCGACACGAAACCGCAGCCCACCGGCATGGGAATCTGGCGCACCCTCGTCTCGCGACCGGCCGAGGTCGAGCGGACGGAGCTGTACTACGGGGGCCCCGTCTACATCGCGGGCTACACGCCCACCGGAGACGACACGATGTACGCGTTCCTCGTCGAAAAGGCGCAGGACCGCCAAGGGGTGACGGATGCGGATGCGGCCCAGATCATGCTCGAGGAGTCGCGCGCATACGGCGGGCCCTGGAACTCGGTGCGCGCCGACCTCGCCGCCGGTTCGCGGGTCAACTACACGTGGTTCACCGCGCATCTGATCGAGGGCGCCTGGAACCGCGGACGCGTCGTCGTCATCGGGGACGCGGCGCACAGCTGCCCGCCGACGATCGCGCAGGGCGCGGCCCAGGCGCTCGAGGACGCGGTCGTGCTGAGCGAACTGCTGCTCGCCGCCGACGCCGTCGACCAATCGCTCTGGGACGAGTTCCACGCGCGCCGGGTGCCGCGGGCGTCGGCGGTCGTCGAGGCGTCCGTGCAGCTCGGGCAGTGGCAGCTCGACGGAAATCGGGATGCGGATGCCCCCGGGCTCATCTTCGCGACCGCGCACCTGATGGCACAGCCCGCATGACCCGGGTCACCGATGTGCACGCGCACCTGCTGATGCCCGGGCTGCACGCCGAGATCGAACGGCGGGTTCCCGATCTCGTGCGCGCCGCGTCCGAGCTCGAGGCTCGCCGGAACGGACCGGAGAGCCAGGCCGTCTCCGGTCCGATGGTCGGCGCCCGCATCCCGAAGCTCACCGACGTGGGTGTTCGACTGGCCGCGATGGACGCGCAGGGCGTCGACCGGCAGTGGGTCAGCGCCTCGCCGAACCACTTCTACCCCTGGGCTCCGGAGGGGCTCGCCGTCTGGGCGGCCGTCGAGGCCAACCGGTTGATCGCGGCGCACGTGTCGCACGACCCCGAGCGGCTGGTGGGACTCGGGCTCGTGCCGCTGCAGCATCCGGAACGCATCGTCGAATGCCTCGACGATGCCGTGCTCGGCCGGGGGCTCGCCGGCGTTGAGATCTCGTCGTTCGCGGAAGACGTCGAGTTGTCGGACCCGCGCCTCGAGCCGTTCTGGGCGCGCGCGGCGGAACTTGGCTGCGTCGTGTTCCTGCATCCGTTCGGCTGCAGCCTCGACGAGCGGCTCGATCGCTTCTATCTCGCGAATACCGTCGGGCAGCCGACCGAGAACGCTGTGGCGCTGTCGCACCTGATCTTCTCCGGCGTCCTCGACCGGCACCCGGGTCTCCGCATCGTCGCCGCTCACGGCGGCGGCTACCTGCCGACAGTGATCGGGCGTTCCGATCACGCGTGGCGGGTGCGTCCGGATGCGCGCGGCTGCCAGCATCCGCCGTCCTCCTACCTCGAGCGGATCTGGTTCGACACGGTCGTGCACGATCCGCTCGCGCTCCGCCGCCTCATCGAGAGCGTCGGCGCGAGTCAGGTCGTGCTCGGCAGCGACTTCCCGTTCGATATGGGGTCGGAGGATCCGGTCGGTGAGGTGCGCCGCGCTGCCCTGCCCGACGACGTGTCTGCGCGAGTGCTCGGCGGCAACGCCGACGCCCTCCTCCGCCACGCGCTGGCCTGACCCCCCCCACCATCCGCGAGACTGCAGTTTCGCAACGAGACGTTGGCTCGCGATCGACGTCTCGACGCCGAACTGCCGTCTCGCGGGTTTCGGGCCCGCCGGCGGATGCGGGCGGGTCAGCCGACGGCGAAGCCGCGGGCGAGGCCCTCGGGCGAGAGGGCATACTCGGCGGCGAGCATGCTCGCGCCGAGGATCGCGGCCTTCGCCCCCGTTGCGGAGTGCACGATCGCGAGGTGCTCGGTCGCGAGCGGCATCGAGCGGGTGTAGACGGCCTCGCGGACCCCGGCGATGAGGTGCTCTCCGACGCGCGCCATCGACCCGCCGATCACGATGACCGAGGGATTGATCAAGCTGACGGCGACCGTCAGCATCTCGCCGATGTCGCGGCCGGCCTGGCGGACGGCCTGGATCGCTTCGATGTTGCCGCGCTTGACGAGCTCGATCACGTCGTTGCCCGAGTGCGCGTCGAGGCCGTGTGCGCGCAGCTGTCGCGCGAGCGCCGGAGCCGCGGCGAGGGCTTCGAGGCATCCGCGGTTACCGCACGTGCACGGCACATCTGCGCCGCGCGCGACCTGGACGTGCCCGATGTCGCCGGCCGATCCCTGGGCGCCGCGCTGCAGGGTGCCGCCGGAGATGATGCCGGCCCCGATTCCGGTGGCCACCTTCACGAACAGCAGATGATCCACGCCCGGCCAGGCGGTGGCACGTTCGCCGAGCGCCATGATGTTCACGTCGTTGTCGACGAGCACCGGAACGGGCAGGTGCGCCTGCAGCCAGCCGGGGATGTCGAAGCGGTCCCAGCCGGGCATGATCGGCGGGTTGACCGGGCGCCCGGTGGAGTGCTCGACGGGCCCGGGCACGCCGATGCCGACGGCGGCCACGCTCCGCTCATCGCGCCCGAGGCCGGCGAGCAGCCCTTGCCCGCTCTCCCACAGCCAGGTGAGCACGACCTCCGGTCCGAGCGTCACGTCGAGCGGTTCGCTGTGCTCGGCGAGGATGCTGCCGGCGAGGTCGGTGACCGCGACGGTCGCGTGCGAGGCGCCGATGTCGGCGGCCAGCACGACCCGTGCCGCCGGATTGAGCGCGAACTGGGATGGCGGACGCCCGCCGGTGGAGACGGCATCCGCGACGGGGGCGATCAGCCCCATGCGCATCAGCTCGTCGACGCGCATGGCGACGGTCGAACGCGCCAGCCCGGTGGACTTGGCGAGCTCGGCGCGGGTGCGAGGCGCCCCGTCGCGAAGGAGCTGGAAGAGTTCCGTGACGCCCGAGGGGGCGCGGGAGGTGTCGGTGGCCATCTCTGTTCCCGGCTTCGATCGATCGGTCCCGGGTAGGCACGTGCACGCCGAGTCCCCGTGGTTGCCAGATTACGCCCCGCGTTGCGGGGTGCCTGACCGCGAGACGAGCCGGTGCGGCCGGCCCTCTCGCGGCCCGCTCATCATCCGGAACGTCCGGTCGATCGGGTGAAACGCTGCTGCAGCAGCACCGCGACGACGATGATCACACCCTTCGCGACCTGCTGCACCGACGACGACAGGTTGAGCTGCACGAACACGTTCGTGAGTGTCGTGAAGATGAGCACCCCGAAGACGGTGCCGGTGACGGTGCCGCGCCCGCCGAGCAGGAGGGTGCCGCCGACCACCACCGCCGCGATGGCGTCGAGTTCGTAGAACAGCCCGTTCGTGGAGCTGCCGGCGGTCGTGCGACCCAGCATCATGACCGCGGCGATGCCCGCGCTCAGTCCGGCCAGCGCGTAGAGCCACATGGTGTGGCGCCGCACGTTGATGCCGGCCAGGCGTGCGGCTTCGCGGTTGCCGCCGATCGCGACGGTGCGGCGGCCGAACGTGGTGCGGTTCAGCAGCACCCATCCGAGTACGGCGACGATCGCGAAGATCCAGATCAGGATGTCGATGCCCAGGATGTCGGCGTTCATGAAGGTGACGAAGCCGCGATCCTCCACGACGAGAGTGCGGCGGTCGGCGAGGATCTCGGCGAGGCCGCGGGCGGCCACCAGCATCGCGAGCGTCGCCATGAAGGCGACGACGTTGCCGTAGGCGATGACGATGCCGTTGATGAGTCCCGCCCCGACGCCCACGGCGAGGGCGATGACGACCATCACGATCCAGTGCATCTGGTCGGCGAGGTCCTGCACGGCGGCGAGCGTCGCCACGACCGAGGCGAGGCCGAGTACCGAACCGATCGACAGGTCGATCCCGCCGGCGATGATCACGAGGGTCATGCCGACGCTGATGACGCCGACGATCGAGGCCTGGCGGAGGATCGTCAGGATGTTGTCGATCTTCACGAAGTCGCCGCCGCCCGCGATCGCGCCGACGACGACGATCAGCAGAAGCGCGACCACGAGGCCGAGATTGCGACCCACGGAACCCGACAGGATGCGGCGCCACGCGGGCGTCGCCGCATCCGTCGACGTCGCCGCGGTATCCGGGGCGAGGGTCTGGACGCCGGTGGGGGAAGGCTGCTCGCTCACGCGGCGGTTCCTTTCATGACGAGGTCGAGCACGCCGTGCTCGTCGATCTCAGGGGAGGGGAGGGCGCGGAGGACGTGACCGTCGCCGATGACGAGCACGATGTCGGCGAGGCCGAGAACCTCTTCGATCTCGCTGGAGACCACGACGACCGCGTTGCCGGCGGCGGCGAGGTCGCGGATGAGGGTGTAGATCTCGGCGCGGGCGCCGACGTCGACCCCGCGTGTGGGTTCATCCAGAAGCAGAACGCGGGTGCCGTGCACGAGCCAGCGCGCGAGCAGGATCTTCTGCTGGTTGCCGCCGGAGAGAGTGCGGGCCGGTCGGTCCGGGTCGGCCGGGCGCAGTTCGAGCGCGTCGATCTGGGCCCGTGCCACGGCCCGCGCGGCACGGTCGCGGAGAAATCCGCCCCGAGCGAATCGGGACATGGACGCCAGGGTGACGTTCACGAAGATCGGTTCGTCCAGGACCAGTCCCTGACTCTTGCGCTCCTCGGGGGAGAGGCCGATGCCCGCACCCACCGCGGAGACGACGGATCCGCGCCGCAGCGCTGCGCCGCGCACTCTCACGGTTCCGGATGTCGCCTTCCGGGCGCCGTAGATGGTCTCGAGGATCTCGGAGCGGCCGGACCCGACGAGCCCCGCGAGTCCGACGACCTCGCCCGCCCGCACGGTGAACGAGACGTCGGTGAACGCCCCATCGAACGTGAGATTCTCGACAGCGAGGACCACCGGGGCATCGTCGGCGACCGGAACGCGGGTGGGAAAGACGTTGGCGACCTCCCGCCCGGTCATCAGTCGGATGAGCTCGGGGGTGGGGGTCTCCGCCGCCGACAGACCGACCGCGGTCGTGCGGCCGTCCTTCAGGACGGTGATGCGGTCGCCGATCTGCCGGATCTCTTCCAAGCGGTGCGTGATGTAGACGACGGCGATGCCCTCGGCGGTCAGCTCGCGGACGACGTGGAAGAGGTTCTTCACCTCTTCGGTGTCGAGGACGGCCGACGGTTCGTCCATGATGATGAGCTTCACGTCGTGCGAGAGCGCCCGCGCCATGCTGACGATCTGCTTGTTCGCGGCGCTCAGCCGGCCGACCTCGGTGTGCGGGGAGAGCCCGCCGTGACCGAGCCGCTTCAGCAGCGCCCGCGTCTGCGCGGCGGCCTCGGACCGCCGGGTGAATCCTCCGCGCGCCAGCTCGTGCCCGAGGAAGATGTTCTCGGCGATCGTGAGCCCGTCGACCACGTCCAGCTCCTGATACATGGTGGCGATTCCGAGGTCGATCGCCGTTTCCGGCGTCGTGATCTCGGCGGGCTCGCCGCGCCAGAGGATCTCGCCGTCGTCCGGGCGATGGACGCCCGCAAGGGTTTTGATGAGCGTCGATTTTCCGGCGCCGTTCTGGCCGAGCACGCAGTGCACCTCGCCCGGGGCGACGTCGAGGTCGACTCCCCGAAGGGCGCGCACACCGGCGAAGGACTTCGTCACCCCTCGCACGCGGAGTAATGACGTTTGATGGTCAACTTTGATCACGCGGCGAAACGTAACACGTCGAGCGAGGGTGGCGCGACCCCTCTGCGCCACGCGTTTCGGATGCGGGCAGGCGCGGCACACAGAGATCTGACCGGAATTGCGGGCAAAATGATCACCACCTACTTATATTGAGAAACAAACAAAAGTTGCCTGAATGCACAACGCTTCTGCTACGGTGAGGTTCGTCAGCGTGGACCTCTCTTCAGCGTGGATGACTCGAGGTCGGCGATGGCCTCAGCTGCATCACATTCAAGGGAGAAATTGACATGCGCTCATACCTGAAGCCGCGTACCCGCCTGGCACTGACCGGCGTCGCGCTTCTGACCGGTATCGGACTTCTCGCCGGGTGCACCGGTTCATCCGATGACGGCGACGACGTCGTGAACCAGGGCACCACCACCGAGGAGAATGCCGAAACCGGCGAAACCGTCACGATCGGGTTCTCCGGACCGGCCGCCGACCACGGATGGCTCGGCGCCATCAACTCGGGCGCGCTCGCCGCTGCCGAGAGCTACCCCGACGTCGACCTGAAGGTCGCGGAGGGAACGAACGATGTGAACGCGCAGATCGCCGCCGTCGAGACCTTCATCAACGACGGCGTCGATGCGATCGTGCTGCTGCCGAGCGACGGCGCGGCCCTCACCGAGGTCGCCATCCAGGCGATGGAAGCCGGCATCCCCGTCATCAACGTGGACCGCGAGTTCTCCAGCCCGTTCGCCGCCCGCACGACCGTGCTCGGCGACAACTACGGGATGGGTGTCAGCGCGGGCACCTACATCTGCGCTCAGCTCGGCGACACCCCGGATGCCATCGTCGCCGAGATCGCTGGAATCGACGCGCTGCCGCTCACGCAGGATCGCTCGCAGGGTTTCTCGGACGCGCTCGAGGACTGCGGCCTGGAGGTCGGGCCGCGCGTGGCCGCGGACTTCACGGTGCAGGGCGGTGAAGCCGTCACGTCGCAGCTGCTGTCGGCGAACCCGAAGATCGACGCGATCTGGAACCACGACGACGACCAGGGCATCGGCGTGCTCGCGGCCATCAACGCGGCCGGTCGCGACGAGTTCTTCATGGTCGGCGGCGCCGGCAGCCGCAACGCCATGGAGGCGATCGAGGCCGATGACAGCGTGCTGAAGGCGACGGTCATCTACCCGTCGACGCAGGCCGCCGACGGAATCGCCCTCGCCCGTCTGATCGCGCAGAGCAAGACGCAGAGCGATCTGATCACCCCGAGCGTGCCCAACCGCATCGTGCTGGACGCGCCCGTCGTGACGAAGGACAACGTGGCCGAGTTCATCGACCTGGCGTTCGCGTCCTGACCCCGGGGGCGTCCGAGCTCGTCTCGGGCGCCCTCACCCCCACACAGTAAGGAGAGCGCGTTGACTCGACCGCTCCGCGTCGCCATGATCGGCGCCGGTTTCATGGGTGCAGCGCACTCGCAGGGATGGCGCGTCGCCCCGCGCTTCTTCGACCTTCCGCTCGACCCCCAGATGACCCTGCTGGTCGCGCGCGACGCCGATCGCACCCGCGCGGCCGCCGACAGCTGGGGCTGGGCCGAGTCCGGCACCGACTGGAGGGCCGCGATCGAGCGCGACGACATCGATGTCATCGACATCGTCACCCCCGGCGACCTGCACGCCGAGATCGCCATCGCGGCGCTCGCCGCCGGAAAGCACGTCCTGTGCGAGAAGCCGCTGGCGAACACCGAGGGCGAGGCGGAACGGATGGCGGATGCCGCATCCGCCGCGTTCTCCCGCGGAGCCCGCGCCATGGTGGGCTTCACCTACCGCCGTGTGCCCGCGACCACGCTCGCGCGCGACATGGTCGCGGCGGGACGCATCGGCGACGTGCGACAGGTGCGGGCCGAGTACCTGCAGGACTGGCTCAGCGACGCGGACGCGCCGCTGACCTGGCGCCTCGAGAAAGAGCACGCCGGCTCGGGGGCGCTGGGCGACATCGGGGCGCACGCCGTCGACCTCGCCGAGTACATCACCGGGCAGCGGGTCACCGAGGTGTCCGGCATCCTCGACACCCTCGTCACCGAGCGCCCGCTGCTCGCCGCCGGATCCGGGCTCTCCGGCACTGCCGCGGCCGGGCGCGGCGCGGTCACGGTCGACGACGTGGCACTGTTCACCGGACGCCTCGAGAGCGGTGCGCTCGCCTCGTTCGAGGCATCCCGCTTCCGCACCGGGCGCAAGAACGCCCTGCGCATCGAGATCTCGGGATCGCGCGGCGCTCTCGTGTTCGACCTCGAGCGCCTGAACGAGCTCGCGTTCTACGATGCGACGGCGCCCGCTGGCGAGCAGGGCTTCCGCACGATCCTCGTGACCGAACCCACCCACCCCTACGTCGGCGCGTGGTGGCCGGCCGGGCACATGCTGGGGTACGAGCACGCGTTCTCGCACCAGGCGAAGGACTTCGTCGAAGCGATCGCCGCGGGTGCGCAACCCTCGCCGTCCTTCGCCGACGGACTGCACGTGCAGCGCGTGCTCGGCGCGGTCGAGCGGAGCGCCGCACAGGCCAGCGCATGGACGCACACCGATACGACGGACGCTCGCCGCGCTTTCGCGGCATCCTGAACCGAGGAGAGGACGAACTCATGGCCAGACCTGTCACCCTGTTCACCGGCCAGTGGGCCGACCTGCCGTTCGAGGAGGTGGCGCGGCTCGCGGGCGAGTGGGGCTACGACGGACTCGAGATCGCCTGCTGGGGCGACCACCTCGACCCGAACCGCTGGGACGACGACGCCTACGTGCAGGGCAAGCGCGACGTTCTCGAGCGCAACGGCCTCCAGGTGTGGACGATCTCGAACCACCTGAAGGGTCAGGCGGTCTGCGACGACCCGATCGACCAGCGCCACCGCGACATCCTGCCCGATTCGGTGTGGGGCGACGGCGACCCGGAGGGCGTCCGTCAGCGCGCGGCGGAAGAACTGAAGAACACGGCACGGCTCGCGGCGAAGCTCGGCGTGAAGACCGTCACGGGGTTCACCGGCTCGTCGATCTGGAAGTACGTCGCCATGTTTCCGCCCGCATCCGACGCCATGGTCGAGGCGGGTTACCAGGACTTCGCCGACCGCTGGAACCCGATCCTCGACGTGTTCGACGAGGTCGGGGTTCGGTTCGCGCACGAGGTGCACCCCTCGGAGATCGCGTACGACTATTGGACGACGCAGCGCGCGCTCGAGGCGATCGGACACCGGACGGCGTTCGGACTGAACTGGGACCCGTCGCACATGGTGTGGCAGGACATCGACCCGGTCGCTTTCCTCTGGGACTTCCAAGACCGGATCTACCACGTGCACTGCAAGGACACGAAGAAGCGCCTCGGGAACGGCCGCAACGGCCGGCTCTCGTCGCATCTGCCGTGGGCCGACCCGCGGCGCGGTTGGGACTTCATCTCGACGGGGCACGGCGACGTGCCGTGGGAGGACGCGTTCCGGATGCTGAACGCGATCGACTACCGCGGACCGCTGTCGGTGGAGTGGGAGGACGCGGGCATGGATCGCCTCGTCGGGGCGCCCGAGGCGCTCGGTTTCGTGCGCCGGCTGTCGTCGTACGAGCCGTCCGCCGCCGCGTTCGACGCCGCCTTCTCCGCCACGCCGTAACCCCCCCTCCTACCGCGAGACGGGATCTTGGCGCCGAGACCGTGGGGTAACCCCGCTGTCTCGGCGCGCAGATCCCGTCTCGCGGGTGAGGCCGGCCAGGTGGGACGGGCCGCGGGTGGGTCAGCGCACGCCGCGCATCAGCGCGAGCACGGGCTTCGCGCAGAGCAGCAGGGCCGCGCCGATCGCGACGGCGATCGCGCCGAGGATCGCGAAGTACGGCACCTCGTTGGTCGGATCGTAGAACGTGCCGAGCTGGCCGGCGATCGCCGTGCCGAGGGCGACCGACAGGAAGAACAGCGCCACCATCTGGGTGCGGAAGACCGACGGCGCGAGCTTCGTCGACACCGACAGGCCGATGGGTGAGAGCAGTAGTTCGGCCACCGTGAAGACGAACAGGATGCCGATGATCGCGAGGATCGGGGTGGTGTTCTGGCCGCCATCCGCCCAGATGAGGAACAGCAGGAACGCCGCTCCCATCACGATCGCGGCGAGACCGAACTTGACCGGGGTGGTCGGCTGGCGCCGGCCCAGCTTCGTCCACAGGGCGGCGAACACCCCGGACAGGATGATGATGAACACCGGGTTGATCGACTGCACCCACGACACCGGCATCTCCCACCCGAACAGGTCGCGGTTCAGGCGCACGTCCGAGTAGATCGTCAGCACCGTGAACTGCTGCTGGTAGAGCGACCAGAAGCCGACGCTCACGATGAACAGCGGGATGAAGCCGAACACGCGTGAGCGCTCGTCCGACGACACCCGCTTCGACGACAGGATGACGGCGAAGTACGCGATCGTTGCGGCGACCGTCACCCCGATCACGACGAGCGCGAGGTTGTCGGCGCGGATGAGTCCCGTGACCACGGCGATCACGATGACGATCACGCCGGCTGCAGCGATGGCGCCCCACATCCCGTACCGATTTCTCGGCAACGGATTCGGGATGGCGCGGCTCGCGGCGGGCAGGCTGCGCCGGCCGAACGAGTACTGCACCAGACCGATCGCCATGCCGACGGCCGCGAGCCCGAAGCCCCAGTGGAACCCGAGGGTCGACTGCAGCAGTCCCGTCAGGATCGGGCCGAAGAACGCGCCGAGGTTGATGCCGAGGTAGAAGAGCGAGAAACCGCCGTCACGACGCGCGTCGTCGGCCGCGTAGAGGGTGCCGACGACGGAGGTCGCGTTGGCCTTCAACCCGCCGGAGCCGAGCGCGACGAGCACGAGACCGATCCCGACGCCGAGGACTCCCGGAACCAGGGCGAGGGCGATGTGCCCGGCCATGATCACGATGGCGCTGAAGAAGAGGACGCGCTCGGATCCGAGGATGCGGTCGGCGATCCACGCGCCCAGGATCGTCGAGAGGTACACGGTTCCGCCGTAGGCGCCGACGATGCCGGTCGCGACGGCCTTGTCGATGCCGAGGCCGCCCTGATCGACCGTGTAGTACAGGTAGATGAGCAGGATGCCCTGCAGACCGTAGAAGCTGAAGCGTTCCCACATCTCGACGCCGAAGATGTGTGCGAGAGCCCACGGCTGGCCGAAGAACCGGGCGTCGGTGTCTGAACCGGTGGCGTGTGCATCCGCCGGGGCGGAGGATGCCCCCGTCGAGTCGTTCATGGCCTCACCGTAGCCCGGCTGCGGTGCTCCTCGCGCGGCGGCGCTCGGCGCGCGAGACAGCACGTCGGCCGCGAGACTGCAGTGGGGCGGCGAGACGTCGGTCGGCGACAGCTGTCTCGACCCGTGGATGCTGTCTCGCGGCCCCGTACCGGCGCGGGCTACTCGGGCAGCGAGGGGCGGGCCTCGCGGGCGTCGCGCCGGCGGGGGATGAACAGCGCGAGCACGAGGGCCACGACCGCCGCCCCGCCGCCGAGCAGGAACGAGATGTGGAAGGCCTCGGCGGTCGGCGTCGGCATCCCCTCGAACGGACGGGAGTAGGTCGCCAGCACGGCGCCGATGACGGCTGCCGCGCTCGACGTGCCGAGCGACCGGAACAGGGCGTTCAACCCGTTCGACGCTCCGGTCTCGGACTGCGGCACCGACCGCATGATCAGCATCGGCATCGCCGCGTAACCGAACCCGATGCCCACCCCGATGATGATGTTCGCGACGACGATGTGCCAGACCTCACTCGAGAAGAGCAGCGTGAAGCCGTACGCCAAGACGAGCGAGATCGCCCCGAGCACGAGCAGCAGCTGGGGCCCGACGGTGCGCGCGAGGCGACCCGAGAACGGCGAGAGCACCATCATCACGAGACCCGACGGCATCACGACGAGGGATGCGGCGAGCAGCGAGAGCCCGAATCCGGCACCCGTCTCGACGGGCAGCTCGAGCATCTGCGGGTATACGACGTTCGAGCCGAACAGTGCGAAGCCCATGCCGATGGAGGCGATGTTCGTGAGCAGCACGGCCGGCCGCGCGGCGATCCGGAGGTCGAGCAGGGGCTCGGCGATCCGGAGTTCGTACGCGCCCCAGACGAGCAGCACCAGGATGCCGCCGAGTCCGCAGGCGAGGGTCGCGGGCGACACCCAACCCCACTCGTTGCCGCGCGAGATGGCGAGCAGCACGCCGACGAGCCCGATCGCGAGCCCGACGGCGCCGACGTAATCGAAGCGGCCGGCGGTGCGCAGCACGCTGACCGGCACGATCCAGAGCACGAGCAGGAAGACGACGACGCCCAGGGCCGCGGCGACCCAGAACAGCACATGCCAGTCCGCGTTCTCGGTGACCAGGGCGCTGATGGGCAGACCGAGCGCGCCGCCCACGCCGAGGGTCGCGCTGATCAGCGCGATCGCGCCATCCACGCGGTCCTCGTGCAGAACGTCGCGGAGGATCGAGATGCCGAGCGGCACGACACCGGTCACCGCGCCCTGCAGGGTGCGGCCGACCACGACGCCGACGATCCCGGGCGAGAGCGCCGCGATGACCGAACCGAGCACGAGCAGTCCGAGGAGCACGAGCACGATCCGGCGCTTGCCGTACATGTCGCCGAGCCGACCCGCGATCGGGGTGATCACCGCCGACGCCAGCAGGGTCGAGGTCACCACCCAGGCGGTGTCTTCCCGGCTCGCGTCCAAGAGCTCCGGCAGCTTCGCCTGGATCGGCACGACGAGCGTGAACATGAACGACGACGCGAGGCCGGCGAGGGCGAGGACCGCGACGATCGCGCCCTGCGAGGGCATCCGGGTGAGTCGTCGACGTCTGTTCTCATCCCGCGTGGCCATCCCTTCAGGCTAACGGCGGGGCCGACACGACCGGGTCGTCCGCCGCCTTTCGAACGCCCTCTTCGACGGCCTCGAGCCAGCGCCCGACCGAATCACGGGCCTGGGGAGTATCGGGGTAGCGGCAGCGCAGGTGCAGCCCGGTGTCGTTGACGACGAACCAGATCATGACCCCGTCCGTACGGATGACGGCGGAGACCCAGTGGGCGTCCGCATCCGCCGGCACCGACACCGGCAGGCGCCGCGTGTCGAGCCACGAGATGGCGAACATCCCCGGAGTGGCCGGCATCCCCCCGCGCGGCCCGAAGATCGGCGCGAGCGGGAACGAACCGAGCTGCAGGGCGTGTTTCACGTCGGCGGCGCACGCCCGCGGGTCGGGGTCGGTGCACTCGATGACCGCGTTGGTGATGAACCAGCCCACCGCGTGCAGCCAGCGCGGATCGTTCCGGCTGTGCACGGGGAACACCGCGCGCAGCGGTGTGCCCGCGAGTCGCAGCGAGACCTCGGTGAGCACGCCGAGCGCCAGCGCGGTCACGCGCACCCGCAGCAGGTCGGCCGCCCGGGTGAGGCGCACGACCCCGTCGGCATCCAGCACGTCGTGCACCTCGACGACCTCCGGATGCGGCACCGACAGGTCGCCGAGCGGCAGTGGGAAGCGCGGCATCGCCCCGCCCTCGGCCGCCAGCAGGTGCTCCCACCGCTCACTGACCTCGGCCGGGGCCGGCGGCATCCGCTCGAGTGCCGCCGTGTGCGCGGCGAACCCGTCGACGGGCTCGAGGGGGATCGGCGCGCCCGTGCGGACGGATTCCACGGCCAGTCCGAGGTCGCGCCCGAGCACGACGAGCGACCACATGTCGACGTGCGAGTGGTCGGCGCCGATCACGACGACCGGAGCCTCGCCGTCGGGCTCGACGACGCAGAGACGATACGACCCGGGCGCATACGGCCGGCACTCGGCGTCGAAGATCTCACGCACCGCGGCGGCGGTGGTGCCCGATACCGGATGCGGACGCCAGCTGCCCGCCTCCGCCTCGCCCTCGTACAGGCGCACGCCGCCCTCGTCGGCGAACACGGTCCGCAGCGTCGCGTGCCGCGCCACCACGGCGTCCCACGCGGCGCCGAGTTCGTCGCGGGTGGCGCGCGGCATCCGGAACGAGATCGCCATCCAGGAGCCGGGACGATCGCCCTGACCCACGTGCCGCTCCTGGTCGAACGACACCGGCAGCCTCCGGTCGGTGCGCCGCACCGGCACGACGTAACTGTGCAGTCGTCCCGGAGGGAGCGACAGCTGGGCGACGTTGGTCAGGCGCATGGCGTCGTAGTCTAGGGGTCGCAGATTTCTCGACGATTCCAGGAGGGCCGATGCCCGCGATGACGGTGCGCGGGGCCACGCTCGACTACGACATCACGGGAGACGACGGACCCCTCGTGGTGCAGTTGCACGGCCTCACCTCGAGCCGCGCGCGTGACGCCCAGCTCGGGCTCGATCTCGGCCGGGCCCTGCGCGGGCACCGGGTGCTGCGCTATGACGCCCGGGCGCACGGCCTCTCCACCGGCACCGACCGCGCGGAGGATTACGGATGGGATTCGCTCGCGGACGACCTGCTTGCGCTGCTCGACCGCGTCGCCCCCGGTGAACGCGTGCACGGCGTCGGGCCGTCGATGGGAACGGGAACGCTGCTGCACGCGGCGGTCGCCGACCGGCACCGGTTCTCGAGTCTGACCCTCGTCACCCCGCCGACGGCGTGGAAGCGCCGCCGGGCGCAGGGCGATGTCTATCGGGCGAACGCGAAGCTCGTCGAGCGCGGCGGTCTTTCGGCGCTCCTCGCGCTGGGCGATACGGCGCCGGTTCCGCCGGCGCTCGCCGATGCCCCCGAGACGCGGCCGACCGTGCCGGCGGAGCTGCTGCCCACGGTGCTCCGCGGCGCCGCGGCCACCGACCTGCCGACGCGCAAGAAGGTCGCCCGCATCACCGCGCCGACGCTCGTGCTCGCCTGGACGGGCGACCGCACGCATCCGCTGAAGACCGCCCGCACCCTCTGCGACCTGATCTCCGACAGCCGCCTCGTCGTGGCTCGCAGCCCGTATGGCGTCATGGCGTGGCCCGGCCTCTTCGCCGAGCACGTCACCACCCGCGGCTGACCCGCGCCCGCGCGCCCTCGTGGACTTGGGGCGCATTCCTGCGTTTGGGGCGTGAATCTCGCGCCCCAAACGCAGGAACGCGCCCCGAACCGGGAGGACGCAGGCCGGATGCGGGAGACGGGAGCCGGGCCGACGAGAATCGGGAGCCGGATGCGGAAGGACGCGCGTGCGGTGGGCGGCGGGGGCGGCGGCGCCGCGGTCCTACAGTAAGGACGTGCGATTGCGCTTCTTCGGCGGGTTCGGCGCCTGGGACGACGACGGCGCTCGCCTCGACGTGAGCGGCGCCGGACAGCGCGCGTTGCTCTTCCGCCTCGCCCTGGATGCGGGCACGACGGTCGGCTACCGGGCCCTCGCCGAGGACGTCTGGCCTGCGGATGCTCCCGAAGACCCGCGCGCCGCTCTCCAATCGCTCGTGTCGCGACTGCGTCGAACGCTGCCCGCCGGAGTGGTGCGGGCAGCGCCGGGCGGGTACCTCCTCGACGTGCCGCGGGCCGACGTCGACGTCACCGCGTTCGCGGATCTCGTTGCGGCGGCGCGGGTGGCAGATCCCGACACCGCGGTACGCCGCGCGCGCGACGCCCTCTCGCTCTGGCGCGGCGAGGTCTGGACCCCCGACGGCTTCGACTGGGTGGTGCGCGATCTGTGGGAGGACCGCGCACACGCGGAGCGGCTCGCTGCCGAACGACGTCCCGATGCCTCGGATGCGGGCGCCGCGACCCCGGATGCGGGCGCCGCCCCGGGACCCGGATCGATTCCGGCCGCGGTGACGACGTTGGTCGGTCGCGCCGACGAACTCTCGCTCATTCGCGGGCAGCTCGCGGAGAACCGTCTCGTGACGCTGATCGGGCCCGGCGGTGCGGGGAAGACCACGCTCGCGCTCGAAACCGCGCGAGCGAGTGGCCCCGCGGTGCTCGTCGAGCTCGCCCCCGTGTCGGGCGGGGAGGTCTGGGATGCGGTCGCCACAGCGCTCGGGCGCAGCATCCGCGTCAACGACACCACCCCGGTCGCGTCCGCGACCCGGCGCGAACGCGCGCTGCAGGCGCTCGCCGACCGCGCCGTGCTTCTCGTGCTCGACAACGCGGAGCACGTCGTCGCCGAGACCGCGGACGTGGTCGCCGACGTGCTGCGCGTCGCGCCCGCGTGCCGGGTGCTCGTCACGAGCCGGGAACCGCTCGGACTGCCCGTCGAGGCATTCGTCGAACTGGGTCCGCTCGCGGATGCGGACGCCGCGCTGCTGCTGACGACGCGCATCCGTGCCGCGCGCGGCCGAGAGCTCGACCCGGGTGAGCGGGCCGCCGTCGCGCGGATCGCCCGTCGCCTCGACGGGTTGCCGCTCGCGCTGGAGCTGGCGGGGGCACGAGCGCGCGTTCTCACGGTCGACGAGATCGAGGCCGGACTCGCCGATCGATTCGCGCTGCTCGCCCGCGGGCCGCGGTCCGCGGAGGCCCGTCACCAGACGCTGCGCGCTGTCATCGACTGGAGCTGGGAGCTGCTCACCGCGGCCGAGCGCGATGCGCTCCTGACCGTGGCGGTTTTCCCGGACGGGGTGGCCGCCGAAGACGTCGTCGCGGTCGCGGCCGCGTTCGATGTGGATGCCGCGGACGTCGACGCGCTCGTCGACCGATCGCTCGTGCACCGGCGGCGAGGCCGCTACCGGTTGCTCGAAACCGTGCGCGAGTACGGCCTCGACGCGCTGCGGCGCGAAGGCCGACTGGCCGCCTCGCACGACCGGCAGGCGCGGGTCATGGCCTCCCTCGCGCTCCCGCGCGACCGACTGCTGCGCACGCCCGATGTGCGTGCCGCCGTCGCGTGGTTCGACGCGGCGGAAGAGAACCTGTCGGCGGCGCTGCGCTGGAGTACGTCACGGCCGGAACTCGCTCGCACCTCCCTCGATCTCGTGCGATCCCAGTTCTGGGTGTGGCTCATGCGAGAACGATTCGACGCCCTGAGCAGCGCTCTGACGGACGTGCTCCCGGCCGCCGAGGGTCTCGACTCCGAACCCGCCGTGATCGTTGCGGGACTCGCCATCCTCATCCGCCTGATGCAGCAGGAGGTCATCTCCGTGCCCATCGGTGCGCTCGATCCGCGGCGGGTGCTGGATGCCGCGGATGCGACGCCGTCGGATCTCGCGGCGACGCTCGCGGCGCTGCTGCGGGCCGCGCTTCGCAGCGAGGGGCGCGGCACGACCGATCAACCCTGGTCTCTGGCCATCGAGCTGCGCGACGACGATCTCCCTGTCGGCGCTCCCGCGTGGAGCCGGGCTCTCGTCACCGTCATCCAGGCCGCGATCGCGCAGAACAGCGGGCTGGTGGACGAGCTCGGTGTGCGCAGCGAGCGTGCGCTGGCCGCGTTCGAAAGCGTCGGCGACGTCTGGGGCCTCGCGCTGGCGAGTCAGATGCGTTCCGAGTGGCTCACGCTGCAGGGCCGTCTCGAGGAGGCGCTCGCCGCGGCGGATGCGGTCAGCAGCGAGCTCGAGGGGCTGACGAGCGTGGGAGATGTCATCCAGCAGCAGTCGCAGGGCGTGCTCCTGCTGACGCGGATGGGGCGGATCGATGAGGCCCGCGCGAGGCTCGCGATGAGCGGCGCGACGGCCGAACGGGACGGATCCCTGCGCGCGTGGCACCAGTTCGCGCTGGCGGCAGCATCCGTCGAACTCGCCGTCGGCGACGGCGCGGCAGCCCTGAGGCACCTCGACGGGATCGCCGAGGTCGATACGGTCGGCTACCCGCCGCAGGTGATCGCGGTGAGCCTCGCGCGGCGAGCCGCGGCGCTCACCCTCGCGGGTGACACGGCCGCCGCGATCGTGCCGCTGCGCGAGGCGGTGCCGATCGCGGTTCGCGCGGCCGATTCCCCGATCCTGGCGGAGATCGCCGTGACCCTCGCCGGCTGGTTCGTTCGCGCCGGGCGCCTCGACGACGCACAGGATGCGGTGGCCGCCGCGGATGCGCTCCGCGGGCGTGCAGACGCCACCGATCCGGCCGTCGTGCGTCTGCGGAGCGATCTGATCGCGGCGGGACGCGACCCCGACGCGCCTCGCGCGCCGGTACCGGATCTCACTCGGCTCGTGGCGCGAGCCGCCTCGGACTGACGCGATGAGGGAGACCGCGGATCACCGCGGCCTCCCTCATCCGGCTGCTCAGGCCTTGCGCATGTACGCGCGCACCGTCAGCGGGGCGAAGATCAGGACGATGACCGCGGCGCCGGCCAGCGACATCCAGAAGTCCACGCCGATGACGCCGCCGTTGGCGAGATCGCGCACGGCGCTGATGAGGTGCGAGATCGGGTTCACGTTCGCGAACCAGGCCAGCCAGCTCGGCAGGGTGTCGACCGGGACGAAGGCGTTGGAGAGGAAGGTGAGCGGGAACAGCACGAGCATCGAGATGCCCTGCACGCTCGATGCCGTGCGGGCGATCACGCCGAAGAACGCGAAGATCCAGCTGATCGCCCAGGAGCAGACGATGACGAGCAGGGCCGATGCGATGACCGCGCCGAGGCCGGCGGCGGGACGGTAGCCCATGATGTAACCCGTCACGAACGTGAGGGTGGTGGCGATCGCGTACCGCACGGTGTCCGCGAGGAGAGCGCCCGACAGCGGCGCGATGCGGGCGATGGGGAGCGATCGGAACCGGTCGAACACGCCCTTGTCCATGTCTTCGCGCAGCTGCGTACCGGTGACGACCGATGTCGTGATGACGGTCTGCACGAGGATGCCGGGAATGAGGGCGGGCAGGTAGTCCTGTACGTCGCCCGCGATCGCCCCGCCGAAGATGTAGGCGAACATGAGCGTGAAGATGAGCGGCTGCACCGTGACGTCGACCAGCTGCTCGGGGGTGCGGCGGATCTTGACGAGCCCGCGGTACGCCATGGTGAGGGTGTTCTGCAGGGTCTGGACGATGCTGGTGCGGTTCTTCAGATCCCGCTCCCCGGCCGGAACGATGCGGGCAGGGTGGATGGTGAGAGTGCTCATGCCGTCACCGGCTCCTTCTCGTCGGAGGTATCCGACGTGTTCTGATCGGCCGTGTCATGGCCGGTGATGGTCAGGAAGACCTCGTCGAGCGTCGGCTTCTGCACGCTCATCTCGACGACGTCGATGCTCTGCTCGCGCAGCGCGATCAGCAGATCGGCGACGCGGTCCGGGTGGGTCATCGGCGCGGAGAGGCGAGCGGCCTCCGGCGATCGGGTGCCGCGTACACCGAGGACGCGGTCGATCGCTTCGAGGGCGAGGCCCGAGTCTCCGGCATCCGCGAGTCGCAGGTGCAGGCTGGACGTCCCCACCGACGCCTTCAGCTCGTCGGACGTGCCCTCGGCGACGACACGACCCCGGTCGATGACCGCGATGCGGTCGGCGAGCTGGTCGGCCTCGTCGAGGTACTGCGTGGTCAGGAGGACCGTGGAGCCACTCGCGACCAGTTCGCGGATGGTGTCCCACATCTGACCGCGGGTGCGCGGGTCGAGTCCCGTGGTGGGCTCGTCGAGGAAGATCAACGGCGGCTGGGCGATCAGGGATGCGGCGAGATCGAGTCGCCGCCGCATCCCGCCGGAGAACTTCTTCAGCGGACGCCGTGCCGCTTCGGAGAGGCCGAAGCGCTCGAGCAGGTCGTCGCTCTTCGCGCGGGCAGCGCTGCGGCTGAGGCCGAGCAGCCGCGCGAAGATCACGAGGTTCTCGGTGGCCGAGAGCGTCTCGTCGACGGAAGCGAACTGGCCCGTCACGCCGATCAGCTGGCGAACGATCTGCGCGTCGCGGACGACGTCGTGCCCGAAGATCCGCGCCGACCCGCCGTCGGGGCGAAGCAGCGTGGCGAGCATGTTGATGGTGGTCGTCTTGCCGGCGCCGTTGGGGCCGAGGACGCCGTACACGGTGCCGGCCGGAACGATCAGGTCGACGCCGTCCACGGCGCGCATGGCGCCGAACGTCTTGACGAGCCCTTCGGCGTGCACCGCGAGGGTGGAGGAGGAGGTCATGGGGAGCCTTTCTGTGGCGTTGCGTCCACTGTGCTCCGCGCGTGCTGTCGCCCCGCTGTCGCCCCGCTCCCCACGCTGTCACCCCGCTGCCGCGCGCTGTCACCCCGCTGTCGCGCCGTCGCCCCCTGCCGCGCCCCGTCCTCCCTCCTTTCGGGTTCGGGGCACATTCCTGCGTTTGGGGCGCGAATATCGCGCCCCAAACGCAGAATCGCGCCCCAAACCCGGGAGCACCCCGGCCCCAAACCCGGGAGCACCCCGGCCCCGAACCCGGGAGCACCCCGGCCCGAACCCGGGAGCACCGGGGCGCGATTGGAGCGGGCGGGAGTCAGTGCATGCGCGGCGGCGCGAACGCGAGCTGCGCGGCCACGAGGCCCTGCGCGCGGCTGACGATCTGCGCACGACCGGGTACCGACGGCACGGCCTTCACGCGGCCGATCAGCGGTCCCTCCTCGGGGCTGCCGCCGAGCAGGATGCCGGTCACCCCGAGGTCGGTGAAGCGCTGGATGATCGGGTCGTACGCCGCGCGGCTCGCGCCACCGGTGCGCCGCGTGAGGATGACGTGCAGGCCCACGTCGGCGGCCTGCGCGAGCAACGGCTGCAGCACGGCTAGCGGGTTGCCCTGGCTGGTCGCGACGAGGTCGTAGTCGTCGACGATCACGAAGCCCTCGGCGCCCGACCACCAGCTGCGGTCGCGCAGCTGCTCGGGGGTCACGTCGGGACCGGGGATGCGGCCGGAGAAGAACGCGGAGAGTTCCGCGAGTCCGCTCGAGGCCGGCTCGTGCGAGGTCAGGTAGGCGCCCAGATACTCGGACGGGATCTCGCCGAGCAGCGAACGGCGGTAGTCGACCGCGAAGATCTTCGCCTCGTTGGGGCCGTACAGGCGCATGATCTCCTGGGTGAGGCTCCGCAGGAATGCGGACTTGCCCATGCCTGAGTCGCCGTAGAGGTACATGTGCGGTTCTTTGCGCGGGTCGATGCCGAACGGGGCGAGCTGCGCCTCGTCGACGCCGAGCAGCATCCGCGGGTCGTCGGCACCTGCCTGCGTGCGCAGCTCGTCGAGCGAAAGGTTCTCGGGAAGCAGGCGCAGCTTGGGGCCGGCCGGTCCGTGCCAGGCCGCCGAAACGCGCGCGATCATGTCTTCCACGCCGTCGACGAGCGCGGTCGCATCGCCCGAGCCGTCGATGCGGGGGAGCGCCGACAGCATCTGCAGGCGCTTCGGGCTGAGGCCGCGGCCGGGCTGGCCGGCGGGCACGTTGGCCGCCTGCTTGCGGTCGATCTCCGAGTCTGTCGGGTCACCCAGACGCAGCTCGAGTCGAGTCTGGATGAGGTCCTTCAGGCTCGCGCGGATCTCGAGCCACCGGTTCGCGGTGACGATGAGGTGCACGCCGAAGCTGAGGCCGCGCGCCGCGATCGTCTGCACCCGGGTCTCGAGGGCCTCGTACTCGGAGCGGAGCGTCGCCCAGCCGTCGACCACGAGGAACACGTCGCCGTAGCCGTCGTCGACCACGCCCTGGCTGCGGCGCAGGCGGTAGGTGTCGATCGAGTCCACGCCGTTCTGGCGGAAGAACTTCTCGCGGTCGTCGATGATCGACTCGACCTCGGCGACCGTTCGGCGCACCGACTCGGCTTCGGTGCGCGTCGCGACGCCGGCGATGTGCGGATGCTGCTGCATGCCGGTGAAGCTTCCACCGCCGAAGTCGAGCACGTAGAACTGCAGCTCGAGCGGGTTGGCCGTCAGCGCGAGCGCCGAGACGAGCGTGCGGGCCATCGTCGACTTTCCGCTGAGCGGGCTGCCGACGATCGCGACGTGACCGGCGGCCCCGCCGAGCGAGACGACGAGGTGCTCGCGGCGCTGCTCGAGCGGCACGTCGACGATGCCGAGCGGCACGGTGAGCGCACCGGCTCCGCGCCATGCCTTCGACACGAGTCCGAGCTGCGGGTCTTCGACGAGGTCCGACATGAGCTCGTCGAGCGAGGACGGATCAGTGAGCGGCGGCAGCCAGACCTGGTGGGCCTCGGGGCCGCGTCCAGACATCCGCTCGACCGCGATCTGGAACGTCGAGCGCTCCTCTTTCGGCTGGGCGGCGTCGCGCACCGGGGCGGAGGTCTCCTCGACCAGGTCCAGCGGCTGCGCGGCGGCCGTGAACATCTCGATCTGCGCGGTGTAGTCGGTTGTCTCCTGGGCGGATGCGGTCGATCCGCCGCGGAGCTTCGTCTTCGGGGTGCCCGAGACGTACGCCGCGCGGAACTGGACGAGGTTGTCGGTGTCGGCCTTGAGGAATCCGACGCCCGGCTCCTGCGGGAGCGTGTACGCGTCGGGTGTGCCGATGATGGTGCGCGACTCCGCCGCGGAGAACGTGCGGAGGCCGATGCGGTACGACAGATAGGTGTCGAGGCCGCGGAGCTTGCCCTCTTCGAGCCGCTGCGAGGCGAGCAGCAGGTGCACCTGCAGCGAACGGCCGACGCGACCGATGTTGATGAAGCTCTCGACGAACTCGGGCTTGGCGGCGAGGAGCTCGGAGAACTCGTCGGCGACGATCAGCAGCGCGGGAAGCGGTGCCAGGTCGGTGCGCCCGCCCTTCCGGGCCTTCTCGTAGTCCGACACGTTCGCGAAGTTGCCGGCGGCGCGCAGCAGCTCCTGGCGCCGCACGACCTCACCCTGCAGGGCGTCCTGGAAACGGTCGACGAGCGCGAGTTCGCTGCCCAGGTTCGTGATGATCGCGGAGACGTGCGGCATGCCCGCCATCCCGGCGAACGTCGCGCCACCCTTGAAGTCGACGAGTACGAAGTTGAGCTGCTCGGGGGAGTGGGTGAGCGCGAGCGCGAGCACGAGGGTGCGGAGCACCTCGGACTTACCCGAACCCGTCGCACCGATCATCACGCCGTGCGGGCCCATACCCTGCTGCGCGGCCTCCTTGAGGTCGAGCACGAGGGGCACGCCGTCGACGTCCTGACCGATCGGCACACGCAGCCGGTCGCGTTCGAGGCGCCCCGCCCAGGCGCGGTCGAAGTCGACCTCGCGCACATCGGGGAGTCCGAGCAGCTCGACGAGTTCGCGCTGACCCTGCAGGGCGGCGTTCGTGTCGGTGAGCGCCGTCGGGTTCGTGTGCAGCGGCATCAGGCGCCGAGCGGTGGCTTCGGCCTCGGCGATCGTCGTGGTGTCGGGGGTGAACAGGCTCGACCCGAGAGACAGGTCGATGAACTCGGCCTGGCGTTCGGCGGCGTCCGCATCCGGCATCGCGATGCGCAGTACGTCGGGGTTCTCGAGCTCGGCCCAGCGGCTCGGCAGATCGATCACGGTGACGCCCAGCATCCCGTCGCCGCCGACGACCGGGTCGCCCATCGGCAGACGGACGCCGTCGACGACGAGGATGACGTGAGGGGTGACGCCGCCGCCGCGGCCGAAGCGCGGGCGCTCGCGCAGGCTCGCCGGCAGCAGGTCTTCGAGGTCGTCGAGCGTGGAGGCGATGAGGCGGGCGGGTCCGAGCTTGTCGGTGACACGGCCCGACAGTGCGTGCGGAAGCCACTTCGCCCAGTCCCAGGCGGGCAGCTGCGCGTCGCCGGCGAGAATCGCCACGACGACGTCTTCGGGGTCCTGCAGGGTGGCGGCGCCGATGACCATCGCGCGGGCGAGGGCTCGGACCGCATCCTCGTCCGATCCGACGATCTCGATCTTCGCGTAGTCGGTGAGGGTCACGCCGAGCGGAAGGGCGGGCTGCATCTCGTGGGTCAGCATGAACCGGTGCGCGGCGGATGCGGCGACGGGATCGAGTTGCGCGAGCGGGGGCAGCTCGGGGGCTTCGAGGGTGATGCACAGGGGCTGGTCGGACGTGCCGATGCGGGTGCGGAGGAAGTTCTCGTCGCCCGGCTGGCGCTCCCAGACGCGGGTGCGCTCCTCAGCGATGAAGGGCAGTGCCGAGGGCGCCGGCGTGACCCAGCCACCGTGACGGCGCTGCTTGCGCGCCGCGGTGCGCACGGTCTCGCGGAGTTCGCCGAGGTAGGCGAGGTACTCGCGTCGGTTGCCGAGTACCTGGGCGTTGCGCTGCGCCTTCTGCCGCCAGCCGTTGACGGCGACGAACCCGAGCGAGGAGAGCAGGAACATGCCGCCCGTGATGAAGCCGGTGGGACCGGCGTTCGAGATCGTCACCATCACGATCGCACCGACGCTCCCGAGCATCGGGAGGAGCGAGGTGAGCATGCTGCTGCCGCCCTCGTTGGGCACGAGTTCCGGCGGCGGCTGGACGACGATGCGTCCGCTCGGCACGGATGGTGGTGCCAGGCGAGGCCCCTTGCTCACGAAAGGTCTCCGATCAGGCGGCTGACGGTGAACACGCGGTTTCCGATGCGGATGCGGGTGTCGTCGTCGACGTAGGTGCGGACGTACGGGGAAAGAGTGCGGGCGTCGCCATCGTCGTCGATCAGCTCGGTGCCGTTGGTCGAACCGGCATCCGTCACCCAGGTGCCGGAACGGTCGTGTTCGAGGCGCAGATGGGTCTTCGAGACGCTCGAGTCGGGGTCGTGCACGACGAGCACAGCGTCGGTCGCCTCGGTCTGCTCGGGGTTTCGACCGAGGTTCACGGCGACCGGAACGGGCAACTGGGCTCGCTGACCGGTGTCGAAGATGAGGAGCAGTTCGCCCGACAGGGCCTCATCGGCGCCCTCGGCCGCCACGAGCGGGACGGCACCCGTCGGGCGCACCGGCTGGTCGGTGTTGCCGAGGTCGGCGGGTGCGGTGGGGGCAGGGGCGAGCGTGAGCGGCGAACCCCAGGGTGCGGCGGGGGGAGGGCCCGCGGCTTCCGCAGCGGTCGCACCGCGCGACTTGTCGGCGGGCACGGCGGCCGGGGTCCAGGGGCGGGCGATGATGGTCGGGGAGGGCACGGAGTAGACGCCGGATGCGGCGCCCTTCCGTCCGCGTCCGCGTCCGCGCTCGGCCTTGGGGCGCCGCGGCACCGCGACGACGACGGTCTGCGCGGCTTTGTCAGCCCAGGAGCGACGGAGTCCGGACCGGTCGGATGCAGCCGTTCCTTCGACGACCCAGGCGCCCGCGGCGAAGACGAGGCCACCGAGCGCGACGAGCGACCCGCGGACGAAGGATCGCCCGGCGCCCGGCGAGTACGGGGCATCCAGACGAGCCACGCGGAGGCCGAGCATGGCCTTGCCCGGGCCGACTCCGGTACGCGCCTGCAGGATCCAGAGCGCGAGCACGGCTTCCGCGGTGAGGAAGAGCCCGAACAGGGGCGAGCCGCTGAGCAGCCAGGCGACGACCCCGACGATGACGAGGATCACGACGTCGATGCTGAACGCGGCGAGTCGGGCGCCGACGCTGGCGGGCTCGCCGGTGAACTGTGGCGGCAGGCTCATGAGTTCATCACTCCTCGGAGAACGGTGATCGCGTCGGCTGCCAGGAGCCCCGCGGGAAGCGAGAGGGCGATGGCGATCCACTCGAAGACGTCGCCGAACCGCGACCAGAAGAGCGACTGCGCGCCGCGCCCGGCCGGGATTACGACGAAGGCCGCGGCGGCGCCGATCGCGAGAAGGATGCCGGCCAGCACGGTCATCGATACGGCCCCGGAGTCCCGGGTCGCGGCGAGCACCGCGACGACGATGATGGCGGCGGCGGCGGCCCGCGGCATCCAGCGCAGGAAGGGCACCGACGAACGACGCGCGCCGAGGAGGAGCGCGAGCACCGTGGTGATGGCGAGCGCAATGCGCCCCGCCGTCACGAGGGCATCGGGCGAGTCGAACGAGCCGACCGCGATGGGCGCTGCGGCGGCCGCGGCGACGCAGAGGATGAACGTTCCCGCGATGAGGCGACCGGTGGAGCGGGCTACGAGGTCGCGGGCGTCGGCGGCACCGATCGACGTGATGGATTCGGGGAGCGTCTGGCGCACGCTCCACCGCGTGGATTGGAAGCGCTCGTAGTCGACGAACATGCCGGGCGGCACGTCGACGAGGCTCGACAGCAGAATCCGCAGCGCGACGGGCACCATCCCGAGCGTCACGGCCGTCGCGCCGAGGGCGTCGACGTGCATCAGGAGCGCCAATCCCCAGATGGCGGCCATGGTGAGCAGGATCGTCGTGCTCGCGCCGAACTCCGCGCTAAGCGCCGCGGGGCGCCCGACCAGGCGCAGCACTCCGGCGAGCACGGCGGCGAAGAGGAGGCCGACGAAGACGGAGAGCGTCGTGGTCGCCGCGGGGAGCAGCGGCACGATCGTCGTGCCCGCGGCGAAGGCGAGAAGCAGGATCGCGATGATGGCCGGGTGTCCGCCGGGGCGGTCGGACCGTGCGCGGATGCTGAACATGAGCCCGGAGACGACGGCCGCGAGCGCCGCGACGCTGGCGACGGGCGCGCGCAGCCCCGACGGCACCGCGTCGGGTGCGACGAGCGTGACCACGGCGAGGACGAGGGCGATTCCGGCGATCGCCCACCAGGCGCCCGGTACGTCGCCGCGGGCACGCGAGGGTCGCCGGCCGCGGCGTCCGCGTGGGGCGGTGATGCGCTGCGAGAGGTCGATGACGGCGAGCACGGCGCCGTCGGCGAGGTCTTCGACGCGCAGGAGCGGGCTGACCTCGCGGCCGTCGCGTTCCATCAGCACGTCGCGGCCCACTTCGGGTCGGATGCCGAGGATGCGGAGGGCGTCGTTCAGCGTGGCATCGAGAGGGATGAGGAGATCGTGTCGCTGCGCGCCGTCGACGATGGCGACGCGACGTCGCTCGGTGAGCTCTGTCGGCACCGGTCAGCGTCCCCCGTCGACCAGGGCGCGGTCGACCCCGTCGGTGGAGGCGCGACCAGCGGCGTCAGCGTCAGCGCGTGTCATGCGAAATCGTTCCCCCGAGCAGTCACAACAGTGCCATCAGCGTATCGTTCGCGGCACGAACTCCCGCGGCCATTGACAGATGCCGCGTCTGTCCGTGGTCGCCGCCCGTACACACGCGGAAACAGGGAGTGCGGCTGGTGTCGGACGGAACCGACGCCAGCCGCACGGTGGTGTTGCGCCGCGTGTCAGCGGTTGAAGAGCTTCGCGGACCGCTTGTCGGTTTCGACGTAGCCGTCCGAGATCTGCTCCGTGGCCGAAGCGATGCTCGCCAGCACCGACTTCATCTGCTCGAACGTGACCGACCACGACCGCTGCGCGTTGTCGTAGGCCACGCGTGCGGCGCCATCCCAGTTTCCGCGCAGGCGGTTGGCCTCCTGCTCGAGGCTGCGGAGAGCGGACTCGATGCGCTGGCTCTCGCTGCGCAGCTGTGCAGCGGACGCGGAAAGCGCCGCGGGAGAGACACTCATATCTGCCATGATTACTGCCCTCCCATCATCGAACCGAGACCACTGATCGTGGACTGGTGCTGCTCCTCGAGCGCGGTCTGATCGCGGTGCGTGCTGCGCAGTGCCTCTTCGAGGTGAATCAGTGTCTGGTTGATGCGGTGCGCACCCGCCGTCCACGAGTTCATCATCTCGGTGTACGACCTCGACGCATCCCCCTGCCAGATCGACTGGATCTGCTCGAGCTCCGCCTGCACGCGCCGAGTGGCGTCGGTGATGTCGAGGTGTGTGCCGGAAACGGCCTCCGCACCTCGCAGCAACGCGCCCTCGGTTGCGGAAATCTGGTTGCTCATGACCCCTCCTCACATTCCTGCTTCGCACGTTCGAACATGGTCAGTCCCTTCCCCCCGAGCCCGCGTTCTCCGAACGCGGACCGAACTCTTCATCGTCCTCGAGCTTCGGCGCGATCGGACCGCCCAGGCCCCGCCCCTTTTGCTCGGAGCGACCGCCGCCGCCGGGCGCACCGCCGCCGCCCATCATTCCGGTGCCGCCGCGCGTGCCGGCGCCCGACTCCGCTGCCGCGCCGGCCGCCCCCGCACCGGCGCCGCCTCGGCCGAGCATCCCGCCCGAGCCCGATGCGCCGCCCGCGTTCGCCGTCAGGCCACCCGCGAGCCCGCCGCGGCCCAGGCCGCCCGCACCGCCCAGACCGCCCGCTCCGCCGGCTCCACCGAGCCCGCCACCGAGGCGCCCGAGGCCGCCCGCGGCCGCGCGACCGAGGCCACCGAGCGCTGCGGCGCCGCCACCTCCGGCGATCAAGCCGGACGTGAGCCCGCCTCCGCCGCCGAGCCCGCCGCCGAGTCCCCCGCCGAGACCGCCTCCACCGCCACCGCCGGAGCCTCCGGGCGGTACCGTTCCGATGATCGGGCCATCGGGCGTCGGAGTGACGTATACGGGGTCGTTCGGAGTGATCCACACGGGCTGCGGCAGCGTGTGCAACGTCGGCTGGTCGTTGATGCCGGGGTCGCTGATCACGCCGCCCGTGTCGTTACCGATGCCGGAGAAGTCGCTGCCGCTCCCGCCGGGCATGTTGTAGTCCGGGTACTGCTCGTAGCTCGGGCCTCCGCCCGTTCCAGGCCCGGTGACGGAGGGCGGCGTGCCGCCGCCCTCCCCGCCGTTTCCGCCGTCGCCGTCTTCAAACGACCGGAACTTGGGCGGGGGTGAAAGAGTCTGCCCGTCCTGGTCGAGGCGGTTGCTCATCTCCTCAACGGCCTTCTGCGCCTGCTTCTCGCGCTGATCGCCCATGAACCAGTTCGCCGCGGCAATGGCCCCTTCGCCCGCGATAACGGAAAAACCGCCGAACACAACGGTCGACCCGGCCGCAGCGGCTCGAATCGCCGTCGTCTGCTCGGGCGAGAGCCCGCCGGAGTCGAGTTGTGACAGCATCTGCTGCGCTTCGTCTCGGCGGCGGTTGGCAACTTCGACGACCTCAGGCAGGTTATCGAGGTAGGCGATCATGTCCTGCACAGATCCGCGGGCCTCGTCCAAACCGCTGATCGCGGCCGTATCGGTATCGCCTGTGAAACCCGTGTCGCTCGCAACCCTCGTCATCAGCGTGCTCAGTTGCTCGAGCGACATTTTGACTTGTCCGAGTGCGGGCAGCTCCCACCGCGCACCCTCCGCGATATTGCGCAGCGCCTGTTCCCAATTGCTCATTACTGCCCCCTTCGGTTGACGCGGTGACTTCTTCTGACGAGCACGATCGTCAGGACGATAGCGAAGATGATCACAACGGCGACGACGACTCCGCCTATGACGAATGCGCCGCCGAGTGCCGCATCGGCGTTCTCTTGAGGGTCTGCGGCGGGTAGCGATGTCGACTCGGGAGCGGACGAAGGCGTCCCCGGCGTCGCCGAAGCGGCGGCGATCGATTCGTCCGTCGGATATTCCGAGCCCTTGCCGAGCGCGATGTTCTCGTCGTCGTACTGTCGCGGATCTTGGCTGAGCGCACCGGCGAGAGACGCGATGCCATACCCGTACCCGCTGTCAGCACTGTATTCGAGCGGGTGGGCTTCGCCGCCCGTGGTGTGCGCCAAGGACTGCATGAGCTGATTGTTCGTCGCGTCCGGATACTTCTGCTTCGCGGCGGCGAAGATTCCCGCGATCAGCGGGGCAGCGAACGATGCCCCGCTGGTTGTCCGCGTCGAGTCCCATCCGTCGGCGGTGCCGAGCGTTGCCAGGCCCCCGCCCGGTGCCGCCAGCGTCACGTCCAACGACACGTTCGGGACCTGAAGGCTGTTCAAGAGCAGCTGCTGGTTCGCATCGACGGCATTGGCCGCCACGACGCCGCGGAACGACCACGGCGTCGTGCCTCCTTCGTTGGCATCGTTGGGAACTGCAGCGATGACGGGCACCTGCCGGGCGATTGCTTGAGCGACCACGAGGTCGTCTGCGTTGCCGACCTTGCCGCCTCCGATGGAGGTGGTGATGATGTCCGCGCCATCATCCAGGGCCTTCTGCATGAGCCAGGCGTTCCCGGAGAGATCAGCTGCTTCAGCTTCGGGGCGGGGCGCGCAGTCCGACTCGGTCGGTCCGCTCGCGTAGAACGTCACGGACGCGTCGGGAACGATGCCGCGGATGCCGGAGGCACCGGACCCATTGCCGATGAGCATCGCGGTGATGGTCGTGCCGTGGATCGAGTCGCCGGTGGGGCTGCTGTCCGTCGGAGACGCGGTTGCACACGCCGATTCTGGCGAGACGGTGAGGTCTGTGCCTTGCAGGTCGGGAACGTCGGGGTTGATCTGAGCGTCGATGACGGCGATCTTCACGCCCTTGCCAGTAATGCCTTCCGCGTGCACCTGGTCTACGCCATAAGCGTCGTACCACCAGTTCGCGTCGGCGGGCGAGGCAGCCAGGGCCGGAGCTCCTGCGAACATGCTCACCGTGATGACGGCGAGAGTAGCTCCGAACGCGATGTGACGCGGCGTCCGCGACGAGTTCACCACTTCTTGGGACCGGTGTTACCCGGTGCGGGCGGCGTGCCCGGCGCCGGGGATGCGGACGGTGCGGCGACGACATCCTGGACGAGGGCGTCCGCCTGACGGGCGGCCAGCGAGTCTGCACCCTCCGTTTCTTGCATCGACGCGGCGGCCTTCTGGAACGCAGCCGCGTTTGCCTCGACGAACTTACGCACGCTGTCAATCTCGTTCGCGAGCTGGCTGGCCACCGTACTCGTCAGCTGCTTGCGATAGTTGGCCTGTGCGGGCTCCTCCCCAGCGCCCTCGACCTGTCGAACCGCGGCCCGGTCGGGGATGGTCGCGGCCTGCTCGAGCAGCTTGGTGATGTTCTGCGTGAGTTGGTCGAAGTTGATGCCGATGAAGCTCATCTGTGTTTCCCCCGGTGCGCGCGGTCCTGCGAAGACGCGCGGCTGTGACGTAGTGAGTTGCGGGTGTGGGCCGAGGTCGCTCGAAGCGGCCCCGGCCCACAGGTCCTGCGGTGCTTAGAGCGCGAAGCGCCCTGCGGCGGACTTGTCGGTCGAGACGTAGCCCTGCGAGATCTCTTCGGTCTTCGAGGAGATCTGCTCGAGAAGCGTGTTCAGCGCGACGAGCGACTGGTTCCACTTGCGCTGAGCGTCGTCATACGCGGTCTGTGCTTCACCGTTCCACGAGGAGCGGAGCTTGCCGACCTCGGACTCGAGCTGCTCGAGCTGCGACTTGATGCCGTTGGCACCACTGCGGATCTGCTGAGCGAGGGCGATGACCTGCTCCGGACGAACTGACATCGACTGCATGTTCGAAACCTTTCCTGTTACCTGAGCCGCGAGGCGTCAGGAACCCATCATCGACGACAGACCGGAAATGGTCTGCTGGTGCGACTCTTCGGACGCGGCCTGGTCGCGCTCGGTGCCCGACAGGGCTTCTTCGAGCGTGACGAGAACCTCGTTGAGCTTCGTGGTCTCCTGGTTCCACCGCTGCATGAGCTGCGTGTAGGCACCGGCGGCCGCGCCGGTCCAGAATCCGGCGACCTGCTCGATCTCGCCACGGACCTTCTTGACCTGCTGGTCGACACCGGCCTTCGCCGTGTTCACTGCCTGAGCGCCGCGCTTGAGCGCGCCCTCTTCAGCGGAAATCTGATCTGCCACGTTCATCCCCCTCTTCCTGTTCGATGGTCGTTACCTGGAGCCGGCCACGCCCCCACGAACCGGAAGCAGCAAACCAACCAAGGAAACGCTAAGCAACCACCGGGCGTTCTGCCAGTTGTGCACAGCACGATCCGATGAGATTTCTCTCACATTGACCCTGGTTTACGAACTGAGCGCAAGGGGCAGATCGATATTCGGGTCGAACAGTAGACTGACCGCGCGATCCGTCTGCCTGCGCCGACCGGATGGCATCAGGGATCACGTCGAGGGGGAACTGCACTGTGGCCCAGACCATGAGCGCGCCACGAGCGCTGCTGCGTATTTCGGTGCAGAGCGAAGGCCGTCGCCTCGACATCGGCGTGCCCGCCCAGGTGCCGCTGATCGAGTTCCTCCCGGGCTTCGCGCGGAGTCTCGGAGTCCTCGACCCCACGATGACCTATGCCGGCTACGCCCTGCAGAAGGCGGACGGCTCGGTTCTCGACGTCGCCCAGGGCGCAGCCGCCCAGGGCGTCGAGGACGGCGAGGTGCTGACGCTCGCGCGTGGCGGACTCCTCGCGGCACCCCGTGTCTACGACGACATCGTCGAAGCCGTCATCGACGCCACCGGGCGCCAGAACAAGCCGTGGAGCGCGCAGGACAACGCGCGCACCGCGCTCGCGGTGAGCCTCACCCTTCTGGGGCTATGTGCCATCCTTCTGCTCTCCGCCGGTCGCGGACTCGGCGTCGGCGCACTGATCGCCGGGGGTGGCGCCGTGGTGCTGCTCACCGTCGCCGCGGTCGTCGGGCGCCTCGGCCAACGCGAGGCCGGGCACGGCCTCGGCGTCGCTGCGGCCGTCTTCGCCGGTCTGGCCGGATACCTCGCCGTTCCAGCCGACCTCTCTCTCTGGGGCTGGCCGCTCGCTGCTGCAGGGCTCGCGGCGCTGGTCGCGGGTGGCACGGCCCTCGCGCTCATGCCCGACCGAGCCGAGGTGCAGCTCGTTCCGCTGGTTGCCGGCGGGATCATCGCCCTCACCGCCGCCGCATCGGCACTCCTCCCCGGAGTGGATGCCGGCGCGTACGCCCTGATGATCGGCATCGTCGCGACCCTCGGTGGCGCGCTGCCGTGGCTCGTGCTGAGCTCGACCCGCATCCGGGTCATCTCCCCCCAGAGCGACGCCGAGATCTTCGACGACCCGGTGCCGATCAACGCCAAGGATGTGGCGCAGCGCGCGGCGCGCGGGCAGCGCACGCTCGTCGCACTCCGGATCGCGCTCGGCGTCGCGGTGCTCGCGGCCACTCCTCTGGTGGCAGCCCACAACGCGCTCGGGGCGGCGCTCACCACTCTGGCGTTCCTCGCGATGATGTTCCCCTCTCGTCAGGCCTACGCGCGAAGCAGCGTGCTGGCGGTCATGGCCGTGGGCGCGATCGGTCTCGCCGTGTCGGGGCTCACCGTTTCGCTCGCACAACCGGGGCTGCGGACGGTGCTGATGATCGTCATCGCAGTCGCGACGGTCGCGGTTGTGACGATCACCATCCTGTCCCCGCGTGCGCGGACCCGCTTGACCCGTCTGGCAGACACCGCCGAGCTGTTGGTCCTTGCGGTGCTTCTTCCGCTCGGCGTGCTCGCCGCCGGACTGGCCTGACCCGATGGCGACCAAGAACGACCTGATCGAGGCGCAGACCTTCTCGCGCCGACGCCTCCTCACCGCTTTCATCAGCGGTGCCCCCGGCGGGAAGGAGCTGGAGCCCACGGCTCCGCTGCGTGCCGTCATCGCGGCCATCGCGCTCACCGTCGCCGTGATCCTCGTGGGCGTTTTCTGGGGCCTCATTCGCCCCGGTCTGCCCAACGGGTGGGAGAACGGGAAGCTGATCCTCGTCTCCGACACCGGAGCGCGGTTCGTCACGGTCGAAGGAGCGCTGCATCCGGTCATCAACACGGCGAGCGCACGTCTCCTGCTCCCCTCCGAGGACTTCGCGGTGATCTCGACCGACCAGTCGAACCTGCAGGGCGTCGCTCTCGGGTCGACGCTGGGTATCGTCGGTGCGCCCGACGAGCTACCCGCCCCCGACCGACTGCAGAACGCCGGGTGGAGCGCGTGCGTCACCGACGATGCCGGCGTGGACGTGCAGATCGGTGCCGCGTCCGCCGAGGCGGCCGCGGGACGAGCGGTCGTGGTGGAATCGGATGGCGAGCGGTACGTCATCGATGGCGAGCGCAGCTACGCGGTCGGTGCCGGCGAGAGTGACGCGATTCTGCGCGCCGCGGGCATCACGGCGCTCAACCCGGTCGACGTGTCATCCGACTGGCTCAATCTGTTCACTCCGGGAACCCCGCTCGAGCCGCTCGTGGTTGCGGGCAAGGGCAACGTCGTCCCGGGCGCGGATCTCGCGGTCGGCGACGTCGTGCACCTGACGGGCACGGCCGAGACCGAACGTCTCCTCGTGCAGAGCAACGGCGAACTCGCCGAACTCAGCCCGCTCGCGTGGCAGTTGTACCAGCTGGGTGCGGGAGCATCGGCGACACCGATCGACGTCTCCGGCGCGGACATCTCGGGTCTCGGCACGAGCGCGCGACCGGCGGGCGGCGAGGACTGGCCCGCCTCCGGATTCCAGTCGATCGACGGTGACGAACGCGCGTGTGCGCTGCTCGTCGACGACGGCACCGAGGCGCACTCCGTGCTGGCGGTGCAATCGGCCGACACCGAGGCCTCCGCCGGTGTGCACGTCGAACCCGGCACGGGTGCGCTTCTGCGCGCGGGTGGTCGCGGTGAGCAGAGCACCGGCATCGTCACCCTCGTCGACGCAACCGGCACGGCGTACCCGCTGCCCGGGGCGACCGAGGAGACGGTCGCCCGTCTGGGCTACCAGGTCGCCGACATCGGGCCCGTCGGCGATGTCTGGATCGATCTGCTGAAGACCGGCCCGGCGCTGTCGGAAGACGCCGCGGGGACGTCGCCGTCGATGGCGACGCCGGCCGGATGAGTCGCGTCCCGCGCGCCCTCGCGCTGATCGTCGCGGCGGGTGTCGCGACCGGAGTGTTCGTCGCTTCCCCCGCGCAGGCCGCTCCGCCGGTACGCACGGCGGCTCAGGAGCAGTGCACGGCATCGACGCGGATCACCGACCCCATCCCCGCGCTCGATCTGATGCAGAGCACGCTCGCGTGGGATGAGACGCGCGGCGAGGGAGTCACGGTCGCCGTCGTCGACTCGGGCGTGAACGCCGCCAACCCGCACCTGCGGGATGCCGTCTCCGGTGGAATCAATCTCGTGGGCGACGGAACCGACCCGTCCGGGCTCACCGACACCTACGGGCACGGGACCGCGATCGCCGGCCAGATCGCCGCTCGCCTCATCGACGGATCGTCCGTGGAGGGACTTGCCCCGGCGGCCCGCATCCTCTCGGTGCGGGTGTTCGCGGGAGTCGAGCAGCAGCAGGTCGAGGCCGGTCTCGGACCGTCGACGCCCCGCCTGGCGGACGGCATCCGGTGGGCAGCGGATCAGGGTGCTCAGATCATCAACGTCTCGATGAGCACGACGCAGGATGCGGCGGTTCTCCGCGACGCGGTGGCCTACGCGACCGAACGCGGAAGCCTGATCATCGGCAGCTCCGGCAACCGGGACTCCACGCTCGCGGTCGAAGAGAACGACACCGACGGCGAGCGGTATCCTGCCGGGATCCCCGGTGTTCTCGGGGTGGCCGCGGCGGATCTGGGCGGCGTCGTGACGGATGCCAGCATCCACGGTCCGCACGTCGCCGTGAGCGCGCTCGGACAGAACATCATGACGACCTCGTTCGTCGGCGGCGACTGCGCCTACGCGGGCGACACCCCGGCGACCAGCTTCGCGGCGGCGTACGTCTCGGCTGCGGCCGCCCTCGTCGCGTCGGCGCACCCGAACGAGACCCCGGCCCAGTGGGCGTACCGGCTCGAGGCGACGGCGGTCCGTGCCGATCCCGACGCGCGCGACGACACGTCCGGATGGGGCATCGTCCAGCCCTACGAGGCGATCGCGCTGATCCCGGGTTCGGGCATCCGCGGCCCCGCCAGCCCGTTCGTCGACGCTCCGTCCGACGAGGCGACGCCGGTCGCGGCGGCGCCGGTACGCGTCACGAACGAGCCCGCACTCGACGCGGAAGCCACGATCATGGGCTTCTCCATCGGCCTCGGTGCGCTCATCCTGCTCGCTGCGGCCGGCGCGATCGGTGTCTTCATCGCTCGCCGGCGCGGAGAACGGACGGCCTCGAGCGCCCCCGTGGGGCGCGGTCTCTACCGCGACGAAGAGACCCGAGCGGGCTGACTGCGGCCGGGTCGGTCGGTCGGTTGATCAGACCGTGGTCTGGCGCAGCACGACCACGGCGTCACCGAGCACGAACCGCTCGGTGACGGATGCGGTGCCCTCGGCGGGCAGGACTTGCTCCGCGCCGGCCGCGTCGACGACCGCGACACCGTTTGTCGACCCGAGGTCGGTGATCGACCAGCTTTCGCCGTTCCACTCCACGCGGGCGTGGTTCTTCGACACCGTGCGGGCCTCATCCGAGACGGCGACGTACTGCGCTCCGGGCTCCGTCGCCGAGGGGTTCCGACCGAGAACGATCACCCGTGCGGTGACGGGCGCGGTCTCGCCCGTCGGCAGCAGCAGTTCCCAGGCGGCGGGTGCGCGGACGACGGCTGTCGCATCCTCGCCGCCACGGCGCGCGCGGCGCGTGAGCGGAGCGGGCTCCTCGAGCATCTCGACGGGGCGGGCCGGGGGTGTTGCGGCCGCCGGGACGACCGGCGCCGGGGGAGCGGGCGGAAGAGGGCTGGCCGTCGGGGCCAGCGGGGTGGAAGCCGCCGGTGCGAGTTGTGCGGGGGCTGGCGGAGCATCGATGATGGCGCCGGCGGGGCGCGGCGGCGCGACGGAGGCGATCGCCGCGGCCGGGGTGGGGAAGGCGACTCCCGGCGCGGGGGCTGCTTCCACCGGAGCGGCGACGGGCGCCGGCGTGCGGGTCTGCGCGGCGAGCATCGCCCACACCGGAGGCAGGATGACCGCGAGGACCGTGGAACCGACGCCGCGGCCGGCTTCCGCATCCAGGCGCCGCGCGGCGATCCCCTTCAGGACGAGCGCGTACACGTTGACGATCGGCACGAGGAAGAGGGCGACCTTCACGGGATCGACGCGACCGAGGCGGAGCACCTCGGCATCGTTCATGAACGGCACCCACGCACGCCAGGTATCCGTCTCGTGCTGGGCGAAGACGCGTGCGAGGCCCAGCGCGTACCAGATGTGCCAGCCGGCGGCGACGATGACGCCGAACACGGCCACCACGATCACGATGGTCAGAGCGACCGTACTGTCGTCCACTGCTTCTCCGCTTCCCGATGGGCCGCGCCGCCCGAGGCCCCACCGCTCACGCTACCGGGCCTCATCCGAGGGACGGAGCCCCTTGCCTTCTCGCAGGGAGCCCACTTCGGATGAGGTCAGGCGCCGCGCAGACGCTCCGCGAGGTAGGTGTGCAGGTCGTCGAGCGGCACACGCTCCTGCGACATCGTGTCGCGGTCGCGTACGGTGACGGCCCGGTCGTCGAGCGAGTCGAAGTCGACCGTCACGCAGAACGGTGTGCCGATCTCGTCCTGTCGGCGGTAGCGGCGACCGATCGCGCCGGCGTCGTCGAAGTCGACGTTCCAGTCGGTGCGGAGGTCGGCGGCGACGTCGCGCGCCATGGGCGACAGTCGCTCGTTGCGGCTGAGGGGCAGCACCGCGACCTTGACGGGAGCCAGGCGCGGGTCGAGCTTCAGCACCGTGCGGGTGTCGACCCCGCCCTTCGCGTTCGGCACCTCTTCTTCGCGGTACGCGTCGACGAGGAACGCCATCATCGAACGGGTGAGACCGAACGACGGCTCGATCACGAACGGCACGTACTTCTCGCCGCTGGCCTGGTCGAAGTACGACAGGCTCTGACCGGATGCCTCGGAGTGGTTCGTGAGGTCGAAGTCGGTGCGGTTGGCGACGCCCATGAGCTCGCCCCACTCCTTGCCCGGGAAGCCGAAGCGGTACTCCACGTCGATCGTGCCCGCCGAGTAGTGCGCCCGGTCGTCTTCGGGGACGTCGTACTGGCGCATGTTCTCGGGGTCGATGCCGAGATCGAGGAACCAGTTCCAGCACGCCTCGACCCAGTGGCGGAACCACTCGTCGGCCTCGGCCGGCGGGGTGAAGAATTCGATCTCCATCTGCTCGAACTCGCGGGTGCGGAAGATGAAGTTACCGGGGGTGATCTCGTTGCGGAACGCCTTGCCCACCTGGCCGACGCCGAATGGCGGCTTCTTGCGGCTCGCGGTGAGCACGTTCGAGAAGTTCACGAAGATGCCCTGGGCGGTCTCGGGGCGCAGGAAGTACAGGCCGGACTCGTCGTCGACGACCCCGAGGTAGGTCTTCACGAGGCCGGAGAACGCCTTCGGCTCGGTGTACTGACCCTTGGTGCCGCAGTTGGGGCACGGGATGTCGAGCAGGCCGTTCTCGGCCGCGCGACCCTTGCGGGCCTCGAAGTCCTCGATCAGCGTGTCGGCGCGGAACCGCTTGTGGCAGTGCAGGCACTCCACGAGCGGGTCGGTGAAGGTCGCGATGTGCCCGGATGCTTCCCACACCCGCTTGGGCAGAATGACCGACGAGTCGAGGCCGACCATGTCGCCGCGGCCGCGCACGAACGTCTGCCACCACTGCCGACGGATGTTCTCTTTCAGCTCGGTGCCGAGGGGGCCGTAGTCCCAGGCGGAGCGGGAGCCGCCGTAGATCTCGCCCGCCTGGAAGACGAACCCGCGGTGGCGGGCCAGGGCGATGACTTTGTCGAGACGGGACTGCTCGGCCACGGTGGCTCCAATGGTCGGAAGAAAGGCGCGGGGAGGCGGACGCCGATGGCGTCGCATGCTTCGATTCTAGTCGGCCGGGTTCGGCCGGATCGGCGGGTCAGTCGCAGGCGGCGGCGGTACGGGCGGCGATGACGCCCTCGGGGTCGTCGAGCTCTTCGACAGCGACACCGATCGCCGCGCCGAGGGCGAACCCGATCGTTGCGGTGGTCTGGTCGGGCGCTGCGGTCGGTGCCGGGGTCGCCGCGGGAGTGGCCGCCGCATCCGGGGTGCCGGTGGGTTCGGGCGTCGCGTCGGTCGTGGGGACCGCGGATGCGGGCCGGTCAGCGTTGCAGTTGATCGCGGGCAGGGTGATCACGATCTCGGCGCTCTTGCCGGCGGCGACCTCGATCGCCCCGCCGTCGGCCTTGCGGCCGATGCCCTCGAAGACCGGGGCGTCGATGCGCAGGCGGGTGAGAGCGAGGTCGGCCGCGGTCGAATTCACGATCCAGACGCGGGCCTCGTCCGCCGTCTGCGCGGGAGTCGCGGGCAGAAGGGTCGCGGTGACACCGCTCGGAAGCGCCGTCGCACTCGGTGCCGGGCGGGGCTGCGCGTTGCACGCGGTGAGCACGAGCGCCACGGCGAGCAGGGCGATCGCCCCGGATGCGGCGTGCCGCCGCGTCATCTGGTCACCCGCGGGCGTGCTCGGAGGGTGCGCGCAGCGGGGTGGTGTGAGTGGGTTCTTTCGCGCGCCGGTGACGGCGCCTCCCCCGGAAGCGGCATGCGTTCAGGGTAACCGGAGGCACGCTTTGAGTCCGCTGAGCGTCCCGGCGATCAGCCCTTCGCCGCCTTCGCCGCAGCCTTCGCGGCACGCTTGTTCTCGCGCACCTCGGCGAGGGATTCGGGGCTCGTGATGTCGGCGACGCTGCGGAACGAGCCCTCTTCGCCGTAAGGGCCGGCGGCCTTCCGCCACCCTTCGCCCGCGAAGCCGCACTGCTTACCGAGGAGCGCCAGGAAGATCTTCGCCTTCTGCTCGCCGAATCCGGGCAGGGCCTTCAGGCGCTTCAGGACTTCGGGTCCGGTCGGGTGCCCCTCCGTCCACAGGGCGGCCGCATCGCCGTGCCAGTTCTGCACGAGGTCGGCGCAGAGCTGCTGCACGCGCCCCGCCATCGAGCCCGGGTATCGGTGCACTGCCGGGGTCTCGGCGAACGCCGCCACGAACTTCTCCGGGTCGTACTCCGCGAGCGTTCCCGCATCCACCGCGCCGATGCGCTCCTGGATCTTCAGCGGTCCCGCGAACGCGGTCTCCATGGCGACCTGCTGGTCGAGCAGCATCCCGATCAAAAGCGCCAGGGGGTTCCTGGTGAGCAGGTCGTCGGCAGCGGCGTCGTCGGTGATGTGCAGCGTCATCGCCCTATCGTCCCACCGGGCGCGCCCGTCGGAGTGCTATGCCCGCAGCTCTCAGCCGGCGAGATCGGTGCGGTCGTCCTGCGCGGGGCTGTCCATCGAGAGGGATGCGGCATCGACCTGCAGGCCGAAAAGGGCGTCGAGTGCGTCGAGGTAGGCGTCGGCCCGGCCCTGCTCGGCGAGCTCGTGCGCGCGCATCGTCGGGGTGTGCAGCAGGCGGCCCATGAGGTGCCGGAGGGCCTGTTCGGTGCGGCCGTCGTCGCCCTTCGCGCGAGCGCGCTCGATCTCCGACTCGAGCAATGCCGTCGCGTGCGAGCGCAGCGCGACGACCGCCGGCGCGAGCGTGCGGCGCTCGCCGACGACCGCGAATCGCCGGGCCGCGTCCTGCACGAGGGCGCGCGCCGCATCCGTCGCCTGCAGTTCCTCGAGCGGGGCGTGCAGGCGGATCGTCTCGAGGTCCAGTAGATCGGTGTGCGGGACGCCGGCGACATCGGGGTCGACATTGCGGGGGAGGCCGAGGTCGATGACGAGACGGCGTCCGCCCTCGCGCCCGACCGGGCAGCCGGCGGCGCCCGTGGCGCCGCCCCCGAGGATCGCGGCGTCGAGCACATGGTGTTCGGCTGTCGTGCACGTGATGATGAGGTCCGACATTCGCGCCGCCGACGGGTAGGCGTCACGGTCGGCCCAGGCGATGGCGTGCTTGTGGGCGAACTTCTCGCCGCGGCCCGAGGGCGAATGCACCGTGACGTCGGTGACGCCGCGGTCGCGGAGGGCGGCGAGGGTCGCGGCCGCGTACGAGCCGGTGCCCACGAGCAGCACCCGCTGACGGCTCCAGTCGGTGATGCGGCTCGTCGCGAGATCGAGAGCGAGGCGTACGAGCGAGCGGCCCGCGCGTCCGAGCGCCGTCGCGTTCTTCACGTCGCGCTGCGCCTCGGACGCCCGCTGGAAGAGACGCTCGAGCTCCGGAGAGGTCGTGCCGTCCGAACGCGCCTCGGTGAGCGCGCGTCGCACCTGCCCGGCGATCTCGCCCTCGCCGACCACGACGGACTCGAGACCCGCGGCGACGGCGAACAGGTGCTCGGCGACCGCGTCGCCGGAGATCACCCGCGACGACGACGTGAGCTCATCGGCCGCGACTCCGGTCGCGTTCTCGATTGCGGTCATGGCGGCTTCGAGGGCCACTGCACCGGCCGCGGTGACGGGCTCGTCCATGTCGACGTAGGCCTCGAACCGGTTGCAGGTCGCGATGACCACGGCACCCTGCACGCACTCGTCGTGCGAGGCGATCAGCGGGGCGATCGGGGTGGTGTGGATGCTGAGCCTCTCGAGGAGGTCGAAGGACGCGGTCTTGTGACTCGCGCTCACACACAGCAGCACCCCCACATTCTACGCCCGGCTCCGCGGCGGCGGCGGAGGCCCCCGCATCCGGGCGCCCGGTCAGGGACCAGTGCGAGGATGTCGGCGTGAGCTCCCTGCCTCCGTCCTCGTCCGTCGTCGACTCCGCGCCCGCCCCCGCCGGGCCGTCCGCCTCCGCCCTCGTGCGCGCCATCCGCGGCGAGCGCACCGACCGGCTCCCGGTCTGGTTCATGCGCCAAGCGGGTCGCTCGCTGCCGGAGTATCGCGAGCTGCGGGTGGGAACGCACATGCTCGACGCGTGCCTCACGCCCGAACTCGCCGCCGAGATCACGCTGCAGCCGGTGCGCCGCCACGGCGTCGATGCGGGCATCTTCTTCAGCGACATCGTCGTACCGCTCCGCCTCGCGGGGATCGCCGTCGAGATCGAGCCCGGCCGGGGCCCGGTGTTCACCGACCCGGTGCGCACCGCATCCGATGTCGCGAAGATCGTCGCCGTCGATCCCGAGCAGGTGGCGGCGGCGGCACAGCCCATCCGCGACGCTGTGCGCATCGTCGTCGGAGAGCTCGGCGACCTACCGCTCATCGGCTTCGCGGGAGCCCCCTTCACGCTCGCGGCCTACCTCGTCGAGGGCGGGCCCTCGAAGGAGCACCTGCGCGCCCGCGCCATGATGCACGCCGACCCGGAGTCGTGGCACGCGCTCGCGGGCTGGCTCGCCCGGGTGTCGCACGCCTTTCTTCGCGCGCAGACGGATGCGGGCGCCTCGGCCGTGCAGCTGTTCGACTCGTGGGCGGGATCGCTGTCGGTGGCGGACTACCGCGCGTTCGTCGCCCCGCACTCGCGCGCGGCGCTCGCCGGCATCGACACCCCGCGCATCCACTTCGGCGTCGGCACGGCGCACCTGCTGCGCGACATGCGCCTCGACGGTACGGCGGATGCGGTCGGCGTCGACTGGCGCACTCCGCTCGATGAGGCTGCCGCGGTGCTCGGCCCCGACATCACCGTGCAGGGCAACATCGACCCGGCGCTGCTGCATGCGCCGTGGCACGTCGTCGAAGCGCACGTCCGCGACGTGATCGCGCGCGGCGCATCGGCCCGCGCGCACATCCTGAACCTGGGTCACGGCGTACCCCCCGACACGGATCCCGACGTCCTGACCCGCATCGTCGCGCTCGCGCACGAGGTCTCGGCGTGACCGAGCCGCTTCCCGAGTTGATCGCCCACGCGCGAGACACCCGGGTCGTCGTCGTGGGCGGGGGAGTGGGCGGCCTCGTCGCCGCACTCGAACTCGCGAAGGTCGGCATGCCGGTCACGGTGCTGGAGGGTTCGGATCGGGTGGGCGGGGTGCTCCGTTCTGCCGAGGTCGCCGGGCTGCGCCTCGATGTCGGAGCGGAGAGCTACGCGACCCGCGGCGGCCACGTGCGCGCCCTGATCGACGAGCTCGGGCTCGCGAACGCCGTCGTGTCACCGTCGGCGCACGGGGCGTGGGTGACCGGGCTTCCGGGCGGGGGCGCCGCGCCGATGCCGGCCGGGGGCGTGCTCGGCATCCCCGACAACCCGTGGGATCCGGCCGTCCGGCGCGTGATCGGCTGGGGCGGCGTGTGGCGCGCCTACCTAGACCGCCTTCGCCCGCCCCTCACGATCGGGCACGACCGCAGCCTCGGCACTCTCGTGCGCTCGCGGCTCGGCGCGAAGGTGCTCGACCGGCTCGTCGCGCCCGTGACGAGCGGCGTCTACTCGGCGCGCCCCGATGACATCGACGTCGACATCGCCGCTCCCGGGCTGAATGCCGCGCTCACCCGGGCGGGTTCCCTGACGGGCGCCGTGGCGCAGCTGCGCGGCGGCCGACGGGTGGTGCCGGGCGGTGCGGTCGCCGGTCTCGACGGAGGGATGACGCGGCTGGTCGACGCTCTCATCGACCAGCTCACGCTTCTCGGCGTCGACATCCGCACGGAGACGCCGGTCGCCGGAATCGATCGCGTCGACGACGCGTGGGTCGTCCGCGCGGGAGACGACGTCCCCGCCGATGTCGTGATCGTGGCCGTCCCCGAGGCGGAGGCGCGGCGGATGCTGACGCCTCTCGTGCCCGCGCTCGACGCCCGGACCGCCGAGGCGCCCGTGGTCGAGATCGTGACGCTCGTGCTCGCCGCATCCGTTCTCGATGCGCACCCCCGCGGCAACGGAGTGCTCACCGTGCCGCACTCCTCGCAGGCCAAGGCGCTGACCCACGCCACCGCGAAGTGGGACTGGGTCGCTCGCGCCGCGGGGCAGGGCGTGCACGTCGTGCGGGTGTCGTTCGGCGCGCAGGGCGAGGCGCCCGCCACCGAGACGCTCGATGACGCGGATGCGGCCGCACTCGCGCTCCGCGAGGCATCCGTGCTGCTGGGTGTTCCGCTCGACGCGACGCAGCTGCGCGGTGCCCACCGTGAGCGGTACGTGCAGTCGCAGCCCGGTTCCGTGATCGGGCGGGCCGCGGCGATGGCCGCCGCCCGCGGAGCGATCCGCGCCGTGCCCGGGCTGGGCGCGGTGGGCGCGTGGCTCAGTGGCACAGGTCTCGCCCAGGTCGTGCCCGACGCGATCGGCGAGGCCGACCGCGTGCGCCGCGCGGCGCTGTTCGGATCGATGGGTTCCGCACCCCGCGCGGACTGATCCGGATGCGGACGTTGTCAAGCGGATGCCGTTCGAGGAATACGGCGGCTACTGTGTGAGGCAGATTCAGCTCCATCCACCCCGACTGTGAGGAGACCCCATGAGGGGCAAGGCAGGACTCGTCCTCGGACTGGCCGCGGGCTACGTGCTCGGAACCCGTGCCGGGCGTCAGCGCTACGAACAGATCAAGGAGCAGGCCGAGAAGGTCTGGAACCTCGATCCGGTGCAGAAGCAGGTCGCGAAGGTGCAGGACTTCGGAAAGTCCGCGCTGCTCGCCGTGCCGAGCGCACTCTGGTCGGGCGCCGTCAAGGTGTCGAAGGCCGCGACGACCAAGGGCACACCGGGTCAGCGTCTGGACGCCGCCATCCACGCGGGCGATCAGGCGAAGGACGACATCGAAGACGCCGCCGACGCGTCCGCGGAAGCGGCGGAGAAGGCGGTCAAAGACCTGACGGCCGGCGCACGCAGCGCGGCGTCGCGGAGCGCGAGTTCTGCGTCGAAGCCCGCCACCGGCTCCGCCAGCGGGAAGTGACATGACGACGCCCCGAGGCTTCCGCGACAAGTCCGACGAGAGCCTGCTGACTCTCGTCGGCGAGATCCCTGAGCTCGTCCGCAACCTCGTCGTCGCCGAGATCACCTCCGCGAAGACCTGGCTGTCGAAGGCGGCCAAGAACGCCGGCATCGGCGCCGGCTGGGTCGTCGGTGCGCTGTTCGTGCTGTTCTGGTCGATCCCGGCGCTCGGCGCCTTCGTGATCGCCGGGCTGTCGTCGTGGTGGCCCGTCTGGCTGTCGGCTCTGGTCGTGTTCGGCGCCATGCTGCTCATCGCCATCGTGCTGGCACTGCTCGGGTTCTTCCGGTTCAAGCGCATCGGCAAGGGCAACCCCGCAGAATCGATCGCCCAAGACGTGCGCGCGGTGAAGGAGGCAGGCCAGTGAGTTCCCCCATCCCCGTTCCCCGCACCGCCGTTCCCCTCGGAATCACCGATCCCGTCGAGAAGGCCCGCGCCGAATTGAAGGCCGCGCTCGCCGCCATCGAGGAGAAGGGCAACCTGCCGCGTCGCGCCACCCGGCAGGCCGAGAAGCGCATCTCCGAGTTCCGCGCGTTCGCTCGCCGTGACCCCGCGATCGCCACGACCGCCGTCGTCGGCACCGCCGTCGCCCTCGGGGTTGCGGTCTGGGGCGCGATCCGCCTATACATCCGCTGACCCACCCCGCGGCACGCCTTCGTACGGACGGGTGCGTTTGCCGTGCGCCGACGCCGGGGAGAGACTGGAGCCATGAGTTCGCCCGCTGAGACCGCATCCGCGCAGTACACCCTGTGGGCGGTGCTGCGCCGTGACCCCTCGAGCCCCGTGGTGGAGGCGGATGACGCCGAACTCGCGGCGATCGTCGACCACATCGAAGCCGGCGGTGTGACGGTGCGCGGCTTCTACGACGTGAGCGGTCTGCGCGCCGACGCCGACCTGATGATCTGGTTGCACGGCCCCGAGGCCGAGGCATTGCAGCGCGACCTGCGGCGCCTGCGCCGCACCGAGCTGCTGCGGCCGCTGCTACCCGTGTGGAACGCGATGGGCGTGCACCGCGACGCGGAGTTCAACCGCTCGCACGTGCCCGGCTTTCTCCGCGGCGTCGACGCGAAGGAATGGCTCTGCGTCTACCCGTTCGTGCGCAGCTACGAGTGGTACCTGCTTCCCGAAGAGGAACGCCGCCGGATGCTGGCCGACCACGGCCGCAAGGGCGCCGCGTTCACGGGCGTGGTCGCCAACACGGTCGCCTCCTTCGCGCTCGGAGACTACGAGTGGATGCTGCCGATGGAGGCAGACGAACTCACCGACCTCGTCGACATGATGCGGGAGCTCCGGTACACCGAAGCCCGCCGTCACGTCCGCGAGGAGGTGCCCTTCTTCACCGGACGACGGATCCCGACGTCCGCCATCCCCGAGGTGCTCGCGTGAGCGGAGCCATCCGGCTCGGCACGAGACGCAGCGCCCTCGCGACCGCGCAGTCGCAGCAGATCGCGGATGCGCTCGCCGCATCCGCCGGCCGGCCGGTCGAGCTCGTGCCGATCACGTCCGAGGGGGATGTCTCCCGCGCCTCACTGTCGGTGCTCGGCGGCCGCGGGGTGTTCGCGACCCGTCTGCGCGAGGCTCTGCTCGCGGGCGAGTGCGATCTGCTCGTGCACTCGCTGAAGGACCTGCCCACCGCCGCGGCGCCCGGCCTGGTGATCGCGGCGACGCCCGTGCGCGAAGATGCGCGCGATGTCGTTCTCACTCGGGATGGCACGGCGCTCGACGCGCTCGCTACCGGCGCCGTCGTCGGCACCGGATCCCCCCGGCGCATGGCGCAGATCGCAATGCGCAACCCGCGGATCAGGACGCAGGACATCCGCGGCAACATCGATTCCCGGATGGCGCGGGTGCGCACCGGTGAACTGGATGCGGTCATCCTCGCGGCCGCGGGCCTCGCCCGTCTCGGTCATGTCGCGGAGGGACTGGTCGGCGAACCGCTCGGGCTGGCCGAGTGGCCGACCGCTCCCGGTCAGGGCGCACTCGCCGTCGAAACGCGCGACGACGCCCCGGACGAACTCCGGGAGGCGATCGCCCGACTCGATGATCTGCGGACCCGTGTCGCCATCACGACGGAGCGCGCGGTGCTCGCCGGACTCGACGCAGGATGCTCCGCCCCGGTCGGCGTGCACGCGCAGTGGCACGGCGACGGATTGCGGGTGCGCGCCCTCGTCTACGCCCCTGACGGAAGCGCCAGGGTGGGCCTGGACCGAACCGTGATCATGGCGGACCGGTATGCTGGGGAATCGGGCAGTGGCAATGGGGCACACACTGCCGACGACGCGGATCCCGTCACGCGTGCCTGGCGCACCGGAGACGACATCGCTCGTGAGCTGCTCGCCCGGGGGGCAGCCGAGGTTGCACCATGAAAGCCACAGCCATGCACGACACAGTGAAACGGCACGACGCCGACAAGCCCCTCGCGGGCTGGCGCGTCCTCGTGCCCCGCGGCGGACCCTGGGGGGACGGCGTTGCGGCCGCCCTTCGCGCCAAAGGCGCGGTTCCGGTCGTCGCGCCCCTGATCAATTTCGCGCCGACGAACGATGAGGCATCCCTCGAGGCGGCACTCGCCGACCTCGCGGCGGGCAAGTTCGACTGGGTGACGATGACCAGCGCGACCACCGTCGACGTGCTGTTCGCGTACCGCGCGGTGATTCCGGCCACCACGAAGGTCGCAGCGGTCGGTGAAACCACCGCCGCCGCTCTCCAGGCAGCCGGCTATCGGGTCGACCTCGTGCCCGACCGCGACAACTCCGCTGCGGGCATGGCCGAGCAGATGATCGCCCTCGAACCCGAGGCCCGCGACATCCTCACGCTTCGCAGCGAGATCGCGAAGCCCGTGCTGACCCGCAGCCTCATCGACGCCGGACACCGGGTGCGGAGCGTCGTCGCGTACCGCACCGTCGGTGTTCCGGTCACCGACCGCATCGCCGAAGACGTCGCCTCCGGTCGCATCAACGTCATCCTCGTCACGAGTGGTTCGGTCGCCGAGCAGGTCTACCTGCAGTTCCCGCAGATTCCGTCCGAAACGGTCATCGCCGCGATCGGTCCGCGCACCGCGAAGGACGCGCGCCAGACCGGACTCGGCGTCGACGTCATCGCCGATCGTCAGACCGTCGAGGCCCTGATCGAAGCCGTGTCGCAGTTCGCCCTGCCGCACGCCGCCGACGAATTCCCGCCGTGACCTTTCCGACCCACCGCCCCCGGCGTCTCCGGCAGTCGCCGGCGGTCCGCCGACTCGTGCGCGAGACGCACCTCGTGCCCTCCCAGCTCGTGCTCCCGGCCTTCGTGCGCGAGGGGCTGACCGAGCCCGTGCCGATCGGCTCGATGCCGGGCATCGTGCAGCACTCCCTCGACTCGCTGCGCCGGGCGGCGGCGGATGCGGCCGCATCCGGAATCGGCGGCATCATGCTGTTCGGCGTTCCAGAGGTGCGCGATGCGATCGGATCGCAGGCCGATGACCCCGACGGCATCCTAAACGTGGCCACCCGCGCGGTCGTCGAGGAGGTCGGCGATGCGCTCGTCGTGCAGACCGACCTGTGCCTGGACGAATTCACCGACCACGGTCACTGCGGCGTGCTGCGCGCAGACGGCGCGGTAGACAACGACGAAACCCTGCTGCGCTACGCGGCGATGGCGATCGCCCAGGCCGACGCCGGCTCGCCGCTGCTGGGGCTGTCGGGCATGATGGACGGCCAAGTCGCCCACGTGCGCGCGGCGCTCGACGACGCCGGCCACGCTGACACGATCCTGCTCGCGTACGCCGCCAAGTACGCCGGTGCCTTCTACGGTCCGTTCCGCGAGGCGGTTGATTCGCAGCTGAAGGGCGATCGCCGGGCGTACCAGCTCGACCCCGCGAATGCCCGCGAGGGCGTGCGAGAGGCCGTGACGGATGTCGAGGAGGGTGCCGACATCGTCATGGTGAAGCCCGCCATGCCCTACCTCGACGTTCTCGCCGACGTGCGCGCCGCCGTCGGTGTGCCGGTCTGGGCGTACCAGGTGTCGGGCGAGTACGCGATGATCGAGGCCGCCGCGGCCCACGGGTGGATCGATCGCCGCGGAGCGATCAGTGAATCGCTGCTCGGCATTCGTCGTGCCGGCGCCGACGCGATCTTGACCTACTGGGCCGTCGAGGCCGCCGGTTGGCTGCGCGAGACGCGGTGACGTGCTCTCGGCCGGCCCGTCCCGCGCGCCGGGTGCGGTCCGACCGAGATCAGCGGAGGATTCGGTTTCGTGCACCGCACGTTGCGCGCGACGTTCTCTGCGCGAGCCATGCCCCCGCCGCCCTTCGGGCGGCTCCCGCCAGACCCGATGCCAGCCTCGCGCAGAGAACATCGCGCTCCGCTGGGGCCGTGAACCGCGTCGGGCGAACAATGATCGACACGCGTGATGAGGAGAACCATGAGCGACCGTAACGACGAGCTGTTCGACCGGGCCCAGCGGGTCATCCCCGGCGGCGTGAACTCGCCCGTCCGCGCCTACGGGTCGGTCGGCGGGGCACCGCGCTTCCTCGCGTCCGCGCAGGGACCCTACGTGACGGATGCGGCCGGCACCCGCTACGTCGACCTGGTCGCGTCGTGGGGTCCTGCGTTGCTCGGGCACGCGCATTCGGAGGTCGTCGCCGCCGTGCAGGAGGCCGCATCCCGCGGACTCTCGTTCGGCGCGCCGACCGAGGGGGAGGTCGAGCTCGCGGCCCTGATCGCGGAGCGCGTGCGCGTCGGCGACGCCGCCCCGATCGATCGCGTGCGCCTCGTCTCCACCGGCACCGAGGCGACCATGACGGCGATCCGACTCGCCCGCGGCTACACCGGTCGTGACCTGCTGGTGAAGTTCGCGGGGCACTACCACGGACACTCGGACGGGCTGCTCGCGGCCGCCGGCTCGGGCGTCGCGACGCTCGCGCTGCCCGGTTCCGCCGGTGTTCCCGCCGCGATCGCCGCGCAGACGCTCGTCATCGACTACAACGACCTCGACCAGGTGCGCGAGGTGTTCGCGGCGCACGGCGATCGGATCGCCGCGGTCATCGTCGAGGCGGCCGCCGCGAACATGGGCGTCGTTCCGCCCGAGCCCGGCTTCAACGCGGCCCTCGCCGACATCGCCCACCAGCACGGAGCGCTCCTCATCATCGACGAGGTGCTCACCGGTTTCCGCGTGCACCCGGCCGGGTTCTGGGGTCTGCAGCAGGAGGCCGGCGAGCACTACGCGCCCGACATCTTCACGTTCGGCAAGGTCGTGGGCGGCGGTATGCCGCTCGCTGCCCTCGGCGGTCGCGCCGATGTGATGGACGCCCTCGCGCCGGTCGGCCCGGTCTACCAGGCGGGCACCCTGTCGGGGAACCCGCTCTCGGTCGCCGCGGGGCTCGCGACGCTCCGACTCGCGACACCGGAGGTGTACGCGAAGGTCGATGCCGCCGCATCCGCCATCGCGACGGCACTGTCGGGGTCGCTCGAGATCGCCGGGGTCACGCACGCCGTCCCGCGCGCGGGCTCGCTTTTCGGTGTGGCCTTCCTGCCCGAGGCTCCGCGTTCGTACGCGGCCGCGCAGACGCAGGAGACCTGGCGGTATCCGGCGTTCTTCCACGCGATGCTGGATGCGGGTGTCTCGCTGCCGCCGAGCGTCTACGAGGCTTGGTTCCTCACTGCCGCACACGACGACGATGCCCTCGCCGCGGTGCTGGCCGCGCTGCCCGCGGCCGCGCGCGCCGCTGCATCCGCTGGCCGCTGACCTCTCTCCCCCTCGGGGGTTTGGGGCACATTCGTGCGGTCGGGGCGCCATCTTCGTGCCCCAACCGCAGGATCGTGCCCCGAACCGGGGGCGGCGGTGCCCCCGGACGGGATACACCCGAAGATGGTGCCACGCGGGGCGAGGTGGCGTGCGGGGGCTGACACACTGGGACCCGTGACTGCGTTCTCTGTTCCCCATGTCGTTGTGCTCGCAGGCGGGGTCGGCGGGTCGAAGTTCACGTTGGGGGTGCGCGAAGCGCTCCGGCGCACGGGCGCACCCGACGCGACCGTGATCGTGAACACCGGCGACGATCTCTGGTTGAGCGGTGTGCGGCTGCAGCCCGACATCGACTCGGTGCTCTACGCCCTCGGCGGGCAGAACGACACCGTGCGCGGGTGGGGACGCGCCGGCGACACCGAACGCGTCAACGAGGAGCTGCAGGCGTGGGGCGCGGGGTGGCCGTGGTTCACGCTGGGTGACCTGGATCTCGGCACGCACCTCGCCCGCACGGGCTGGCTGCGAGACGGCGCGACCGTGACCGAGGTCGTCGAACGCCTTGCGCGACGGTGGCCGCTCGGGGTCCGGATGCTGCCGATGACCGACACCGAGGTCGACACGCACGTCCTGCTCGAAGACGGCGGCCGCCTGCACTTCCAGGAGTGGTGGACGCGCCATCGTGCCACCCTGGCCCCCGCGGCGTTCGAGAACCCGGGCATCGAGAACGCCGTGCCCGCCCCCGGCATCGTCGAGGCGATCGCCGGGGCCGACATCGTGCTGGTCGCCCCCTCGAATCCCGTCGTGTCGATCGGTCCGATCCTCGCGGTCCCCGGCATCCGCGACGCACTCCGGACGACGCGCGCACGCGTGGTGGGAGTCTCCCCGATCATCGGCGGCCGGGTCGTGCGGGGCATGGCCGACGTCTGCCTCACCGCGATCGGCGTGGAGACGAGCGCCGCCGCCGTCGCGGCGCACTACGGAGCGCGCGCGGAGGACGGGATCCTCGACGCGTGGCTGCTCGCGGAAGAGGACGCGGATGCGGCCGCATCCGTCGACGCCGTCGGCATCCGCCCGCTCGTCGCTCCATTGTGGATGACCGACGTCGACGCTTCTGCCGCGATCGCGGACGCCGCGCTCCGGGCCTGACGCACCGCCGTCGCCGCGGCGCGGGCGGACGCCGCGCAGTCACAGCTACCTCATATCGCTGCCGGGCGCATCATGCACTCCGGCGTATGTGCGCCGCGTAAACTTGATGCTTTGAACGATCGCGCCAACGCCTCGTTCCGACGGAGGTTCCGTGGCTGGAAATTCGACTGCCCGCTTCGCAAACGTTTCGCTGCTTTCCGTGGCGAGCGCTCTTCCCGGGCGGGTGACGACCTCGGACGATATCGAGGACCGCCTCTCGTCCGCGCTCTCGCGGCTGCGGCTGCGCAGTGGACTGCTGCGACGCGTCGCCGGCGTCAATGAGCGCCGGAACTGGGCGGAGGGTGAATCCTCGGATGACGCGGCCGTCGCGGCCGGGCGCCAGGCGCTCGCCGAGAGCGGGGTGGATGCGTCCGAGATCGGCCTCGTCATCAACACCTCCGTGAGCCGCAAGCACCTCGAGCCGTCGGTCGCCGTGCGACTGCACCACGGCCTTGGGATGCCGAGTTCGGCGATCAACTTCGACATCGCCAACGCCTGCCTCGGCTTCGTCAACGGCATGAGCGTGGCGGCGAGCATGATCGAGTCGGGGCAGATCCGCTACGCGTTGATCGTCAACGGCGAGGATGCCGACGAGATCCAGATCAACACGATCGAGCGGCTGCAGCGCGAAGACGTCGACCGCGACCAGTTCATGAGCGAGTTCGCGTCGCTCACGCTCGGTTCGGGCGCCGCCGCGGCCGTGCTCGGCCGTGCCGATGAGCACCCGGAGGGCCACCGCATCCTCGGCGGTGTGACGCGCGCGGCTACGCAGTTCCACGAGCTCTGCGTCGGCAGTGTCGACGGCATGTTCACGGATGCGAAGGCCCTGCTGAAGGGCGGGCTCGACCTGGTCGTCTCGGCCTGGAAAGAGGCCTCCACCGAGTGGAACTGGTCGACGGTCGACCGGTACATCACCCACCAGGTCTCGTCGGTGCACACCAATGCGATCGTGAAGGCCGTCAAACTCTCGAAAGACAAGGTGCCGACGACCTTCCCGCGGCTCGGGAACGTCGGTCCCGCCTCGATTCCGATCACTCTGGCCGAGGAGCAGTCGACGCTGAACAAGGGCGATCGGGTGCTGCTAATGGGCGTCGGATCGGGCCTCAACACCGCCATGATGGAGATCGCCTGGTGACCTCCCCGGTGCTGCCGTCCGACCTCCCGGGTGTCGATCCGCGTTTCTCGCGCACCGTCGAGGTGGCGGAGCACGCGGCGGATGGCGGCCGCATCCGGCGCTGGCATCTGCTCGACACGGGTGACGAGCTCGCGCGCCTCGGTGCGCCCGTCGCCGGCACGATCATCGCCGTGCACGGCAATCCGACGTGGTCGTACCTGTGGCGGGCGCTCGTGTCGGCGTCGGTGGCCGCGGCGGAGGCTGGCCGGACCGCGTGGCGCGTGATCGCGGTCGACCAGCTCGACATGGGGTTCTCCGAGCGCACGGGCACGACCCGGCGTCTCGCGACGCGCGTGCGCGACCTCGGGGCTCTCACCGATGCCCTCGGGATCGAGGGTCCGGTCGTGACGCTCGGGCACGACTGGGGCGGTGTCGTCTCGCTCGGCTGGGCGGTCGATCGCCCCGGCCAGCTCGCGGGCGTGATGCTGCTCAACACCGCCGTGCACCATCCGGAGGGCGTGCCGATCCCGGCGCCGCTGCGCCTCGCGCGGGCGCGCGTGATGCTCGCCGCCTCCACCGTGCGAACCACCGCGTTCCTCGACACGACCCTCGCGCTCGCCTCGCCCGCGCTCGCTGCCGACGTGAAGGCGGCGTTCCGCTCGCCGTATCGCGGGGCATCCCGCCGCGGCGGTGTCGGCGGATTCGTCGACGACATCCCGGTCGATCGCCGGCACGCGAGTCACGCCGAACTCGAGCGGATCGCCGCGGGCGTCGCGGGGCTCGAGGTTCCCGCGCTGCTGCTCTGGGGGCCGCGCGACCCCGTCTTCGTCGAGCGGTATCTCGACGACCTGATCACCCGCCTGCCGCACGCCGATGTGCACCGATTCGAGGGTGCGGGACACCTGCTCGCGGAGGACCGCGCGTACGACGACGCCGTGCTCGGCTGGCTCGACGACAACCGTGCGCGCATCGTGGGGGAGTCGGATGCGCCGGCTACTCGCCGCGAGGCGCGCGAGCGCGGTGCCGTCCGTACCGCTGCCGAGACCGAGTTCACGCCGCTCTGGGCAGCGCTCGACGCGCGCCGCGACGACGACGGTCCGGCCGTGATCGACATGAGCCCCGCGGTGCCGATGCGGGTCAGCTGGCGCGTGCTCGACGATCGGGTCCGCCGCATCGCGGCGGGGCTCCATGACCTCGGCGTGCGCCGCGGCGATCGGGTGTCGCTGCTCGTGCCGCCCGGGGCGACGCTGACCGCTGTCATCTACGCGTGCCTGCGCATCGGGGCCGTGGTCGTGGTGGCGGATGCGGGACTCGGCGTGAAGGGCCTCTCCCGTGCGGTGCGCGGCGCGCGGCCGGCGTTCGTCATCGGTGAGCGCACCGGCCTCGCCGCCGCGCGCGCGCTGGGCTGGCCCGGCATCCGCATCTCGGCGACCCGCCTTCCCGCGCCCGTTCGACGCGCGCTCGGGGTGACCGCCTCGCTGGCCGACCTCGTCGCCCGCGGTGGCGACCTACCCGAGGCGCCCGGCCCCGAGGACCTCGCGGCGATCCTCTTCACCTCCGGATCGACCGGTCCGGCGAAGGGCGTCGTCTACACGCACCGGCAGCTCTCCGCGCTGCGAGACACCCTCGGCCGGCACTTCGAGGTCACGCCCGACACCGGGCTCGTCACGGGCTTCGCGCCGTTCGCGCTGCTCGGCCCGGCGCTCGGAACGCGCTCGGTGACGCCCGACATGGACGTGTCCGCGCCGCGTACGCTGACCGCATCCGCCGTCGCCGCCGCGGTCCGGGAATCGCGCGGCAAGATCGTCTTCCTCTCGCCGGCCGCCATCCTCAACGTCGTCGCGACCGCCGATGCGCTGACCGCGGACGACCGCGCGGCGCTCGCGGAGGTGCAGACGTTCCTTTCGACCGGCGCTCCGATCGGGGCGGGACTGCTCGCGTCGACCCGTGAACTGATGCCGAACGCCGTGCCGCACACGCCGTACGGCATGACCGAGTGCCTGCTCGTCACCGACATCACGCTCGACGGGATCCGGGCGGCCGAGGCCGCGCCCGATCGCGGTGTGTGCGTCGGCTCGGTGATCGGCGAGAACCGGGTGCTGATCAGCGCATTGGACGCGACCGGTGCCGCGACCCGCGCTCCCGCTGACACCCCGGGAGTGCTGGGCGAGATCGTGATCTCGGCCCCGCACCTGAAGACCGGTTATGACCGGCTCTGGCTGACCGATCGCGCGGCGATCCGCGATGTTCCGGATGCGGACGGCCGCCGCTGGCACCGCACCGGCGACGTCGGGCACCTCGACGCGGACGGCCGGCTCTGGGTCGAGGGGCGGCTGCCGCACGTCATCGTGACCGCGGACGGTCCCGTCGCGCCGGTCGGCGCCGAGCAGGACGTGGAGCGCCTGCCTTCGGTGCGCCGTGCGGCGGTCGTGGGCGTCGGGCCCCAGGGGCTCCGGAAGGCGGTGGCGGTCGTCGAGACGCTCCCCGCCGCTCGGCGCCCGGCCATCGCCGACGACCGCCTCGCCGCCGCGGTGCGCGCGAGTTCCGAGCTGCCGATCGTGGCGGTGCTGGTCGTTCCGAGCCTGCCCACCGACATCCGGCACAACTCGAAGATCGACCGGGCGCGCCTATCGGCGTGGGCTGATCGCATCCTCGCCGGCGAACGGCCCACGGCGCCGTGATCGTGCTCGTCACCGGGGCATCCGGATTCCTCGGTCAGGCCGTCGCGTCGGCGCTCGTCGACGCGGGCCACGAGGTGCGGACGCTGCAGCGCCGTCCCTCCGGCGTACCCGGCGTGACCGATCTGCTCGGTTCGGTGACGGATGCGGCGCTCGTCGCGCGCGGCATGGACGGCGCCGAGGGGGTCGTGCACCTCGCGGCGAAGGTCTCACTCGCGGGCGACCCTGCGGACTTCCGGCGGATCAACGTCGACGGCACGCGCATCGTGCTCGACGCGGCCGCGCGCGCCGGGGTGGCCCGGTTCGTGCAGGTGTCGTCGCCGTCGGTCGCGCACGCGGGCGCGGCCCTCGCGGGTGTCGGCGCCGAGCCTGCCGACCCGGCGCACGCGCGTGGCGAGTACGCCCGCACGAAGGCGGAGGCCGAGCTGCTGGCGCTCGGGCGAGATGGTGATGACCTGCATGTCGTCGCCATCCGCCCGCATCTCGTGTGGGGGCCGGGGGACCCGCAGCTCGTGGCACGCATCGTCGATCGCGCACGGCGCGGACGCCTCCCGCTCCTGAACGGCGGCACCGCCCTCGTCGATTCGACCTACGTCGACAACGCCGCATCCGGGATCACCGCCGCCCTCGCGCACGTCGATCGTGTGCATGGGCGTGCGTTCGTGCTGACGAACGGCGAGCCGCGCCCGGTCGGCGAGCTGATGGCCGGCATCTGCCGCGCCGCGGGCGTGCCTCCGCCCCGGTGGAGCGTGTCGGCCGGGGTGGCCCGTGCGGCCGGCTCGGTTGTGGAGCGCGTCTGGGCCGTGCGGCCCGGAGCCGACGAACCGCCGATGACCCGGTTCCTCGCGGAGCAGCTGTCGACGGCGCACTGGTTCGACCAGCGGGAGATCCGTTCCGCGTTGGAATGGGAGCCTGCGGTGTCGATCGACGAGGGGCTCAGGCGCCTCGCCGCGTCCTCCGCGCGCTGAGTCGCGCGGTTTCCGTTCGCCGGCGGGCGCTCAGCGCCACGTCCACGTGAGGAGGTCCCGGAGTGCGCGCACGGCGGCTTCGTCGAGTTCGGGATGGCGCGTGGAGATCGCCGCGACTTCGCGCGCGGCCCAGGAATTCAGGTCGGTGGCACCGGCATCCGGTCGGATGTTGTCGGCCTCGGCGATGACGTCCTCGACCCTCTCCCGCACGGCCGCATCGTCGACGAGTTCTGGATGCCGCCCGGGGATGGACCCGCCGGCACCCCACACATAAGCGCGGACCCCGTGGCTCAGCGCCGACGTTGCTGCTGCCACGTGGTCGGGGGAGAGGGTGCGGGCTTCGGCCCACGTGGCCGGCCACGTTGCCCTCTCGTTGCCGATCCACCACGTGCCGCACGCGTCGCAGCGATAGAGCAGATCGACGCCGGAGGTTGCGACGACGAATCGCGGCTGACCGCCGGAGTAGACACCGGTTCGGCAGACGTCGCAGCCCAGCTCCGAAGGGGTACTCCCGTCGCCCGTCGTTCGCTCGTCCACGGGGAGATCCTACGTCGGGCGTCATCTCAGGGTGAGGTAGGCCCACCGCCCTCCGAGGGCCTCGATCGCGTCGTCTCCACGCTCGGGGAAGAGGTCGCGGAGCCTCTGGTACAGGCGTCCGCGGAGTCCGTCGTCGAACGGGGCGACATCGTCGAAGGGGATGCTGTCGGCGATGCGCAGCGTCGCCTCGACCTCGGCGCGGAGGGCGTCCGGGTTCCGGGCGCCGAGTGTGCGCACGGCATCGGGCGCCGCCGTGGGCACCCCGGTGCGGCCCCGGCCCACATAGGCGATGAGTGCCGCATCCACATCCGAGGAACTCGGCTCAGGAGCGCTCACGGATGGATCCCGTCACGCGGATGCGGATCTTCCCACTCTCGCAGGCGGGTTGCTCGTCGACGTCGCTGCGCGTCGCCGCTCGCCGCTGCGGCGCGTTGTTGCTCCTCGGAATACTGCGGTCTCGAACCCCACGACTCGTGAACGTCGGTCCAGGCCCACTCGCATGCCGCCGACTCGTCGGTGAACACGATGACGTCGCCGTGGGCATCCCGAACCGGCTCCGTCTTTTCTCGAAGGTCGCCTCGCGTCGCCGTGACGGTGCCATCCGGGTGCGGAACCAACGACAAGAGCGTGGGATTCGGACGCCCATCAGCCGCCCACTCGATCACGCACGGCACGAAGGAGGGTGCGACGTCGGGCAACGATGCGATGCGTGCCCTGAGCTCGGCGTAGTTCATGTGGCCTCCGTCTTCTCGGACGCGCCCGTTGCGCGGCGTGCCTCGAAGTCTCGCCACCACATCATTTCCGCCCAGATCCAGGTGCACGCATCGTCCTCGGTCGCGAAGGTGAGGGGCGTCGCGCCGTCGTCCATCGTGGCCGGCGAGACGCCGCCTCGCCCGTCACCCTTGTAGACGGTGAACAGCCCGCCGCGGTCGCGGATGAGGCAGTAGCCGACGGGAATCGGGCGCCCGTCCTGGGGGAAGGCCACGGTAGGCGCGAGCCACGCGGCGGTCGCTCCCGGCAACGCCAGGAGTCGTCTCTTGAGCTGAGTGAATGTCATGAGGATGCGGCCATCGTCATTCCTCAGACGGGAGTGCCGCGGTTCGCGCCGGGCTTGCGCAGCAGGAGCGCGTCGTGCTCGTGCTTCCGGCACTCTTCGGCGAAGGTCGCGGCGGAGGCGCGGTCCGTGACGAACACCTCGTACTGCGCCTCGGTGAGCTCGTAGTACTCCTCGTAGTCGACGACTCCGTTGCTCACCGGGATCGAGAGGTAGAACCGTCCAGAGGGCCGCTCGGTCCCCACGGAGAACCGATCCTGGCGGGAGAAGTACGTGTCGTCGAACGTTCCGTCATCAGATGGCATCGAGGCTCCCCTCTCCGAAGTCCCGTCGGGCGGTCGCGTTGTCGATCGCCGCAGCGAATCGCTCGGTCTCGACCCAGAGTGTCCCGCACACCCGGCACCGGTAAAGCGCCTTGTGCAGGGTTGCGTTGACAGCTATCCGCTGCGGTTGCTGTCCGGTCATCCATTGGGCTTTGCACACCTCGCAGCCCTGGCTGTTCCATCCAGGTGGTATCGACGTCACGAGAGGCTCATTTCAGGATTACTGCCCAGGTCAGCGGGTTTCGCTACCCGTTCATCTCGGTGCCCGGGTCGACGCCGGTCGCCCCAGTCTCAACCGGACCCAGTCATCGAGCCTCTGCATGAGTTCTCGCAGTCCTTCCGCGTCCGGGTGGTCGGCCATGAACCACGTCCCAAAATCGGAACTCTCGACGCCGTCGCCGACGACGATGCCTCCCGTCAGCTGCTTATGCGGCTCGTTTCGGACGACGACGACGTTAATCATGTCGTACAGGCGGATGGTGCGTCGGAGGTCGCCGGACAGTGAATCGTCGCCCGGCACGACGACCGCAGAATCCCTCCAGAAGTCATGAATCTCCGCGTCCAGATCGGCGTCGGTCAGAGTGGGTCCGGGCACGCGTGGCGAAGCGTCGGAACCCCCTGACCTGAGTTCTCCGCCCGAGTTCGCCCACTCGTCGAAGCGGTGGATGAATGCCGGCGGGAGGGCCAGACGGCATGCGGCGTCGATGTCCTTGAGTACACCGTCGACGTCCTCACGCGGCACGATCACATCCACGCGGGGCGTGGTGGCAGGCGGAGCCGGCTGCGTCCAGACGCGTACTCCGTCCGGGTCGCCCGCGAGAGTGACCTTGCACGCGTCGTAGATAACGACCGAGGCGATTCCCTTGCTCCGGATGAACTCGTTGGAGTTGGCTCGCGCACCCCAGTGCCGGCGCAGGAGCCGCGCGAGGTCTGTGGCGACAGTCGTGCTGTCCGTGTCGCTCTCCTCCGCTTCAGGCAAGGTCGAGGCTCTCCTCGCCGAATTCTCGTCGGGCTGTGTCTCTATCGATCGCTGTCGCGAACCGTTCTCTCTCGCTAAGTCGGGCGGTTCAGGAATTCCCGCGGTCGCCGCGCGAGGTGTAGGTGTCACTGAATCGCTCCTTGAGGTCAGCCCTGTTCATCGCGGTACACGGGGCTGACGGATTCTTGGACGGCCTGCCCCAGTGGAGTGTCCGCATCCAGGATGTCAATTGGCGAGCCCGACGGGACGGATGCGACGAAGTGGTTCGCGAATGCCCGCAGGGCCGTCTGGTCAGCCGCATCGTTCTTCACCACCCACACGAGTCGCGGGGTCGCGGTGCCCTCCACCACGGACACAGCGTAAACGGCAGACACGCCTGGCGTATTCTGTGCCGCGCGCCGTGCGGCCGCCACAAGTTCGGGGCTCACGTTCGCGGCTCCGCCGAAGGAAAGAGGCACACGCGCCGGTAGGCGAGCATCATGGGTTTCCAGCAGTGGTGACTTGTCGATCGGGATGACAACATTCCGGCCACCCGGGTCGATGACGATTCCGTCGACCTGAGCACGCTGAGCCAGTTGGAGAAGCGTCTCGATCTGGGTGAGCGACACCGACGTGGAGTCCGCCCGGGCTTGCGCGGACCAACGGTCCAACTGCCCGCGGGACGCGAATGCAGGAATCATTCGGAGTCCGCCGGTCGACTGGAGAGAGACGAGACGCGTGTTTCTGTCTGCGTCGGTCGTTGTCGGCACGAGAAGGGCGAAGCGCACGATGAGCGGGAGATACGACGGAGGAACGGTCGGCCCGGACTCGGCCAGTGACTGGAGTGTTGCGGGTGGCAGCAGCTGCAGAGCGCCGCTGACGGCTTCTTCGCGCGCAGCGTCAATCGCTTCCAACGCGGAGTAGATGGTGGCGGACGGGTCACGGGTCCCATTGCCGTCAACCAGCCGGCGGCTGAGGGACGCTGCAGTTGCGCTACCGGGCGTTACGTCGCCATCACGTGCTCGCCGAACGGCGTCTGCCAGTGCGACGCGCAGCGCCGCCTTGGTCTCTGATTCCACACCCGTAGGATCGTCCGGCGCACGTTCCGGCATCTCGCGCACGATCTCATCTGCCGTGATCAGCGCCTCGATGTACCGGTCGCGCGCGCTCAACGGGTATCCCCGATAGGCGGTACGGGCTCGACATTCCTAATCCAGGATGGATCCCAGTTTTGGGGGAGGAGAATCTGGTCTGCGCCTCCCGGGAGTATTCGACCGTCGTCCAGGACCTGAGGCGCGACCTGACCAATCTGCAGAGTTTGTCCCGCGGGTACGTCGATTACGGCCTGCCATTCCCTGGTGTTGTTCCACTCTGGGTTCAACGCCGACCTGTCCATCGCCGTTAGGCGGTCTGTGGCGTACTCGGTGGTCGCAAACCCGCCCGTTTGGCTGGCGTCGCCGCCGTACACGCGGTACAACTCAACAGGTTCAATAGTTTCCACAGTTCGATACTGGCCGTCGGTGAATGTTGATGCGAGCCCAGGCGGTAAATCCTGGCGCGGTACGTCTACGACATTGTCATCAATGGCCGTCCGAAACGTCGGGGGCCCATCCGGCGACCGCGCGGGTGTCGGTGGCGATTCTGATCGAAGAGGTCCGTGCGGACCGCGGCCCGACGGCCCACCACCCTTCAGCACACCGTCGAACAGCGTGCCGGCCTGACGGAGGAGGGCGGTCAGCTCGTCGAGCAGCTTCGAGAGGGACTTGCAGGACGAGATCGCGTCGGTGACGTACTTGCCGACCTTCGCGCTCAGCGAGGCGACCCGCGTGGTGACCTGCCCGACGATCACCGGGGTCGCAAGTCCCAGGGTGAAGACCGCCTCCGCCGCCCAGGAGATGATCGATCCGACGAGCTGCGAGAGCACGTCGCGCACGAGGTCGTGCACGATCTGCACGATGGTCGACGCGATCTGCAGGCCGGTCGACATCGCGCCGGCCCAGGATGCGGCGGCGCTGATGTGCTGCGCGGATTCGGACTGGAAGCGACGGTACGCATCCATCGCCTCACCGGCGAGTTCGTCGACGTCGCCGACGATGCGCGCGAGTTCGTCGCCGGAGGTCTGCAGCTGGGACTGGATATTGGCCCACGTCTGCCCGAAGGCCGCGACCTCGCCCGCATCCCCGGTGAAGTCGTTGAACCAACCCTTGAGCGGCTCGAGGTGATCGATGAGCCAGCCGAGGCCCGCGGCGATCAGCGAGCCGAGCGGATCGATGACGGTGGCCGCGGTGTCGAGGGCTACGCCCACACCGGCCATCGCGCCCTGCGCCCAGTCGCCCGACTCGATCGCCGTCACGAGCTGACTGCCGGAGTCGAGCACTCCCGCCCCGCTGAACGGCGTCGCCGTGTCGACAGGCGCGGCGACGAGCGGATTCGCCGTGCTCACCCGAGGCTCGACTCGAGAGCGGCGACGCCCTGCACGACGTCGTCTTCGAACGCGGCCATGTCGGTGGCGACCCCGCGGAGCTCGGTCGCGCTCCGGCGCACCATCCCCTCGGCGGCCTGGACCGTCTGCTGCGCCATCGAGGCCGCGAGCGACGCGGGACCGACCAAGAATGAACACAGCACGCCGAACGCTCCGCCGCCCATGTTCGTCGAACCGGCCGCATCACGCGCGACCGCGATGTCGGAGGCGACGACCTCGACGCGCGCCGCGTGCGAGGTGATGAGGTCTTGATCGACCGCGATGTGACCGGCCATGCTCACTCCCGAATCGTCGAGGTCGAGGAATCCGCGGATGGCGGGGCTTTGTCGACTTCGGCCTGGAGTTGGGCGACCACACCCGAGTCGCGGCCGAAGGCCTCCGCGGCGATGTCGACGGCCTTCCCGCCCGCATCGCGCTGGGCGGCGTTGGCCGTGTCGACGATCAGCTTCGCGAGCGCGCGCGGAGCCAGCTCCATGGCGGCGTCGGAGAGATCGATGGCTGCGAGGCGGCCCGACGCGTCGACCGTGACCTGCAGCTCACGCCGCGGCGACCGCGCGACGCCCCGCACGTTCTCGATCTCTGACTGGAACTCCCGCGCCCGTTCGGCATGCCGCTGGGCATCCGCGATCTGCTGTTCGATGCGGGCGATGGCGGCATCCGCATCCGCTCCCGCCGCGAAGAAGTCACTCACCCGCACAGCCTAGATCGCCCTTTCGCCCCTCACGCGCCGCGCCCCTCCGCCTGTGGAAAACCCGCGAGACAGCAGTTTCGCGGCGAGACGTTGGCTCTCGACCGACGTCTCGTTGCGCAGGTGCTGTCTCGCGGATGGGATGCCGCGGGATCAGCGCGGGGTGGCCGCGGGATCAGTGCGGGTCGAGGAGGGCGGCCGAGCGGGGGCCGAGGCCGAGGGCGGCGGCATCCGCCAGCTGCTCGGCCGTGTCGACGTCGCGACGCAGGGTCGAAGATGCCGGCACCGGCAGCAGGGTGAAGCCGAGTGCGGTATGGCGGGCGAGCGAATCGGCGCCGAACGCGGACTGCCACGCGATGCCCGCGCCCGCGGTGACGAGGGTGGAGCCGGTGCCCTCCGCATCCGGCACCACGCCGTGATCGACGGATGCGGCCGCCGCCAGCGCGGCGTCGAGGTCGCCGGGGCGGAGCGCCGGGAGATCGCCCAGCAGGGCGGCCCGGGGAGCCCTCGCGGCAGTCGCCGCGCCGGCCGCGATCGCCGCGTTCAGCCCGGACGGATCGGGTTCGGCCACCACCTCGACGCTGGGCATGCTCGCCGCGGCGGCCGCGGTGGCGGCATCCGCGGTCACGACGATCACCCGGGCAACGGTCGCGGCCGCGCTCGCCGCCGCGACCGTGTCGAGTCCGATCGCGCGCACCAACTGTTCGTCGACGTCGCGCAGGCGCGACTTGCCGATCGCGGCCGGCTTGAGCGGCACGACGACGACCCAGCCGGGTGAGCGCACCTCGGGAGACCCGCCGTCCGACGGGCGTTCGGCGCTCATTCGGGGCCGCTCTTCCGGTGTTGTGCGCGAGATAGCGCCGAGGCTCGGGCCGTGACGCCGGCTAACTCCTCCAGATCGGTGTCGATTCGCCTCTGCGCGCGCGGAGGCGGCGCTTTTGGAGGAGTTGTCGAGCCCGAACGAGCGTGAACGACGGGAGAAGGCGCCGTCACACGCCGAACCGGGCGCGCAGGCGCGGCAGAATCTCCGAACCGTAGGTGCGCAGGAACTCCTCCTGGTTCTCACCCGGGTCGTGGAACACGAGGTGGCGGAACCCGAGGTCGACGTACTTAGCGATCTTCTCGACGTGCTCGTCGGGATCGGTCGAGACGATGAACCGCGACGCGGCCCGCTCGATCGGCAGTTCGGCGGCACGCCGCTGCATCTCGATCGGGTCGTGAATCCCCATCTTCTCGTCGGCGGTGAGCGCCAGCGGTGCCCAGAACCGCGTCTTCTCGAGCGCCGTGGCGTGGTCGGGGTGGTACGAGACCTTGACCTCCATCAGGGTGTCGATGGCGTCATCCGGGCGCCCGGCCTTCGCCAGGCCCTCGGCGAGGGCGGGCAGCAGTGTGTCGGTGTAGAGCTTCGGGTCCTTGCCGCTGGTCGTGATGAAGCCGTCGGCGACGCGGCCGGCGAGCTTGGTTGCGGCCGGTCCGGCGGCGCCGATGTAGATCGGGACGGGGGTGGTCGGACGGTCGTACACCGTGGCATCCGTCACGTGCCAGAAGTTGCCCTCGTAGGTGACGCGCTCGTCGGCCCAGAGTTTCTCGATCAGCGCGATCGACTCCTTCAGACGCTGGAAGCGCTCCGGCGGATCGGGCCAGTCGAGCCCGAGAGTCACTTCGTTGAGCGCCTCGCCCGTGCCGACGCCGAGGATGATGCGCCCCGGGAACATGACGCCGAGCGTGGCGAAGGCCTGCGCGACGACGGCCGGGTGGTAGCGGAAGGTCGGGGTCAGCACCGACGTGCCGAGGATGACGCGCGAGGTGCGCGCGCCGACGGCGCCGAGCCAGGGGAGAGCGGCGGGAGCGTGTCCGCCCTCGTGCATCCACGGCTGGAAGTGGTCGGAGATGAACACCGAGTCGAAGCCCACCTCCTCGGCGAGCACCGCGAAGTCGGCGAGCTGGTCGGGCGCGAACTGCTCGGCCGAGGCCTTGTACCCGAAAAGCAACGGAACCGTCATGATTCTCCTCTCGCCCGCGAGGGGTCGCGGGGTGTTCCGGCGGGCAGGAATTCCGACCCGTCGCTTTCGTCCAGCATGGCCCGGAACGCGTCGACCGTGCCCGGCCAGAGCAGGGTCAACCGCCCCGATCGCTCGTCGACGTACCAGTTGGCGCATCCGCCGCGGATCCAGGGGGTGGATGCGGCGGCCGCATCGATGCGCTGCGTGTAGCGCCGTTCGGCGTCGGGGTCGACGCGCAGCGCCGGGGCCTCGGGAGCCTGGGTGGACCTGCTCCCGCTCGGCGCCGCGTCGGCCCGCGCCAGTACGCCGACGACGTACCCGGCCTGCGCCTCGGCCATCAGCACCGACGAGTTGTGGCCGAGTGACGCGTTCGGGCCGTTCAGCACGAACAGGTTCGGGAATCCCGACACGACGGTCGAGGCGAACGACGTCATGCCGCCCGCCCAGTGCTCGGCGAGCGTCACGCCGTCCTCGCCCATCACCAGGTGGGCGTATGGCTGCTCCGACGCGGCGAAACCCGTCGCGAGAACGAGTGCGTCGGCGTGATGCCGCTCCCCGGATGCGGCCACGAGCGCGCCGCCCTCGACGCGGTCGAGCGCGGATGCCTCGAACGTCACGGCGTCCGACGCCACGGCCGGGTAGAAGTCGTCCGAGAGCAGCACGCGCTTGCATCCGAATGCGTAGTCCGGGGTGAGTGCGGCCCGCAGCGCGACGTCGTCGACCTGGGCGGCCAGGTGCGCACGGGCGTCGTGTTCGGCAGCGGCGGCCGCATCCGCATCCCCCGACCGGGACGCGAATCTCTGCTCGCCCTCGAGGTAGAGCTGCGCGCGGAGCGCGGCGAGCTCATCGGGATGCGCGGCCAGCCGGCGGCGTTCTTCTGCGGAGTAGTCAACGGCGCCGCGGGGCACGATCCAGGCCGGTGTGCGCTGGAAGAGCACGACCTCGGCGCCGCGGCGTACGAGTTCGGGAACGAGTTGCACGGCGGATGCGCCCGTGCCGACCACGGCGATCCGGCGCCCCGCGAGGGGCACGGTGTGATCCCAGCGCGCGGAGTGGAAGATCGGGCCGGTGAAGGCGTCGAGATTCGGGATCTCGGGGATGCGAGGTTCCGTGAGACGCCCGCAGGCCAGCACGAGGCGTCGCGCGCGGACGGTCGACCGGCGGGGCCCACCGGTCGTGAGTTCCCAGGCGGATCCGGTCCAGCGGGCGGCGAGCAGCGGGGTATCGAGCAGCAGCCGTTCGCGGAGCCCCTCCGCATCCGCGACGTGGCGCAGATAGCGGTGGATCTCGTCGCCGCGCGCGAAGGTGCCCGACCAGTCCGGCCACGGATGCTGCGCCAGCCCGTACAGGTGCGAGGGCACATCGCACGCGACGCCGGGGTAGGTGTTGTCGCGCCAGGTGCCGCCGACGGAGCTTCCGCGTTCGAGGACCACGAACGACTCGCGGCCTGCCCGTCGAAGCGCGCCGGCCATCGCGAGCCCGGCGAAGCCCGCCCCGACGATCGCGACGTCGACGGTCACCCGTGCTCCGCCGCGGTCGGGGGGTGGGCGGCGGTGGAAGCCGGCTCGCGGTAGTCGGTGGTGCGCTGGCGGAACGGGCGGAACAGCGTGCGGGCGAGGCGCGCGGCATCCGCGAGCGGCAGCGTGTTGCCGTGCTCGATACCGGCTTCGGGGCGCACGCGACCGTCGAGCAGGGTTCCGCCGAGGTCGTCGCCGCCGGCGCGGAGAAGTTCGACGGTGACCGCTCGGTCGTGGCGCGTCCAGGGGATCTGCACGTGCGGGATGCTGCCCGAGAGCATCAGGCGCGAGACCGCGACCATCGCGCGGCGTTCGTCGAGCGGTGCGCGTCCGGCGACGAGCGGAACGCCGCCGTCGGGTCCGGGCAGGGGGATCGGCACGAACTCGGCGAATCCGCGGGTGTCGTCCTGGATGCGGCGCAGTTGCCGCAGGTGCGCGACCCGCTCGGCGGCGGTCTCGACGTGCCCGTAGAAGAGGACGCTCGTGGAACGGAAGCCGGCGCGGTGGGCGGCAATGATTCCCTCGACCCAGCGGTCGATCTCGAGATCACCCGGCGCCACTCGCGCTCGCACCCGCTCGGACAACACCTTCACACCGGTGCCCGGCATCGTGTCGACACCCGCGTCGCGGAGCGCGGCCAGAGCGCCGTCGAGGCCGAGGCCGCCGCGGTCGGCGAGGTCGCGCACGTCCTGGGGGCGGTAGGCGTGGAGGTGGATTCCGGGAGTTGCGGCGCGGATCGTGCGGATGAGGTCGAGGTAGGACGACGGATCCTCCCCCGCGGGCAGCAGACCCTGCACGCACAGCTCGGTCGCGCCGAGGTCTGCGGCGTCGCGGGCGATCGCGGCCGCATCCGCGAGGTCGAATTCGGCCGCCGAGGTGGCGCCCGTGCGCCGGAACCCGGTCGAGGTCAGGTTGCGGTTCACGACGATGCTGATCGCTTCGCCGACCGTGTAGCGGCGCACGTCGTCGGCGGTCGCGGTAAGGGCGTCGAGGTCGGCGCCGCGCGATTCGAGGAGCGCGACCCACTCGGCGTCGTCGAGGCTCAGCGGGTCGGCGGCGGCTCGCTCCGCCAGGGCCGTCGCGGTGATGCGAGTGCGGCTGCTCGCGGGAACCGCCCCACCGGCAGCACCGACCCCACCGGCAGCACCCGCTTCGACAACGGCGGCACCGCCCTCATCCGCAGCACCCGCCACACCCGCCACGGCGGCGAGACCCGACGGGCCCGCGAGCGCGGCGACCGGCGCGTGCAGCGACGCGTCGATCCACGTCGCGGCGTCGCGCACGTACTCCGGGTGCGCGGTGAGACGCTCGCGCAGGGTGAAACCGAGGTCGGCGGTCCGTGCGGCGAGGTCGTCGACGTGCGGCCACGGCCGCTCGGGGTTCACATGGTCGGCCGTCAGCGGCGAGACGCCGCCCCAGTCGTCGATTCCGGCCCGGACGAGCAGGTCGAACTCCGTCGTGTCCGACAGGTTCGGCGGCACCTGCACCCGCATATCGGGCCCCATGACGAGCCGCGCGACGGCGACGGTCAGCGCGTACTCCAGCAGGTCGGCATCCGGTACGTCCTGCATCGCGGTGCGGGGTTTGGCGCGGAAGTTCTGCACGATGATCTCCTGCAGATGCCCGTGCCGGGCGTGGCTGTCGCGCAGCGCGATCAGGGACTCGGCCCGGTCGCGGACCGTCTCGCCGATGCCGACGAGGATTCCTGTCGTGAACGGGATGCGGGCGGCCCCCGCATCCTCGATCACCTGCAGACGCAGCGCGGGGTCCTTGTCGGGCGACCCGAAGTGCGGCTGTCCGGGTGTCTCGAACAGGTCGCGCGAGGTGGTCTCGAGCATCATGCCCATCGACGGCGCGAGGGGCCGCATCATCCGCAGCTCGTCGTCGTGCATGACGCCCGGGTTCGCGTGCACGAGCATCCCGGTCTCGGCGGTGATGAGGCGGGCGATGTGCGCGACGTAGTCGAGGGTCGAGGCGAAGCCGTGCTCGTCGAGCCACGCGCGGGCCTCGGGCCACCGGTCCTCCGGGCGGTCGCCCAGGGTCAGCAGCGCCTCTTTGCACCCGAGCGCGGCGCCCTGGCGGACGACGGCGAGCACCTGCTCGGGAGACATGTACGCGGGTTTGCGCTTCTTGAGCAGCTGCCCGGGGGTGTCGACGAAGATGCAGTAATGGCAGCGGTCGCGGCAGAGTGTCGTCAGCGGGACGAACACCTTGCGGGAGTACGTGATGACACCCGGCCGTCCGGCCCGGGCGAGCCCTTCGTCGCGGAGCGCGCCGGCGGCGGCGAACACGGCGTCTCGTTCGGGCCCGTGCGCGTGCAGCAGGGCGAGCACGTCCGCGACCGGCAGAGGCACGCCGCTCCGGGCGCGCGTCAGGGCGTCGGCGAGGGGGACCGCATCCGCGTCCGCGTCCGGGACGGGCGCGGCGACAGCTCCGGAGGGACGAGAAGACACCTGACCAGTGTTCCACCGAGATGTGTCGGCGGGGTCACGTGAACCGGATCGGCGCAACACGATCGTTGCCTGTCCGTAAGCAAAAGGCGTCTCGCCCGGGCGCTCCCGCTGGCAGAATCGTAGGCATGGTGACCCTCATGCTCGACTCGGCTCAGCTGGAGATCGTGATGTCGGTCGCCGAGCGAGCGCTCGCATTCCGCAAACGGAATGTGGTCGTCGCGCGGTCATCGATCACCCGGGTGCAGCTCACGGATGATGCCTGGACCTGGCTCCGCGGCGTTCGCGCTCCCGGCACCCACATCCCCGCCACGCTTGCTTCCGGTACCTGGCGTTACGCCGGTGGCCGTGATTTCGCCCTCATCCGTCGTCGCCGCCCGGGGGTCGTCATCGACCTGGACGGTCACGACGAGTTCCAGCGCATCATCCTGACGACGCGCTACGGTGTCGAGCTCGCGCAGGCGCTCCGGGTCGACGGCGGAACCGAACCGGCCGACGTCGCCGACCTCGCGGGCTGAACGCGCTGCGCGGCGGCGCTCGCCGCGGTTGTGCCGACCTGCACCGGGCGGCAGGGCTCGCCGCGGTTGAGCTGCTGACTGCATCGCGCGGCGGTCGGCTCACCCGGGCACCGCGATGCGGCTCAGGTGACGTCGCGTCGCCAGCCCGCGATGTAGCCGATCAGGGTCAGCGCGACCCCGTAACCGAGCAGTACGAGCGCGCCGCCCCACCACTCCAGGCCGCCGCCGGCCGTGCCGGACATCGCCGCGGTGAAGATGCTCGATCCGACGAGGGTGTCGCTCGCCGCGCCGGGCAGATAGCGCGCCACGTCGGTGAGGGCCTCGACGAACGCGCCCGCGAATCGCAGCAGCGGCTCGATGAACTGGGTGAACGCGAGCACGATGACCACGGCGGCGACCTGGTTGCGCACGGCGAGGCCGACGCCGATCCCGATGATCGCCCAGAGTACGAAGGCGAGCAGAATGCGGGCGAGCATCGCCCAGGTATCGGTGCTGTCGAGACCGGTGTCCAGACCAAATCCGACCAAGATGCCGGCGGCCGGCCCGACCGTCACGACGAGCGCGAGGACCGCGTACAGAAGTCCGAAGATCGCCCCGGCGATGAGCTTCGCCCAGATGACCCGGCCGCGGCGCGGCGTCGCAAGGAACGTCGGCGTGAGGGTCTTGTGACGGAACTCGCCGGTCACGAGCAGCGTGCCGATCAGGAGGGGGAAGACGTAGCCGACGGCCGACGCCAGGCTGTAGAGCATGGACGCCGCGTCGGCGCCGGTCGGGAGTCCCTGCGTCGCTCTGCCGAGCATGCCGGTGTCGGATGCGGCGATCGCGAACGCGAGTCCGGCCGCGGTCACGCCGAGGTAGGCGGCGAGAACGAGCGCGAGGATCCACCAGATGGAGGTGCTGAACTGCTTGGTCAGTTCGGACCGGGTCGCGTGGGCGAGACTCATCGGGCACCCCCCTCGCCGGCGTCGGTGCGTTCGGTGCGCGGTTCGTCGGGATCCGATTCGTTCGAGACCTCGGCTCCCACTGTGGTCGCCTCCTCCGGATCCGCCGTCGCGTTCGCGAGCGGCTGTGCGGCGTCGCCGAGCGACGCATCCGCGAGCGGCGCATCCACGAGCGGCGCATCGGCATCGGCATCGGCATCCGCGTCCGCGTCCGCATCCGCGTCCGCGTCCGCATCCGCGTCCGCTGAGGCGTCGCCCGCCGCCGCGACCCCGGCGTGTACGCGGGTGCCGTCCACCAGTTGGAGGAAGACCTCCTCGAGCGACGGGCCGCGACGCTGCAGCGTCGACAGCGTGATGCCCGATGCCGCGGCGACGGCGCCGATGTCGACCGTCTCTGCGCCGTGCACGGTGAGGCCCGTGCGCAGCACATCAAACGTGTAGCCCGCGGCGGTCACCGCGGAAACGAGGGCGTCACGGTCGGGGGCGTCGACGGTCGTCGCATACTCGGATGCCTCGGCCAGGTCTTCGATGTTGCCCTCGAACACGAGCCGCCCGCGCGCGATGATCAGCAGTCGGTCGGTCGTCTGCTGGATCTCGCCGAGCAGATGGGACGAGACGAGCACGGTGCGACCCTCGTTGGCGAAGGCCTGCAGCAGGGTCCGCATCCACTTGATGCCCTCGGGGTCGAGGCCGTTGGACGGTTCGTCGAGCACCAGCACGCCCGGGTCGCCGAGCAGCGCGGTCGCGAGACCGAGGCGCTGACGCATCCCGAGCGAGAACCCGCCGACCTTCCGACCCGCGACATCGGCCAGGCCGACGAGGCCGAGGACGTCGTCGACGCGGCGCCGCGGAAGTCCCGCCGCCTGCGCGTAGACGGTGAGGTGGTTCGCGGCCGAGCGTCCGGGGTGGAAGCTCGACGCCTCGAGCGCGGCGCCGACGGTCTGCAGCGGATGCCGCAGCTCGCCGTAGGCCGAACCGCCGATGCGGGCGCGACCGGACGTCGGGGCGACGAGACCGAGCAAGATCCGCAGCGACGTCGTCTTGCCCGCGCCATTCGGGCCGAGGAACCCGGTGACGACGCCCGGTTCGATGCGCGCCGTGAGTCCGGCGACAGCGTCGACGCCGCGGAATCGTTTCGTGACCTCGGAGAACTCCAGCACCTGGCCATCTGGCATGCGAGTACCTCCCTTTCTTCCATCCTGCCGGAAAGCCGCCGAATCCTCACGATCGAGCGACATCCGCGACGCCGAGTCGGCGAGCGGGGTGGGGGTAACGTGTCGAGCGTGACCGACCTGGAAGCCCCCGCCACCCCCGTGCTCGTGCACGCCGATCGCGGCGTCGGAAGCCTCATCCTGAACCGCCCGCGCGCCATCAACGCGCTCGACATCGAGATGGTCCGCATCCTGTCCGACGCGCTCGACGCGTGGGAGCACGACGCCGACATCGAGATGGTCCTGCTCGAGGGAGCAGGGGAGCGCGGCCTCTGCGCGGGCGGAGACATCCGCGTGCTGCGCGAGCAGATCATGACGGCCGGCGCCTTCGGTGCCGCCGAGTTCTTCCGCGCGGAGTACGCACTGAACGCGCGGATCGCGGAGTACCCGAAACCGTTCGTCGTGCTCGCCGACGGAATCACCATGGGCGGCGGCATCGGCCTCGCCGGGCACGCGGCCTTCCGCGTCGTCACGGAGCGGTCCGCGCTCGCCATGCCGGAGACGCGCATCGGGTTCACCCCGGACGTCGGCGGCACGTGGCTGCTCGCACGTGCGCCGGGTCGCGTCGGCGAGTACCTCGCGCTCACGGGCTCGACCATGGCCGACGCCGACGCGATCTACGCGGGTTTCGCCGACCACCTCGTGCCCGTCGAACGGCTGGACGGGTTCCGCGACGCGCTCGAGACGCGCGCCGACCCGACCGGGCCCGCCGAACTGGTGCTGCTGTTCGATGAGACCCCCGAGACATCCGGTCTCGAAACGGCCCGCCCGTGGATCGACGCCGCGTTCAGCGCCGACACGGTGGCCGAGATCATCACGCGCCTCGACGCGCGCCCCGAACCGGATGCGGCCGCCACCGCCGATCTCCTGCGCACCCTCTCGCCGGTCGCGCTGACCGTGACCCTCGCGGCGGTACGGAGCGCTCGCGAACTGCCGAACCTGCGTGCCGCGCTGGCGCAGGAATACGCGCTGGTCACCTGGTTCGCCCTCACGCAACACGACCTGCTCGAGGGGATCCGCGCACAGGTCATCGACAAGGACCGCACACCGCACTGGAATCCGCCGACCCTCGACGCGTTGCCGCCGGGGATCGCGGCCGAAGCCCTCGCGTACGAACCCGCCGTCCCGCTCTGGAGCTGACTCGTGACCGCGACCGAGACGACACCGCGGCATCACCGCGCGTATTCGGTCGGCGTCGCGATCGACTGGTTCTTCTTCGTCTTCGCCGGCGTGGCGGCCGGCTGGCTGGCCTACCTGAGCTTCACCGAGACCTTCCGCGTCGGATGGTGGGGGCTGCCGGCCGCGATCGCGTTCTGGGTGCTGCTGGCCTACCTGGTGCTGCCGCGACTGCACCGCATCCTGACCACCGTGTACGTACCGGACTACTTCATCGGACGCACGCGCACGAGCGACGGGCTGCTCGGCGACCCCGTGAATCTGGCGCTCATGGGGTCGCCGGAGCAGATCGAATCGGCCATGCGCGCGGCCGGGTGGCGCAAAGCCGACCCGGTGACCTTCGCGACGTCGTGGCGCATCGTGACCTCGACCCTGGCGCGCCGGAGCTACGACGAAGCGCCCGTGAGCCCACTGCTCCTCTTCGGGCGGATGCAGGACTTCGCCTACCAGCAGGAGGTCGCCGGCAACCCCGCGCAGCGCCATCACGTGCGGTTCTGGCGGTGCCCTGAGGGGTGGCTGCTCCCCGGCGGGCGACGCGTCGACTGGCTCGCCGCCGGAACGTTCGACACGGCGGTCGGCCTGTCGCTGTTCACGCTCCAGGTCACCCACCGCATCGACGCCGACACCGACATCGAGCGCGACCACATCGTCGCCACCCTCCGGGACGCCGACATCGGCGTGCGCGTCGACGTCATCGCCGACTTCGCCACCGGGTATCACGCCCGAAACGGCGGAGGCGACAGCATCCGCACCGATGGCGACCTGCCGATCATCGACGTGCGGGAGGTGACCGCATGACGGATACCGCCGGCGCCCCGCGCAAACGCGCCGCCTTCGAGTCGCCCGCGCGGCTGGCGCGCCCGCTGCCGTTCGACCCGGGGATGAAGCGCCCCATGTCGACGGTCGCGGGGGCCGCGCTCGTGCTGCTCCGCGTCGCCACGGGAGTGCTGTGGCTGCTCTCGCTCGGCGTGCAATGGCCCGCCCTCGTACGCGAGGCCGACGCGGACATCGACGGCATCTCGCTCACGCCCGACCAGATCGGCACCGGGTTCATCGCGGTCGCCGTCGTCATGGGGCTCGTCCTCCTCGCGGACGGAGCCTTCGCGGTGCTGATCCTGCGCGGACACAACATCCCCCGCGTGATCGTGATGACCTTCTCGACGATCTCGATCGGTTCCGCGTTCGTGACGTGGTGGGCGCAGGGGCAGGAGATCCGCATCCACACGACCCTGGTGACGCTCTCGCTCGACATCCTGGTGCTGCTGGCGCTGTCGAGCCGCTCCGCGGCCGCCTACGCGCGTCGGTTCGAACGGCGCTGACCCGCGGCGGGTGGCGGGTGCGGCGCGGATCCGCCGCGGGCGGGGTGAGGGGCGCGTTCGCGTGGATGCCGCCGCAGTCGTCGGATGGTATGCGGGTGGGGTGCCTCATCCGTCTCATGTGTTCACTTCAGCCCCACCGGTCCGACGACTCACGTGCCGAGGCGCCTGCGGCGGGGGCGCGGCGGCGGTCGACGGCCGGGTAGAGCCGAGCCGCGTGGTTCGGGGCTGGCCGAGCCGTGGCTGGGGTGGGTTCCGCGTGGATGCCGCCGCAGTCGTCGGATGGGATGCGGGTGGGGTGCCTCATCCGTCTCATGTGTTCACTTCAGCCCCACCGGTCCGACGACTCACGTGCCGCATCCCTCGAACCAGCCCCCGCGCCCCGCTTGGCGGCCCACGGTCCCTGCACAGCGCGGGCGCGTTAGCCTGAAGGGCGCCGTGGGGGCGCGTGAAGGAGGCGGCGTGTTCGACAGTCCGTTGTCCGCGTCGGCGTACGAAGTGCTCGGAGTCGCGGCGGATGCATCCGACGACGAGCTGCGGAAGGCGTTCCGCACCCGTCTGCGTGAGACCCATCCCGACACCGGCGGCGATGCCGCCCTGTTCGTTCGCGTGCAGCACGCCTGGGAGCTCGTCGGCACGGCGACGGCCCGCGCCGCGTACGACCGCGGGCGCGGATCGGCGGCGCCCGACCCCGAGGACGGCGACATCTCGGCCGGGTGGAGTGCGCCGCGGGCGCGCGCTGACACCCGCCCGCGTGCGCGTTCGGCGGGTCAGCCCGGCGGATGGCGCCGCGAACGCTACCTCGATCTGATCCGCGAGTGGGTCGGTCGGGGTACCCCGATCGAGGACCCGTACGACGCCCAGCTCGTGCGTTCGGCGCCCCGCGAGATCCGGCGCCTGCTCGCCGACGCGCTCGCGGAGGAGGCGACGGCCCGTACCGTCGCCGACCTCGGCATGGGTTTCAGCGTGTGGCACGACGTCGCGGCGGCTCGCCGGGGCGGCAGCCCCGATGACAAGCTCGATCACATCGTGCTCGGGCCCAGTGGCTTGTACGGGGTGCTGTCAGAAGACTTCGGCGGCCCGATCGGGTTCCGCCGCGGCGAGATCGTGGGGCCGGCGGTTCCGGGTTCTCCCGTGAGCGACCTGCTCGGACGGATGCGTACGGTCGCCCGCGCGGCCGGCGTGCGGTTCAGCGGCGCCATCGTCGTGTTGCCGGATGCGGACGTCGTGCAGCAGATCACCGAACTCGGTTCGATGCGCGGGGTTCCGGTCGTGGTCGCCGGGCGGTCCGCCCTGTCGACCGTGCTTCGCCGCGGTGTGCCGGGTGCGCGCGACATCGGCGGCAACGAGGTGTTCGACATCCGTACGCGGCTGGATCAGACCGTCCGCTTCGTTTGACCCGGCCTGCCCGCCCTCCCGCGCCCTGACCGGGCGGCCCGCCCCGAGCCCCCCTCCCGCGCCTTGACCCGCCCGCCCGCCCTCCGGAGCCCTGACCGTGCGACCCGCCGCCCTTTCCCGCCCCCAGCCCCACGCCCGCCCGGGCGCCGGGCTAACGTGGCGGGGTGGACCCGATCATCGTGACCTTCGTCGTCTTGGGCGTCGCGGTCGTCGCGTTCGTGTCGGGCAAGGTGCCGCTGGAGGTCGTGTCCCTCGGGGTGCTGCTGTCGCTCTGGGTGACCGGCGTGCTGACGCTCCCGGAGGCGTTGGCGGGGTTCAGTGATCCGACGGTGCTGTTCATCGCGACGCTGTTCGTTGTGTCCGAGTCGCTCGATGCCACGGGCGTCACCGCTTGGCTCGCGCAACGGATCGTGCCCCTCGCCGGCACCCGGCCCGCCCGCCTGATCGCGATCGTGTCGGCGTGTGCGGCGGTGCTGGCGGCGTTCATCAGCATCAACGGCGCGGTCGCGGCCCTCCTTCCGGTGGTCGTCGTGGTGGCGGTGCGGGCGAACCTCGTGCCTTCGAAGCTCCTCATCCCGTTCGCGTTCGCGGCGAGCGCCGGGTCGCTTCTCACTCTCGCGGGCACGCCGGTCAATCCCGTGGTGTCCGAGTTGGCGGTCAGCGCCGGTGGCACCGCCTTCGGGTTCTTCGAGTTCGCGCTCGTGGGCGCGCCGCTGGTCGTGCTCACCGTGCTGCTGGTGACGGTGCTGGGTCCGCGGCTGCTGCCGGAGCGCATCCCGGTGCAGCTCGGCGATGCGGCGCCCGACATCCGCGACGCCGCGCGCGCATTCCGCCGGGATTACGACATCTCCGCAACGACGAGCGCGCTGCTGTCGGCCGAGCAGGGCGTCGTCGAGGTGCTCGTCGCGCCGCACTCGAGCCTGATCGGGCGCGACGTCTGCGCGGGCATGACGACCCGGGCGGGGAGCCTGGTCATCCTGGGGGTGCGCCGCGGCGCGGATGCGGAGACGGATGCGGCCCGCCCCGGCGAGATGACGAGGCTGCGTGCCGGTGACGCCGTTCTCGTGCAGGGCCCGTGGGCGTCGCTCGACCGCTACGTGCGCTCGCCGGATGTGATCGCGGTGACCTCGCCCCATCTGCTTCGGCGCGCGGTTCCGCTGGGTCGGGGTGCGAAGCGAGCCCTCGTCATCCTCGCGCTGACGGTCGCGCTGCTCGCCAGTGGGGTCGTGCCGCCCGCCGTGGTCGGTCTTCTGGCGGCCGCGGCGTTGGTGGTGACACGGGCGCTTCCCGTGGCGCAGGCGTATCGGGCCATCAGCTGGACCACCGTCATACTGATCGCGGGGATGATCCCGCTTTCGCAGGCGTTCGTTTCGACCGGCGCGGCCGATGTCGTGGCGGATGCGGTGCTCCGCATCGGGGGCACGGGCTCGCCGTACGTCGCGCTGCTGGTGGTCTGCCTGGTGACGCTCGTGCTGGGACAGTTCATCTCGAACGTGGCCACGGTGCTGGTGGTCGCCCCTATCGCGGTGTCGATCTCGGCCTCGCTCGGTGTGAGCGTGCAGCCGTTCATGATGGCGCTCACCGTTGCCGGTGCGGCGGCCTTCCTCACGCCGATCGCGACGCCGGTGAACCTCATGGTCATGCAGCCAGGGGGCTACCGATTCGGTGATTACTGGCGTCTCGGGTTGCCGCTCGCGCTGGTCTTCCTCGCGGTCGCCGTTCTCTACGTGCCGCTGGTCTGGCCGTTCTGATCGGGTTGCTCGATCGCACAGCGGGAGGTGGCAGGCTGGTCGGGTGATCACCGACGCCGCCCGCGAGTTCCTGTCCGAGTACCACCTCGCCACCCTCTCCACGCTCGGCCGCGATGGTCGCATCCATTCGGTGCCGGTCGGCATCACGTACCTCGACGGTGTCGTCCGCATCATCGGCAGCCGGGGCACGCAGAAGTTCCGCAACGTGGAACGCACCGGCCGGGCGTCCGTCAACACGGTCGACGGCGGCCGGTGGATCAGCTTCGAGGGTCCGGCGCGCATCGTCGAGGATGCGGATGCGGTCGCCCACGCGGTCGAGCTCTACGCTGCCCGCTACCGCCAGCCGAGCCCCAACCCCGCCCGTGTCGTGCTCGAGATCCAGGTCGAGCGCGTACTCGGATCGGCCCAGTTCCGCGCCTGATCCCCGCCCCGTCTCGCCCCCCGCGCCCGCCCCGCCCCGCCCCGCCGTGGCGCAGAGGTCTACTCGTTCACATGTCGCAATCGGCCCGCCGGCGCGGCCGATTGCGTCACGTGAGCCGGAGGTCGGGTGAGCTCACGTGACCGAATCGGCGCCGCGCGGCGGCGGATTGCGTCACGTGAGCCGGAGGTCGGGTGCGCTCAGGTGGCTGAATTGGCGCCGCGCGGCGGCGGATTGCGTCACGTGAGCCGGAGGGGCGAGACGGGCCGCACGTGAGCCGGAGGGGGCGCAGCGCGGCGCGGCGTCAGACGAGGCCGAAGAGTTGCAGGGGGTTCGTGAGGCGCCACCACGGGCTGGGCTCGTCGATCTCGCCGTCGAGCACGAGGTCGACGGCGGTGCTGTCGAGCGGGCCGACCGCGTCGAGGGTGCCGACGACGTCGCCGTCGTCGCGGTGGTCACCGAGGTCGAAGGTGGACGACACGGTTGCGGTGGCACCGTTCCACAGCACGACATCGGCGTCGCCCGCGGTGATGATCGGCACGGCGTCGCCCCACTTGGTCTGCACCTGTCCGACGACCGTGCCTGCGGCGACCGAGGGGCGGAGCTGGAGTTCCTGTTCGAGTTGCGCGAAGAGGGCGCGGGTGGCGGCGTTGCGGGTGTCGCGGTCGGGCTGGCCGAGGGCCGCGGCGTACATGCGCACGGTGGTGTCGCCGATCGCGACCTCTTTGGCGGCGAGGAGGTTGTACTCGTCGAGCGTTCCGGTTTTCAGGCCGATCACGCCGGGGTCGGCGAGGAGCGGGTTCGAGTTGGTGACGACACCGGCGCCGGGGAGTTCGACCGACGGGGTGCGCACGATCTCCGCGATCACGGGGTTCTCGAGGGCGCGGTCGGCGAGGGCGATGAGCGCTTCCGCGGATGCGGTGTTGCCCGCGTTGATGCCGGTGGGATCGGCGATCGTGATGCCGGAAAGACCGTGCTGCGCGAGCCAGTCGTTGGCGGCCTGGGCGAAGACCGCATCCGTCGGCCAGATCGTCGTCGCCAGGCGTTTCGCGTAGTTGTTCGCCGAGCCGATCAGCATGCCCTGCAGCATCTGGTATTCGGTCAGCGAACCGCCGACGGGGACGTCGAGCGACGACTCGCCGCGAGCGCGGTAGTTGCGGAAGTCAGTGCGGTCGGCGGACGTGAACTGGTAGTCGCGGCCCTGCTCGCCGGGGGCGAGCGGCATCTGGTCGAGCACCAGCAGGGCCGTGACGAGCTTCGTGATGCTCGCGATCGGCACGACATCGCCGGAGGATGCGGCGGGCGCGGCGACTCCCTCGACGGCGACGGCCGCGCTGCCGGTCGCCGGCCACGGTTCGGCGGCGGCGGCCGCGGGAACGGGTTCGACGTAGATGTCGGCGACCGCCGGGGCGACGGCGTACAGCGGCCAGAAGAGCGTCGTGGCGCAGTACATCGCGATGACGAGAACGAACACGCCGAACGGCACGAGCACGCCCGGCCGGAGCGGCGAGCGGCGCGGTGCGCGGGCGAGGAGGTCGGCGGTGACGGGCACGTAGGCCGGAGTGCCCGTGTCGAGCTGCGGCGTCTGCGCGGCCCGGGCCACGACCAGCGTCTCGTCGACCCAGCCGAGGGCGGGCGACTCGGGCGGGATGACGACCGTCACCGACTCGGCGGGGAGAGCGGCGGATGCGACCATCGCGGGCACGGCGGCCGGATCGGCGTCGAGCGGGTCGGGCGCCGTGTCGAGACGGTCGGATTCGCTGGCCGCGCCCTCGCGCAATGCGCGCCGCGTCTGCGGGATCGGGCGCTCGACGGTCACTCGCCTACGGTAGCGCGACCCCGGGGCTATACTCGGCACGTCAACCACGGGAGTCCGGTGTGCCGGGCTGAGAGGAAGCGAATCCACGCTTCGACCGTCGAACCTGATCTGGGTCATGCCAGCGCAGGAAGGAGCATTCAATGCACACGTCTACGTCCGCATCCGTCCGTTCGGGTCGTTCTCGCTGGCGGGTCGTCGACATCGTCGTCGCCAGCGTCATCGGCGTCGCGAGCGGAGTGATCTTCTGGGTCTGGGGCCAGGCCTGGACTCCGCTCAGCACGGGGCTCGCGTTCTTGCCGGGCCTGGAGGGCCTGCTCTCGGGCGGCTGGTTGTTCGCGGGTGTGCTCGGCGGGCTCGTGATCCGCAAGCCCGGCGCTGCGCTGTACACCGAGATCGTCGCGGCCGTCGTGTCGATGGCGGTCGGCACGCAGTGGGGATTTCTCACGTTCGTGTGGGGCGTGGTGCAGGGTCTCGGCGCCGAACTCGGCTTCGCGCTGTTCGCGTACGCGAACTACCGGCTGATCGTCGCGCTCACCTCGGGAGCGATCGCCGGCCTCGCCGTCGCGCTGCTCGACACCAACTTCTCGTCGATCGCGGCCTACGATTTCGGCCCGCGTGCGATCTACTTCGGGGCAGCCATCGTCTCCGGAATCCTGATCGCGGGCCTCGGCTCGTGGCTGGTCGCCCGCGCGCTCGCCGCGACCGGCGCCCTCGACCGATTCGCCTCGGGCCGGCAGGCGCTGACCCGGGAATCCGCCGACGCCGCGTGAGCGGCGGGGCGCGCGTCGTCGCGCGCGGGTGGGGGTGGCGGCACGCCGGCAGGCGCCGGTGGGCGGTTTCGAGCCTCGACCTGACGATCGAGGCGGGCGAGCGCGTGCTGCTGCTCGGCGCGAGCGGCGCGGGTAAGTCCACGCTGCTCCAAGCCATGGCCGGGGTCCTCGGTGATGCCGAGGACGGCGACGGTGCCGGGGAGCTGCTGCTCGACGGCGTGCCGCCCCTCCGTGCGCGGGGACGGGCGGGGCTCGTCCTGCAGGACCCCGACGCGCAGGTCGTGCTCGCCCGCGTCGGCGACGACATCGCGTTCGGGTGCGAGAACCTGGGCGTGCCCGCGCACGAGATCCACGCGCGGGTTCGGGATGCGGCGGATGCGGTGGGCCTCGGCGTCGCCCTCGACCACCCGACCGCGGCGCTGTCGGGTGGTCAGAAGCAACGGCTGGCCCTGGCCGGGGCGCTCGCGATGCGACCGGGGCTGCTGCTGCTCGACGAACCGACGGCGAATCTCGATCCCGCCGGTGCGGTGGAGGTGCGGGACGCCGTCGTCGCCGGGGCGGCGCAGGCGGGCACGACGCTCGTCGTCGTCGAGCATCGCGTCGATCTGTGGGCGCAGCACGTCGACCGGGTCGTCGTGCTGTCGGCCGAGGGCGGGGTACTGGCCGACGGGGCGCCGTCCGCCGTCTTCGGCGCCCACGCGCAGACGTTGAGCGACGCGGGCGTGTGGGTGCCGGGCGTTCCGGTGACGGCCCGCGTCGCCCCCCGGAGCGGCGCGGCCGACGTGCTGCTCGCGGCCGAGGACCTCGCCGTCGGGCGCCGTGCGTTCGGGGAGCGGATGCCGGTGGTCGCCGCATCCGGGATCCGCGCCGCGCTGCGCGCCGGGCGGACCCTCGCCGTCACGGGCGAGAACGGGGCCGGCAAGTCGACGCTCGCGATGACCCTCGCGGGTCTGCTCCCGCCCGTTTCGGGGCGGGTCATCGCCGCCGACGGGCTGCGCGCGGGCGCCGCGGCCGACCCCATCCGCTGGCGGTCCCGGGAGCTGTTGACCCGCATCGGCACTGTCTTCCAGGACCCCGAGCATCAGCTGCTCACCACCCGGGTGCGCGACGAACTCGCGGTCGGTCCGCGAGCGCTCGGGATGGCGCCGGATGCGGTGGCCGCCCGGATCGACCCGCTCCTGGAGCGGCTGGGACTCGCCCGCCTGGCCGACGTGAATCCGTTCACCCTCTCGGGGGGCGAGAAGCGCCGGCTGACGGTCGCGACCGTGCTGGCGACGCGACCGCAGGTCGTGGTGCTCGACGAGCCCACGTACGGGCAGGATGCGCGCACCTGGCGGGAACTCGCCGAACTGATCGACGAGGTGCGTGCCGCGGGAACGGCGGTCTGCATGGTCTCGCACGATCCGGGCCTCGTCGCGGCGCTCGCCGACGAGCGACTCGTCGTGACGGCGGCGCGATGAGCCTGTTCGCACTCGACGTGCGGCGAAGCCCCCTCGGCCGCGTCAACCCCGTCACGAAGCTCGGCGCGACGCTCGTCGTCACCCTCACCCTGCTGCTCTCGATCGACCCGGTCTCCGCCGGCATCACGCTGGCCGCATCCCTCGTGCTGCTGCCGTTCTCACGGCTTCCGGTGCGGGCGCTCTGGCTCCGGACGTGGCCGATCCTCATCGCTGCGCTGATCGGCGGCGCGGCGACCGTGCTGTACGGGCGGCCGTCGGGGCAGGTCCACGCCGAGTGGGGTCTCATCCGCATCACGGACGGCTCGATCGACCTCGCGGCGGCGATCGTGCTGCGCGTGCTCGCGATCGCCATCCCGAGCGTCGTGCTGTTCGCGACGACCGACCCGACCGACCTCGCCGACGGCCTCGCGCAGCTGCTGCGCCTGCCCGCACGCTTCGTGCTGGGAGCGCTCGCCGGGCTGCGGCTCGTCGGACTGCTCGTCACGGACTGGCGCGAACTCGCCATGGCGCGACGAGCACGCGGGGTGGCGGACGAGCACCGCATCCGGAGGTTCTTCGGCCAGGCGTTCGCGCTGTTCGTGCTGTCGATCCGGCGGGGCACGAAGCTCGCCACCGCCATGGAGGCGCGGGGTTTCGGCGCCGACGGCGTGCGCACCTGGGCGCGGCCGTCGCGGCTCGGCTGGCGCGACGCGGTGCTCGCGGTGCTCGCCGTCGCGGTGGCCGCCGCATCCGTCGCCGGCGCCGTTCTCGCCGGCAGTTGGACCTTCGTCTTCGCGCTCTGAGCCTGCTCCAAGACCGGATGCGGGCGGTGGCGGGCCGGGCGGCGACCGCGCGGACGCGGGGTGACGGTGGCACCGAGTCGCGCGTAGGCTGGCACTGGATTTCCGTCCTTCGAAGGAGAACGCATGGACCTCTCGGGCGCATCCGCCCTCGTCACGGGCGGGGCCAGCGGCCTCGGATTCGCCACCGCGCAACGGCTGTCGGCCGCGGGCGCAGCGGTCACGATCGTCGACCTGCCCTCGTCCGCGGGCATCGAGCGCGCGGCCGAACTCGGCGGCACGTTCGCGCCCGCCGACGTCACCGACCCCGACCAGGTCGCGGCCGCGGTTGCCGCGGCGACCCGGGCCGGCCCGCTTCGCGTGGTCGTGAACTGCGCCGGCATCGCCCCTCCCGCGAAAGTGCTGGACCGCGAGGGGCGGACGACGCCCCTCGCGGACTTCGAGAGGCTCGTGCGCATCAACCTCGTCGGCACCTACAACGTGATCGGGCAGGCGGCCGCCGCGATGGCCGCATCCGCTCCCGACGGCGTCAGCGGCGACCGGGGAGTGATCGTCAACACGGCGTCCGTCGCCGCCTTCGACGGGCAGATCGGGCAACCCGCCTACTCCGCATCAAAGGGCGGCGTGCACGCGATGACGCTGCCGATCGCGCGCGAACTCGCGCGGTACGGCATCCGGGTCGTCACGATCGCGCCCGGGATCATGGAGACCCCGATGCTGAAGGGCCTGCCGCAGGCCGCGCAGGACTCGCTCGGTGAGCAGGTCCCGTACCCGGCGCGACTCGGGCGGCCCGACGAATACGCTTCGCTCGTGCTCGAGATCGTCCGCAACGGCTACCTGAACGGCGAGACGATCAGACTCGACGGCGCGATCCGGATGGCGCCGCGGTGAGCGACTCGATCCTCCTCCACGTCGAGGCGGGCCTCGCCCGTGTCACCTTCAATCGTCCCGACCGGCTGAACGCCATGGACTTCGCGATGGGTGAGCGCTGGCGCGACGTCGCGCGCCAGGTGACGTCGGATCCCGCCGTCGGGGCGATCGTCATCGACGCCGTCGGGCCCGCGTTCTGCGCGGGCGGCGACGTGATGATGATGGCCACCTCGGGGGCGGATGGTTCCGCGGTGACGGATGCGGCGCACGTCATCCACGCCGGCATCCGGGCCTTCGTCGAATCCGACACGCCCGTGGTCGCCGCGGTCCAGGGCGCCGTCGCCGGCGGCGGGCTGGGGCTCATGCTCACCGCCGACTACATCGTGGCGGCCGAGGGTGCCAAGTTCGTCAGCCGTTACGCGAACATCGGACTCACCCCCGACCTCGGGGTGTCGACCCTGCTGCCGGCCGCGATCGGTCAGCGCCGCGCGCTGCAGCTCCTGCTGCAAGACCGCACGCTGTCCTCCGCCGAGGCGCTCGACTGGGGACTCATCGCGGAGATTGCGACGGACCCGGGCGCGCGAGCCGACGAGATCGCCCGCTTCTGGCTCGACAACGCGACCGGGGCGTTCGGGCAGGCCAAGCGCCTCGTCCGCACCGGCGCGCACCGGGCGTTCGCAGAGAACCTCGACGACGAGGCGCAGACGATCGGCGCCGCGTTCGACACCCCCGACGCGCACGCGCGCGTCGCCGCGTTCGCCGCCGCATCCGGACGCTCGTCCCGCTCGAAAGGAACCTCATGACCGAGAGCACTCTCGCCGGCAAGACCATCCTCATGTCGGGCGGAAGCCGCGGCATCGGCCTCGCGATCGCGCTGCGCGCCGCCCGTCACGGCGCGAACATCGTGCTGCTCGCGAAGACCGACACTCCGCATCCGAAGCTCGAAGGAACCGTGCACACGGCGGCCGCGGCGATCGTCGAGGCGGGCGGACGCGCGCTGCCGCTCGTCGGCGACGTGCGCAACGACGACGACATCACGGACGCCGTCATGAAGGCGCAGGGGGAGTTCGGGGGGATCGACATCGTGATCAACAACGCCTCCGTCATCGACCTCTCCGGCTCGCTCGACCTCTCGGCCAAGAAGTACGACCTCATGCAGGACGTCAACGTGCGCGGCACGTTCCTGCTCTCGCGGGCTGCTGTGCCGATGCTGAAGGACGCCGAGAATCCGCACATCCTCTCGCTCTCGCCGCCGCTGAACCTGTCGCCGAAGTGGCTAGGCGCGCATACCGGGTACACGCTCGCGAAGTACGGGATGACGATGGCGACCCTCGGGATCGCGGCCGAATTCGCAAGCGACGGCATCGCCGCGAACACCCTCTGGCCGCGCACGACGATCGCGACCGCCGCTGTGCAGTTCTCGCTCGGCGGCGAACGGATGATGCGCGCAAGCCGCACGCCGGAGATCTACGCCGACGCGGCCTACGAGGTGCTGCGCCGGCCCGCGGCGGAGCGCACCGGGCAGACGCTCGTGGTCGAGGACGTGCTCACCGAGTCCGGCGTGACCGACTTCTCGCGCTACGCCGCGGTGCCCGGCACGCCCGATGCCGAGCTGTTCCCCGACATCTTCCTCGACTGACGCGGAGATGCTCGAGTGACATAGGAGATGGATGCGGAGCGCTCCGCATCCATCTCTTACACAAGTTGCGACTCCTACCCTGAGCGGATGTCATTTTCCGCACATCGTCCCGGTGAGTTCGGCTCCGACGGTCGATTCACCGTTCCCGCCCAGGCGGAGGGCGACCCGCTGTACCTGTCGGACGTCCGAGGCGACGCGCCCGCGGTCGACGACGCTGCCGCGGCGGACGCAGGCCCCGAGCCGGAGGCTGCCCCGGCGGTGGGGGACACAGCGGTGACGGACACGGCGGCCGAGCCGGAGACCCCCGCGAACGCCGTGACGGATCCGCCCGCGAACGACGCGACTCCGGCGGAGCGACCGCCGCGCTCCCGAGGGCCCCGCTCGCCCCGGTCCCGCCGCAGGCTGCCCTGGAGTCGACGGCTCGCGGTGCTCGGCGGCGCGGAGAACGACGTGCTCGATGACGTGCCGACCGAGACCCCCCGCTTCGTGCAGATGTTCTTCGTGCTGGCGGGAACGGCTCTCGTGTCGGCCCTGTCGATGCTGTTCGCCCTCGTCAGCGGGGTGCGGATCTCGCCGTGGATCGCGGTGGTGCTCGCGATCGTGTGGGCCCTCATCATCTTCAACCTCGACCGTTTCCTGACCTCGACGATGCGCTCCACCCGAAACGTCTGGCGGCTCATCGGGCTGGCGTTCCCGCGCGTCATCATGGCCGCACTGATCGGGATCGTCGTGGCGGAACCGCTCGTGCTGCAGATCTTCCAGAACGACATCGCGCGGGAGGTCACCTCGACGAACGTCTCGCAGGCGCTGTCGGATCAGGACGCGGTCACGAGCGGCCCGGAGAAGCAGGCGCTGGACGCGGCGAGTGCACGCGTGAGTGCGCTCGAGAACCAGGCGGCCACCGGCATCGTGGCGGGTACCTCCAGTACATCCGCCGAGTCGGTCGCCGCGCAGCAGACGGTCGACCAGCTCACGGCGCAACTCGCCGAGCGGCAGACGGTGATCGACCAGGCGCGCGCGCTCTACCAGTGCGAGCTCACCGGTGAAGGAGCGGGCACGGTTCCCGGGTGCACGGGCGTGCAGGGGTCGGGCGCGAGCTCGGATGCCGCGCAGGCGCAGCTCGCGCAGGCGCAGACCTCGTACGACGATCTCGCGGCTCAGCTGCAGCAGGCGACCGCCGCCCTCACCGCGGCGAACGCGGCCGGCACGGACGCCGCAGCCAACTCGGCCGCGCAGAACACCCAGCAGGCCGAAGACGAGCTACCGGCAGCACGCGCGCAATACGACGCCGCCTTGGCCGCCTACAACGAGCGCGCGGCGGCCGTCGCCGATACGAACGCCGGAGCGCAGGGCATCCTCAGTCAGATCACCGCGCTCGAGCGCCTGTCGCAGCGGGAACCCGTGCTCGCCTGGGCGCACTGGCTCATCGCGGCGCTCTTCTTCATGATCGAGCTTCTGCCGGTGCTGGTGAAGGTGCTGACGAGCTTCGGCGATCCGTCGCTCTACGAGAAGGCGGACGCCCTGCGCCGCCAGGTGGCCCTCGACCGGGTGACCGCCCGCACCTGGCGCGAGCGCGCCGCGATCGTCACCAAGGTCTAGTCCGGAGCGCCCACGTGCGCCGGAGCACCGGCGTCGAGGCGCACGGCTCGGGCGGGGGCGGGTGGGGGCCGCTGGCAGGTCGCCCGGCCGGCCCCGGCGGTGCGCCGCGCAGGACTCCGGCACGGTGCCGGCGCCGGCACCGGTGCGGGCCAACTCCTCCAGAGTCGGCGCTGGGCGGCCGGGCTGCAGGCCGGGTCGCCGTTTTGGAGGAGTTAGCGGCGAGGTTGGCGCCCGCGGCTCCGCTCGCGACCCGGACAAGCGGCGCCGCGCGATTACGCCGGGGTGGTGCGGTGCGGGTTCCGGCCTCGACGTGCGAGCTAACTCCTCCAGAATCGGCGCTGGGCGGCCTGGCTGCGGACCTGGCACCCGTTTTGGAGGAGTTAGGGCGTGGCTGCCGACCTCGACGCCGGCTCAGCTCGCGACCCGGAGGAGTGGCGCCGCGCGATTACGCCGGGGTGGTGCGGCGCGGGTTCCGGCCTCGCGGCGAGCTAACTCCTCCAGAGTCGGCGCTGGGCGGCCTGGCTGCGGGCCTGGCACCCGTTTTGGAGGAGTTAGGGCGTGGCTGCCGACCTCGACGCCGGCTCAGCTCGCGACCCGGAGGAGTGGCGCCGCGCGATTACGCCGGGGTGGTGCGGCGCGGGTTCCGGCCCCGCGTGCGAGCTAACTCCTCCAGAGTCGGCGCTGGGCGGCCTGGCTGCGGACCTGGCACCCGTTTTGGAGGAGTTAGCGCGAGGCCGTCGCCGCGCATCAGCGCGTGCATCGTCGACGCGCGGCGGCGCGAGGCGACCTCGACGCCGGCCTCGGGCGCGACCTCGACGTCCGGCCCCGGGCACGACGCGGGGAAGCGGCGCCGCGCGATTACGCCGGGGTGGTGCGGCAAGGGTTGCGGCCCCGCGTTCGGGCCAACTCCTCCAACAACGTGCGGGATGTGCCGGGCGCCCGCCGGAACCCGTGTTCTGGAGGAGTTAGCCGCCCGCCGCCGGGTCAGATCAGGCCGTGGCGGCGGAAGGCGTTGGCCACGCCGTCGTCGAGCACGCTGGTGGTGACTTCGTCGGCCAGCGCCTTGAGTTCGTCGCTGGCGTTGCCCATGGCGATGCCGACTCCGCAGACCTCGAACATCTCGACGTCGTTCCAGCTGTCGCCGATGCCGATCGCATCGGCGGCGTCGATGCCGAGGTGGTCGAGCACCGTCTGGATCGCGGAGCCTTTGGTCACGCCGCGCATGCCGATCTCGCCGTTGCTGCCTCCCGGCAGGGGCATGCTGCCGGAGACCACGTGGAACGTGTCGCCGAGTTCGACGCGGGCGCGTTCGACGGCGTCGGCCGTCTCGCTCACGAAGACGGCTTTCGCGACCCGCGACCGGTCGATCGTGTCGAGGTCGCGGAATCGCGGCCGGCCCTGCGGCGCGCTCTGCGGCTCGGCGCCCTCGTGGGCCGACAGCCAGCGGTTCAGCATCTGGGCGACGACGGCCTGCACCTCGACGGAGGCGTAGACCGCTTCGTCGGTCTGCAGGAAATAGTGGATGCCCGCGTCGGCGAAGAACGCCTCGAGGCGCGCGACGGCGTCCTCGGGCATGGGGTCGGCGACGAGCACCTCGCTACCGACGGCGGCGTAGGCGCCACCGTTCGTGATGGCGCCGTCGAAGCCGATGGCCTGCACGTCGGGGTGGATGTCGCCCGCCGAGCGGCCGGTGCTGAGGTACACGGGCACGCCGCCGGCGCGGGCGGCGCGGATCGCGTCGATGGTGGAGGGGGCGATGGTGCGCCCGTGGTCGAGGATCGTGCCGTCGACGTCGAGGAAGGCGATGCGGGGAGTGGTCACGATGATCCATTCTGCGTCGTCGAGCGCGGCGCGGGCGAACCGGGCCCCAGGGAAAGACCGGAGGCGGACACGGGAAAACGGATGCGGTCCGCCAATCGTCGGGCGGACCGCATCCGTTGTGCAGGTCAGCGGCTGAGGCTGGCGCCGTTCGTGGCGATGACCTCTGAGTACCAGTCGAACGACTTCTTCGGGTAGCGCTCGAGGGTGCCGCTGCCGTCGTCGTTGCGATCGACGTAGATGAAGCCGTATCGCTTGCTCAGCTGCGCGGTGCTGGCGCTGACGATGTCGATGCAGCCCCAGGTGGTGTACCCGAGCAGGTCGACGCCGTCTTCGAGGGCCTCGCCGACCTGCACGAGGTGGTCGTTCAGGTAGGCGATGCGGTAGTCGTCGATGACGGTCTTGCGGCCGTCGATCTCGACGAGCTCGTCGCGCGCGCCGAGCCCGTTCTCGACGATGAACAGCGGCTTCTGCCAGCGGTCCCAGAACTGGTTCAGCACGACGCGCAGACCCACCGGGTCGATGGCCCAACCCCACTGGCTGACGGGGAGCTTCGGGTTCTCCACGCCGCCGAACAGGTTGCCCTTGCCCTCGCGGATGACCTCGGGGTCGGCCGATTCGGCGACGCTCGAGTAGTAGCTGAACGACACGAAGTCGACCGTGTTCTTGAGGGTCTCGCGGTCTTCGTCGGTGATGTCGAGCTCGACGCCCTGCTCGCGCAGGATCCGCAGTGCGTAGCCGGGGTACTCGCCGCGCACGTGGATGTCACCGAACATGAGGTTCGAGTGATCCGTGTGCAGCGACTTGAGCACGTCCTGCGGGTCGGGCGTGAACGGGTAGGTCGGCATCGCGAGGATCATGCAGCCGATCTGCGCGTTCGGGGCGAGCTCGCGGGCGATCTTGGTCGCCGACGCGCTCGCGACGAGCTCGTGGTGGATCGCCTGGTAGAGGTCCTTCGTGGACAGCTCTTCCTTCGGCGTCTGGATTCCACCGCTCATGAAGGGCGCGTGCAGGACGGAGTTGATCTCGTTGAAGGTCAACCAGTACTTCACGCGTGCGCCGTAGCGGGTGAACAGCACGCGGACGTAGCGCTCGTAGAACCCGATGAGGTCGCGGCTGACCCAGCCGTCGTACTTCCGGGCGAGGTTCAGCGGGGTCTCGTAGTGCGAGATCGTGACGAGCGGCTCGATGCCGTGCTTCTCGAGCTCGTCGAAGACGCGGTCGTAGAAGGCGAGGCCCTCTTCGTTGGGCTCGGCGTCGTCACCGTTCGGGAAGATGCGGCTCCACGCGATCGAGAGGCGGTAGACACCGAACCCCATCTTCGCGAACAGAGCGATGTCTTCCGCGTAGCGGTGGTAGAAGTCGATCGCCTCGAGCTTCAGGTTGTCGGGCGTGGGGGCCTCGACGGGCGGCGCCATGATGCCCTTGGGCATGACGTCCTGGATCGACAGACCCTTGCCGCCCTGGTCGTAGCCGCCCTCGATCTGGTTCGCGGCGGTCGCGCCGCCCCAGAGGAATCCGTCGGGGAAAGGTGTGGTGCTCATTGCTCTTCTCTGTCTCTTCGTGGGATACAGGCGCTTCGGGGAGAAGCGGGGGAAGGGTGGGGGAGCGGAGTCCGCGCCCCCACCCCGGTGTCACTTGGCGGCGACGACCTGCTCGACGGCGATGGCCGAGAACAGCAGCTCACCGTGGGCGATCGGCCCCGAGGCGGCCGTACCGATGGTGGGGTACAGGTCGGAGTTCGTGACGATCACGGGAGTGATCAGGTCGTAGCCGGCGGCCGTGATGGCGTCGACGTCGAACTCGAGCAGCAGCGCGCCTGCCGTGACCTCCTGGCCGGAGGTCACCTTCAGGTCGAAGTGCTGGCCGGCGAGCTTGACCGTGTCGATGCCGACATGGATCAGCACCTCGGCGCCGTCTGCCGTGCGCAGGCCGATCGCGTGACCGGTCGGGAAGGCGGCCACGACGGTCGCGTCGAACGGCGCGTACAGGGCACCCGAACGGGGACGGATGGCGACACCCTGACCGAGGCTGCCGTCGGCGAATGCCGCATCCGGCACCTCCGAGAGCGGCACGGCCGTGCCGTCGAGGGGGCTGAGCACGTCGACGTTGGTGCTCTCGGCGGCCTGCGTCGCGTTCTCCTCCGGGTCCTTGAATCCGACGATCACGGTGAGCAGGAACGGGATGACGATCGCGGCGGCCAAGCCGATCACGAGTGCGATCATGTTGCCGTTTCCGAACAGGGCCGGGAGGGCGAGGGTGGACGGCACCACGAACGCGGTCGCGAAGACGCCACCCATCGTGATGATCGCGCCACCGATCACACCGCCGACGATGCCGAAGGCGAAGGGGCGCTTGAGGGGCAGGTTGATGCCGTAGATCGCGGGCTCCGTGATGCCGGCGAGGAAGCCGGAGAGCGTCGCGGGGGCGGCGAGGGACTTGAGGTTCTTGTTCCGCGTGCGCACCCAGACACCGGCGACGGCGGCGGCCTGCGCGAGGACGGCGGCGAAGATGGGGGCGACGAGCAGGATCTGACCGGTGGTCTGGTACTCGAGCGTGAAGAGCGGGACGAGGCCCCAGTGCAGACCGAAGATGACGAAGACCTGCCACAGGCCACCCATGATCGCGCCACCGAGCCACGGCACGGTCGCGAAGACCCAGCCGATGCCCTCGCCGATCCAGCCGCTGAGGATGGCGGAGATCGGTCCGATGACGACGAAGACCAGCGGAACACCGATCAGCACGACGATCATCGGGGTGACGAAGCGGCGGATGGCGCCGGGCAGCTTCGCGTAGAGGAACTTCTCCGCGTGGCTCTGCAGCCACACGATGATGATGATCGGGATGACGCTGGAGACGTAGGTCACCATCGTGAACGGGATGCCGAAGAACGTCAGGTCGGGAGCGCCGACGAGCGGGGTGAGCGTCGGATACAGGAGCGCTGCGGCGATCGCGAACGACGTGTATTCGGATGCCTTGAAGTACCGCGCGGCGGTGAACGCCAGCGCGAGCGGCAGGAAGTTGATGAACGCGTCGGACAGGGCGTTCAGTACCGCGTACGTCGACGTGGCGGTGTCTATCCACCCGAAGGTGACGGCCGCGGCGAGGAACGCCTTGAGCAGGCCGGTGCCGGCGAGCGCCCACAGGAGCGGGGTAAAGATCGCCGAGATCATCGCGATGAAGCGGTTGAACAGGTTGCCCTTGGGTCCGGCTTCGGCGGGAGCGGCCTCGGCGGACGAACCACCGAACTTCGAGATCTTGCCGATCGCGGCGTAGACCTCGGGCACGTCGTTGCCGATGACGACCTGGTACTGGCCGCCGGCCTGTGCGGTCGTGATCACGCCGGGCGTGGCCTTGAGGGCTGCGGCATCCGCTTTGCTTTCGTCCTTCAGGACGAAGCGCAGTCGGGTTGCGCAATGCACGAGCGAACTCACGTTCTCTTCGCCTCCGACGCCCTTGAGGACGCCGGCCGCGGTCTGGGAGTAGTCCATCGCGGACTCTCGCTTTCTGCCGCTCCACTGCGGCTCTCGGGTGAGGAAGACGCGGGCCGGACTGCTTCCGGGCAACAAAAAAACCTGAACTCGTTCACCACCGTTTCGGTGATGTGAGTTCAGGTTTTGCCTGCGTGCGCAGTAACAATCCGTCGCGTCGCAGGGCGTTACCGTCCTGCGACGCTCAAGCTACCACTTCGTCTCCGCCTTCGCCAGAAGAATTTTCGGCGGGCGGGGCGGCGGGCGGGGCGGCGACCTGGCTGGCGAGCCGCTCGACGTGCACGATCACGTACAGCAGCTCTTCGTCGGTGAGCTCGGATCCGGTGGCCTCGCGCACGTAGTCCTTCACGTGCTCCGCGATCTCGTACGAGCGCGGATAACTGTGCTTGGCGAACTCGAAAAACGACGTGTCGCTGCCCCGCAGCATCGACTTCGAGACGAGCCGCTGCAACAGGAACTGCACGTGCAGCACGAACCGGGCGTAGTCGGGACTGCTCGTGTCGAGGGCGACGCCGAGGCCCGTCTCGACCGTGGTCGCGACGTGCTGCACGCGGCGGAACAGCAGGGCGGCCGTGCCGTTGGGTTCGTCACGGGTGGCGTTCAGCAGGTGCATCGTGAGGAACACCGCCTCCTCCGCCGGCAGCTCGCGACCGAGCGCCGCGCTGATCGAGGCCGCCATCCGCTCGGCCGCCGCGAACTCCTGCGGATGCAGCACCCGGAGCTCGGGCATGTGCGTCGCGGGGATCCGGATGCCTTTGTCGAGGCGCTCGAGCACGAACTGGATATGGTCGATCGCCGCGATCGTGAGGCGCCGCCCGAGGCTGCGCTGCAGCATCCGTTCGGCCTCATCGCTGGCGCGGGAGACGGCCTCGACGACCGCGTAGGGAACCTCCGCGAGCATCTTGCGCTCGCGCTCGCCGTCGGGGCCGGACTGCAGCACGAACGTCTTCTCGACCTTCGCGGGGTCGATCACGTCGTCGGGTTTGCGCTGGAAGCCGATTCCTCGGCCCATGAGCACCCGCTCCCGGCCTTCGGCGTCGACCGAGATGACGACGTTGTTGTTCAGCACCTTGTGGGCGACGACGCCGTCGGGGTGCGACCCGGAGCTGCTGGTCACCATGGCTTGCATCCTACGGGCGGTGCGCGGTACCGAAGTGCGGTTCGCCCGGGCATACACCCAGAACCCTCGTCTACCCTGGGAGGATGACCGATCTCACTCCCGTGCGCACCACGAAACCCCGCCAGGTGCGCCCGGCGACCGAGGGCTGGTCGCAGAAGAAGGACGACACCGGACGCCCGCTGCTGCAGTTCGCGAGCCCGAAGCGCGGCAAACCGCCCGTGCACCTGGCCGATCTCACGGCCGAGGAACGCGTTGCGAAGGTGACAGAACTCGGGCTTCCCGGCTTCCGTGCGAAGCAGCTCGAGAAGCACTATTTCACGCACTACACGTCGGACCCCGACCAGATGACCGACCTGCCGGCATCCGTTCGCACCGAACTCGTCGCCGGCATGCTGCCGCCGCTGCTCACCGAGGTGCGGCGGCTTGAGACCGATCGCGGCGACACGATCAAGTTCCTCTGGAAGCTGCACGACGGCGCCCTCGTCGAGTCGGTGCTGATGCGCTACCCGGGCCGCATCACGCTCTGCGTGTCGTCGCAGGCCGGATGCGGAATGAACTGCCCGTTCTGCGCCACCGGCCAGGCGGGGCTCACGCGCAATATGTCGGCGGCGGAGATCATCGAGCAGATCGTGCGCGCCAACCGGCTTATCGCCGACGGGGGCCTCGGCGGCAAGAAGAAGGATGACCACTCGCTCGACCGTGTCTCGAACATCGTCTTCATGGGCATGGGTGAGCCGCTCGCGAACTACGCCCGCGTCATGCAGGCGGTGCGGGTCATGGTCGACAAGGACCACGGACTGGGCATGAGCGCCCGCGGCATCACGGTGTCGACGGTGGGTCTCGTGCCGGCGATCCGCAAGCTCGCCGACGAAGACATCCCGGTGACGTTCGCCCTCTCGTTGCACGCCCCCGACGATCACCTCCGCGACGAGCTGATCCCGGTCAACTCGCGCTGGAAGGTCGACGAGGCGCTGGATGCTGCGCGCAACTACTTCGACAAGACCGGCCGTCGGGTGTCGATCGAGTACGCCCTCATCAAGGACATGAACGACCACGGCTGGCGGGCCGACCTGCTCGCCGAGAAGCTCAACCAGCGCGGTCGCGGGTGGGTGCACGTGAACCCCATCCCGCTGAACCCGACTCCCGGGTCGATCTGGACCGCATCCGATGTCTCCGTGCAGAACGAATTCGTTCGCCGTCTCAACGACGCCGGAATTCCGACGACACTGCGCGATACTCGCGGTAAGGAGATCGACGGTGCCTGCGGGCAGCTCGTCGCCACCGCCGAAGACGAAGCGGTCGCCGCCGACACTCCCGTAGGAGCCGACCAGCACAGCTGACGCGCTGCGCACGCCGCCGAGGGGGAACGGATGCTGACGCTCATCGTCTACGCGATCGTGACGATCGCGTTCGCGGGGATCGCGACCTGGGTCGCTCGCCGGCTGCTGGATGACCGGGTCGGACGCGTGCGTCCGCTGATCACCGGAATCGTCGTGTTCCTGGCGGGGACCCCGCTGTGCGTCTGGGCGCTCGAGCGGGCCGATGTCGTGGTCGGAGACCGGGTCGTCGTCGATGACGGGGTGGCGGTCCTGTTCCTCCTGCTCGTGTTCGGGTGGTTGTTCGCCGTCGTGGTGATCGCGATCGTCGCGTTCGAGTTCCTCTGGCCGACCAAGCCCGGCCGGAACCCCGTGACGACGGTGCGGGAGCTGTTCCGCCGCCGGGATCGCGCGCGTCGCTACGCGCAGATTTTGATGATCGCGTCGCGCCACGGCCTCGGCGTGTACCGGCACCACCGCACCGGCGCGGGCGACGACCTCGCGGCGTCGCTCGTCGCGGCGATGAACGAGGCCGGGGTGACCTTCATCAAGATCGGGCAGGTGCTCTCCACCCGAGACGACGTGCTGCCGCCGTACCTCATCACGGCGCTCGCGACGCTGCAGATGGAGACCACGCCGATTCCCTGGTCGGAGGCGCGCGGGGCGATCGAAGCGCAACTGCGCCGCCCGCTCGACGAGGTCTTCGCGTCGGTCGACGAGGTTCCGATGGCGGCCGCATCCGTTGCGCAGGTGCACGCCGCGACGCTGCGCAGCGGCGAGGAGGTCGTCATCAAGATCCAGCGGCCGACCGCTCGTGCGCAGGTCGCGACCGATCTCGATATCGTCGAGCGGTTGGCCGCCGATGTCGAGCGCCGCACCGACTGGGGGCGCGATTACGGCGTCGTCGCCCTCGCGGCGGAGTTCGGCCGGTCGCTGCGCGAGGAGCTCGACTACCGCGTCGAGGCCGGGAACACCGAGATGCTCCGCGGCGCGGTGTCGCGCTCGACCCGCGAGAGCGTGCGCGTGCCGCAGGTGTTCGCGGCGTACACGACGGCCCAGATGCTCGTGCAGGAACGCGCGTCCGGCACGGCGCTCAGCCACATCGATCCGACCGCGATGGATCCGGATGACGCCCGAGCGATCGCCGATCGCCTGCTCGACTCGGTCTTCGACCAGATCGCCGTGCGCGGCGTCTTCCACGCGGATCTGCATCCGGGCAACGTGCTCCTCGCCGACGACGGTTCGCTCACGCTGATCGACTTCGGGTCGGTGGGGGTGCTCGAAAAGAGCATGCGGCGGCTGCTGCTTCCGCTGCTCACCGCGATGGCGAACGAGGATGACGTCGCGGCAACGGATGCGTTGCTGCTGGTCGTGACGCCGCCCGACACGGGCGTTCTCGACCAGGGGGCGCTGCAGCACGACGTGGGGGTCATCCTGACGAGACTCCACAATTCGCCGATGGATCAGAACGTGTTCCGCGCGCTCGTCGACGTGCTGCGCCGGCACCGGCTGGCCCTCGCCCCGTCGCTGCTGCTCGTCTTCCGAACGCTCGCGTCGCTGGAGGGGTCGCTCCGGCGCATCGTGCCGAGCTACGACATGGTCGGACGGGCGCTCGAGATCGCTCCGCGGATCGCTCGCGAAGTGGTCTCACCGCGTTCGCTCGCGCTGACCCTGCAGACCGAGGCCGCTCTCGTGAGCGAGCAGCTCCGTCAGGTGCCGCGGCGGCTCGAGACGCTCGCGAACCAACTGGAGGACGGCACGTTCTCGATCCGCATGAAGACGTGGGAGGGCAGTGAGGGTCGCGGATGGATCGAAGAGCTCATGGGCCGGCTGACGACGACACTCGTCGGCATCGCGCTCATCGTCGTCGCGGTCATCATGGGGGTCACGGTCACCGGTCCCGAACTCACCCCGGACCTGCCGCTCTTCCCGTTCCTCGGCGCGGTCGTCGGTCTCGTCGGGCTTCTGCTTCTGCTGCGGAGCCTGCGCGCCGCATACGCCCGGCGACGATCCGGTCGCTGAGTCGGTCGGCCGCTGAGCCGAGACCCGCTGAGGCTCGGCGGTTTCACGGGTCCACCGGATGGGGGATGCCGGGGCAACCGGATGACGGTCGCGTCGGGCGCCGTGAGCGCGGGATGCTCGGGGCATGACGGAAACGGTCGTGCGGGTCGAGGACCTGCGCAAGACGTACCACGGAGGGTTCCAGGCCCTCGGTGGCGTGAGTTTCGAGATCGCGCGCGGCGAGACGTTCGCCCTCCTCGGCCCGAACGGGGCGGGGAAGAGCACGACGATCGAAATCCTGGAGGGGTACCGGGAACGGACGAGCGGCGTGGTGGAGGTTCTGGGGACGGACCCGCACCACGGCGACCTCGACTGGAAGGCACGGCTCGGGATCGTGCTGCAGAACACGGGGGAGGCGCCGGTCGCGACCGTCCGCGAGATGCTCGTGCACTTCGCGCGGTTCTACCCCCGGCCACGCGACGTCGACGAGACCATTGCCGCGGTCGGGCTCACGGCGAAGGCGAACGCGCGCGTGCGTACCCTCTCGGGTGGCCAGCGGCGCCGCGTCGACGTCGCGCTCGGGATCATCGGCAACCCCGATCTGCTGTTCCTCGACGAGCCGACGACCGGATTCGACCCGGAGGCCCGGCACCAGTTCTGGGACCTGATCCGCGTGCTGCAGGCCGAGGGGACGACGATCATCCTGACGACCCACTACCTCGAAGAGGCGTCCGCGCTGTCGAGTCGGGCCGCCATCGTCGTGGGGGGCGCCCTCGTGGCGATCGGGCCCATCGATCAGATCGGCGGTGCGGATGCCCGCATCCCGATCGTGCGGTGGCGAGAGGACGGCGTCGTCCGAGAACAGCGCACCGAGCGGCCCGGCGAGTTCGTGTCTCGTCTCGTGGCCGCGGGGGATGCGGAACCCGACGATCTCGAGGTCGTCCGGCCGAGCCTCGAAGACGTGTACCTGAGCTTCCTCGCGACCGAGGAGAAAACGGGCGCGGCGGTGCCCGCATCCGGCGTCGCATCCGATCGAGGAGCGTCCGGCGCTGCATCCGACCGAGGAGTGTCCGCATGACCGCCCCCGCATCCGCCGTCCCGGTGTCGGCGCCGCGCCGATCGTCGGGGATCGGCCACACGCTCCGTCTCGGCTTCTGGCGCATCGGCTACGAGGTGCGCGGCTACTTCCGGCAGGGCGACTCGGTCTTCTTCACATTTCTCTTTCCGCTCGTGATGCTGCTGATCTTCTCGGTCGCGTTCAGTGCCCAGACCTTCGGTGCACCGGGCGACGAGATCAGTGCGGCGGCGTTCTATCTGCCCGGGATGGTCGCGGCGGGACTGCTGCTTTCGGGCACGCAGAACATGGCGCTCGACATCGCGACCGAACGCAGCGACGGCACCCTGAAGCGTCTGGGCGGCACGCCGCTCGGGCCGGTGGCGTACTTCATCGGCAAGCTCGGGATGGTGCTCGTCACCGGGCTCCTGCAGTCGGCGTTGCTGATCGCGGTCGCGGCGCTCGCCTTCGGCGTCGCCCTGCCCACCGATCCGATGAAGTGGGTCACGTTCGGGTGGGTGTTCCTCCTCGGCGTCACCACCTGCGCCATCCTCGGCATCGGGCTCAGCTCGCTGCCGAGGTCGGGGCGCAGCGCGTCGGCCGTCGTCATCCCGATCGTGCTGGTGCTGCAGTTCATCTCCGGCGTCTACATCCAGTTCTCGACGCTGCCGGCCTGGCTGCAGGGCGTCGCGAGCATCTTCCCGCTGCGCTGGCTGGCGCAGGGGATGCAGTCGGTGTTCCTTCCGGAGTCGTTCGCGTCGATGACGCCGAGCGGCACGTGGGAGCACGGACTGATCGTCCTCGTCACCGGCATCTGGCTGGTGGCGGGACTCGTCCTCGCCCGTGTGACGTTCCGCTGGATCCGCAAGGATGGCTGAATGACGGATGCGAGGGCCGACGCGGCGGCCGCGAGCGGGAGGGTCTGGGGGGTCTCGCTCGCGGCCGTGCTGGCGTTCTGCCTGATCGCGGCGCTGAACGCGTCGGCGGGTGAGCCCGACTGGCGCAGCATCGGGCTCACCGTTGCCGTGTCGTTGATCTACGGCGCGGTGTTCGTTCTCTTCGTGCGCCGGGTGATGCCCCGGTCTTCCGGGGCGTTCGTCGCCGCCGCGGTGACCATCGTGATGGTGGGCGTGATGACCGCGGTCGTGCCGAGCAGCGCCGTGCTCCAGTTCTGGGCGTTTCCGCTCTTGTGGGGGCTGCTTCCCTCCCCGCGCCTCGCGATCCCGGCGTCGTTCGCGCTCGCCGCGGCGGTGTTCGCGGGGTTCGCGGTCAGCACCGGCGATGAACGCGGATGGTTCGTCACCGCGCTCCTCACCGAGGTGATCTCGTTCGCGGTCAGCATCATCATGGGACTCTGGGTGCTGAGCGTCTACGCATACGGGCGGGAGCGCGAGCGGCTGCTCGCGGAGTTGACGGCCGCGCAGGACGAACTGGCGGCGCTGCATCGCGACGCGGGTGTCACGTCCGAGCGGGCACGCCTCTCCCGCGAGTTGCACGACACGCTCGCGCAGAGCCTGACGGCGGCCGTGCTGCTCGTGCAGCGCGCGCGGCGCGAGCTCGCGGCGGGCGCCGACGCCGATGAGACGCTCGATCTCGTGGAGGAGTCGGTGCGCGACGGACTCGGCGAGACGCGCCTGCTGGTCGCCGGTAACGCCCCCGTCGAGCTCGCGGCGGGCGGCGGCATCGGCGCGGCGCTCGAAACGCTGGCGGCGCGTTTTCGCCGGGAGGCGGGCGTTCACGTCGACGTCGACGTGCGCCTGAACGCACCGCTGTCTCGCGAAGCGGAGGCGGCGCTGCTGCGCTGCGCGCAAGAGGGGTTCGGCAACATCCGCAAACACGCCGGTGCTCGCCGGGTCACGGTTCTGCTGACGGGCGACGACACCGGCGCGGAGTTGCGCGTGCGCAACGACGGGCGCGGGTTCGATCCGGATGCGGACGCCACCGGCTTCGGGCTGGCGGGTCTGCGTGCGCGCCTGCGGCTGGTCGGTGGCACGCTCGATCTCGACGGGACGGACGGGGCGGTCGAGCTGCGTGCGCGGGTGCCCCGGGAGGTGGACGCATGATCCGAGTTCTCATCGCTGACGATCACCCGATCGTGCGGGCGGGGCTCGTCGCCCTGGTGGCCGCGGCGCCCGACATGGAGGTGGTCGGCACGGCAGCGACTGGCGCGGAGGCGGTGGCGCTCGCCGCATCCGTCGCTCCCGATCTCGTTCTGATGGACCTGCGGATGCCGGGAATGGACGGCGATGAGGCGACCGAGCAGATCGTCGCCGCGGATCCGGATGCGCGGGTGCTCGTGCTGACGACCTACGAGACGGATGACGCGATCTTGCGGGCGATCGGGGCGGGGGCTCGTGGCTACCTGCTGAAGGCATCGCCCGAGGCGGAGCTGCTGGCCGGCATCCGCGCCGTCGCGCAGGGTGAGGTGGCGCTCGCGCCGAGCGTGAGCCGGGTGCTGGTGCGGCAGGCGGGGCGCCCGAAGGAGCCCGACGCCCCGGTGCTGTCGCCGCGCGAAGTGGAGGTGCTGCGTCTGGTCGCCGCCGGGCACAGCAACCGGGCCATCGGTGAGCGCCTCTACCTGGGCGAGGCGACGGTGAAGACGCACCTGATGCACGCGTTCACGAAGCTCGAGGTGCGGGACCGCACCCGCGCCGTCACCCGTGCCATGGAGCTCGGGCTGATCTGACGGGGCCCGTCACGTTCGCGCAGCGATGTAGCGGTCGAGGGTGCGGGTCGGGGACTTCGCCACTCGCCGCCAGGTGCCGCCGGGATCCCACCATCCGGGGCCGCGCACCTCGGGGACGCCGCGACGCATTCTGACCGACCAGCCCCCGCTGTCGAGGGTGCGGTGGTGATGCCAGCAAAGCAGGACGCCGTTGTCGGTGCTCGTGGGTCCGCCCGTCGCCGCCTCGTGCACGTGATGGATCTCGCACCACGCGGCCGGCACATCGCAACCCGGAATGATGCAGCCGCCGTCGCGCAGGGTGATCGCGCGTCGCTGATGATGGTCGAAGACGCGATCCGGGATCTCGATGCGCGCGATGCGACCGGCCCGATCGAAGACGACGTGCTGCACGCTGCCCGAACACGCGATGCGGCGTGCGACGGACAGCGGGACCGGCTCGTCGATGCCGTCGAGGTGCGCGACGCCGTGTCCGGAAGCGAGGTCTTCGTGCCGGACCGACACGAGCAGTGTGGGGGCTGCACCCCCGATGGTGGGGACCTCGCTCGACCGGGCGGCGACGTTGAGCGCGGTCGCGAACGCATCGTGGAGCTTCTGCGGACGGGTCCGGGAATCGACAGGTGCGTCTTCTTCGGATTCGGGCTCGGATTCGAGCTCGGTGTTGTCTCGGAAAGTGACGCGGGCGCGCGGGTTGTTGATCGCGTGGTCGAGGCGCGTGAGCGGGGCAGCGACTTCAGGGAGCAGTTCGCCGCGGATCGGCACGCGGCCGTCGCGACAGGCACCGAGGACCAGCCCGCGGTGACGCTCGGCCGCATCCGCGCGGGGTTCGGCGCCGTCGGGGTCGAGGTACATCGCCCACACCTGGGCCTGCAGCCGCAGATCGTCTGCCGTCGGCAGCCCGTTTTCGTCGGCCCCTTCACCTCGGGCACTCGCGGCGAGCTCCGTCTCGGCCGCGGCGCGCTGCTCCGCGGAGATATCCGCAGCATCGAGGGTCGCGGAAACCGCCGTCACGGCGTCGACGCCGATGGCTCCGGCGGCGACTGCGGCGCGCAGAGCGGGGTACGGAGCGGGCAGAGTGTCGCCGGTCAGTGCCCTCCGGGTCGCGGTAGCGGCACCGGCGCGCGCGTAGTCGCCGGAGGTGCGGCCCGATGTGCGCGTCACGCGCTGGATCAGCTCACGGGTGTGCCGGCATCCGTATCGCGTCGTCATGCGCTCCGCTCGTGCGCTCGAGGCGGAGCGTGCCTGCACTTCTCCTGCAGCCTCGGTGACGAGTGCTTCGGCTCGACGGATGACTGCCGCCGCCGCATCCATCACCGCGAGGACGTCGTCGTCCGTGGCGGAGCGCAGCGCGCCCTCGGCGAAGACCTCGGACGCGACCGCACCCAGCCGCGACTCGAGGTCGCGGATGATGCGGATCGTCCCGTTCATGTCTTGAGTCTCGCACCGACCTCCGACATCACCCCGGTACCCGATTCCCAGGTTAGGCGGTCAAACGTGGCTCGCTTTTGATGCGCCTCGGGACGCCGGCGTCGAGCCCCGCGAGACTGCAACTTCGCGCCGAGACAGTGGGGTTACCCCGCACTCTCGGCGCCCAGATGCAGTCTCGCGGATACGGCCGGAGAGTCCACAGGACTGCGCGCCGCCCCCAAATCGCCCGCCCGCGTCACGGAGAAGTCAAGCGCGGCCCCCGCATCCGGAGCCGCCGTTAGCGTGGAGGAATGGTCAATTATCGCTATCTCGGCAACAGTGGTTTCAAGGTCTCGGAGATCACCTACGGCAACTGGATCACGCACGCCTCGCAGGTCGAGAACGAGGCCGCGGTCGCCACGGTGCACCGCGCACTCGACCTCGGCATCACGAGCTTCGACACGGCCGACGCCTACGCGAACACCGCCGCCGAAGAGGTGCTCGGCGAGGCGCTGAAGGGGCAGCGTCGCGAGTCGCTCGAGATCTTCACGAAGGTCTACTGGCCGACCGGCCCCGCGGGTCCCAACGACCAGGGACTCAGCCGCAAGCACATTCTCGACAGCATCAACGGCTCACTCCGCCGGCTCGGCGTCGACTACGTCGACCTGTACCAGGCGCACCGGTACGACTACGAAACTCCCCTCGAAGAGACGATGCAGGCTTTCGCCGACCTCGTCCGCCAGGGCAAGGTGCTGTACATCGGTGTGTCCGAATGGAACGCCGAGCAGCTTCGCGCCGGTCACGCGCTGTCGAAGGAACTCGGGTTCCAGCTCATCTCGAACCAGCCGCAGTACTCGGCGCTGTGGCGGGTCATCGAGGAGAAGGTCGTGCCGACCTCGGAAGAGCTCGGCATCTCGCAGATCGTCTGGTCGCCGATGGCGCAGGGCGTGCTGAGCGGAAAGTACCTTCCGGGTCAGGCCGTGCCCGCCGGATCGCGGGCGACCGATGACAAGAGCGGAGCGAACTTCATCAAGAACTTCCTCCGCGACGAGGTGCTCGAGGCCGTGCAGCGGCTGAAGCCGGTCGCTGAGCAGGCAGGGCTGACGATGCCGCAGCTCGCAATCGCGTGGGTGCTGCAGAACCCGAACGTCTCGGCCGCTCTCGTGGGAGCTTCGCGTCCCGAGCAGCTCGACGACACGGTCAAGGCGTCCGGCGTCGTGCTCGACGCCGACGTGATGACGGCCATCGACGATGCCCTCTCGGGCGTTGCCGAGACCGATCCGGCGAAGACCGTGTCGCCGAAGGGCCGTCCGACCGACTGACGATGACCATCCGCAGCGCGGGGCTCTTGCTCTACCGGGGGCAGCGGGCGCTCGAGGTGCTGATCGCGCACATGGGCGGCCCGTTCTGGGCGCGCAAGAACGAGGGCGCCTGGTCGATCCCCAAGGGGGAGTTCGACCCGGCGGAAGAGTCGGCGGCGGATGCGGCGGCGCGCGAGTTCCGAGAGGAGCTCGGCGTCACCGCCCCCGCCGGCCCGTCGGCCTTCGTCGAGCTCGGCACGTTCGCGTACGCCTCCGGCAAGCGCGTGACGGTCTTCGTCGCCCAGGGCGGCGATCTCGATCTCACCGTGCTGAGTTTCGGTGAGTTCGAGATGGGGTGGCCGCCGCGGTCGGAGCGTACCGCATCCTTCCCCGAGGTGGACCGTGTCGCATGGGTCACTCCCGCCCGCGCGCGTGAGCTGCTCGTGAAAGGGCAACGCCCCGCGATCGACGCGCTGGAGGCCGCGCGCGCCGCCGGGCCCGAGGGGTAGCTCGCCAGCCTCGCGCGTCCGCCGTCTCCCCTCTCGCCGCCCGCGTCCGCCATCACCCCGCCCGGCGCGCTACTTTTCTGCTCCCGCGCTTCAGATCTGAGGCGCGTGAGCAGGAAACTGGCGCGCGACGGGCCGAGTGAGCAGGAGAGTGGCCCGCGACGGATCGGCTTCCCCGCACCGCACGCGGGCGAGCCGTCGCGGCCGCGCTGTCGTACGGTGGAGGGTGAGCCGTCCGCAGCGCCGTGGATGCCAGACTTCGGCGCCGGCCGCGCCGCCCACCATCCGGGAGCATCATGACCATCACGCACCACCTGCGCGTCCATCGCAGTGACGAGAACCTCGCCCGCGAGGGGCAGCTCGCGTGGCACATCGCCCAGGTCGCCGCCGACCCCGTGGCCGTCGACGACGACGTGGTCGACATGATCGTCAACCGGCTGATCGACAACGCGGCCGTGGCGGCGGCATCCCTCACCCGGCGGCCCGTGAGCGCCGCGCGCCAGCAGGCGCTCGACCACGCGGTCTCGATCGGCGGAAACGGGGCGACCGTGTTCGGGTGCGCGCTCGAGCGGCGTTCGAGCCCGGAGTGGGCCGCGTGGGCGAACGGGGTCGCCGTCCGCGAGCTGGACTACCACGACACGTTCCTCGCCGCCGACTATTCGCACCCCGGTGACAACATCCCGCCGATCCTCGCGGTCGCGCAGCATGTGGGGGCGGATGGCGCGGCGCTGCTTCGCGGCATCGCGACGGGGTACGAGATCCAGATCGATCTCGTTCGGGCGATCTGCCTGCACAAGCACAAGATCGACCACGTCGCGCACCTGGGGCCGTCGGCCGCCGCCGGAATCGGTACGCTCCTCGGGCTCCCCGTCGAGACGATCTTCCAGGCGATCGGGCAGGCGCTGCACACGACCACCGCGACCCGGCAGTCGCGCAAGGGTGAGATCTCGACATGGAAGGCGCACGCCCCGGCGTTCGCGGGGAAGATGGCGGTCGAGGCTGTCGACCGGGCGATGCGCGGTGAGACCTCGCCGTCGCCGATCTACGAGGGCGAGGACGGTGTCGTGGCGTGGATGCTGGACGGCCCCGACGCGTCGTACGACGTGCCGTTGCCGGCCGAGGGCGAGCCGAAGCGCGCGATTCTCGACTCGTATACGAAGGAGCATTCGGCCGAGTACCAGGCGCAGGCGTGGATCGATCTGGCCCGGCGCCTCGGGGCCGAGAATCCGGCGCTGCGCGACCCGGAGAACATCGAGTCGGTCGTGCTGCACACCAGCCATCACACGCACTTCGTGATCGGTTCGGGAGCGAACGACCCGCAGAAGTACGACCCGGCGGCATCCCGGGAGACGTTGGATCACTCGATCCCGTACATCTTCACCGTCGCCCTGCAGGGCGGCAGCTGGCACCACGTCGACTCGTACACGCCGGAGCGCGCCGGACGCGCCGACACGGTCGCGCTGTGGCAGAAGGTCACGACCGCCGAGGATGCGGAATGGACCCGCCGGTACCACTCCGACGACCCCGACGAGAAGGCTTTCGGCGGCCGGGTGGAGATCCGCCTGACCGACGGCTCGACGATCGTCGACGAGATCGCGGTCGCCGACGCGCACCCGCTGGGCGCTCGCCCGTTCGCGCGGGCCGACTACATCCGCAAGTTCCGCATCCTCGCCGAACCGGTGCTGGATGCGGCCGAGATCGAGCGATTCCTCGCTCTCGTGCAGCGTCTTCCCGAGCTCAGTGTCGACGAGGTGCGCCAGCTCTCGATCGTCGCGAAGCCCGGCGTGATCCTCTCGGCGCCGGCGCCCAAGGGTCTGTTCTGATGCTGTACGCCACCACATCCGCGGCCGAGAAGCGTCGGTTGCTGCGCGAACGGCTCGCGTCGGGTGAGCTGCTGCGTTTCCCGGGCGCGTTCAACCCGCTGTCGGCGCGGTTGATCGAGCGCAAGGGATTCGATGGCGTGTACATCTCGGGTGCGGTGCTCGCCGCCGACCTGGGCCTGCCCGACATCGGGTTGACGACGCTCACCGAGGTCGCCGGCCGGGGTCAGCAGATCGCCCGGATGACTGAGCTCCCCGCCATCATCGACGCCGACACGGGGTTCGGTGAGCCGATGAACGTGGCGCGCAGCATCCAGACCCTCGAAGACGCCGGTCTCGGCGGCGCGCACATCGAGGACCAAGTCAACCCGAAGCGCTGCGGGCATCTCGACGGCAAGTCGGTCGTCGATGCCGATACCGCGGTCAAGCGCATCCGCGCGGCCGTGGATGCCCGGCGGGATCCGAACTTCCTGATCATGGCCCGCACCGACGTGCGCGCTGTCGAGGGGTTGGACGTGGCGATCAACCGCGCGAAGGCCCTCGTCGATGCGGGGGCGGATGCGGTTTTCCCCGAGGCGATGCGCGACCTCGGCGAGTTCGAGGCGATGCGCGCCGCGCTCGACGTGCCGATCCTCGCGAACATGACCGAGTTCGGGAAGAGCGAACTGTTCTCGACCGCGCAGCTGCGGGATGCGGGCGTCAACATCGTGATCTGGCCGGTATCGCTGCTGCGCATCGCGATGGGCGCCGCCGACCGCGCCCTCGACGAGCTCACCGCCGAAGGCCATCTCCGTGCGAAGCTCGGGGAGATGCAGCACCGCGCCGATCTCTACGACCTGATCGACTACGAGCAGTACAACCGCTTCGACCAAAGCGTTTTCGACTTCCACGTCGAACGCTGACCCCACGCATCCGTGTCCTGTTCATCGCGTTCCGTGTTCCGAAATCTGCCGCTGCGGTTCAGCGGCATAATTCGGCATACGGGCGCGGGGAACACGGCGCGCATCACGAAGGAGTGACATGACCGAGCAGAACGAGGTCCATCGGGGCCTCGCCGGAGTGGTGGCCGATACGACGGCCATCTCGAAGGTCGATCCCGAGACGAATTCGCTGCTGTACCGCGGGTATCCCGTGCAGGAGCTCGCCGCGACGCAGCCGTTCGAGGCGGTCGCGTACCTCCTCTGGCACGGCGACCTGCCGACGGATGCGCAACTCGCCGAGCTGCGTCGTCTCGAGCGCGAGCATCGCGCGCTGACCCCGGCGGTGCAATCCGCCATCGACCTCGTGCCGCTCGATGCGCACCCGATGGACGAGGTGCGGACCGCGCTCAGCGTGCTCGGCGCCGCCGACCTCGCCGGCTCCGGCTCGGTGCTCGATGCGAGCGGCAACCCCGAGCTGAACCTGGCGCGCAGCATCCGACTGTTCGCCGCGCTTCCCGCGATCGTCGCGTACGGTCAGCGTCGGCGCCGCGGGACGACGGCGATCGCGCCGCGCGACGACCTCGACTACGCCGCGAACTTCCTCTGGATGACCTTCGGTGAAGAGTCGGACGAGGTCGTCGTCGACGCGTTCAACCGCTCGATGGTGCTGTACGCCGAGCACTCGTTCAACGCGTCGACCTTCACGGCACGCGTGATCGCGTCGACGCTCAGCGACCTGTACTCGGCCGTCGTCGGTGCCGTCGGCGCGCTGAAGGGGCCGCTGCACGGCGGCGCCAACGAGGCCGTGCTGCACATCTTCGACGAGATCGGCGATGCCGCCAACGTCGACGAGTGGCTCGATGAGGCCCTCGCCGCCAAGCGCAAGATCATGGGATTCGGCCACCGGGTCTACAAGCGCGGGGACTCGCGCGTGCCGACCATGAAGGCGGCGCTCGACGATCTCGTCGAGCACTACGACCGCCCCGACATCGGCGCGCTGTACAGCACGCTCGAGTCGGAGTTCGTCGCGCGCAAGGGCATCTACCCGAACCTCGACTATCCGTCCGGCCCGGTCTACAACCTGATCGGATTCGACACGGTCACCTTCACGCCGCTGTTCGTCGCGGCTCGCGTGACGGGGTGGACCGCCCACATCCAGGAGCAGTTCTCCGCGAACGCGCTGATCCGTCCGCTGTCGTCGTACATCGGCCCGGACGAACGGCACATCCCCGGCTACGTGCAGGATGCCGCCGAGCGCGACGCGGCCCGACGGCCCGAAGAGCGGGTCTGACGATGACCCGCACGGCCGTCATCGTCGACGTCGTGCGAACGCCCTCGGGGCGCGGAAAGCCGGGTGGTGCGCTGAGCGGCGTGCATCCGGTCGACCTCGCCGCCGGCGTGCTGCGCGCGATCGTCGAGCGGAACGGACTCGATCCGGTGCTCGTCGACGACGTGATGCTGGGCTGCGTCAGCCAGGTCGGCGAGCAGAGCATGAACATCGCCCGGCAGGCTGTGCTCGCGGCGGGCTTCGCCGAATCCGTGCCGGGCACGACCCTCGACCGGCAGTGCGGCTCGAGTCAGCAGGCCGTGCACGCCGCCGCGCAGGCCGTCATGGCGGGCGCGGCGGACATCGTGATCGCCGGCGGGGTGGAGTCGATGAGTCGCGTGCCGCTCGGCGCCGCCGCATCCGTCGCGGGTTCCCCGTGGTCGCCGGGGCTCCGCGCCCGCTACCCCGAGGGACTCGTGGGGCAGGGTGTCTCTGCCGAGCTGATCGCCGCGCGGTGGTCGCTCGGGCGCGCGGACCTCGATGCGTACGCGGCCCGGTCGCACGACCGCGCGGCGGCCGCCGCATCCGCCGGCTTCTTCGACAGCCAGCTCGTGCCGGTGGCAACGGATGCCGGACTCGTCACGGTCGATGAGACCGTCCGCCCGGGGACGACGGCAGAGCGGCTTGCCGGGCTCGCTCCGGCCTTCCGCACCGACGAGATGGCGGCCCGGTTCCCCGAACTCGAATGGCGCATCACCGCGGGAACGTCGTCTCCCCTGACCGACGGTGCATCGGCGGTGCTCATCATGAGCGAGGAGCGCGCGATCGCGCTGGGCCTCGTGCCCCGCGCGCGGTTCCACGCGTTCGCGGTCGTCGGCGACGACCCGCTGCTGATGCTGACCGGGCCGATCCCGGCGACCCGCCGCATCCTGGAACGCAGCGGCCTGCGCCTCGACGACATCGACGCGTACGAAGTGAACGAGGCGTTCGCGTCGGTGCCGCTCGCGTGGGCGGCCGAGCTCGGCGCCGACGACGAACGCCTGAACCCACGCGGCGGCGCGATCGCGCTCGGGCATGCACTCGGCTCTTCGGGCACGCGCCTGCTCGGCACGCTGCTCGCCCACCTCGAGGCGACCGGGGGTCGCTTCGGGCTGCAGACGATGTGCGAGGGCGGCGGGATGGCGAACGCCACCGTCATCGAACGACTCTGACGCCGCCGCCCCCGCTTCACTTGCCTCAAATACAGGCTTTGCGCGTCGAAAAGCGTGTATTTGAGGCAAGTGAGGGTGCGGGTTTGCTCCGGCAGCGGAGTCTGCGCGAAGCGCGGCGCGCGTGACACGATGGAGCGTATGAGCTCCTATGAGACGATCCTCGTCGAGCAGCGCGGACGGGTCGGCTGGATCACCCTGAACCGCCCCGAGGCCCTGAACGCCCTCAACTCGACCCTCGCCACCGAACTGGCCGCCGCCGTCGCCGCGTTCGACGGCGATGAGGGCATCGGATGCATCGTGCTGACCGGCAGCGAGCGTGCGTTCGCCGCGGGCGCCGACATCAAGGAGATGGCCGACAAGTCCGCGCGCGAGATGCTCATGCAGAGCCCGTTCGCCCCGCTGGAGTCGGTCGCGCGCGCCCGCACCCCGATCATCGCCGCGGTCGCCGGGTTCGCGCTCGGCGGCGGGTGCGAACTCGCGATGATCTGCGACCTCATCCTCGCCGCCGACACCGCGAAGTTCGGCCAGCCCGAGATCAACCTGGGCGTCATCCCCGGGCTCGGCGGCACCCAGCGGCTGACGCGCGCGATTGGCGCGGCGAAGGCGGCGGAACTCGTGCTCACCGGGCGAACGATGGATGCGGTCGAAGCCGAACGCGCCGGCCTGGTCGCCCGCGTCGTGCCCGCCGCCGATCTCCTCGCCGAGGCCGCGGCCGTGGCGGAGACGATCGCATCGAAGTCGCTGCCGGTCGTCTACGCCGCGAAGGAAGCGCTCCGCGCGGCGCAGGAGACGACGCTCGCCGAGGGGCTGCGGTTCGAGAAGCAGGTCTTCGCCGGGCTGTTCGCGCTCGAGGACCAGAAGGAGGGCATGGCCGCCTTCCGCGCCAAGCGCGCTCCCGAATTCCGTCACCGCTGATCCGGGGCGGATGACGCACGGTGAGTGACGAGAAGGAAGACGCGCGCGCCCCGCTGCCGTTCCGGCCGACCGTCTTTCCCGGGGCGGCCGCATCCGTCCGCCCGGCGCCGCGGCCCGAGCCCCGACGGTACGGTCCGTTCACGCGGTGGCAGTGGGCGGGGGCGGTGATCGTCGTCGGCGGAGGGCTGCTGTTCGCGGCGGCCATGACCGTTCTCGCGGCGCGCTGGCTGCTCTCCCTCGACGCGTTGCGCGACTTCACAGCCGACTACCCGGGCGCCTACGCGCTGCCGGCGTCGGCGCCCGTCGGCATCCCAGCCTGGCTCGGCTGGCAGCACTTCTTCAACGCGTTCCTGCTCGTGCTCATCATCCGCTCCGGCATGCAGGTGCGCCGCGAGAAGCGGCCGCGCGCGTTCTGGCATCCGCGCCGCGACCGCAAGGGACGCATCACCCTCACGCTCTGGGGGCACCTCGCGGTCGACCTGCTCTGGCTCGTGAACGGGGCCATGTACGTCGTGCTGCTGTTCAGCACGGGACAGTGGATGCGGATCGTGCCGACGAGCCTCGACGTCTTCCCGAATGCGCTGTCGGCCGTGCTGCAGTACGCGTCGCTCGACTGGCCGACCGAGAACGGCTGGGTGAACTACAACAGCGTGCAGCAACTGTCGTATTTCGCGGTCGTCTTCCTCGCCGCGCCGCTCGCGACGCTGACGGGGGTGCGTCTGTCGAAGCTGTGGCCGAAGAACACGCCCCGCCTCGACCGGGTGATCACGTTCGAGGCGGCCCGCCGCATCCATTTCCCGGTGATGCTCTTCTTCGTGGTGTTCATCGTCGTGCACGTCACGCTCGTGCTGGCCACCGGTGCGCTGCGAAACCTCAACCACGTGTATGCGGCGCAGGGGTCGGTCGATCCGAACGCCTACGCCGACAACTGGCTCGGGTTCGGGATCTTCGTCGCGTCGATCGCCGTGATGCTCGCGGGGTGGATCGCCTACCGCCCGCGCGTCCTCATCCCGATCGCCCGCCTGTTCGGCACCGTCACCGAGCGCTGATCCGGCCCGGTCCGCCGCCCCGCCAACCCGCAGATTTCCGCGAGACGGGATTTTGGCGCCGAGACAGCGGGGTAACCCCTCCGTCTCGGCGCGAAGAACTCGTCTCGCGGGAACGAAGGGGGCCGGGAGGCGCGGCTGGCCGGCCGGCCGCGGGTCGGGCCGCGGGTCAGCGGACGAAGCGGGCTTCGGTCAGGGTCTCGCCGAGGAACGGCTCGGTGTGCGTCTCGCCGTCGAGCGTGAAACCGTTGCGCTGGTAGAAGCGGTGAGCGCGCGGGTTGTCTTCGGCGACCCAGAGGTACGCGGGCTCGCCGGCGTCGATCGCGGCGTCGAACAGCTCCTGGCCGATGCCCGTGCCGTGCCAGGCGTCGAGTAGGTAGATGAAGTACAACTCGCGGCCGCGCGGCGCATCGCGGTCGCGCGCGGGGCCGGACCCCGCGAACCCGACGATGTCGCCGTCGACGAGCGCGGCGCTCATCCGGAAGTCGGGTCCTTGCGACGCCCAGTGCGTCCAGAGCTCGGCGAGTCTCTTCGCTGAGACGCGCTCCAGTGCGGCCTTGCTGATGAGGTGGTCGTAGGTCTCGTGCCAGCACGTCGCGTGCACCCGGCCGAGGGCTTCGGCGTCGACGTCGCGAACGGGTCGGACGGTGACGCGGGCGGAGGTTTCGGCATCCATGGCCAGACTCTACGCGCGGCCCCACGGCACCGGAAATCGTGCGGCGTCGACGTGCGCAGGCGACGGATGCGGCCCGCCCCGCTGTGGGATTCGCACAAGGAACTGCGGTGCCCACGGGTGGATCGCTACGATCCGGGACGTGAATGTGATCTGGCGAACCTTGCTCCTTCTGTGGCGTTCGCGCCGCCGATACCGTCGCGAAGGCGCGATGGAACCCCTCGAGGTCGGCGTCGTGCGGCTCACGACCCTGCCCACCGACCTCGACCTCGTCGGGCACATGAACAACGGGCGCTATCTGTCGCTGTTCGACCTCGGACGATTCGATCTGCTGATGCGCACGGGGCTCTGGGATCTCGGGCGCGAGCGCGGCTGGTATCCGGTCGTGGCCAACGCGACGATCAGCTACCGGAAGTCGCTGCACCTCTGGCAGCGCTTCGACATCGAGTCCCGGCTCGTCGCGGCGGACGACCGGGCCATGTACCTCGAGCATCGCGTGGTCGTGCGCGGCGAGATCTACGCGCGGCTGCTCGTGCGCGGGCGGTTCGTGAAGCGCTCCGGCGGCGTGCTGCCGATCGCGGAACTGTTCGAGGCGATCGGTCTGGATCCCGCCGCGGTGCCGGCTCCGGACGAGTGGATGACCCGGTGGGCGGATGACGTCGCCCTGCCGCCGACGAAGGCCCCCGCCCCGAGCACCTGGGCCTGAGCGGGGGAGCGGGCGAGGCGCGATGGAGTGCGCGTCGTCACGGGGCGCGGCGGCAGGCCAGACATAGGCTGAGCGCATGTCCCAGAGCTTCGAAGACGGCTCGGTCGCGCCACAAGCAGCGGCCACCGCATCCCTCGCCGACACCGCTGTCGCGCTCGCCCGCAGCTGGGTCTCGGAAGCAGCGTCCGCCGACGTCGATCCGTCGGCCGAGCGCCTCGCCGGAGTGCTCCGCGACCCGAAGGGTCTTCCGTTCACGATCGGTTTCGTCGACGGTGTCATGCGGCCCGAAAGTCTCTCCGCCGCGGCCGCGAATCTCAGCCGTGTCGCGCCGCTCGTGCCGCATTTCCTGCCCTGGTACCTCCGGTCCGCCGTGCGGCTCGGCGGTGCGGTCGCGTCCGCTGTACCGACCCCCGTCGTGCCGATCGCGCGTCGCGTGCTGCGCGAGATGGTCGGCCACCTGATCGTCGACGCCCGGCCCGCGAAGCTCGGCCCGGCGATCGCGAAGCTCCGCGAGTCCGGTGCGCGTCTGAACCTGAACCTCCTCGGCGAGGCCGTGCTGGGCGAGGACGAGGCCGCCCGTCGCCTCGCGGGCATCCACGACCTCATCCGTCGCCCCGATGTCGACTACGTCTCGGTGAAGGTGTCGGCCATCGCGAGCCACATCTCGATGTGGGCGTTCGACGAGGTCGTCGATCGCGTCGTCGAGCGGCTCCTGCCGCTGTACCTCTCGGCCCGGCAGGACGGCACGTTCATCAACCTCGACATGGAGGAGTACCGCGATCTCGACCTGACGATCGCGGTGTTCACCCGCATCCTCGAAGACGAGCGGCTCGTCGGACTCCAGGCGGGAATCGTGCTGCAGGCGTACCTGCCCGACGCCCTGCCCGCCCTGCAGCAGCTCACGGCGTGGGCCCGTCAGCGCGTGGCCGGCGGGGGCGCCGCCATCAAGGTGCGCCTCGTCAAGGGCGCCAACCTCGCCATGGAGCACGTCGACGCCGTCATGCACGGCTGGCCGCAGGCCCCCTTCGACACCAAGCTCGACACCGACGCGAACTACCTGCGCTGCCTCGACTGGGCCTTCCAGAGCGAGCGGACGGATGCGGTGCGCATCGGCGTCGCGGGCCACAACCTGTTCGACATCGCGTACGCCTGGCTGCTCGCGGGCGAGCGCGGCGTGCGGGGCCGCGTGGAGTTCGAGATGCTGCTCGGCATGGCGCAGGGGCAGGTGCAGGCGGTGACCCGCACCGTCGGCCACGTGCTGCTCTACGTTCCGGTCGTGCGCCCCGACGAGTTCGACGTCGCGATCAGCTACCTCGTGCGGCGCCTCGAGGAGAACGCGTCGGAGGAGAACTTCCTCTCGGCCGCGTTCGAGCTGGAGGACGAGCCGGAGCTGTGGGCGCGCGAGCGGGATCGTTTCCTCGCCTCCCTCGACCGGATGACGGAGCCGGGCCTGCGCGTCGGGCCGCGCCGTGGCCAGGACCGCGGCCGTCTTCCCGCCGACCCGGCCGACCCCGCGATCCTCCGCGACCCGGCGCCGACCCAGGAGATCCAGACGGGCCTCACGCAGGCCGTCATGGGGATCGCGTCCGATCACGCCGAGGCCGACGCCCGATCCGTGCTGTTCGGCGGTGCCGAGTTCGTCGAGACCGCCGTGTTCGAAGACCGTGAGTCCGAGGGGCGTGCGCTCGGCGCATCCGGCTTCCGGAACGCGGCGGATTCCGACCCGGCGCTTCCGGCCGGGCGCGAGTGGGCGCGCGACATCCTGGCCCGCATCGACGGCTCGACCGCCGGCGACGCCGTCATCGATGCGGCACGGGTCGATGACGCCGCCGCGCTGGAGCAGATCGTTGCCCGCGTGCGGACGGCCGCCGGTACGTGGGGCGCCCTGCCCGCCGCCGATCGCGCGGTCGTGCTGCGGTCAGCGGGGCGGATGCTGGAAGCCCGACGCGCGCGACTGATCGAGGTCGCCGCATCCGAGACCGGCAAGGTGCTCGCGGAGGCCGACGTCGAGGTGAGCGAAGCGGTCGATTTCGCGAACTACTACGCGGCCACCGCGCGGGAGCTCGACCGGGTGACGGGGGCGGTCTTCGAGCCGTCGCGGGTCACGGTCGTCGCACCGCCCTGGAACTTCCCGCTCGCGATCCCTGCCGGCGGAGTGCTCGCCGCGCTCGCCGCCGGCTCCGGGGTCGTCTTCAAGCCGGCTCCGCAGGCGCGTCGCTGCGCGGCCGTCGTCGCGGAGGCGCTGTGGGATGCGGGCGTTCCGCGCGATGCGCTCGCGCTCGTCGACATCGACGAAGGCGAGCTCGGACAGCGACTGATCGCCCACCCCGATGTCGACCGCGTGATCCTGACCGGATCGTGGGAGACCGCGCAGCTGTTCCGCTCGTGGCGCGCCGACCTGCCGATCCTCGCGGAGACGAGCGGCAAGAACGCGATGATCGTGATGCCGTCGGCCGACCTCGATCTCGCCGCATCCGATCTCGTGAAGAGCGCCTTCGGTCACGCGGGGCAGAAGTGCTCGGCCGCGTCGCTCGCGATTCTCGTGGGCCCGGTCGGGCGCTCGTCGCGCTTCGCCCGCCAGCTCATCGATGCGACCCGTTCGCTGCGGGTCGGGCCGCCGTCCGACGCGCTCGCCGAGGTGGGGCCGGTCATCGAGCCGCCGCACGGGAAGCTCGCCTGGGCGCTCGACGAGCTGGACGACGGTGAGAAGTGGCTCGTCCGTCCGGAGCAGGTCGACGGTCCGCCGGAACTCGCGGGACGGCTGTGGCGTCCCGGCATCCGCGTCGGCGTGCAGCCCCGTTCGCGCTTCCACCTCGAGGAGTTCTTCGGGCCGGTGCTCGGCGTCATGCACGCGTCGTCGCTCGCGGAAGCGATCGAGCTGCAGAACGCGGTCGCTTACGGGCTGACCGCGGGTCTGTACACGCAGAACCCGGATGACCTCTCGACGTGGCTCGACGGGGTCGAGGCCGGAAATCTGTACGTGAACCGCGGCATCACCGGTGCGATCGTGCAGCGTCAGCCGTTCGGCGGATGGAAGCGATCCTCGGTCGGCGCGGGCACGAAAGCGGGTGGCCCGAACTACCTCATCGGACTCGGTTCGTGGCGGCCGACCGCATCCGGGGCCGCATCGAGCACCCTGCACCTGCGCGGGCTCGACTCGCGTATCACGACGATCATCGAGGCCGCACAGCCGTCGCTCGACTACGACCGCTTCGAGTGGCTGCGTCGTGCGGCGTTGTCGGATGCGGTCGAGTGGGACCGCGAATTCGGTCGCATCAAGGACGTCTCGAAGCTCGGTGTGGAGCGGAACCTGTTCCGCTACCGGCCGGTCGAGGTCGCCGTGCGCGCGACCGCCGGTGCCGAGGTGCAGGAGGTGCTGCGGGTGGCGCTGGCCGGCATCCGCGCGGCGTCCGCCTTCACGCTGAGTGTCGCGGCCGGGTTGCCCGGCGGCATCCGCCGCGCCCTGTCGGATGCGGGCGTCACCGTGCACGTCGACACGGATGCGGAGTGGATCGAACGCGCGACCCGCGCGAGCGTCGACGCCGCGGTGGCGCTGATGAGCACCGGGACGGATGCGCCGCCCGCGCGCGCTCCGCGCGTTCGTCTGATCGGCCCGGCGGTGGAAACGGAGGCGCTGCACCGCGTGCTCGCGGAGGCCGTCGCCGGCGACCCCGACCTCGCGGTGTACCCGAACCCGGTCACGACCGCCGGGCGGCTCGAGCTGCTGCCGTTCCTGCACGAGCAGGCGATCTCGATCACGGCGCATCGTTTCGGCAACCCCGACCCGTGGAGCGAGTCCGTCATCTGACGCCCCCGAACCCGGTTCACTTGCCTCATATTCACGCTTTTCGGGGCGTTTCGCGTGTATGTGAGGCAAGCGAACCGGGGCGGGACCCCGCGCGCTCGGCGCGGCGGCGGCCGTCAGCCGCGCTCGCGCAGCTCGCGGCGAGTGAGCGGCGCGGCGGAGGCGGGCTCACGCTCCTCCTCGTCGGCCACCGGAGCGACCAGCGCGCCGGACTCGGCCGCGGCCTGCTCGGCGAGCACGGCCGCGTCATCCGCCGCCTCCTGCAACGCGGACTTCGCGCGGAGCGGGGGCGTACGGAAGAAGAGCGTCAGCAGGAACGCGAGCAGGACGACCCCGAGCGCGACCCGGTACACCGAGACCGCCGAGTCATTGAAGCCGATCAGGATGGGGGCGGTGAGGCGCGGGTCGGCGCCGTTGAGGAACGACGTGTCGTCCATCACGGTGCTGTCGAACGAGCCGCCGTCCGATCCGCCGCCGGTGAGACCCTCCTGCAGCTGCGGCAGCGCGCTCGCGACGAAGGCGCTCCGCTGCGTGTCGTCGGAGAGGTCGACGGATGCGGCAGCTGCCGCATCCTGCAGCCCCGACACGATCGGGGTGTAGATGCTCTGCATGATGGCCGCGTTCTGCGGCGCATCCGCGACGGACGGGTCGAGCGCCGCGTCGATCGCTTCGGTCAGCGTCTCGTCATCGGAGAACGATGCCTGGATGTTGGTGGGCACGAGCGTGAACAGCAGCGAGAGCAGGATGGCGGTGCCGAGCGTGCCACCGATCTGGCGGAAGAACGTCGAGGCGCTCGTGGCGACGCCCATGTCGCGGAGGCCCACGGCGTTCTGGCTCGCGATCGTGAGGGTCTGCATGAGCTGGCCGAGTCCGAGGCCCAGCAGCAGCATGGCGCCGGCGAGGTACCAGTACGAGTTGTCGGCGTGCAGGAACGTGAGGGCGAGATAGCCGGCGGAGAGGAACAGGGTGCCGAGGATCGGGAAGATCCGGTAGCGGCCCGTGCGCGCGATGATCTGACCGCTCGCGATCGAGGCGATCATGAGGCCGAGGATCATCGGCAGCATCTGGAAGCCACTCTCGGTCGGCGTCGCACCGAGCACGAGCTGCAGGTAGAGCGGCAGCGTCAGCATCGCCCCGAACATTCCGAAGCCGACCAGCACGCCGATGACGGTCGCCATCGAGAACGTCGGCGAGCGGAAGAGCGCGAGGGGGATGAGCGCGTCGGTCTTCATCGCGCGTTCGACGAGGATGAACGCCAGCACGCCGCCCGCACCCACGACGTAGCAGGCGATCGCGATCGGCGAGGTCCAGCCCCATTCGCGGCCCTGTTCGGCGATCAGCAGAAGAGGCACGAGGGCGACGACGACGAAGGTCGCGCCCCACCAGTCGATGCGCACCGAGTCCCGCGGGTGGTGCGGGATGTGCAGGAACCGCAGCACGATGAACAGCGCGATGATGCCGATCGGCACGTTGATCAGGAAGACCCAGCGCCATCCGGTGATGAAGAGGATCTCATCGGTGCCCGCGAACACCCCGCCGACGAGCGGGCCGATCACGCTGGAGATGCCGAAGACCGCGAGGAAGTAGCCCTGGTACTTCGCCCGCTCGCGCGGCGCGAGGATGTCGCCCATGATCGCGAGGGGCATCGACATGAGCCCGCCCGCGCCGAGGCCCTGCACGGCGCGGAACGCCGCGAGCTGCACCATGTCGGTCGAGAAGCTTGCCAGCACGGAGCCGACGATGAACACGATGATCGCGAACAGGAACAGCGGACGCCGACCGAAGATGTCGGAGAGTTTGCCGTAGATCGGAGTCGAGATCGTCGACACGATCAGGTACGCCGTGGTCACCCAGGCCTGCAGGCTGAGCCCGTCGAGGTCGTCGCCGATCGTGCGGATCGAGGTGCCGACGATCGTCTGGTCGAGCGCGGAGAGGAACATGCCCGCCATGAGACCGAAGATCACCAGCAGGATCGCACGGTGCGTCATCACCGGCTGAGCGGATGCGGGGGGGCGAACGGTCTCGGACATGCGACCTCCGGGGAAGGAGAGGGCCCGAGGGGAATCCTCGGAGCGATGCCCCGCGCGAGCGGAACGACTTATCGTAGTGCGCTCGCGCGGCGGCGTCCGCATCCGCGGGGCTACAACGTTGTACAGTGACGGCATGGGGCGGGCATGACACCGACGTTGCACGACGTCGCACGGCTGGCCGGCGTGTCCATCAAGACCGTCTCCAACGTCATCAACGACTATCCGCACATCCGTCCCGCCACCCGCGAGAAGGTGCAACTGGCGATCGCAGAGCTCGGCTACACGCCGAACCTCACGGCTCGGAACCTGCGGAGCGGTCGCACCGGGGCGATCGCTCTCGCCGTTCCCGATCTCGGCCTCAGCTACTTCGCCGAACTCGCCGCCACCGTCATCGCCGAAGCGGAGCGGCTCGGCGTCGTCGTGCTCGTGGAGCAGACCGGCGGCGACCGCGGCCGAGAACTCGATCTGCTGCGGAGCCCGCGACTGAAGCTCACCGACGGGCTCATCTTCAGTCCGCTCGGCATGGGCCAGGACGACGCCGAGCGGCTGAGCGTGCCGTACCCGATGGTGCTGCTCGGTGAGCGGATCTTCGACGGGCCCGTGGATCACGTGACGATGCGGAACGTGGATGCGGCGCGCGCGGCGACAGAGTATCTGATCGCCGCCGGGCGGCGTCGGATCGCGGTGGTCGGTGCGCACGACGGCGAGGTGATCGGTTCGGCGGGGCTGCGCCTGCGCGGATACCGCGAGGCGCTCGCTGTGGCGGGAATCGCCTACGACGACGCGCTCATCGGATACACGACGATGTGGCACCGCTCCAACGGTGCCCGCACGATGCGTGATCTCCTTGCTCGCGGCGCGGAGTTCGACGCCGTTTTCGGACTGAACGACACGCTCGCGCTCGGGGCGATGCGCGCCCTCCAGGAGAGCGGCCGGCGTGTGCCCGACGATGTCGCGGTGATGGGTTTCGACGACCTCGACGAGGCGCAGTACTCCATTCCCTCGTTGACGACGGTCGACCCGGGGCAGGCCTGGATCGCGCAGACGGCTGTGCAGACACTGCTGGCCCGCATCGCCGGCCCGACCACAGATAGTGCGCCGGGGCTTCTGCTCGCGGACTTCCGCATCGCGACGCGGGAGTCCGCACCGGCCGTGTGACGACTTCTTGACAGAAGACCCGACGCGCGTCATCATCGCTTTACAACGTTTACTTTCCAACGTTGTAAAGCGAGTGCAGCGCAGCACCAGTCGGTGCTCGGGCGCACCGCATCCATCTCCGTAAGACACCGGTGTCCACACCGCGAGAGGAAGCACACAGCCCATGAGATCCAAGGTCATCGCAGGCTTCGGCGTCGTTGCCGTTGCAGCTGCTGCCCTCACCGGATGCGCCGGTTCCGGCGCTGCCGAGAGCTCGTGCACGAACAAGATCGTCAACCCCGATGCGACGCAGGTGTCGGTCTGGGCCTGGTACCCGTCCTTCGAGGAGGTCGTCGATCTCTTCAACGAGAGCCACGACGACGTCCAGATCTGCTGGACCAACGCCGGCCAGGGCAACGACGAGTACACGAAGTTCTCCACCTCGATCGAATCGGGCAGCGGCGCTCCCGACGTGATCATGCTCGAATCCGAAGTGCTCTCGAGCTTCGCCATCCGCAACGCGCTCGTCGACCTGTCGGAGTACGGCGCCGGCGACGTGCAGGCCGATTACACCGAGGGCGCGTGGAAGGACGTCTCCAGCGGAGACGCCGTCTACGCGATCCCGGTCGACGGTGGCCCCATGGGCATGCTGTACCGGCAAGACATCCTCGACCAGTACGGCATCGCTCCGCCCACGACCTGGGCCGAGTTCGCGGATGCTGCGCAGAAGCTGAAGGATGCCGGAGCGCCCGGCGTGCTCGCCAACTTCCCCCCGAACGGCCGCGCCTTCACGCAGGCGCTGTTCGCCCAGGCGAGCTCTGTGCCCTTCACCTACGACAGCGCGTCGCCCCAGGAGATCGGCATCGACGTTGCCGATCAAGGGTCGAAGGACGTGCTCGCGTACTGGCAGGACCTGGCCGAGAAGGGTCTCGTCGCGACCGATGAGGCATTCACGGCCGACTACAACACGAAGCTCGTCGACGGCTCGTACGCCATCTACGTCGCGGCGGCCTGGGGCCCCGGCTACCTTCAGGGGTTGGAAGGCACCGACGACACGGCCGAGTGGCGAGCCGCGCCCGTTCCCCAGTGGGATGCAGCGAACCCGGTGCAGATCAACTGGGGTGGATCCACGTTCGCGGTGACCTCCCAGGCGAAGGACAAGGAGGCCGCCGCGACCGTCGCCAAGGAGGTCTTCGGCACCGAAGAGGCATGGAAGATCGGAATCGAGAAGGCGGCGCTCTTCCCGCTGTGGAAGCCCGTCCTCGAGTCGGACTACTTCCGTGACCTCGAGTACCCGTTCTTCGGAGGCCAGCAGATCAACAAGGACGTGTTCCTCCCCGCCGCATCCGGGTACGCCGGATTCACGTTCAGCCCGTTCCAGAACTACGCCTACGACCAGCTCCAGCAGCAGGTCACCGCGGTGGTGGTCGACCAGAACAAGGATGCCTCCGCGGCGCTCGATGACCTGCAGTCCACCCTCGAGACGTACGCGACCGATCAGGGCTTCGAGCTCGCAGGCTGACCCGATGGGGCCGGCCTGCGGGTCGGCCCCATCCTCACGGAAGTGACACCATGACCACTCAGACACTGCAGCGACCCGTCACCCGGCGGCGCAGCGGCATCGAGCGGCGGCAACGGGTCGGTTGGCTGTTCATCACGCCGTTCCTCGTGATCTTCGCCGCGTTCCTCGTCTTCCCTCTCATCTACGCCTTCGGTATGAGCCTGTTCAGTTCGACGCTCGCAACCGGCACGAAGTTCGTCGGCATCGACAATTACGCCAAGGCCTTCACCGATCCGCTGTTCCTCGGCGGCCTCGGCCGGGTGGCCCTGTTCGCGATCATCATGATCCCGGCCCAGCTGATCGTCGCGCTCGTCGCGGCGCTCGTGCTCGACTCGCTCGCCACCTGGCTCTCCAAGCTCTCCCGGTTGCTGATCTTCGCGCCGTATGCGATCCCGGTCGTGATCGGGGCGTTGATGTGGAGCTTCCTCTACAGTCCGCGGTTCGGTCCCGGCGGGACGATCTTCAGTCTGTTCGGACTCGAGGCCCCGAACTTCCTCGCGAGCGACTCGATCTTCTTCAGCCTGGTCAACATCGTCACCTGGCAGTGGGCCGGGTACTACATGATCGTCATCTACGCCGCGCTGCGATCGATCGATCCGGCGATCTACGAAGCGGCCCGCATCGACGGTGCCGGTGGGTGGCAGATCGCGACGCGCATCAAGGTGCCGATGATCTCCTCGTCGATGGTCATGGTCATCACATTCGCCCTGATCGGCACGCTGCAGTTCTTCACGGAGCCGACCGTGCTGCGCTCGATCGCCTCCGGAGCACTCCCGGCCGAATACACGCCGAATATGTACGCGTACGCGCTGGCGTTCAGCTACAGCCAGTTCAACTACGCCGCCACGATCGCGTTCTCGCTCGGGATCCTCGTGTTCATCGGGTCCTTCGGCTTCCTCTTCCTCACGCGCAAGCAGAACGGACTGAAGTGATGTCCGCCCTTCCCTCCTCCACCGCCGCTCTCAATGAGGTGCATACGACGGTCACCGGCATCCCGTCCCGTCGCAACCGCTCGGCCGGACGCCGCGGCGGACAGCGCCGCATCGGCTCCCACGTGCTGCTGATCGTGCTCGCGATCTACTTCATCATCCCGATCTGGTGGCTGTTCGTCTCGGCGACCAAAGACACGGGGAGCCTCTTCTCCAGTCCCGCGTTCTGGTTCGACAATCCCGGCAGCTTCTTTTCGAACATCGCCGGGCTCTTCGAGCACCAGGGCGGGATCTACTGGCGCTGGCTCGGCAACTCCTTCTTCTACGCATTCGTCTCGGGAGTCGGCGCGACGGTCGTGGCGGTCCTCGCGGGCTACGGGTTCGCGAAGTACCGGTTCCGGGGGCGCGGTGTCGTGTTCGGCATGATCCTCGGCTCGGTCATGGTGCCGCTCACGGCGCTCGTCATCCCGACATTCATGCTGCTCAGCCAGTACGGGCTCATCAACACTCCGTGGGCGGTCATCCTGCCCTCGCTCCTGAACCCGTTCGGTGTCTACCTCATGCGGGTTTACACGCAGGATGCGGTGCCCGAAGAGCTGCTGGAGGCCGCGCGCATCGACGGCGCGGGGGAGTGGCGTACGTTCACGACGATCGTCGTGCCGTTGCTCCGCCCCGCCATCGTGACCGTGTTGCTTCTGTCGATCGTCGGCACGTGGAACAACTTCTTCCTGCCGCTGGCGGTGCTGACCGATCCGCAGCTGCTGCCGGTGACGGTGGGACTCAACCGCTGGCTCGCGTTGTCGAACGCCGGCGCCGGCGGCGAGCAGGTGTGGAACCTCATCACCTCGGGGGCGTTCATCTCCGTGCTTCCGCTCCTGTTGTCCTTCCTTCTCCTGCAGCGGTACTGGCAGGGCGGGCTCGCCATCGGCTCGGTCAAGTGACCGGCGCCGTGATCGATCCCCATCGATGACGGCTCACGCATCCGCTGATCGTCTTCTCTTCTCTCGACCAGAAAGCACATCCATGCCTGTTGCACGTCTCACCCTCGACCCGGCCTTCGCGATCGGCGCGGTTCGGCGAAAGCTCTTCGGGGGCTTCGTCGAGCACCTCGGGCGGCATGTCTACGACGGAATCTACGAACCGGGTCACCCGACGGCGGATGCGGAGGGCTTCCGTACCGACGTCATCGATCTCGTCAAGGAGCTCGGGGTCGACACCATCCGCTACCCCGGCGGCAACTTCGTGTCGGGGTTCCGGTGGGAGGACTCGGTCGGCCCGGTCTCCGAGCGTCCGCGCCGCCTCGACCTCGCTTGGCACTCGACCGAGACGAACGAGGTGGGTCTGCACGAGTTCTCATCGTGGCTCGAGAAGGTCGGCAGCGACCTCATGATGGCCGTCAACCTCGGCACCCGCGGCACGCTCGAGGCGATCGATCTGCTGGAGTACTCCAACATCCGTTCCGGCACGGCGCTGAGTGATCAGCGCATCGCGAACGGGCGCGCGGAGCCGTTCGATGTGCGGATGTGGTGCCTCGGTAACGAGATGGACGGGCCCTGGCAGCTCGGCCATCGTTCGGCCGACGACTACGGCAAGATCGCGTCGCAGGCCGCGAAGGGACTTCGCCAGCTCGACCCGTCGATCGAACTCGTCGTCTGCGGCTCGTCGAGCGCGCACATGCCGACGTTCGGCGAGTGGGAGCGTGTCGTCCTGACGCACACCTATGACGACGTCGACCTCATCTCGTGCCACGCCTACTACGAGGAGAAGAACGGCGACCTCGGCAGCTTCCTCGCATCTGCGGTCGACATGGACGGGTTCATCGAAACCGTCGTCGCGACGGCCGACCACGTCGGCGCGGTCCGCGGGTCCACGAAGAAGATCGACATCTCGTTCGACGAGTGGAACGTCTGGTACATAGACCGCTTCCACGGGGTCGACAAGATCGAGGGCATCGACAACTGGCCGATCGCCCCGCGCCTGCTCGAAGACATCTACTCCGTGGCGGATGCGGTCGTCTTCGGCAACCTGATGATCTCGTTGCTCAAGCACGCCGATCGGGTGGCGAGCGCGTCGCTCGCGCAGCTCGTGAACGTGATCGCCCCGATCATGACCGAGCCCGGGGGTCCGGCCTGGCGGCAGACGACGTTCTACCCGTTCTCGATCACCTCGCGGCTTGCCCGAGGCACCGCGCTGCGCCTCACCCTCGACGTGCCGACCTACGCGACCGAGGTGTACGGCGAGGTGCCGCTCGTCGACGCCGTCGCCACCCACGATGCCGAATCGGGCCGGAGCGCCGTCTTCCTCGTGAATCGCAGTCAGACCGAGGCCATCGATGTGACGGTCGACGTGACCTCGCTCGGCGGCGTCGCCGTCCTCGAGACGCACACGCTGAGCGACGAGGACGTGAATGCGAAGAACACCCTCGACGACAGGGAGCGCGTCGCGCCCGCGACGAACGACTCCGCATCCGTCGTCGACGGGCAGCTCACGGTCACGCTGCCGCCCGTGTCGTGGAGCGCGATCGCGCTCGGGTGAGGCCCGCTCTGCCTCCGTCGGGGCTTACGGTGTGATCCCGACGGAGGCGGAGCAGCGCGCGATCTCGTCGCCCGACAGCCGCAGGTCGGCGGCCTTCGCGGAGTCGACGATCGACTGCGCGCGACGCGCGCCCGGGATCGCGATCACGTTCGAGCCGAGGGCCAGCTCCCAGGCGAGCACGACCTGCTGCGGGCTGACGCCGCGGTCACGGCCGATCTCGGCGAACACGCCGAAGCGGTCGCCGACCGAGCGCCCGCCGCCGCCGGTGCCGCCGAGCGGACTCCACGGCAGGAACGCGATCCCGTGGTCGGCGCAGTAGCGCAGCTCGTCGTAGCTACCGGGATGCGCGGGCGAGAACTCGTTCTGCACGCTCACGAGGGCGCCCTCGCCGAGCACCTGGGTCGCGACCTCGATCTCTTCGATGTTCGCGTTCGAGATGCCGATGGAGCGGATCTTGCCCTCGTCCTTCAGGGTCTGGAAGCTCTGCATCACCTCGCCGTAGACGACCCAGCGGTCGGGCCGGTGGTACTGGTACAGGTCGATGACGTCGACCTGCAGGTTCCGAAGCGACTTCTCCACGGCCGAACGCAGGTACGCGAGCGATCCGTCGCGGCCCCAGATCTCGCCCTCGCTCCGGGTGATTCCGCCCTTTGTTGCGACGACGACGGATGCGGTGTCACCGCCCCAACTGCGCAGCGCCTCCCCGATGAGCACCTCGTTGTGCCCCATCTGATCCCAGGCCGGTGCGTAGATGTCGGAGGTGTCGATCAGCGTGACCCCGGCGTCGAGCGCCGCGTGCACGGTGGCGATCGCCGCATCCCGATCGGGCACCTCTTTGTCGTTGTTCATCGACAGCGGCATGGCGCCGAGTCCGATGGCCGACACCGTGAAAGGTCCGAGTTTCCGCTCCTGCATTGCAACTCCTTTGTGGAAATGACCGGCCGTGACAGGCCGGCTCCTCCAGCCTGTCACGGCCGGCAGCTACTGTCTCGAGCCCGGCCCGCGTGCCAGAATGAGTCCCGGCGTGCCCGTGCGTCAGCCTCTTCGCTCAGCCGGGCCTGTAGGACAGCGTCCGCCGCCTTCGCCAAGGAGCCGAATGTCCCTCACCACCCAGACCCCCGTCCGCGTCGCCCAGCACCGCACCTACCTCATGTGCCGGCCGGAGCACTTCGTCGTCAGCTATTCGATCAACCCGTGGATGGAGCCGGCCAAGCCGACGAACACCGGGCGGGCCATCGAGCAGTGGCAGACCCTGTTCGACGCGTACATCGCCCTCGGGCACGAGATCCACCTGATCGACCCCGTGCCGGGGCTCCCCGACATGGTCTACACCGCGAACGGTGGCTTCCTCGTCGACGGCGTCGCCTACGGACCGAAGTTCCGCTTCGCGGAGCGTTCCGGTGAGGAGCGGCCGTTCATGGACTGGTTTGCCTCCCACGGCTACCATCTCGCCGAGCCGGTCGAGGTCAACGAGGGCGAGGGCGACTTCCTGCTCGTCGGCGACATCATCCTCGCCGGCACCGGCTTCCGTTCGACCGGAGACAGCCACCGTGAGATCGGCGAGGTCTTCGGCCGCGAGGTCGTGTCGCTCACCCTCACCGACCCCCGGTTCTACCACCTCGACACCGCGCTCACCGTGCTCGACCCCGTGCAGGGCGAGGGCGGCGTCGAGCGGGCCAACATCGCGTACCTGCCGGGCGCGTTCGACGACGCCAGCCGCGCGATCCTCGAGGAGCGCTTCCCCGACGCCATCCTGGTCTCGGATGCCGACGGCGACGTCTTCGGCCTGAACTCGGCCAGCGACGGACTCAACGTCTTCATCTCGCCCCGGGCGACGGGCTTCGAAGCGCAGCTGCGCGAGCGCGGCTACAACCCGGTGCTGATCGACCTGTCCGAGCTGCTGCTCGGCGGCGGCGGGATCAAGTGCTGCACGCTGGAGCTGCGCGCGGCGAACCAGGAGAACGCATGACGAACCTCATCCCCGATTCCGCGACGAACGATGTGATCACCGCGGAAGAGCAGCACCTCGCCCACAACTACCACCCGCTGCCCGTGGTCATCTCGCGCGGCGAGGGATCGTGGGTGACGGATGTGGACGGCAAGCGCTACCTCGACCTGCTGTCGGCCTACTCCGCCCTGAACTTCGGGCATCTGCATCCGGCGATCGTCGCGGTCGCCCAGGAGCAGCTCGGACGCCTCACCCTGACCAGTCGGGCCTACCACAACGACCAGCTCGGCTCGTTCGCGGCGGCGCTCGCCGCGCTCTGCGGCAAGGACCTCGTGCTGCCGATGAACACGGGTGCCGAGGCGGTCGAGACGGCCATCAAGGTCGCTCGCGCGTGGGCGTACCGGGTCAAGGGCGTAGCCGCCGATCAGGCGTCGATCATCGTCGCGGACGGCAACTTCCACGGCCGCACGACCACGATCGTCGGCTTCAGCGACGACCCGAGCGCGCGCGACGGGTTCGGGCCGTTCGCGCCCGGGTTCGCGCACGTTCCGTTCGGGGACGCAGCCGCGATCGAGGCCGCGATCGACGACAACACCGCCGCCGTACTGATCGAACCGGTGCAGGGCGAGGCGGGCGTCGTGATTCCGCCCGAGGGATACCTGGCGGCGGTACGCGAGATCTGCACCCGGCGCGGCGTGCTCTTCATCGCGGACGAGATCCAGTCGGGGCTCGGCCGGGTCGGGCACACCTTCGCGTGCGACCGCGAGGGCGTCGTTCCGGACGTGTACGTGCTCGGCAAAGCGCTCGGTGGCGGCATCCTGCCCCTGTCGGCCGTGGTCGCCGATCGCGAGATCCTCGGCGTCATCCGCCCCGGCGAGCACGGATCGACGTTCGGCGGCAACCCGCTCGCGGCCGCGGTCGGGCTCCGCGTGGTCGAGATGCTGGAGACGGGCGAGTTCCAGAAGCGCGCGCTCGCGCTCGGCGAGCACCTCGCGGCGAAGCTCGCCGACCTCGTCGGTCACGGGGTGACGACCGTGCGGGTCGCCGGGCTCTGGGCCGGCGTCGACATCGATCCCGCGGTCGGCACTGGGCGCGAGGTGGCCGAACGCCTGCTCGCGCGCGGCGTGCTCGTGAAAGACACGCACGGCCAGACCATCCGCATCGCGCCGCCGCTCGTGGTGCGCGCGACCGAGCTGGACTGGGCCGTCGAGCAGCTGCGCGTGGTGCTCGCCGCCTGACCCGCGCGCGGGCGCGCTCGCGCTGGCTACTGTTACCTGTCACGGCGGCAGAAGGTTCGGCAGCCGCAGCAGGAAACAGTAGCCATCGCAGGAGCGCGCTCGTGGCACCAGCCCGCGCGATCGGCGGAGACGGATGCGGTGAGTCGGGGGCGCCGTCCACCCCCTGGCTGCGAAACATCACGGCAACATCGGCCGGTCTAGGGTGGTTCCATGGGCGACCTCTTCGACGGCTACGGCTCCACTCTCGCGCCGCGAAGGAACTCGCAGGGCTTGCCCGCGTTCGACGAGATGTTCGGCCACCCCGACACCCCCGGTGCGCTCGCCGAGTCGCGCATCGCCTACCGCGAGCTCTACCAGGCGCTGGCCCGCATGACGCAGGAAGAGCTGCGCGGCCGCACCGACTCGCTGGCGAGCTCCTACCTCGCGCAGGGCGTCACCTTCGACTTCGCGGGCGAGGAACGACCGTTCCCGCTCGACGCCGTGCCCCGCATCATCGACTACGCCGAGTGGTCGGAGGTCGAAGCCGGCATCAAACAGCGCGTGCGTGCGCTGGAGGCCTTCCTCGACGATGCGTACGGCCGGCAGAACTGCGTGCGCGACGGGGTCATTCCGGCGAAACTGATCGCCTCGAGCCAGTACTACTACCGCCAGGCGTACGGCATCCGCTCCGCCAACGGTGTGCGCATCCAGGTGTCGGGCATCGACCTCATCCGCGACGAACACGGCAAGATGCGCGTCCTCGAAGACAATGTGCGGGTGCCGTCGGGTGTCAGCTACGTGATCTCGAACCGCCGGGTGATGGCGCAGACCCTCCCCGAACTGTTCGTGTCGATGCGGGTGCGCCCCGTCGGCGACTACCCGAACAAACTCCTCGCGGCGCTCCGCGCATCGGCCCCGCCCGGGATCGAAGACCCTAACGTCGTCGTGCTGACCCCCGGCGTCTACAACTCCGCCTACTTCGAGCACACGCTCCTCGCACGCCTGATGGGCGTCGAACTCGTCGAAGGCCGCGACCTGCTCTGCATGGGCGGCCGCGTGTTCATGCGCACCACGCGCGGACCGCGCCGGGTCGACGTCATCTACCGACGGGTCGACGATGAGTTCCTCGACCCACTGCAGTTCCGCGCGGACTCGATGCTGGGTTCGCCCGGGGTCATGCTCGCGGCGCGCATGGGCAACGTCACGATCGCGAACGCGGTCGGCAACGGCGTCGCCGACGACAAACTGCTCTATACCTACACGCCCGACCTCATCCGGTACTACCTGTCGGAGGAGCCGATCCTGCCGATCGTCGACACCTGGCGGCTCGAAGACCCGGCGGCGCTCGAAGAGGTGCTCGACCGGCTCGACGAGCTCGTCGTGAAGCCCGTCGACGGCTCCGGCGGCAAGGGGCTCGTCGTGGGTCCGGATGCCTCCCGCTCCCAGCTCGAGACGCTGCGTAAAACCCTGCTCGCCGACCCGCGCGGCTGGATCGCGCAGCCGGTGATGATGCTGTCCACCATCCCGACGCTGGTCGAAGACGGCATGCGCCCGCGGCACGCCGACCTCCGGCCCTTCGCCGTGAACGACGGCGACGACATCTGGGTGCTCCCCGGCGGCCTCACGCGCGTCGCTCTTCCCGAGGGCGAGCTGGTCGTGAACTCCTCGCAGGGCGGGGGATCGAAGGACACCTGGATCGTCGGCGGCGCCGCTCCGGGCAAGGTCGAGTACGGGCAGGGGCACGGTCTCGCTGGACTCGTCGCCGATCAGGCGTCGACCGTGACGCAGGCCATCCCGATCATCACGGATGCATCCGCCGCCGGCCCCGCCACCAACGTCGAGGTCTCGCACTCCCCGCACGATCGTCCGCGCTCGCGCGTCGATCAGCAGGAACAGCAGCAGCAGGCCGAATCGGCCGAGGGGAGCGCGCCATGCTGCTGAGCCGCATCGCCGAAAGCCTCTTCTGGATCGGTCGCTACGTCGAGCGCAGCGACGGCACCGCCCGCATCCTGGACGTGCACCTGCAACTGCTCCTCGAGGACCCCTGGATCGACGAGGACACCGCGTGCCGGTCGTTGCTGTCGGTCATGGGATCGTCGCCGCCGGAAGGCGTCGAAGACGTCACCCGCGAGCACGTGCTCGCCCGGCTCGCCGTCGACCGGATGAACCCCTCCAGCATCCAGTACTCGCTCACCGCGGCGCGCGAGAACGCGCGGCGGGCGCGCGAGATCGTCTCCACCGAGCTCTGGGAGTGCCTCAACACCACCAATTCCCGGATGCCGCGACGGCTGCAGACCGAGAAGGTGCACGAGTTCTTCCAGTGGGTGCGGGAGCGGTCGGCGCTCGCCGTCGGCATCGTCGACTCGTCGACGAGCCGCGACGAAGCCTGGCAGTTCTTCACGCTCGGACGCTCCATCGAACGCGCCGACATGTCGGCACGCCTGCTGGCGACGCGGTCGCTGACCGAAGCATCCGGGCCGTCGTGGACGACGATCCTCCGCTCCTGCGGCGCGTACGAGGCCTACCTCCGCACCTACCGCGGAATGCCCAGCGCCCGGAACGCCGCCGAGTTCCTGCTGCTCGACCGCCTCTTCCCGCGCTCGATCATCTACTCGATCTCACGCGCCGAAGAGTGCATCAGCGCGATCGACCCGCGCGAAGACCGCGTCGGCCACTCCAATCACGTCTTGCGCGCGCTCGGCCGCATCCGGAACGATCTCGAATACCAGCCCATCGGCGAGATCCTCGAGGAACTCCCCGACCACATGCTGCGCGTGCAGACCGTGACGCGCGAAGCATCCGACGCGATCCGGCAGCGGTTCTTCCCGACGCAGGCCGAACCCAGCTGGATCGGAGAGACCTCATGAAGCGCCTGCGCATCGAGCACGAAACGGGCTTCAGCTACGGCGGAGACGTGTCGGCCTCGTACAACGAAGCCCGGATGCTGCCGGGCACGACCGACAGTCAGTTCGTGCTGAGCTCGTCGCTCGACATCGAGCCGTCGACCTCGGTCAACAGCTACGTCGACTACTTCGGCACGCGGGTGAGCTCGTTCGATGTGCTCTCGCCCCACCGCGCGTTGCGCATTACGGCGCGTTCGCTCGTCGAGGTGCGTCCGCGCCCGATCGAGCACAGCGGCATCAGCTGGGACCGACTGCGCGTCGAGGCCGAGCGCAGCATCGACACCATCGAGCAGCTGGAACAGACGCACCGGACGCGTCCGCATCCGGAGGTCGCCGAGATCGCCCGCTCGATCGCCGGACGGCACGACGATCCCGGCCGGGCCGCGCACGACATCTGCGTCGCGATCGGTGACGCCGTGGAGTACATGCACGGCGTGACCGGGGTGCACTCCACCGCCGTCGAGGCATGGGAAGCGCGAAAGGGCGTGTGTCAGGACATGGCGCACATCGCGCTCGGCGCACTGCGATCGGTCGGCATTCCGGCGCGCTACGTGTCGGGGTATCTGCATCCGAAGCCGCAGGCCGAGATCGGCACGCCCGTCACGGGTGAGTCGCACGCCTGGGTGGAATGGTTCGCCGGCGACTGGACCGGCTTCGACCCGACCAACAATATCGAGATCGGCGACCGGCACGTGCTGGTCGGGCGGGCGCGGGACTACAACGACGTGCCGCCGCTGCGCGGTGTGTACGCAGGTCCCTTCAAGAGCAACCTGCACGTCAAGGTCACGATCACCCGCGAGGCCTGACTTCGGCCCGCCTGTGGGGCCCTGTGCCGGGGCGGTCTGTGGGCGGTTTCGGGACGCCGGGGTGGTCGACGGGGGTCCTGCGCGGGAGCGCCCTGTGGGCGGTCGACCTGATGTCCTGCGTCGGGGTGGTCGACGGCCGATGGCCCGTGCCGGGGGGCCTGTTCCGGCTTCGCGGCTCCGCAGTTGTCGGACCGGTGGGGCTGGTGGTGACGGATGGGGCGTGTGAGGCGGCTCGGGGGCGTCGGACCCGACGACTCGGAGCCATACGGGGCCTACGCAAGGGTGGAGAGCCCCGACCGGTCAGTGCCGACCTTGACCCTGTGTTCCCGGCATCCGCGGGTTCGGGGCGCAATTCTTCGTTTGGGGCGTGAATATCGTGCCCCGAACGCAATTTTGTGCCCCAAACATCGGAACGCGACGCCTGAGCTGCGACCCGGCGCTCGGGAGTGCGGCCCGCTAGCGGCGGCGCTCGGGGAGGGGGATCGGGGTCGTGCTCGCGACCGCGTCGCTGAACTCCTCGGGCGCGACGACGGGGATCGGCCGCGTCTCGTCGATCGTGACGCGGAAGCGGTGCGCCGAATCGCGGTGCATGCGACCCGAGAGTGCGAGCCATGTCACCCCGACGAGGCAGGCGGCAAGCCCTGCCACCGCGCCGACGACGATCGCCGCGCGCGGGCCGAACGTGTCGGCGACCCATCCGGCGATGGGCGCGCCGATCGGCGTCGCGCCCATGATCACGGCCATGTACAGCGCGAGCACGCGGCCGCGGAGGGCCGGATCGGTCGTCGTCTGCACGTAGCCGTTCGCGGTCGTCAGCACCGTGACCGTCGCGAATCCGACGAACACGAGCGACGCGGCGTACAGGCCGTAGGTCGGCATCGCCGCGGAGATGAGCGAGAACACCCCGAACCCGCCCGCGGCGACCATGATGACCCGCATCCGCGCGCGATCGCGCCGGGCGGCGAGCAGAGCGCCCGCGAGCGAACCGATCGCGAGGATCGAACTCAGGATGCCGTATCCGTCGGCCTGCTGGCCGAACTCCAGCGCCATCGTCGAGGCGAAGATGGGGAAGTTCATCCCGAAGGCGCCGATCAGGAACACCATGACGAAGGTCACGACGAGGTCCGGTCGTCCGGCGACGTAGCGGAATCCGTCGGCCAGGCGCGCCCCGCCGGCCGTGCGGGCGCGCGGCACGAGCTCCGATCGACGGATGAGCGTCAGCGCCACGAGCATGGCGAGGAACGTCGCGGCGTTCAGGATGAAGACCCACCCCGTGCCGACGAGCACGATCAGGAAGCCCGCGACCGCCGGGCCGATCATCCGGGCCGCGTTGAACGATGCCGAGTTCAGTGCCACGGCGTTCGCCGCGTTCTCGCGGGCCACGACGTCGGTCACGAACGCCTGACGTGCGGGCGCGTCGAACGCGTTCACCAGGCCGAACGCGAAGGCGAAGCAGAACATCAGCGGCAGCGTCATCACGCCGGTCATCAGCAGGATGCCGACGATCACCGCGAGAGCCATCAGCGCGGACTGCGTCACGAGCAGCAGTCGTCGCCGATCGAACCGGTCGGCGACCCACCCGGTCGCTCCGACGAACAGTAGTGGCGGGCCGAACTGCAGGGCCATCGTCACGCCCATCGCGGCCGCGTCGTTGTCGGTCAGTTGCGTGAGCACGACCCAGTCCTGGGCGGTGGACTGCATCCATCCGCCGATGTTCGACACGAGCGCGCCGATGAACCAGACGCGGTAGTTGAAGAGTCCGAGGGAGCGGAACATCGCGCTCATCGTTCGGCGACTCCCCGCATGATCTGCGCCGCCTGCCCGAGAATGTCGCGCTCGGCCGCGCTGAGGTGTCCGAGGGCCTCTTCGAGCCAGGCGTCGCGGCGGCGGACGGTTTCTTGGACCACCGCGCGTCCCTCGTCTGTCAGCGAGATGTTGACCTTGCGACGGTCCTGCTCGTCGGGGGTGCGGATGACGTAACCGGACTCCTCAAGGCCGTTCACGGTGCGATTCATCGACGGGGCCGTCACGCGCTCGCGCGCCGCCAACTCGCCGAGGGTGTGATCGCCGTGCACCTTGAGGCCCGCGAGCACCGCGAACTGGCCGTCGCTCATGGTGTCGACCGCGCGCTGGCCGCGCAGTCGACGGGCGAGTCGGAACGTCGCCATCCGCAGCTCGGATGCATCGGCGGAGTGGTCGGCCGGATCGGCGGCAGCATCCGCGGGCGGAGCGGAATCAGCGGGCTGTGCGGAAGAACTCATGTCGATCCTTAGCATAGCTCATTAGCCCTGCTAAGGGTCTTCGCGGGTGGGCGAGCGGACCGCATCCGGGGCCATAGACTCGGCCGCATGCCCGAGTTCATCGATGCGCACGGGACCACGATCGTCTACGACGTGTACGAGGCGCAGTCCACCCCGCGCGGTGTCGTGCAGCTGTTGCACGGCGTCGGCGAACACGCCGGCCGATACGTCGTGCTCGCGGAGGCGCTCGCCGCCGCCGGTTTCACCGTCTACGCCGACGACCATCGCGGGCACGGGCGGACCGGCATGGGGCAGTGGGCGGATGCGGACCGCCTCGGCCGCCTCGGACCCGGCGGCCACCGCGCCGCCGTCGACGCGGTCTGGCAGCTGACCGGGCTGATCCGCGACGCGCACCCCGGGTTGCCGCTCGTGCTGCTCGGGCACTCGTGGGGGTCGTTCCTCGCGCAGATGCTGCTCGATCAGCATCCGGATGCGTATGACGCGGTCGTGCTCTCGGGGTCGGCCCTGCGCACACCCGGCGCGCTGAACGGCGGTGATCTCAACGCGCCCTGGAAGGGCAAGGGCGCGCTCGGTACGGAGTGGCTCTCGAGCGATCTGGCCGTGGGGCGGGCATTCCTGGCCGATCCGCTGACGACGAGCGTGCCGCTGGTGAAGCTGTTCGGTCTGCGAGACGCGCTCCGGATCTTCGGCCGGCCGCGTCGGGATCTCGGGCGGGATGTTCCGATCCTGCTCATGGTCGGCAGCGACGACACGGTCGGCGGACCGCGGAGCGTTCACCGCCTGGCCGCCGATTATCGGGAACGCTCGGGCCTCAGCGACGTGACGACCCTGGTCTACCCGGGTGCGCGCCACGAGATCTTCCAGGAGACCGTGCAGGGCGACGTCCGCGCCGACCTGATGGCCTGGCTCGACCGGCGCTTCCCGGCGCGCGGCGACTGACGCGAGCGCGCCGCGCGACCGAGGCGAACGCGCCGGGCGGCTGACGCGAACGCGCCGGGCGACTCAAGCCGCGGAGGATTCGGCCGAGGGGCGCGGTTCATCCCTCGTGGCCGAGGGGCCGCGACCGAGCGACCACGTCGTGGCGAGTCCGACCAGCAGGAACCCCGCCGCGGTGAACGCGGCCCAGCGAGTGCCGTCGGAGAAGGCGAGCGCCGCCGCATCCCCGGCCGCCGCCGTCTCCGGATTCGCGCGCAGCCCGGCGATGGCGCCGCCGGCCGAGTCCACGACGGCCGACACGACCGGATCGCGCTGGTCGGCGGGCACCCCGGCATCGTCGAGGGCGTTTGAGAGCACTGCCCCGGTGCTCGAGAAGAGCACCGTGCCGAGAATCGCGACGCCGAGCGCCGCGCCCACCTGCCGCGACGTGGATTGCGTGCCCGAGCCCTGGCCGGAGAGCTCGACCGGCACGTCCTGCAGGATGACGCCGGTCAGCTGCGCGGTGGCGAGTCCGACGCCGAATCCGTAGACGAAGAGTGCGGGGATGAGCCATCCCCAGGCCGCATCCGGTCCGATCACGAACCCCGCCCACGCGACGCCGATGATCTCGGCGGCCAGGCCGACGCGCACGATGACGACCGGCCGGATGCGGCCGCTCGTCGCGCCGGCGAACCCGCTGGCGACGAACGATCCGACCGCCAGGGCGAGCAGGACGAGGCCGGTCTGCAGGGCGTCGAACCCGAGCACGAACTGCAGCCACAGCGGCAGCGAGAGGATGATGCCGAACTCGCCGAGCGCGACCACGAGCGCGGCGATGTTGCCGTTGCGGAACGACCCGATCCGGAACAGCGTCAGATCGAGCAGCGCCGCCTGCCCACGCCGCAGCCGACGCCGACTCCAGAGCAGGAAGAGGACGAGCGAGGCGACGGTGATGACGAACGCGACCGGCACGGGCGAAAGGCTCCCGGGCCACTCGATGCCCGCCACCGAGAACGTCTCGGTGGCGTCCCACCATCCGTAGGTGCGTCCTTCGATGAGGGCGAAGACGAGGCTGCCGAACAGCGTGACCGAGAGCACGGCGCCGAGCAGATCCACGCCGCGACGGGCCGACTCGCGCGATTCGGACACCGTCAGCAGCACGCCGATCACGATGATCACCGCGAGCGGCAGGTTGATGCCGAATGCCCAACGCCAGGAGAACGCCGTCGTCAACCAGCCGCCGAGCAGGGGCCCGACCGCGGCCATGCCGCCGATCGTGGAGCCCCACACCGCGAACGCGATGCCGCGTTCCCGGCCGCGGAAGGTCGCGTTGATCAGCGAGAGCGTCGTCGGCAGGATCATGGCGCCGCCGATGCCCTGCACCAGGCGCGCGAGGATCAGCAGACTGCCGCTCGGCGCCGTGGCGGCCGCGAGCGAGGAGAGGGCGAAGATGGCGACGCCGATGAGCAGCAGACGCCGGCGCCCGAACCGGTCGGCGAGCGACCCGAACAGGAGGAGGAGCGACGCGAAGACGAGGGTGTACGCCTCCTGCACCCACTGCACCTCGGTGGAGCTGATGCCCAGCTCGTCGACGATCGACGGCACGGCCACATTCACGATCGTCGAGTCGACGATGATCAGCGACACGGCGATGCTGATGAAGACCAGGGCGACCCAACGTCGCGATGAACGGTTCGACATGATTTATCTCGCTTATCTAGCTATCTCGGAGCGAGAGTACACCCGATGGGCGTGTCTGCGGCACCTCTTCACCCGGATGCAGCAGGCCTAGGCTGTCAGCATGCACGGTGAATACAAGGTGCCCGGCGGCAAGCTCGTGGTGGTCGACCTGGAGGTGCGCGACGGCCGCATCGCGGATTTCCATCTGGCGGGAGACTTCTTCCTCGAACCCGACGACGCCCTCGCCGATATCGACGCGGCCGTCGCGGGCCTTCCCGTCGAAACGGATGCATCCGCCATCGCCGCAGCGGTGCGCGCGGCGCTTCCGGCCGGAGCCCAGCTGCTCGGGTTCACCCCCGAGTCGGTCGGCACCGCGGTGCGGCGCGCGCTCATCACGGCGCCCGGCTGGAAGGACTTCACCTGGGAGGTCGTGCACGATGCGCCCGTCTCGGCGCGCATGAACCTCGCGCTCGACGAAGTGCTCACCACCCGCGTGGGCGACGGGCGTCGGAACCCGACTCTGCGCCTGTGGGAATGGAATGAGTCCGCCGTCGTGATCGGGTCGTTCCAGTCGTACCGGAACGAGGTCGACCCCGAGGGTGCGGCCCGGCACGGCTTCGACGTCGTGCGCCGGATCTCGGGCGGCGGCGCCATGATGATGGCCGCGAACTCGATCGTGACCTACTCGCTGTACGTGCCCGCATCCCTCGTCGCCGGGATGACGTTCGCCGACTCCTACGCCTTCCTCGACGAGTGGGTGCTGCAGGCGCTCCGCTCGCTCGGCGTCGACGCGACCTACCAGCCGCTCAACGACATCGCCTCGCCCACGGGCAAGATCGGCGGCGCCGCGCAGAAGCGGCTCGCGAACGGCGGCGTGCTGCACCATGCGACGCTCAGCTACGACATGGACGGCCAGGTCATGACCGAGGTGTTGCGCATCGGTCGCGAGAAGCTGAGCGACAAGGGCACCGTCTCGGCGGCGAAGCGCGTCGACCCGCTCCGCTCGCAGACGGGCCTGCCGCGCGAGGCCGTCATCGAGCGCTTCATCGACACCTTCACGAACCTGTACGGTGCCGTTCCCGGACATATCACCGAAGAGGAATACGCCGAGGCCGAGGCGCTCGTCGCGTCGAAGTTCGCGACCGACGCCTGGCTGCAGCGCGTTCCGTGACGGGATCGATCGCGATCCATCAGGGCGACAACCTCGCCGTCGCGCGCCGGCTTCCGGATGGCGCGTTCACGGTGATCTACCTCGATCCGCCGTTCAACACGGGGCGTTCGCGCACCCGGATCGCCGCCGTCGACGCTGCGGTTCCCGACGTGCGTCGCGGATTCCGCGACCGCGAGTACACGAGGCTCCGGGGAGATCTCGGGGTGTACGCCGACGAGTTCCAGGGCTACTGGGCGTTCCTCGAACCGCGACTGCTCGAGTCCTGGCGCCTCCTCGCCGACGACGGCACGCTGTACCTGCACCTGGACTACCGCGAGGTGCACTACGCGAAAGTGCTGCTCGACGCGCTCCTCGGTCGCGAACGGTTTCTGAACGAGATCATCTGGGCGTACGACTACGGGGCCAAGACGAAGCGGCGCTGGCCACCGAAGCACGAGACGATCCTCGTGTACGTCAAGAATCCCGATCGGTACTGGTTCGATGCGGATGCGGTCGACCGCGAGCCGTACATGGCTCCGGGTCTCGTGACCCCGGAGAAGGCGGCGCGCGGCAAGCTGCCGACCGACGTCTGGTGGCACACGATCGTGCCGACGACCGGCCGCGAGAAGACCGGGTACCCGACGCAGAAACCCGAGGGCATCATCCGACGCATCGTGCAGGCCTCGAGCCGCCCGGGCGACGCCGTGCTCGACCTGTTCGCCGGCAGCGGCACGACCGGCGCCGTGGCCGCCGCGCTCGGTCGCGACGCCGTGCTCGTGGACGACAACCCCGCCGCCATCGCCGTGATGCGGGAGCGCCTGCCCGGCGCGGTGCTCATCCCACCGGGGTGAGGTGCGGGGTGCGGGTTCCGGGGTGCGGCGGGCTCTCGCGGGGTCGAGCTCTGCTGGGGTGGTTTGCTGTCGCGAGGGGTTGGCGGGGCCGATGCCCTGCTGGGGTGAGGGGTTTCGCTCTCGCGAGGGGGTCGGCGCGGGCTAATGGCCGGCTGTAGCGAGGGGATCTGCCGAAGCGAGGGCCGTTCGGGCCGCATCCGTCCTCGCTTCGGCAGATCCCCTCGCTTCGGCAGATTCGTGCGCCGCACCGCGCGCCGCGACCTCCCGTGAGACACCGCAGCACCCTCCTGCGGCGAGTTTGGGCGGGTCCGGTCGGGCGCCGCGGGTCAGGGCGGGTCAGGGCAGGTTAGGACGGATCAGCGCGGATCAGCGCGGATCAGCGCGGGTCAGGCGAGGGCGGCGGCGCCGGCGTACCCGTCGGGGATCACCGCGGGGGCGGATGCGGCGCCGCCGAACACGCGCGTCGGCTTATCGGACGCCGACCACCGTGGCCAGGCTGCGGCGCGAGACCGCACGAACCCGACCGCGGTTCCGTGCATCGCTGTCGCGAGGGCGGCGGGCGGGTGGTCGCCGGCGATCGCGGCGACGTGCGACTCGCCCAGCGCGTCGAACCAGAACGGCACATCGAGGCAGTGGCACGCCCACCCGATGACGGGGGAGGCCCAGCTGAAGCGGTACACCCAGGTGGGCGCGGGAGCCTCGGCGCGTAGCGCGGCCACATCCGACACCAGCGCGCGGAAGATGCGGTCCGTCACGTAGCGCCCGAGCAGGGCGGGCGAGCCGCCGCGCCGCGGGCCGGGGTTCGCGCGCAGGTATCGACGACGCGCGGATGCGGGCACGCCGAGCGCGCGGAGTCCGAGCCCCGGCGGCACCCACCGCAGCATCCGCCGCATCCGGGCCGTGACCATCGTGAACTCGTCGTCGGCGGCGCCGAGCAGCAGCGGCTTATCGGCGCCGATGCCGGCCGCCAGCGCGTCGCGGGTCGAACGGACGAGGAGGTCGCCGTCGATCATCGGACCCCAAGAGAGTCCGGCCAGCATCTCGCGGACCGCCACGAGCTTGTCGCGCCGCGGCATGTGCGCGGCGCGCTCCTGCAGGTCGCGGAGGTGCTCCTCGGCGACCGACTCGAAGCCCGACCGGGTGGGTTCGACCCCCGCGAGGTCGGCCAGGCGCACCGCGCGGGCACGCGCATCCGCCGCGGGCACGTCGCCGAGCGCGCCCGACACCGACCACGCGGCGTGGAAGAGGTGTTGCGCGGCGGGCATGCCGAGGAGGGTGAGTACGGCGCCGCCGCCCGCGGATTGCCCGCCGATCGTCACGCGATCGGGGTCGCCGCCGAACGCGGCGATGTTCTCCTGCACCCACTCGAGACCGGCGATCCAGTCGCGTACTCCTCGGTTGCTCGGCGCCCCGACGATGTCGCCGAAGCCGTCGAACCCGAGCCGGTACGACAGGGCCACGAGCACGACGCCGTCGCGGGCGAACGTGCCGCCGTCGTACCAGGGGCTCGACGGGGTTCCGGAGGTGAACCCGCCGCCGTGGATCCACACCAGGACGGGCAGCGGCGTATCGCTCAAGGCGGCGGGGGTGAAGACGTTGACGTTCAGCGTGGAGTCGCCCGGGACCGACGGCTCCGGGATCAGGGTGAAGCCGGTGTCACCCCGCTGCGCGGTCGCCCCGAACGTCGTGGCATCGCGGATGCCCTCCCACGGCTCCATCGGTACCGGGGCGGCGAACCTGCGCTCACCCACGGGCGGCTGGGCGAACGGGATGCCGAGAAAGGCGAGGGAGTCCTCGCGTCGCATGCCGCGGACCAGACCCGAGGCTGTTCGCACCACCGGTGCATCGTTCATGCGCGCTGCCCCTCCGGCGCGGGGGCGAGGGAGTGGAGGTAGGCCCCGACGATGCCGGCGACGTCGACCGAGCTGTCGAGCAACCACTGCATCTGCGCACCATCCCACACGGCCTGCAGCGTGCGGGCGATCGTCTCCGGCGCGACCCGGTCGGTGACCGTGCCCGCCGACTGCGCGCGGGCGAAGGCCGCGGCGCATCCGGACCGGAACATCGCCCCGCGTTCGAGGAAGTACGCGTGCGCCGGATGCTGGGGGTCCGCCGCATCCGAGGCCATCTGGGCGAAGAGCTGCACGAGCCCGGGAACATCGGTGTTGTGCCGGATGATGCGGAGGTATCCGTCGGTGAGAGCGCCGAGATCGGCGGCGTCATCCGTCTCCCCGCCGAGCGCGGCCATGTCGACCCGGTCGCGTACCCGGAGGATCTCGACGAAGAGCTCCTCCTTGCTGTCGAAGTAGTGGAGGAGTCCCGCCTGGCTGAGGCCGACTGCATCCGCGATCTCTCGCACCGACGCCCCGCGGTAGCCTTCGCGGGCGATGACCGCGAGGGCTTCGTGCAGGATCTGCTCGCGTTTGGCGACACCCTTGGCGTACGAACCGCGTTGAACCATGGAACCGAGAATAGGCCGAACAGTGCTTGCACCTCGAAAACCAAAGGACGTATGGTTTTCTGACGAGCGACGCCGCCGACCATCGATCAAGGAGAGCTTCCGATGACGGAGAACCTGCCCACCACGGACGACCTCACCCTCGAGGAGAAAGCGGCGCTCACGAGCGGCGCAGATTTCTGGCGCACGAAGCCCATTGAGCGGCTGGGCGTGCCGGCGATCATGATGACCGACGGACCGCACGGTCTGCGCAAGCAGTCGGGGGCGAGCGACCACCTCGGCCTCGCCGAGAGCGTGCCCGCCACGTGCTTCCCGCCCGCGGTGGCGCTCGGTTCGTCGTTCGACCCGGAGCTCGCGCAGCGCGTGGGCGTCGCGCTCGGCACCGAGTCGGCGATCGAAGACGTCGCGGTCATCCTCGGCCCCGGCGTCAACATCAAGCGCTCGCCGCTGTGCGGCCGCAACTTCGAGTACTTCTCCGAAGACCCGATCGTCTCGGGTGCGATGGGCGCGGGCCTCGTCCGCGGCATCCAGTCGCGCGGCGTCGGCGCCTCGCTCAAGCACTTCGCCGCGAACAACCAGGAGACCGATCGACTCCGCGTCTCGAGCGATGTCGACCCGAGGCCGCTTCGTGAGATCTACCTGCGCGGCTTCCAGCGGGTCGTCGAAGACGCGCAGCCGTGGACCGTGATGTGCGCCTACAACCGGATCAACGGCGTCTACGCCTCGGAGGACCCGTGGCTGCTGACCTCGGTCCTGCGCGGCGAGTGGGGCTTCGAAGGCCTCGTCGTCTCGGACTGGGGCGCCGTCAACAACCGCGTCGTGGGCCTGCCCGCCGGCCTCGACCTGGAGATGCCCTCCAGCGGAGGACGCACCGACGCCGAACTCGTCGCCGCGGTGCAGGAAGGGTCGCTCGACGAGGTGGCGCTCGACATCGCCGCCGGCCGTGTGCTCGACCTCATCCGGAAGACCGCGAACTCCCGCAGCGCGGACGTCCTCGACGTCGACGCGCACCACGCGCTGGCCCACGAAGCGGCATCGCGGTCGATCGTGCTGCTGAAGAACGACGGCGGGATGCTGCCGCTCGCCCCGAGCGCGAAGATCGCGGTCGTCGGCGCCTTCGCCGAGACCCCCCGCTACCAGGGCGCGGGTTCGTCGCTCATCAACCCGACGCGTCTCGACGCGGCGCTCGACGCGATCCGCGAGCTCGCCGACGGTGACGTCGCCTTCGCCCCCGGGTTCACGCTCGACGGATCGGGCGACGCGGCGACGCTTCGCGAGGAGGCCGTCGTGGCCGCTGCCGGCTCCGACGCGACCGTCCTCTTCCTCGGGCTTCCGGCGGAGGAGGAGTCGGAGGGCTTCGACCGTGAGCACATCGATCTGCCCGCCGCGCAGCTCGCCCTGCTCGACGCGCTGCTGGAGGCGGGCGCGAACGTGGTGGTCGTGCTCTCGAACGGCGGCGTGGTCGCGCTGCCGTTCGCCGACCGGGTCCCCGCGATCCTCGAGGGGTGGCTGCTCGGCCAGGCCGGTGGCAGCGCCACGGCCGACGTGCTCTTCGGTGTGGTGAACCCCTCCGCGAAGCTCACCGAGACGATCCCGCTGCGCCTGGAGGACACCCCGTCTTTCGGGTACTTCCCCGGCGAGTTCGGCCACGTGCGCTACGGCGAAGGCATCTTCGTCGGCTACCGCGGGTTCGATGCGAAGAAGACCGAGGTGGCGTTCCCGTTCGGGCACGGCCTGTCGTACACGTCGTTCGCGTACAGCGACGCCGCCGCATCCGTCTCCGAGACCGGCGACGTCGTCGTCACGGCGACTCTCACCAACACGGGTGAGGTGGCAGGACGCGAGATCGTGCAGGTCTACACGTCGCTCGCCGAGTCGCTCGTCGCTCGCGCGCCGCGCGAACTGAAGGCGTTCGGAACCGTGCAGCTCGATCCCGGCGAGAGCCGCCGCGTCGAACTCGTCGTACGCCGCGGCGATCTGGCCTACTGGGACACCCGAGTCGACGAATGGGTCGTCGAGGGCGGCGAGTACACGGTCGAGGTGGCCGCGTCGAGCCGCGACATCCGCGCGAGCACGACCGTCACGCTCGAGGGCGACGCGGTGCGGGTGCCGCTGAGCCAGAACTCGTCGATCGGCGACCTGCTCGAGAACCCCGTCGCGGGCCCGGTCATGCGCGAGGCGCTGAAGCCGATGTTCGGCGACGACCAGGGGATGCTGCGGATGATGGCGTCGTTCCCGATCGGCCGCCTCGCGGCGTTCCCGAACGCGCCGGTGAGCACCGCGCAGATCGAGGAGCTCCTCGCCTCCGCCAACGCTGCCCCCTGACCCGCGCGCTCCGCGCCCGCCCGCACGCGCCGCGCCCGCCCATCCGCCGCATCCGGCAGCGAGACGGGATCGGGGCGCCGAGACCGTGGGATTACCCCACTGTCTCGGCGCGAAGATCCCGTCTCGCGGTCGAGAGAGCCGGGGTCAGGCGCGGGTGGCGCCGGGGGACGGGGTGACGGCGAAGATGTGCGGAGCGCCGTAGCCCGCGTCGGCGAAGGCGCGGGTGACGGATGCGGTGACCTCCGCTGCCTGCGCGCGCTCGACCAGCGCGATCGCCGCGCCGCCGAATCCGCCGCCGGTCATGCGGGCACCGATCGCACCCGCCGCGAGGGCGGCGTCGACGGCCGTGTCGAGTTCGGGCACCGAGATCTCGAAATCGTCGCGCATCGACGCGTGCGAGGCGACCAGCAGCTCACCGATCGCGCGCGGTCCCGAATTGCGGAGGGTCTGCACCGTGTCGAGCACCCGCTGGTTCTCCGTCACGACGTGGCGCACGCGCCGGAACGTGACATCGTCCATCTTCTCGGCGGCCGCGGCGAGATCGCCGACCGTGAGATCGCGGAGCGCGGCAACGCCCATGATCTCGGCGCCCAGTTCGCACGAGGCGCGGCGTTCGCGATATCCGCCCGTCGAGTGCGCGTGCGCAACCCGCGTGTCCATCACGAGCAGTTCGAGTCCCGCCGACGCGAAGCCGAGCTCGACCACGTTCGCGTCGAGCGAGCGGCAGTCGAGGAAGATGGTCGCATCCGCCTCACCGAGCATCGACGCCATCTGGTCCATGATCCCCGTCGGCGCACCGACGGCCTCGTTCTCGGCCGTGCGCCCGACCCGAGCGAGTGCCACCCGGTCGAGTCCGAGGTCCCAGGTGTCGTTGAGGGCGATCGCGGTCGCGCTCTCGATCGCGGCCGACGACGACAGCCCGGCCCCCACCGGCACGTCGGAGGCGATCGCGATGTCGACACCCGTCACGTCGGCGTCGCGCCCCGCGGCGTGCAGCAGCGCCCACGCGACGCCCAGCGGGTACCGCGACCATTCCGGTACGCTCTCGCGGTCATCCGGGAACAGCGCAGCGAGGTCGGCCAGCGGCACCTCGACCGGCACCTCGTCGAACGTCGACACCACGCGGATGCGGCCGTCCGCCCGGGTGCCGAGCTGCACGTGCGTGCGGTGCGGGATCGCGAAGGGAAGCACGAAACCGTCGTTGTAGTCGGTGTGCTCACCGATCAGGTTGACGCGTCCGGGCGCGGACCAGTGGCCGCTGGGCTCGGCGCCCGTCACGCGGAGGAAAAGGTCGCGGGCGGCGGATGCCGCATCCGTTCCGGTCACAGCTGTACTCCTTCGATGGCCTCGCGCAGGCGAGCGGCCGCGGTTTCGGGGGGAACGTCGCCGATCCAGGCGCCCATGGCGGCCTCGGACCCGGCGAGGTACTTGAGCTTGTCGGCCGCGCGGCGCGGCGAGGTGAGCTCGAGGTGGAGGCGCGCACCGTCGCGCCCGACGCGCACCGGCGCCTGGTGCCATGCGGCGATGTACGGCGTCGGTGTGTCGTAGAGGGCGTCGACGCCGCGGAGGATCCGCAGATACAGCGGGGCGAGTTCGTCGCGCTCCGCATCCGAGGTCTCGGCGAAATCGGCGACGTGACGGTGCGGCACGAGGTGGATCTCGATCGGCCAGCGCGCCGCGAACGGCACGAACGCCGTCCAGTGCTCGCCCGAGAGCACCACGCGGTCGCTCGCGGACTCGAACTCGAGGATGCGGTCGAACAGGTCGGGGCCGGTGGACTCGAGCGCGGTCAGCAGCCGCTGCGTGCGCGGAGTGACGTACGGGTAGGCGTAGATCTGGCCGTGCGGATGCTGCAGGGTCACCCCGATCTCCTGCCCGCGGTTCTCGAACGGGAACACCTGCTCGATACCCGGAAGGGCCGAGAGGGCGGCCGTGCGATCGGCCCACGCCTCGATCACGGTGCGGGCGCGGGTGACGGTCTGCGTGCCGAACGAGCCGGAATGCGCGGGGCTGAAGCACACGACCTCCGTGCGTCCGACCGAGGTGCGGGTGCGGCCGAGGCCGTACTCCGCGAGGTCGGCGAGGCCGCGCGGCGGGTCGATTCCGGCCGGGACGTCGTCGGTCTCGGTCGCGAGGGCCGGCCCGAACGAGGGCGACTTGTTCTCGAAGACGGCCACGTCGTAGAGCGACGGGATCTCCGACGGGTTCGTCGGCGACTGCGGGGCCAGCGGGTCGAGCTCGGCCGGCGGCAGGAATGCGCGGTTCTGCCGGTTCGCGGCGATCGAGATCCAGTCGCCGGTGAGGACGTCGAGGCGCATCGTGGCCGTCTCGGGGCGGGGCGCCAGATCGCGCGTGTCGACGGAGCGCTCGGCACCGAGCGTCGTGTCGGGGTCGTCGAAGTAGACGAGTTCGCGACCGTCGGCGAGACGGGTCGAACGCTTGACGACGCCCGCGCCGAGCGTCACGGCGGGCTGCTGAGGTGTGTTCACGATAACACGCTATATTCCGCGGATGCTATCGTCAACATGATCAGCGGAGCGCGAGGGGAAGAACGCATGTCGCGAGTATCGATGGCGGATGTCGCGGCGCACGCCGGCGTCTCCGCGCAGACCGTCTCGCGCGTCGTCAACGCGAGTCCCCGCGTCGATCCCGTCACGCGTGCCCGGGTCGAAGCGGCCATGGCCGCGCTCGGCTACCGGGTGCACCGCGCGGCGCAGGCGCTGCGCACCGGGCGTACCCGCACGATCGGCCTCGTCGTCTCCACCCTCGCTTCGGTCGGCAACTCGCGGATGCTGCAGGCGATCGCCGAGGCGGCCTCGGCCCGCGACTACGCACTCGCGATCGTCACGGTCGCCGGCTCGCGCGACATCGCCGACGCCTTCGCGCGTCTGCGCGAACAGGGGGTGGACGGCGCTGTCGTGCTGAACGAGGCCACCCGGCTGGCGCGCGACAGCGCTCCGCCGGCGGGGCTCCGGCTGGTCGTGGTCGACTCGCCCGCCGACGACCGCTTCGCGATCGTGCAGACCGATCACGCCGCGGGAGCGCGCGCGGCCGTCGCGCACCTCCTCGAACGGGGTCACCCGACGGTCCACCACCTCGCCGGGCCGCGATCGTCATTCGCGGCGGTCGAGCGGGAGCGCGGGTGGCAGGAGGCGCTGGCGGATGCCGGAGCCCCCGTCGCCGAGGCGGTGCGGGGCGACTGGACCTCCGCATCCGGGTACGCCGCGGGAGCCGCGCTGGGCGCCGCATCCGCCGTGTTCGTGGCGAACGACCAGATGGCTCTCGGGCTTCTGCGGGCGCTCGCCGACGCGGGCCGGTCAGTGCCGGACGATGTCGCGGTCGTCGGATTCGACGACGTCGTCGACGCCGCCGAGTACCGCCCGCCGCTCACGACCGTCCGTCAGGATTTCGACGCGCTCGGCACGCGCGCGGTCGAGGTGCTGGTCGGCCTGCTCGAGGAGAACGCCGAGGTCGGGCGTACCGAGGTGCCCGCGACCCTGGTCGTGCGCGCCAGCTCCTGATCCGTGTCGGCGAGGTGCTCGGCGCCTGCCGCCGGCAAACTCCTCCAGAATGCGCGTTTCGGGTGGCGAAGCCGTCGTTGCGTGCCGTTCTGGAGGAGTTAGCGCGCTCGCCCGGAGCGAAGCGCCCGTCCTGGGCTGCTCCCGGGCTCCTGGTCCGGCCAGTGCCGCTGATGCTCAGGCTGTGCCGCTGAAGCGCGGTCAGCGGCACTGGAGTTCGGGCTCTGCCGCCGAGGCTCGGCGTGTGACGCCGGCTAACTCCTCCAGAATGCGCGTTTCGGGTGGCGAAGCCGTCGTTGCGTGCCGATCTGGAGGAGTTAGCGCCCGCAGTAGCCTCCGGCCGCGCCGGCGCGAGTCCGCGCTACACCCGGCGGAGCTCGAACAGCATCGCGGCGCCCGGCGCGAGGAGCGGGAGCGGTACGCCGACCTCGGCGAGGAAGTGACCGGATGCGGTGAGCCCGGCGCCGTCCGCGAGCCACGCGGGGTCGTGCACCGCATGCCGCGCGGCGGCGCCGACCTCGGTGCGCGGGCGCAGTTCGTAGCGGCTCTCGGGGTCGAGCCCGGGGATCCGGGTGCGCGGTGTCGACGCGACCGCCGAGGTGGCCGTTCGCACCCAGGCGAATACGGCGTGGTCGCCCTCCGTGCTGACGACGCCGTGCAGGATGCTGCCGGGGTCGACCTCGTCGGTGCGTACAGTGCGTCCGTGGTGGAGGAGCGGGCGCAGCTCGCGGTAGAGCGCGGCCCACCTGCGGAGGGCGTCGCGCTCGTCGGGCGTGCACGTCGTGACGTCCCACTCGATGCCGGCGTGTCCGAACAGGGCGGTAATCAGGCGGAACGACATCGACGCCGCGCGGTGCGTGGTCTCGGCGACGGGCGGCCCGACGTGGGCGCCGGCGACTTCGGGTGGCACGAGCACGCCGGTCCACCGCTGGATCGTCTGCCGTTCGATCGGGTCGTTCGAATCCGACGCCCACACCCGCTGCGCGCGACGGAGCACGCCGAGGTCCACCCGGGCCCCGCCGCTCGCGCAGGATTCGATCTCCAGGCGCGGATGCCGGCGGCGCAACTCGTCGACGAGCGCGTAGAACGCGGTGGTCTGCGCGTGCACCGCCGCCCGGCCGGAATGCGGCGACACGGCGGCGTGCAGGTCGCGGTTGTGGTCCCACTTGACGAAGTCGACGCCCACCTCGGTGATCACGGCGTCGAGTCGCGCGAGGATGTGCGCCCAGGCGTCCGGGTGGGTGAGGTCGAGCACGAGCTGGTGGCGCCAGGTAGGCGGCGACGGATGCGCCGACAGGATCCAGTCGGGGTGCGCGCGGGCGAGGTCGGAGTCGGGGTTGACCATCTCGGGTTCGAACCAGAGCCCGAACTGCATCCCGAGTCCGTGCACCAGGTCGGACAGCGGGCGGAGGCCGTCCGGCCACTTGGCGGTGTCGACGACCCAGTCCCCGAGTGCGCGGCGGTCGTCGGTACGCCCCGCGAACCACCCGTCATCGAGCACGAACCGTTCGACACCGATGTCGGCGGCGGCGCGGGCGAGCTCGGCGATGCGCTCGGGGCGATGATCGAAGTAGACGGCCTCCCACGTGTTCAGAACGAGCGGCCGGGGGGTGTCGGGGTGGCCGGGCAGTCGGCGGGCGGCACCGTGCAGCCGCTCCGAGACGCCGTCGATCCCGCGCGTGCTGTGCGCGAGGTACAGAAGAGGCGAGCGATAGGTGTCGCCGCTGGCGAGCCGGATCTCCCCGGGCCGGAGTCGCTCGCCGCCGCCCAGAACGGACGTGTGCACGCCCGCGCCCTCGGGGAGGCGCTCGACGATCATCTCGGTGTCGCCGCTCCAGGCGAGGTGGGCCGCCCAGAGCTCTCCGTCGCGGAACCCGAAACCGGGAGTTCCGACGAGCGTGACGAACGCGTCATCGTGGCCGCGTCGGCCGCGGCGCCCCGCCCGCACGTGCGCGCCGTCGCGCACGGGCAGGCGCTGCGGGCGACGCTCGCCCGTCCACGCGCCGGTGTGGTCGGCGATCTCCTCCGCCCGCGCGGGCAGGGGGAGCAGGATGCGGGCGGCGGTGAGATCGAGCGGCGGGGCCGCCGCATCCGCCGTGCTCGTGATCTGCAGCTGCGCGGTCAGGGCGCCGTCCACATCGATCGCGTAGTCGAGGGCGACGTCGGCAGCGGCGACCGCATCCGTGAACCCGAGTCGCAGCGTCGTCGCGGTGGCATCGACCGCGCGCAAGTGCAGGAGCGGGGCGGATGCGGTCCCCGCCCGGTGCCAGGCGAGCGCGGGCGTGCCCGACCAGCCGTCCGACTCGACCGGCAGCACCGGGAATCGTCGGGGCTCATCGAAAGAGCTGAAGGTGACGGCGCCGGCATCCGTGTCGAGAAGGAGCGCGGCGTCGGCGTCGGTGAGTTCGGTGCCCCAGTGCAGCACGCGTGGGGCGAAGGCATCGCAGGCCACCACGAGGCTCGTTCCCGCGGCCCGCAGGTGCGCGAGGGTGATCGTGTCGCCGGTCTCGTTCGGCATGATGCGGATGCTCCTTGGACGTACGGACCGCCCGCGAACGCCTTTCGGCGTCCGCGGGCGGGGTGCTGTGTATCAGGTGACTATTCGGCGACCGGGATCGACTGCGTCTTCAGCGTCGCGATCGTGGACTCCTGGCCCTTCGTCAGCGCGTCGGACAGCGTACCGCTGCCGGTCACGGCCGACTTGAACCCGTCCGAGACGTCGGCGTAGGTCTGCGTCATGGTCGGACCCCACGTGAAGTTCGGCGACACCTCGGTGGCTGCCTCCGCGAACACGTCGTAGATCTTCTGACCGCCGTAGAAGTCGACACCTTCCGCGAGCGACGGCAGGGTCAGGCCCTTGGTCGTCGCCGGGTAGATGTTGGCCGACTCGTTCAGCGCGGTGAGCGCCTCATCCGAGGTGTTGAGCCACAGGGCGAACTTCGTCGCTTCGTAGAGGTGCTCGCTGCCCTTCAGTACCGCGATCGACGAACCGCCCCAGTTGCCGGCGACCGCCTCGCCCGCGGACCACTGCGGAAGCGGGGCGACCGACCAGTTGCCGGCCGTGTCGGGTGCGCCCGAGGAGATCGAGTTGGCCCCCCAGACGGCGGAGTTCCAGGTCCAGACCTCGCTGGAGTTGTAGGCGTTGTTCCACTCGTCGGTCCACGCCGGGTACGACGACACGAGGTCCTCGTCGATGAGTTCCTGCCAGTAGTCGGCGACCTTGACGGATGCGTCGTCGGTCAGCGTCACGTCCCAGGCGTCGCCGTCGTTCGCGAACCACTGGCCGCCCGCCTGCCAGACGAATCCGGCGAACTGGTTGATGTCGGCGGTGGAGAAGTTCGTGATGTAGCCGCCGAGCGCGCGGATCTGCTTCGCGGCTTCCTTGTATTCTTCCCACGTCGTCGGGATCGCGATCCCGTTCTGGGCGAAGAGGTCGGAACGGTAGAACAGAGCCATCGGGCCGATGTCCTGCGGGATGCCGTAGACGCTGCCCTCGGTGCCGAGGCTCACCTGTCCCCACGCCCAGTCGACGAACTGGTCCTGCGCGGCGACGACGTCGGCGCAGCCGCCGATGTCTTCCAGTCCGTCCTGCACGAGGAAGTTCGGGAGGGCGTCGTACTCGATCTGACCGAGGTCGGGAGCATCGCCCGCCGCGATCTGGTTGAAGAAGTTCTGGTACGTGCCGCCGTTGCCGTTCGGGCCGGTCTGCACCTCGACCTGGATGTCGGGGTTCTCCTGGTTCCAGATGTCGACGACGTCTTCGATGCCGGGGATCCAGGAGGTGAACTCCAGGGTCACGTTCTCGCCGGCGGGCGTGCAGTCGCCTGCGGCTGCGTCGCCACCGGAGTTCCCGCCGCCGGACGAGCAACCGGCGAGCAGGAGGGAGGAGAGCAGGACGGCTGCCGCCGCCTTCGTGGTCTTGTGCTGCATTTCGATCCTTTCTTGGTGAGGGTGCCGAGCGGTCCATTCCGACCGGCAGGGTGCCGAGCGGTCCATTCCGACCGGCAGGGTGCCGGACGGGTCGTTCCGTCCGGCGATCGACTTACTTCAGGGCGCCAGCGCCCAGTCCGTTCCGCCAGAAACGCTGAAGCAAGAGGAAAGTGATGATGAGCGGGATGACCGACAGCAGGGCGCCGATGAGCACGAGCCCGCGGAGTTCCGGCAGCTGGTTCAGCTGGTTGTTCCAGTTGTAGAGGCCGTAGGTCACGGGGAAGAGATCTTCGCTGCGGAGCATGATGAGCGGCAGGAAGAAGTTGTTCCAGATCGCGACGAACTGGAACAGGAACATCGTCACGAGCGCGGGCGTCATGAGCCGGACGCTGACCGTGAAGAACGTGCGCACTTCGCCCGCACCATCCAGGCGGCTCGCCTCCAGAAGCTCATCGGGGACCGAGGATGCGGCGAAGATCCGGGCGAGGTAGACCCCGAACGGGCTCACCAGCGAGGGGAGGAACACCGCCCAGAACGTGTTCGTGAGCTGCACCTGGCTGAAGATCAGGAAGAGCGGGAGCGCGAGGGCCGTCGCGGGGACGAGCACGCCGCCGAGCACGACGTTGAAGATCAGTTCGCGGCCGGGGAACCGGTATTTCGCGAGTGCGTAGCCGGCCATGGCGGCCAGGAGCGTCGCGATCGCCCCGCCGAGTCCGGCGTAGAGCACCGAATTGCCGAGCCACTTGAGGTAGACGCCGTCGCGGTAGGCGAAGAGCGTGCCGATGTTCTCGAAGAGCCGGAAGTCGGCGAACGTGAGCGGGTTCGTGGTGAGGATGTCACCGGTGTCCTTGCTCGAGGCGACCAGCAGCCACCACAGCGGGAGCAGGAAGTAGATCGTGAAGACGGCCATGACGAGCATCGCGCTGCCGCGGGAGACGATCGGCTCGCGCGCGACCCGGGCGCGGGTGCCGACGCGGGAGGGGAACGTGGAGGCGCTCATGCGTTGTCCTTCTTCTGCATGTACTTCATGAAGCCGAACGAGAGCACGAAGGTCGTCAGGGCGAGCACCACCGAGAACGCCGCCGCGAGGTTCGCGTTCGGGATCGAGGCCGTGGCGTACACGGTCATGTTCGGGGTGAAGGTGCTCGTGACCGCCGAGCTGAAGGAGCGGAACACCTGGGGCTCCGCGAGCAGCTGCAGCGTGCCGATGATCGAAAAGATCGCGGTCATGACGATCGCGGGCCGTACCAGCGGAATCTTGATCGACCACGCCATCCGCCACTGGCCTGCGCCGTCGAGTCGCGCCGCCTCGTACAGTTCCGTCGGGATCGACAGGAGCGACGAGTAGATGATCAGCATGTTGTAGCCGACGTAGACCCACGTGACGACGTTGGCGATCGACCAGAGCACCAGGTCGGCGCCGAGGAAGTCGATCTGGCTCGTCACCGCGCTGAACGGCGAGAGGTTGGGGGAGAGGAGCGAGCCCCACATGATCGCCGCGATGACGCCGGGAACCGCATACGGCACGAAGAACGCGAGGCGGAAGAACCGCTTCCCGCGCACGAGCGGCGAGTCGAGCAGCAGGGCGAACAGCAGCGCGAGCCCGAGCATGACCGGCACCTGCACGACCCCGAACGTCAGCATCCGGCCGACCGAGGCCCAGAACTGCTCGTTCTGGAACACCAGCGCGTACTGTGCGAACCCGCCGAACACGAGCTCCGCGCGACCGAAGGTGCCGTTGCGCTCGACGACGAGCAGCGACTGCCCGATCGCGAACCCGATCGGGAGGATGTAGAAGAGCGTGAAGAGGATGCCGAAGGGCACCAGCAGGATCGCGATCGCGCGCTTGTGCGCGACCCGGATCCGTCGCCGCGGGGGCGGCGCCTGGACGATGGACGTCGTCATGAGATCTCCTCGATGATCCGCACGCCGCCGGCGGCGATCGGGAGGCGGCCGGTCGCGGCCTCTCCCGAGACGAGATCGCGTCCCCGCGCCTCGACGAACGCCTCTGCGTGCCCGTGATTGATGGCGAAAAGGTAGGAACGGCCCTGGCCTGCGCGACGGACGATCTCGACGTCGGGGCCGGCGCCGGCGAAGCCCGTGAGGCCCGCCTCCGCGGCGATCTGCCCGATCAGATCGGCGTAGCCGGACGGGTCCAGCAGGGTGGCGGCGTACCAGGCGGTGCCGTCGCCGGCGCGCCGCCGGGTGAGAGCGGGCCCGCCCGCCGCGGGGCCGTCGAGGTAGGTCGCGATGACCTCGGTGTCGTCGTGCGCGCGGAGACGCTCGGTCCAGATCGACCCGGTCGCGCCGTTCGAGAGAGCCACGGGGCGACCCGCCGCGAGGGGCGCGAACTCCTCACCGAACACGCCGACGAGGTCGCGGAACGCCCCCGGGTAGCCGCCGAGACGCACCCGGTCGGTCTCGTCGACGATGCCGCTGGAGAACGTGACGAGCACGGTGCCGCCCGCCTCGGCGAAGGCGCGGAGCGCGGCGGCATCCGCATCCGACACCAGATGCAGCGCGGGCACGATCACGAGGCGATACCCCGACAGGTCGGCGCTCGGGTGCACGACATCGGCGGTCAGGCCGTGCGCGCTGAGGGCGGCGTGGGCCGCGTGTACCTGATCGAGGTACGCGAGCTGGTCGCTGGGGCGACCCTCGCCCTCGAGGGCCCACCAGCTGTTCCAGTCGAAGAGGATCGCGCTCTGCGCCGTGACCCGGGTGCCGTGCAGTCCGCCGAGTCGGCCGAGGAGGGCGCCGAGTCGCTGCACATCGGCCCAGGCCGCCGTGTCGGTGCCGGCGTGCGGCAGGAGCGCCGAGTGGTACTTCTCCGCGCCCTGCACAGACGCGCGCCACTGGAAGAAGCAGATGCCGTCGGCGCCGCGCGCGACGTACGCGGCGATGTTGCGGAGCAACTCGCCCGGAGCCTTCGCGAGGTTCTGCGGCTGCCAGTTGACCGCTCCGGTCGAGGTCTCCATCAGGATCCAGGGCCCGCCGCCCGCCAGGCCGCGGGTGAGGTCGGCCGAGAACGCGAGCTCGGCGCGCGGGTCGTCGAGGCGGCGGTCGAGGTAGTGGTCGTTCGCAACGACGTCCATCTCGGCGGCCCACGACCAGTAGTCGAGGTTGCGGATGTGCGCCGTCACCATGAAGTTCGTCGTGACGGGAGCGACGCTGCGGCCGCGGATGATGGCGGCCTCGGCGCGGTAGAGCCCGAGCTCCTCATCCGAACTGAAGCGCTGGAAGTCGAGCATCTGCGCGGGGTTCCGGAGCGACAGGGCGCGTCGGGGCGGGAAGATCTCCTCCCACGCGCCGTAGCGCTGGCTCCAGAACGCCGTGCCCCACGCGCGGTTGAGGGCGTCGACCGAGTCGTAGCGCGCGCGCAGCCATCCGCGGAACGCCTCGGCGCTCGCGTCGCAGTAACAGAGCGCGTTGTGGCAGCCGAGCTCGTTCGACACGTGCCAGAGCGCCACGGCGGGGTGTGCGCCGTATCGCTCGGCCACGCGCGTCGTGAGTTCTGCCGCGTACGCGCGGAACACGGGGGAGCTCGGGCAGTAGGCCTGCCGGCCGCCCGGGTAGCTGCGGGTGCCGTCCTCGGCGACCGGGAGGATCTCCGGATGCCGCGCACTCAGCCACGGCGGCGGTGACGCCGTGCCCGTGCCGAGGTTGACGCGGATGCCGTTCTCGTGGAGCAGCGCGATGATCTCATCGAGCGCCGCGAAGTCCCACACGCCGTGCGCCGGATTGATCTCCGACCACCCGAAGACGTTGATCGCCACGAGGCCCACGCCGACCTCGCGCATGAGTCGCACATCGTCGAGCCACGTCTCGCGGTCCCACTGCTCGGGGTTGTAGTCGCATCCGAAGATCAGCCCATCGCCACCCAGGGTGGCGAGCAGGTCGGGTGCAGCGGCGTCGGACATCCGAGGGGCGCTCCTTTGCGTCAGGCGAGAAAGTTGTGCGGACTGTGCACGTGCACACATTCGGACTGTGAAAGTCATCTGCAGAATGTGTGAACGTGCACATACTGACATCGCGCGCCGACTCCGTCAAGTCCGATTCGCGTCGATAGGCTGACGCGCATGGACTCCCCTTCCTCCGTGCGGCGCCGCAGCACAGTGCACGACGTCGCACGCGCGGCAGGGGTCTCGCGGGGCACCGTGAGCCGCGTGCTGAACGGCGGATACGTCTCGGACGGCGCGCGCGCCGCCATCGAGCAGGCGATCCACGAGGTCGGCTACGTGCCGAACACCGCCGCCCGGAACCTCGTGCGCCAGCGCACCCAGGCCGTCGGGCTCATCGTGCACGAACCCCACTCGCTGTTCCTGGAGGACCCGAACATCGGCGGCATCCTGCTCGGAGCCAACACCGCCCTGTCGGAAGCGGACTACCAGATGGTCTGCCTCGTGGTCGACACGGCCCGCGATACCGACCGCGTCGCGCGCTACCTCAGCGGGGGATTCGTCGACGGCGTCGTCGTCATCTCCGCGCGCGAGCACGACCCGATCACGGCCGTCGTCTCGCGCCTCGGGTTGCCCGCGGCCTACGTCGGTCATCCGCCCGACATCAGCGGGGCGTGGGTGGGCATCGACAACCGCGGCGCCGCACGCGCCGTGACGCAGCGGCTCCGCGCCACCGGTCGCCGCCGGATCGGCATCATCGCCGCCGCCCTCGACCGCGACTCGGGCACCGACCGCCTCGCCGGATTCCGGGAGGCGCTGGGGGAGGACTTCGACCCCGCGCTCGTCGAGCCCGTGCCGCTCTACGCCTTCGCCGACGGCGCGGCCGGCATGGAGCGCCTGCTCGCGCGCGTGCCCGATCTCGACGGGGTGTTCGCCGCATCCGATGCCGTCGCGGCCGGCGCCATGCAGGCGCTGCGCGCGGCCGGGCGGCGCGTTCCCGAAGACATCGGCGTGGTGGGGTTCGACGACAGCGCGTGGGCACGCCGCACGACGCCGCACCTGTCGACCGTGCACCAGCCGGCCGAAGGGCTGGGCGTGGCCGCGGCCCAGGCCGTGCTCGCCCAACTCGGCGGCGACGAATCGGCCCGGAAGGGCATCGTCCTCGACGCGCCGATCGTCTGGCGCGGGTCGGCGTAGGGGTTTCCTCTCCGGCTGGGGTGCCGCCGCACCTCCCGGGGTACCGCCGCACCTCGCCGGGGTACCGCCGCACCTCACCGGGGTGCTTTTCGCGCCTGCGCGGGGTGCTTTCGCCCTCCGGGAGCGCTCCCGACCGGGCGATGCCGGTCGGGTTGCGCGGCTAACTCCTCCAGAACTGCCACTTCGGGCCCGTACGTGGGCGGAAGCGACCGATCTGGAGGAGTTAGCGGGCGATCACCGCCGGCTCAGGCGTTGCGGCGGGCTTCCCAGCCGCTTCGCACCATGTCATCGACGCGGAATCGGTTCGCCCACTCCAGGTCGCGCGCCGCGAGCTCGCCGGTGGCGACGATGCGGTCAGGGTCGCCGGGGCGGCGAGGGCCGATCTTCGGCGTGAAGTCGATGCCGGTCACCCGGGCCATCGCGTCCATGATCTCGCGCACCGACAGGCCGTTCTGCGACCCCAGGTTGTACGCGGGTTCGACGGGTTCGCCGGCGGCGAGACGGCGCGCCGCGACGGCGTGGGCCGCGGCGATGTCGGCGACGTGCACGTAGTCGCGGACGTTCGTTCCGTCGGCGGTGTCGTAGTCGTCGCCGTTGATCTGCGGAACCTCGCCCGCGATGAGCTTCTCGAACACGATCGGGAACAGGTTGTGCGGGCTGGTGTCGTAGATCACCGGGTCACCCGACCCGACGACGTTGAAGTAGCGGAGCGACGTATGCCGCAGTGGATGCGGGGAGTCCGCCGTCGCGACGGCCTGATCGCGGATCAGCCACTCGCCGATGAGCTTCGACTCGCCGTACGGCGACGCCGGCCGCTTCGGCAGGTCCTCGGTGACGAGGGGCACATCGGGCGTGCCGTAGACCGCAGCGCTCGAGGAGAACACCAGCTTGTCGACACCCGCGTCGGCCATCGCGGCGAGCACGACCCGGGTTCCCTCGACGTTCTGCGCGTAGGTGTGCAGCGGCCGCTGCACCGAGACGCCGGCGTACTTGTAGCCGGCGACGTGGATGACGCCCTCGACCGCGTGGTCGCGCAGGGTCTTCTCGACGAGAGCGTGGTCCAGGATGCTGCCGCGCACGAACGGCACGTCGTCGGGAACGAACCCGGCGTGCCCGCTGGAGAGGTCGTCGATGACGACGGGCGGCATGCCCGCATCCGCCAACGCGCGTACCACGTGTGCACCGATGTAGCCGGCGCCGCCGGTCACGAGCCAGGACATGGTTCTCCTTTGTCTGTGTGTGGTTCTCATTCTCCCGCATCCCCGTCGCTCCCTTCGCCGACCCACCCCCTTGTCTCCGACCCACCCCCTTATGCGCGGTGGCAAGGGGGTGGGTCGGGAATAGAGGGGTGGGTCGGCGGGGAGGAGGTGGGGGAGGAAAGGGGAGTTACTCCTCGGTGTGTCCGAGGGCGGGGGTGGGGAGGAAGCGGGCGACGGGCTCAGCGAGCTGGTCGAGCTCGATCACGACGAGCTCGTTCGCGCCGGCGCGCGTCGCGGGCGCGGGCACGAAGAGCGTGCGCTGCGGGCCGTTCACCCAGTAGCGGCCGAGCAGGAAGCCGTTCACGAACGCGAATCCCTTGCCGAATGCGGCGGTGTCGAGGAACAGGTCGGCCTGCTCCGCCAGCTCGAACGATGCGCGCAGGCCCGTGCGCCCGACCGTCGGGCGGACGGCGGATGCGGCAACCGCCCCGCGCACCGCCTCGAGGTCGACCGGGGTCGCCAGCCAACCCGTCACCGTCACGCCACCGACCGACGCCCCGCCGATGAGTCCCTTGCGCTCGCCGAGGCGTACGTCGTAGTTCACCCGGCCCTGATCCTCGACGAGCACCGTGAGCTGCGCCCCGCGCGGAACGACGAGCGCACGCTCGTGCAGTGCCCGGGACAGGCGGCCTGCCGGAACGCCGTCGACCATGACCCAGGCCATGTCGCGCACCTCGTCGAAGACGAGAGTGGCCGCATCCGACCCGTCGAAAGCCGCCTCCGGCAGGGCCGCGTCGTAGCGGACGAGCGCGCCGAGATGCCCGAGATCCTCGAACGTCGGCGGCACGGCCGAGCCGGCGGCACCCGCACCCGCGGCACCCGCACCCGCGGCACCGCCACCCGCACCCGAGGCACCGCCACCCGCGGCCTCCGGAAGCCAGTCGCCGACCGACTCGAGCGGAACCTCGAACGCGGGGGCGGGCACGGCGGGCGCCGGCACCTCGCTCGGCACGGGCGCGTACTTCGCGATCACCTCGCGGAAGGCGTGGAACTTCTCCGTCGGGTTGCCCGCTTCATCCAGCGGCGCGTCGTAGTCGTACGACGTGACGAGCGGCGCATATCGGCCCTTGTCGTTCGCTCCGTTGGTCAGGCCGAAGTTCGTGCCGCCGTGCAGCATGTAGAGGTTCACCGAGGCGCCGGCGGCGAGCAGGGTGTCGAGTTCGGCGGCGGATGCGGCGGCATCTGTCGTGTGGTGCACCCCGCCCCACCAGTCGAACCAGCCGTCCCAGAACTCCGAGCACATCAGGGGCCCGGTCGGCTGGAACTCGCGGAGCGTCTGCAGGCGCTCGGCGGCGCGCGAGCCGAACGATCCGGTCAGGTGCAGGCCCTCCAGGCTGCCGTCACGCAGCATCTGCGGCATCGGCTGATCCACGGTCGTGAGCGGCACGGTGATCCCGGCCTCCCGCGTGACGCGGGTGAGTTCTCGCAGGTAGTCCTTGTCGGCGCCGTATGCGCCGTACTCGTTCTCGATCTGCACGAGCACGACGTTGCCGCCCCGGTCGATCTGGCGGGGCGCGACGATCTCGTATACCCGGCGCAGGTAGGTCGAGACCTCGGCGAGATAGGTCGGCTCCGAGCTGCGGAGCGTCGCCCCCGGCAGCCCGGTCAGCCACACCGGCAGGCCGCCGTTGTGCCATTCGGCGCAGATGTACGGGCCGGGGCGCACGATCGCGTGCATGCCCTCGGCGGCGACGAGGTCGAGGAAGCGGCCGAGGTCGTTCCAGCCGGTGGCGTCCCACTCGCCGTGCACGGGCTCGTGGGAGTTCCAGGCGACGTAGGTCTCGATCGTGTTCAGCCCCAGCAGGCGGGCCTTGTGGATGCGGTCGGCCCACTGGTCGGGATGCACGCGGAAGTAGTGCAGCGCCCCCGACAGGATGCGGTGCGGCTGGCCGTCCAGCAGGAAGTCGGTCTCGCCGATGGTGAAGGTGGTCACAGTCTGTTCCGATTCGATCAGCGGGCGGTCCCGAGGCGCAGGCGCGCCCAGGACAGCGGGGGGAGGGTGAACCGCAGGACGGAGCCGTCGTCGTCGGTCTCGACCCGGAGGGGGACGGGGGCGACGGGCTGGGATGCGGCGGCGTTGACGGTGTCGCGATCGCCGCCGTCGGGTGTCGTCAGGACGACGCCCTCGACCTCGTGCGCGGCGACGCCGAGACGCAGCTCGACCTCGGTCGCTTCGGTGAGCGAGCGGTGCGCGAGGAAGACGGCGATGTCGTCGCCGTCCACGGTGGCGACCGCATCCACCGCGTCGACCGCGCCGTACCGGTCCGTGTCGACGGATGCGGCGGCGATCTCGGGAATGACGACGTGACCGGCCGCGGCGGTCGCGGTGAGCTGGAACGGGAAGAACGTCGTCTGGCGCCATGCGGCGCCGCCCGGTTCGGTGCGGATCGGGGCGATCACGTTGACGAGTTGCGCGAGGTTCGCCATCGTCACCCGGTCGGCCCGGCGGAGCAGCGTGATGAGGAGGGAGCCGACGACGACCGCATCCGTCACGGTGTAGTCGTCTTCGATGAGGCGCGGGGCGATCGGCCAGTCACCCGTGAAGACGTCGGGTTTGTCGACCTCGTTCCACCGCGTCTGGTTCCAGACGTTCCACTCGTCGACGCTGATGCCGATGGGCTTCTCGATGCCCTCTTCGGCGCGCACCTCGTCGATGATGCGGGCGACGTCGCCGAGGTAGCGGTCGAGCCCGACGCCGGAGGCGAGGAAGCTCTCCGGGTCGCCCGGGGCCTCCTCGTAGTACGCGTGCACCGAGATGTGGTCGACGAGGCCGGCGGTGTGGCGCAGCACGGTGCGCTCCCACGCGTCGAACGTCGGCATCTCGTGGTTGGAGCTGCCCGCGGCGACGAGCTCGATGTCGGGGTCGATGAAACGCATGAGGCGCGCGGTCTCGGCGGCGAGCCGGCCGTACTCGTCGGCCGTCTTGTGGCCGATCTGCCAGGGGCCGTCCATCTCGTTGCCGAGGCACCACAGGCGCACGCCGAACGGCTCGTCGCGGCCGTTGCGGCGCCGGCGGTCGCTGAGCGCGGTGCCCGCCGGATGGTTCGTGTACTCGAGCAGATCGGCGGCCTCGGCGGCGCCCCGGGTGCCGAGGTTCACCGCCTGCATGAGTTCGAGACCGGCCTGCTCCGCCCAGTCGGCGAACTCGTGCAGGCCGACCTGGTTCGTCTCGGTGCTGTGCCAGGCGGCGTCGAGGCGCACGGGGCGCTCGTCGGAGGGGCCCACGCCGTCCTCCCAGCGGTATCCCGACACGAAATTGCCGCCCGGGTAGCGCACGACGGTCGCACCCAGCTCGCGGACGAGCTCGAGTACGTCGCGTCGGAAGCCGGCCGCATCCGCCGTCGGGTGACCGGGCTCGTGGATGCCGTCGTAGACGCACCGGCCCATGTGCTCGACGAAGGTGCCGAACAGGCGAGGCGGTACCGCGGCGCCGGGGGCGGCCGGGTCGAGGACGATTCGTGTGGAGGAGGTCATGATCGCTTTCTGCGGCGACGTGACGAGGGGCGGGCCGGATCGATGATCGATGCGACCCGCCCCTCGCGTGCGTCACTTGTTGACGGTGAAGCCCTGCTCGTTGCCGTACTGCACGAGCTGGTCCTGCCAGGTGGCGAGACCCTCGTTCAGGTCGCCCTTGGAGGCGTAGGACTGGCCGACGGTGTCGCTGAAGATGCTGTTCGCGTACACCTGGAACGGCAGGTACTGCCATCCCTCGCGAACGTCGGATGCGGACTGCGCCAGCACCTTGTTGATCTCCTGGCCGCCGAAGTAGTCCGACGTCGCGTTCAGGAAGTCATCCGACTCGAGGTCGGCGGTGGTGGAGGGGAAGCCGCCGCTCGCCGCGAAGATGTCGATGCTCGCCTGGTCGTTGTTCAGCCACTTGAGGAACGCGGCGGCCAGCGCCGGGTTCTCGCTCTGCTTGGTGACCGCCTGGCCGCCGCCGCCGTTCTCCGCCGACACCGGGGTGCCGTCGTAGGTCGGCATGGGCGCGACGCGCCAGTCGCCGGCGGCATCCGGAACCGATGCCTCCAGGTTGCCGGGCATCCATGCGCCGATCACGAGAGTCGCGATCGATCCGTCGCCGAGGCCCTGGAACCACTCGTCGCTCCAGCTGGAGGCGTCCGAGAGCAGATCGCCGTCGACGAGCTGGTTCCACGTGTCGGCCCACTTCTGCGAGCCCTCGTCGGCCAGGTCGAGCGTCACGTTCGTGCCGTCGACCTGGAACGGCTGGCCGCCGGCCTGCCAGATCATGCTGGTCGCGAAGCCGGAGTCGCCGGTGTCGTTGGTGATCTTCTTCGTCGGGTCGGCGGCGGTCAGCTTCTTGGCTTCCGCGATGTACTCGTCCCAGGTGGTGGGGACGGTGAGGCCGTACTGGTCGAACACCGTCTTGTTGTAGAACAACGCCATGGGGCCCGAGTCCTGCGGCAGACCGTAGATCTTGCCGTCGAAGTCGACCGAGTTCCAGGTGGATGCCGTGTAGTCGCCCTCGAGGTCGCCGAAGCCGTACGGGGCCAGGTCGAGCAGGCCCTCGGTGAGGGCGAACTGCGGGAAGGCGTAGTACTCGACCTGCACCACGTCGGGCGCGCCCGAACCGGCCTTGATCGCGTTCTGGAGCTTGGTGTACTCCTCGGTGTTCGTTCCGGCGTTGACGACGTTGACCTTGACGTTCGGGTATTCCTTCTCGAACGCGGCGGCCTGGTCCTCGGCGGACGGGGTCCAGGACCAGTACGTGATCTCGCCGCCGGCCTCGAGGGCGGCGTCCAGATCGTCGGCCGAGCCGCTGCCCGCGGCGGGTCCGCCGGAGGAGCACGCGGCGAGCGAGCTGCCGGCGATGGCAGTCGCGGCCACGACGAATGCGATGCGACGCAGCGCCGAGCCCTTGCGCATGGGTGTCATGGGATTTCCTTCACTTCGTTGTTGTGGATGCCGGGGCGGGTGCCCCGGGTGTTGCAGGTTCCCGGGCGGATGCCCCGGGGTATTTCGGGTGCCGGGGCGGATGCTCCGGCTCTTCGGGTGCGGGGTGGGATGCCCCGGAGGGAGGAGACGAACGTGGTCAGGCAGTTCCCCTCGTCACTGCTTGACGCTTCCGGCGCTGAGTCCCGACTGCCAGAACCGCTGCAGCATGAGGAACGCGACGACGATGGGGATGATCGACAGGAGCGAGCCCGTGATCACCAGGTTGTAGATGGGCTGCGCGGCGGCGCCGGTGGCCTGCGCGTTCCACTGGTTGAGGCCGACCGTGAGCGGGTACCAGGCCGGATCGCTCAGCATGATGAGCGGCAGGAAGTAGTTGTTCCAGGTCGCGACGACCGCGAACAGCAGCACGGTCACGATGCCGGGGGTGAGCAGCTTCGCGGAGATGGTGAAGAAGGTGCGGAACTCGCCCGCGCCATCCATCCGCGCCGCTTCCAGCAGCTCGGTCGGGACGGCCTCGGTGGCGAACACCCACATCAGGTACAGGCCGAAGGGGCTGATCAGCGACGGGATGATGATGGCCCACGGGGTGTTCGTGAGGCCCAGCTGGCTGAACATCAGGAAGGTCGGAACGGCGAGGGCGGTGCCGGGCACCGCGACCGCGCCGATGACGACGGCGAAGACGGCTTTGCGTCCGCGGAAGTTGTACTTCGCGAGCCCGTACCCGGCGAGGGTCGCGAGCAGTGTCGCGCCGCCGGCGCCGACCACGACGTAGAGAAGGGTGTTGCCGAGCCAGCGGAGGAAGATGCCGTCGCGGTAGGTGAATGTCGCGACGATGTTGTCCCACAGCGAGAAGCTGTCGCCGAACCAGAGCCCGAAGGTCGTGAACAGGTCGGCCTGCGTCTTGGTCGCGTTGATCAGCAGCCAGAACAGCGGCAGCAGCGAGTAGATCAGGAACAGCGCGACCAGGATCGTGAGCACGACCGAGCGGCGCGGACGAGTGGAGGACGCTCGGACGTATCCGGGTGCCGACGAGCGACGGCGCCGCGTCGTGGGCGTCCGGTCGAGGGTGGGGGCGGTCATCGAATCTCCTGACGGGATCCACGCAGCTGCACGACGTAGGCGACGATCGCGGTGATGAGGCCCATGATGATCGCGACGGTGGCGGCGTAGTTGTACTGCTGGCCCGCGAACGAAAGGTTGTACGCGTACATGTTGGGCGTGAAGAACGTGGTGATCGTGTTCGGGGCGAGCGGCTTCAGGATGTTCGGCTCGTTGAAGAGCTGGAAGCTGCCGATGATCGAGAAGATCGTCGCGATCACGATGGATCCGCGGAGCGCGGGGAGCTTGATCGAGACGATCGTGCGCCAGGCGCCCGCGCCGTCGAGGGACGCGGCCTCGTACAGGTCGCCGGGGATGGTCTTCAGCGAGGAGTAGAAAATCAGCATGTTGTAGCCGATGAACTGCCACGTGACGATGTTGCCGATCGACAGCATCATCCATTCCGGCAGGAAGGGCTTGAGGTACTCGCCCCCGAGGAAGTCGTTGATGTTGCCGGCGAGACCGAATCGATCGCCGTAGATGTAGCCCCACATGAGCACCGCCACGACGGCCGGCACCGCGTACGGGAGGAAGATCACGATGCGGCTGAAGCCCGAGCCGAGGAGGCGGCCGCTATCGATCGCGAGCGCGGCGGCGAGGGCGAGCACCAGCATGATCGGCACCTGGATGAGCAGGAAGAGCAGAACGCGCAGGAATCCGTCCCAGAGCTTCGGGTCGCTGAACGCGGTGAGGTAGTTCTCGAACCCGACGAAGGCGTTGCCGCCGACGATCTGTTCGCGGAACAGGCTCAGGTAGAGCGAGTACGCGAGCGGGGCGAGGAACACGAGCGCGAAGACGATCGCGAACGGGGCCACGAACAGCCAGCCGCGCTCGTCGATCCGGAGCCGTCGCCGTCGGGGTGTGCGCACCGCGGGTGGGGGTGCTGCTGTGGTCGTCATCGTCCGAAGCCTTTTCTGTCATGCCGCTCCGCGGGTCGTTCCTGACCGATGCGGAGGATGTTGACGTAAACATAAACCGGTATGGATAACATGTCAACGTCAACATCGAGGGGATCCGGACATGGGCGAAGACGCAGCATCCGTGACCGCTGCGGCGCGCTCCCGACGACGCGAGACCTCGATGGCCGACGTCGCCGCCGAGGCCGGAGTCTCGGGCCAGACCGTGTCGCGGGTGGCGAACGGCCGCGCGAACGTCGACCCCGACACCCGCAAACGCGTGCTCGAAGCGATGGCCCGGCTCGGCTACCGGCCCAACAGCGCCGCGCGGGCGCTCCGCTCCGGACGCTTCCGCAGCATCGGCGTGATCATGTTCTCGCTCTCGAGCTACGGCAACACGCGCACGCTCGACGCCGTCGCGTCGGTCGCGGCGGATGCGGGCTACTCGCTGACCCTCATCACGGTCGAGTCCGCGACGCAGTCCGATGTGTCGGGGGCCTTCGTGCGCCTGGTCGAGCACGCGGTGGACGGCGTCGTCATCCTGATCGAGACGCACCGGCTGGGCGAGACCGAGCTCGCGCTGCCGACGGGACTTCCCGTGGTCGTCGTCGACTCGAACGCGGCGTACGCCTACCCGGTCGTCGACAACGATCAGGCGCAGGGTGCGCGACTCGCGACGGGCCATCTGCTCGATCTCGGGCACGAGACGGTCTGGCACGTGTCGGGCCCGCTGGAGTCCTACGCCGCCGAGCGACGCCGCGAGGCGTGGCGCGAAACGCTCGAGGCGCGCGGGGTGCGCGTGCCCGAGGTGGCCGTCGGGGACTGGACCGCGGACTCCGGGTACGAGATCGGCCGGCGGATCGCCGAAGATCGCGACATCACCGCCGTGTTCGTGGCGAACGATCAGATGGCGCTGGGTGTGATCCGGGCGCTGCACGAGGCGGGCCGCGCGGTTCCGGGCGAGGTCAGCGTCGTGGGGTTCGACGACACCGCCGACGCGGCGAACTTCTGGCCCCCGCTGACGACCGTGCGCCAGCATTTCGGACGCGTCGGTGCCGCCGCCATCCGGGCTCTCCTCGCCGAGATCGACGGCGAGGGCGCGGCGACCGAGCGGATGGTGATCCCGACCGAGCTCGTGGTCCGCGGCAGTTCGGCCGCCCCCGCCTGACCCGCCGCTCACTCCTCCGCGCCTGACCCGCCGCTGGCTCACGCCCTCGCGGGGAGCGGGCGAAAAGACCTTGTGCGCGGACTGTGTGTCGCCTATGGTCGGTGTTGACGTCAACATGTTTACGTCAACACGAGTGCCGCTCTGCGCGGGCGCTCTCTGCACCACACCGCCACACACTCCACGCCGCATCGCCGCGGCCGGAAGGAACGACGATGAAGTCCACCCGAATCCTGTCGCTACTGTGCGTCGGCGCACTCAGCGCCGGCGCGCTCGTCGCGGGAACGACGGCCGCGCCGCAGGCTGCGCACGCGGCCGCATCCGTCCGCATCACCCCGAATCCGTCGTACGCGTCGGATCCCTTCGAGGGGTGGGGCACGAGCCTGGTCTGGTTCGCGAACGCGACCGGTGGCTACCCGGCGGATGTGCGCCAGAAGCTGTTCGACGCGGTCTTCGGTGAAGAGGGGCTGAACCTCAACATTGCCCGCTACAACATCGGCGGCGGCAACGCGACCGATGTGCCGTCGTACCTGCGCCCGGGTGGCGCGGTGCCCGGATGGTGGAACCCCGACCTCGACGCGACGGATGCGGACGGCGACATCTCTGCGACGTTCGCCGACCGCGACCGGTACGCGGCCGCGTGGGACGCGGAGGACCCGGCGAGCTACGACCTCGACGCGGATGCGGCGCAGCGCTGGTGGATCGACGCGCTGAAAGACAAGGTCACCCACTGGGAGGCGTTCAGCAACTCGCCGCCGTACTTCCTCACCCAGAGCGGATTCGTCTCCGGCGGCGTGAACAACGCCACGAGCGAGCAGCTGGCGCCCGAAGACATGGCGGCGTTCGCCGGGTACCTCGTGAACGTCGTCGAGGAGCTCGAGAAGGATCACGGCATCCAGTTCGACACGCTCGATCCGTTCAACGAACCCAACACGAATTACTGGCAGACACGGATCCCTGCGGGTGCGACCTGGCCGACGAGCGCGAGCCGTCAGGAGGGCGCGCACATCGGGCCCTCGCGCCAGGACCAGATGATCCAGGTGCTCCGCGACCGCCTCGCCGCCCCCGGCACGGCCACCGACGTCAGCATCTCCGCGATGGACGAGACGAACCCGTCGATCTTCGTGCAGAACTGGAACGGCTGGAGCGACGAGTCGAAGGACGCGGTCGACCAGCTCAACGTGCACACGTACGGCACGGGCGACCGGATGGTCGCGCGCGACATCGCGAAAGCATCCGACAAGCCGCTGTGGATGAGCGAGGTCGAGGGCGACTGGGACGGCACGGGCTTCAACCAGACGAACATCGAGAACGGTCTCGGGATGGCCACGCGCATCGTCGACGACCTCCGCGAGCTCGAGCCGGCGGCATGGGTGTTCTGGCAGCCCGTCGAAGATCTCTACAACATGGAGAAGGTCGAAGACCTCAACTGGGGCAGCGTCTTCATCGACTTCGACTGCAACGCCGAGGGCGATTCGGAACGGCGCATCGCGGATGGCGACGCCGACCCGTCGTGCCAGGTGCTGACGAACGCGAAGTTCAACACCGTGCGCAACTTCACGCACTACATCGAGCCCGGCGACCACCTGATCCCGACGAACGACGCGCAGACGACCGCGGCTCTCACGGCCGAGGGCGACGGCGTCACCCTCGTTCACGTCAACAGTGAGGCGTCTGCGCGCACGGTCGAGCTCGACCTCTCGCAGTTCGGGCAGATCGCTCCCGGCGCGACCGTCACTCCCGTGGTGACCACCGAATCGTCGGCCGGCGACGTCACCGGCAACGCGCTCGTCGAGGGCGATGCGGTGCCGATCGACGCCGCATCCCGGTCGGCCGTCCTGACGGTTCCGGCGAAGTCCGTGACGACCTTCGTGGTCACGGGTGTGTCGGGCGTCTCCGCGGATGCGGTCGCGTTCGAGGACGGGGCGACCCTCCAGCTGCTCGGTGTGCAGAGCGGAAAGGCGCTCGCCGCGGATGCGGCCGGCCTCCGCATCCGGACGAGTGCGACCGACGCGACCACCGCGCCCGCGCAGACGTGGACCGTGCGGTCGCTCGGCGGCGAGGGCACGAACCGGCACCGCCTCGCGTTGCAGGCGGGTGACGGCCGGTTCCTCGCGGTGTCCGGTACCGGGACGACCCTGGTGACGGCGGATGCGGCGGCGGCCGCATCCGATCCCGCGCTGCAGTGGATTCCGTCGACCGCGGACGGTCGCACGTACTCGCTGCTCAGCGTCGCCGCGGAGCGCGTTCTCGATGTGAACGGGCAGGGCACGGCGGACGGCACGAGCGTCGGCACGTGGACCTCGAACAACGGCGCGAACCAGCGGTGGACGCCGGCCTCGACGGCGGTGCAGGGGGTCGCTCCGGTGACCGCCAGCACGGCGGTCGGTGAGGCTCCGGAGCTTCCCGGCACCGTAACGCTCCGCTACCGCGGGGGCGTCGAGCGCACCGCGGCCGTCGAATGGGATCTGTCGGGGGCCGATTGGTCGGTGCCCGGAACCGTCGAGGTGCCCGGATCGGGTACCGACGTGTTCGGCGCCCGCTTCGAGGGTGCGCTCGCGACGGTCGAGGTGGGCGCGTACACCGCGACCCGTCCCGTATCGCTGACGACCTACGCCGGCGCGGCGGTCGACCGGGTGCGCGCGGCGGCGCCGACCGCGGTTCCCGCGGAGGTGCGCCTGGGCGGTACCGCGTACGACACCCCGGTCGAGTGGGACTGGTCGGGGATCTCGGATGCGGACCTCGCCCAGCCGGGCACCGTCGTCGTGACGGGAACCGCCGCGGGACGAGGCACCGACACGTTGCCCGCCCGGCTCACGGTGATCGTCACCGAACCCAGCGAGCGCAACGTGGCTCCGCAGAGCAGGGCGACGGCCACGTTCACCGAGAGCTCGAGCTACGGCGTCGAACGCACGACGAACGGGGTCACCACCGACAAGGGCTGGTCGAACTGGCGCTCGGGCACGAAGAACGCGCAGGACACGTTGACCTACGCGCTCTCCGGCACCGAGCAGGTCGGGCACGTGCGCGTGTCCTTCTACCGCGATGGCGGGGCGACCTGGCCCGCGAGTCTTCGTGTCGAGCACCGCACGGCCGGCGGCGAGTGGGTCGCCGGAGAGTCCGTGGCCGTTCCCTTGCCCGACACGGGTGCACCGGTCGTCGACGTGCCGCTCGCCGGCGTCACCGCTGACGACGTGCGCGTCGTGCTGCAGGCGCGGCCGAACACGCACATGATCGTCTCCGAGGTGGAGATCTTCGGCCTCGCCGCGGCGCCCGCCGGGATCGCCGACCTCGCGCGCCTGTCGGTCGGCGGCACCGCCGTCGCGGCCTTCGATCCGGCGACCGAGCAGTACACCGTGCGCACCCAGGGTTCCGGCTGGCCGGTGCTGTCTGCGGTCGCCGTCGACTCCGACGCGACCGTGCAGATCGCGCAGCCGTCGGATGCATCCGCCACCGGCAGTGTGGACGTCACCGCCCCGAACGGCGCGACGCGAACCTACGCGGTCGCGATCGAGCGTCAGGTGACCCTCGGCGACGTGACGATCACGGGCACGCCCCGCGTCGGAGAGGTGCTGACCGCCAGCGTCACCACCGACCCGAGCGACGCGGAGGTCGCCTACACGTGGACCCGCGACGGCCGCGCGATCGGCGCGACCGGAGCGACGTACACGGCGACCACGGCCGACGTGGGCGCCGAGCTGCGCGCGGTGGCGACCGCATCCGCCTCCGGTTTCGTCGCCGGCGAGGGAACGTCGTCGCCGGTGATCGTCGAGACCGCGCCGGTCGAGCCGGGCGGGCCGGGCACGCCGGGTGGTCCCGGGACGCCGGGTACGCCGGGTACGCCGGGTGGGCCCGGTACGCCCGGGGGTCCGGGTGGTGGGCCCGGCACGCCGAGTGGTGCGATTGCGCCGCTCGAATCGGCGCTGACGCCCGCGCTGCAGGGTGGGATCACCGCTCCGGGTGCGGTCACGGCCGGTTCGTCGATCACGGTCGGGGTGGGCGCGGGCCGGGCGGGTGAGTCGGTGAGTGCGTGGTTGTTCTCGACGCCGACGCTGCTCGGGACGCGGACCGTCTCGTCGTCGGGTGACATCTCGGTGCGCGTTCCGGTGGAGACGCCGGTGGGCGCTCACCGTCTGGCGGTGACGGATGCGTCCGGTGCCTTGATCGGCTGGGTTCCGCTGGAGGTGCGCGCGGCATCTCCGCTGGCGGTCACCGGCGCCGAGCTCGGTCCGATCATCCCGATCGCCTACGGCGTGCTGCTGCTCGGTGGGTTGCTGTTCGCGGTCGGCGCGCGCCGCCGCCGCATCCGCCGCTCCCGCGCCTAACCGCCGCCCGGGCCAGATCGGCCGCGAGACGGGATCTTCGCGCCGAGACGGAGGGGTAACCCCACTGTCTCGGCGCGAAGATCCCGTTTCGGCGTCCTAGCGAGTTGCGGGCGGGGGCACGGGGGTTGGGCCGAGCGTGGGGCCGAGCGGGCGGGGGCACAGGGGTGGGGCCGAGCGGGGCGGACGCTGCTACGGTCGGGGCGTGCAGCGGACACGGTGGGCCATCCTCGGGCCGGGGCAGATCGGCGGATTCTTCGCCCGCGCGTTGCCGCGGAGCACCCATGGGGTGCTGCAGGCGGTCGGCAGCACCGATCCCGACCGCGCGCGCGCCTTCGCCGACGAATACGGCGCTCCGGTCGCCGGAACATACGCCGACGTGCTCGCCCGCGACGACGTCGACGCGGTCTACATCGCGACCGTGCACACGACGCACGCGGAGTTGTCGGTCGCCGCGCTCGAGTCGGGCAAAGCCGTGCTCTGCGAGAAGCCCGTGTCGCCGTCGCTCTCCGAGACCATGCGCGTCCTCGCGGCCGCAGCGGCGACCGGGCGCCCGTTCGTCGAGGCCTACAAGTACCGCTTCGGTCCCTTCGCGGCCGCGTTCGATGACGTCATCCGTTCGCGGCGGATCGGCGGGATGCGTGCGCTCGCCGCGTCGTTCGGGTTCGCGGCCGGCTCGCGCGAGGGTCGGCTGTTCGATCCGGCTGTTGCGGGTGGGGCGATCCTCGATGTGGGCGGCTATCCGATGTCGCTCGTGGTGGCCGTCGCCGCGGCGGCGGGGATCGACCTCGACGAGTTGCACATCGGCGAAGCGGATGGTGTCGTCGGCGCGGTCGACGAGACCGCTCGCGCGCGGGTCGTGGCCGGCACCTTCGTCGCCGACCTGCGGGCGTCGATCGTGGAGGATCTGCCGAAAATCGTGACGCTCGAGGGCGGTCTGGGCACGATCACCTCCGGCGACCTCTGGGGCAGTCGGCTCGAGTCGGGCCGCACCTTCGGCGTGCGGACCGAATCGCGCGCCGAGATCGTCACGGTGTCGACGCTCGATCCGTTCGCGGCGGAAGCGGATGCGGTCTCCGCCGCGATCGCCGACGGTCGCAGTGAGGCCCCGCAGATGCCGTGGGCGCAGTCGGTCGCGACGGCCCGCTTGCTCGCGGACTGGCGCGCGTCCCTCCGCCCCTGACCCCCGCCCGGGCCTCCCCGAGAGCTTCACTTGCCCCGAATACACGCTTTTCGGTGCCCAAAGCGTGCAAGTGAGGCAAGTGAACCGGGGTGAGGAGTCGCGAGAGAGCGAGCCCCCCCGCAGCGCGCCCCCCCGCAAGCGCGAGCCCCCCGAGCGCGAGCCCCCGCGGCGCGGTCAGGCGTCGCCGAGCGCCTCGGTGACGACCGCGCGGGCCGCGTCTTGCACCTGGCGGAGGTGTCCCTCGCCGCGGAGCGACTCGGCGTAGAGCTTGTAGACGTCTTCCGTGCCGGAGGGGCGCGCGGCGAACCACGCGTCGGCCGTGACCACCTTGAGGCCCCCGATCGGCGCGCCGTTGCCCGGCGCGTGCGACAGCTTGGCGATGATCTCGGAGCCGGCGAGCTCGGTCGCGGTGACCGCATCCGGCGACAGCTTTCCGAGTGCGGCCTTCTGCGCGGGAGTCGCCGGTGCGTCGACGCGCTGGTACACGGATGCCCCGTAGGTGTCCTCGAGCTCGGCGTACCGCTGCGACGGCGTCTTGCCGGTGACCGCGAGGATCTCGGCGGCGAGCAGGCACAGCAGGATGCCGTCCTTGTCGGTCGTCCACACCGAGCCGTCGAAGCGGAGGAACGACGCACCGGCCGACTCTTCGCCGCCGAAGGCCACGGACCCGTCGAGCAGCCCGGGAACGAACCACTTGAAGCCGACCGGCACCTCGTAGAGCGGGCGGCCGAGCGCTTCGACGACGCGGTCGATGATCATCGACGAGACGAGCGTCTTGCCCACTGCCGCATCCGCCGGCCACCCCTCGCGGTGCGAGAACAGGTAGTCGATGGCGACCGCGAGGTAGTGGTTCGGGTTCATGAGCCCGGCGTCGGGGGTGACGATGCCGTGCCGGTCGGCATCCGCGTCGTTGCCGGTGAGGATGTCGTACTCGTCACGGCGTGCGACCAGCGAGGCCATCGCGTTCGGCGACGACGGGTCCATCCGGATCTTCTCGTCCCAGTCGAGCGTCATGAAACGCCAGGTCGGGTCGACATCGGGGTTCACGACCGTGAGGTCGATGCCGTAGTGCTCGGCGATGAGGCCCCAGTACTCGACCGAGGCGCCACCGAGCGGGTCGGCGCCGATCCGGATGCCGGACTTCTTGATCGCGGCGATGTCGATGATCGAGTCGAGATCGCGGACGTACGCCTCGCGGAAGTCGTACTGACCGAGCGCGTCGGCGTCGATGTCGGCGTGCGGCGTGCGGCGGACGCCCTCGAGGCCGCCCGCGATCAGCTCGTTCGCCCGGTCGGCGATCCAGCTCGTCGCGTCGGTGTCGGCGGGGCCGCCGTGGGGCGGGTTGTACTTGAAGCCGCCGTCGCGAGGCGGGTTGTGGCTCGGCGTCACGACGATGCCGTCGCTCCGGCCGGGGTCGGCGGCGTCGCGGTCACGGTTGTAGTTCAGGATGGCGTGGCTGAGCGCCGGTGTCGGCACCCACGAATCGCGGGCGTCGACGCGCACATCAATGCCGTTCGCGACGAGCACCTCGATCGCGCTCCGCTCCGCCGGCAGCGACAGCCCGTGCGTGTCGCGCCCGAGGAACAGGGGACCGGCGATGCCCTGCGCGTTGCGGTAATCCACGATCGCCTGGGTCGTGGCGAGGATGTGGTCTTCGTTGAAGCTCGTCGACAGGCTGGAGCCGCGGTGGCCGCTCGTGCCGAATGCCACGCGCTGGGCGGGCACCGAGGGGTCGGGCTTGCGGTCGTAGTAGGCGGAGATCAGCTCGTCGACATCGATGAGGTCGGACGCGTCTGCGGGAGATCCAGCTCGGCTCATACGCTTAGTCTGCCGTGCGCGGGCGGCATCGGTCACGTCTTGCGTGACTTCGTTCGCTCACCGCGCCGGCCGGTGGGCCATACTCAGGGTGAACGTTGACCCGAGGGGGAGCGATGGCAGATGCGGTGCGCATCGCGATCGTGGATGACCACGAGCTGCTGGCCCTGGCCGTGCGGCACCTCGTCGACGGCGCGGACGGGCTCGTGTTCGCCCGCCACGCCCTCACGGTGCACGACCTGGTGCAGCCGATGCGGGATGCGGACGTCGTGCTGCTCGATCTCAGCCTCCGGGACGGCACCGATCCGGAGACGAACGTCGCGCGCATCCGGTCGTGGGGTGCGCGCGTGCTCGTGCTGACCTCCGGCGAAGACGCGTACCTGGTCCGTGCCGCCTCGCGCACCGACGTGCTCGGCATCCTCCGCAAGTCCGCCCCGCACGAGAGCATCGTCGCGGCGCTGCACGCCGCCGCGGAGGGCACGCACGTGCCGACGGCCGAATGGGCGTCGGCGCTCGACACCGATCCCCGCCTCGAAAGCGCCCCGCTGACGGTGCGCGAGCGCGAGGTGCTCGGGCTGTACGCCTCCGGGCTGGGCGCCCGGGAGGTCGCCGCGCGCCTCTTCATCAGCGAGAACACCGTCAACGACCACCTCCGCCGCATCCGTTCGATCTACCACCAGCTCGGCCGGCCCGCCACGACGAAGGTCGAGCTCTACCAGCGCGGCATCGAAGACGGGTTCGTGCCCGCTCCGCGCCGTGGCTGAAGCCGGGCCCGGCGAGCGTTCCGCGCGCCGAATCTTCGTGATCGCCGCCGCCGTCCTGATCGGGGCGATCGTCGCGGTCAACCTCACCTTCATCGCCGGCGGCGGGCAGCGCCCGTTCCCGCTCTGGTACTCGCTGCTCGCGGGTGCGGCGGCCGTACTCACCCTTCTGCCCGCGGTCGTCGTCCGCTGGCTGCCCGACCGGGCCGTGCGGGTGTGCGGGCTCGTCGCCGTGCTTCTGTATCTGTCGGTGCTGCTCGCCTTTCCCGTCGCCGCATCCGGGCACGGCGTCGGCCGGATCCCGTGGATCCTGACCGCGTCCAGTGCGGCGGTCGTGATGGCGCTCGTCGCGCAGGGGCGCACGCTGGCATGGGTGACGGTCGCGGCGGGAGCGGCCGCCGGCATCGTCTACCGCCCGCTGTTCGGCGGATTCGACATGGACGGTGTCGTCAACGACCTGCACGCCCTGCTGACCGGGGCGGTGATCTGCGTCGTCGGCGACCGCATCCTGTCGGTCGCGCGCGGTCTCGATCGGGCCGCGACCGAGACCGCCGCCGCGGCGGCCCGCGCGTCGGCGGAGCGGGGGCGGCTCGCTGCCCGTGCCCGGGCGAGTGCGCTCGTGCACGACGAGATCCTCGCGACGTTGAACGTCGCGGCGACCGACCTGCCCATTCCGCACGATCGGGTGGCCGAGCAGGCGCGACGTGCGGCCGCGGGCGTGACCCGGCTCGTCGATGAGGATGCCGACGAACGGCCGACGCTGCGGGCGGCTCTCTGGGCCGAAGCCGCGCAGCACGGCGCCGCGTTCCGCGAGGCGGGACGCACGGGATCCGAGATGCCGGCCGAGGTGCAGGAGCCGATCGTGGCGGCGGTGCGGCAGGCGTTGGGCAACAGCGTGCGGCACGCCGGTCCGGATGCGGCGCGCACCGTCGCGCTGGTCGTCTCCGACTCCGAGATCCATGTCGAGGTCGGAGACGACGGCGTCGGGTTCGACGTGTCGGCGATCCCGCACGACCGTCTCGGCATCCGGCAGAGCATCGTGGCGCGGATGGCGCGCGTGCCCGGCGGCAGCGGCGAGATCTTCTCGACCCCCGGCCGGGGCACCCGCGTGCGGCTGGCGGTGCAGCGGCCGGCCGTGGGCGGCGATCTCCGCGCCGACGGCCAGCGCGCGCTCCGTGCGGGACTCGGCGTGGTCGCCGTCATGTTCGTGATCGTCCAGGTCTTCTCGGCGGTCGCGGCGGTCGCGGCAGCCCCCTCGAGCGTGATCGTGCAGGCGGTCATTCTCGCGGCCGTGGTGTGGGCCGCCGAAACCCTCCGGCGTTCGCCGACTCTCGTTCCGTCCCGCGGCCGGGTCGCGGTGGTGGTCGCGACGGTCGTCGGAGCCGTGGCCGTCGGCCTCGCGTTCGTGCCCTTCACCTACGGCGCGACCTGGTTCGCGACCGCCGCCGCCTTCGTCCTCGTCGCGGTGGCCCTCCGCCGCCGTCCGCGGATCGCGCTCCTCGGCGCGGCGGTCGTCGTCACCGCGATCGTCGTCGCGGGGTTCGTCGCGCAGGCTCCTTCGGGCCAGGTGCTGCAGATGACGGTGCGACCGATCGCGATTGTGATCCTCGCGGCCGCGCTGCTCGGCGTTCTCGGACGGATGCAGGCCGACATCGCCGCGCTGCACGCCGAGGCCGTCGCGTCTATCGAGGCCGAGAGCTGGTCGCGCGCCGCGCGTGACGAACTCGCCGACCGCGTCGCGGACCTCGCTCGCACGGTCGTGCCGGTGCTGCAGCGGCTTGCGGACGGCCCGCCGCCGACCGCCGCGGACCGGCGCCGGTTCGCCGCGCAGGAGGGCGAACTGCGCGACAGTCTGCGGGCCGGACTGCTGGTGCGCGAGCCGCTGACCGCGGCCGCCGCCCAGGCCCGCGCGCGCGGAGTGGATGTCGTCCTTCTGGACGACAGCGATGTCGGGGCGGCGGACGCGATCGTGGATGCGGTCGCGGTCTGGATGGCGGCGCGCGTCGGTGAGGCGAGATTTCGCGCCGTGGGGCGGATGCTGCCGAGGTCGCGCGAGACCTGGGCGACGGTTGCCATCGATGAGCGATTCGCCGAGTTCGGGCCCGCGGACGCACCGGCCGCATCCGCTCACGGCGGAGTGATGAGCTTCCAGGGCGAGTAGTCGCGGTCGAGGACGGACCGGTCGGGCCGCTGACCCTGCGACCACCATCTGGCCTCGTAGCCGCTGCCGTCGAGCATCACACGGTCGCCCTGGTTGTACAGCGTCGACACCGACCAGTCCGGATAGGTGCCGGCCGGCAGCTGCGGCAACGTGAAGGGCGTGTCCGAGTCGAGGACGGGGCCGAGATAGCTCCACGCGGACCCGGCGACGTCGAGGGTCGGGTCATCAGGAGTCGGGCCGTCCTCGTTCCACCACTTCGACATGTAGACCGAACCGTTCCAGACGACCTTGACGGCAGACGAGTAGAACATCTGCGACGACCAGACCGGGTACGGGCTCGTTTTCGGGTCGTCGGCGATGACGTCGCCGTCGCCCTCGTCGAGGGCGCGTCCGCCGGGCGTCCCGGAGTAGCCGTCGTCGAGCAGGGCGGCGAAGCGCTCGCCGCCCTGCTCGATGCCGCTGCATCCGGTCGACACGACGGTCGGATGCGGGTAGTTCGACCCACAGGTTTGATCGCGGTTGAGTGACCACATCGACATGCGCGCCACCCCGTGCTCCTTCGCGAAGGCGTTCAGTGCGCGCGCGTCGTCGAGCGTGAACACCTCGCCGGCGACGTCGTTGCGGCCGATCATGGGCGTCGCGCCGATCAGCGACCAGACGCCGCCGGGCGGGAGGTCGACCGCGTGGCGATCCCACGCATCCGCCAGCTGAGGGGCGAGCGCGGTCAGCGCGTCGATGCTGAGCGCCGACATCGACGCGACCGTTCCGTCGGTTCCGTAATTCATGGTCATGCCGTTCACCCCGGCGACCTCGACCCCGGCCGAGAGTAACGCGTCGACCTGCTCGATGCCCTCGGGCGTCAACCCGTACGGCGCGATCGGCAGGGTGAGCCAGACGTCGAGCGGGCGGTCATCGGCGCGACGCTCCGCCTGGAGTGCGGCGACGGCGGCGGCGCGACGGGCGGTCGCGGCCGTATCGGCGAGCAGGTCGCCCTCGATGTCGAGGTCGATGACGTCGAGGCGATACCGGTCGAGCACCGTGCGGTACGCGCCCGCCAGCGATTCCGCATCCGCGCAGGCGGCGGCGAGTTCGGTGTTGATCGCACCGCCGAACGAGACCGCGACCGGTGTGCCCTCGCGGTGCATCCGCTCCACCCGCCGGTCGAGCTCGAAGAGTCTCGCCGCGTCGTCGAGCGTGTAGGCCTTGCCCCAGGTCGGCGTGCAGTCGTCGTCTCCTGCGGCCACCACGAAAGCGAGGACCGCGCCGCCCGTCGTCTGCTCGAGCGCGCTCCGAGCGAGCTGTTCGGCCGACTCCAGCGTCACGTCGTAGTAGCCGGCGAACCACTGCTGCGCGGCGGCCGCGCCGGAGATCGGCGGGGCCAGCTGGGGCATCACGACGGCCGCGAATACGGATGCGGACGCCACGATCATGCCCACGATGCTCGCCGCGAGACGCGGCAGCGAGAGGCGCCTGCCGGCGAACCGCGAGACGGTGGCGGGGCGGATGCGGCTCATCGGGCCACCTCCATCGCCTCGAGGGGGCCGTCGTCGATGATGCTCGCCCATCGGGCCGCGCCCGCGTGGGCCGGCGCCGGGGCCGCGTCGGCGGCGACCCAGATCCAGTTCAGCCATCCCCACCAGATGTCGGACAGCGTGTTCCGGATGCCGACGAGTCGCACGAGCGCCAGAGCGAGCGAGAGCGCGGTGATGCCCGCGAACACGGTCGTTCCCCAGGCTCCGTCGAGTGCGCCGCGCACCGCGATGACGGTGGCGCCGGCGGTGAGGAGCAGTGGCGCCACGAGCATCAGGGCCGGCGCCGACGTGCGGGTGTGCACCTTGGGGGTGCGGACGAACCGGGCTTTGCGGCCGGTCAGGGCCTGCCCGATCGACCCGATCGTGCCCGCGAGATTCACGGTCAGCAGCAGGAGATTGAGGCCGTAGACGCCGACGACGTCACGGCGTCGGTACCCGAGGTGATGCAGATCGGAGGCCATCTCGACGAAGTAGGGCAGCACGATCAGCAGCAGCAGCACCGTGACCAGCTGCCCGTCCAGCGGATACAGCGTGAGGATCGCGATCAGCCCGAGCGTGACCCAGGCGATCGAACCGAGGTAGTTGGCACGCAGCAGGCGCTCGGGGACCGACAGCGGGGTGCCCGCGCGGCGACGACGCTGGATCAGGTCGTGCAGTCGCGGCAGCACGAGCAGTCCGCCATCCGCCCAACGCCGGCGCTGGATCACGAGGGCACCGAAATCCGGAGGGGTGGCGCTGTAGCTGAGCCGCTCGGGGTAGTTGCGCAGCGACCAGCCGTGGATCGCGAGATCGAGGCTGGAGTCGGTGTCTTCTATCGCGGTGCGGTCGGAGATGAACCGGACGACCCGCATCCCGCGCTCCACGCTCTCGCGGCGCAGATCGGTGAGCGCTTCGCGGCGGAGGATCGCGTTCGCGCCCACCCAGAACGTCGCCCCGAACGCCGAGAGCCCCTGGTGCACGATGTGCTGCAGGTCGGTCGTCGCGCCCGCGAGGCGTTCGATCCGCGACGGGGCGCCGCGGTACGCGGAGTACGGGGTCTGCATGACCGCCACCCGCTCGTTGCCGGCCCGCTCGAGTTCGAGCACCAGTCGGAGGCAGTACTCCGGAAGCAGCATCGAATCGGCGTCGAGGGTCAGGATGTAGTCGCTCTCGGGCACGTCGATGATCTCGCCCGTCTCGTGCGCGGCGTCGCCGGCGGGGACGAGCGTTTCGGTGATCCCGTCGGAGACGACACGGTAGCGACCGCCGAGCAGCTGGAGGTAGCTGTTCAGGTTCATGGCCTTGTTGGGCTCGTGCGAGAGCGAGGCGAAGCGTTTCCGTTCGAAGACCGTCGCCTCGACCGAGAAGATCCGCACGATACGCAGCAGGAGCTGCTCCGCGCGCGCCCGGGGAAGCGGCGGCTCGCCCGCCTCGGCGGCCTCGTGCAGAGCCGTCGCCGTCGCGTCCAGGTCGGCCGCGAGACCGCGCAGGACCCGGTCGACGAAGAACGTCTCGACGTGCGTGCGCGGGGGTTCCGCATCCGCTCGCCCACGTAGCCAGGCCGCGGCGGCCGCGTGCTCGCGCATCACGATCTCGGTCGTGCGGGCGTCCAGGACCTCGCCGCGAAGCCGCTCGAGGGCGTACTCGGCGCGGGCGCGGGGCGGCGCGAAGTCCTGCACCAGTTCGGCGGTCAGGGCGCGGCTGCGGTCGAGGACCGCGCGCTCGTCGGCATCGCTCGGATGCGGATCGTCATCGAGCAGCAGCACGATCCGCAGCGCGCCGAACTCCTGCAGCGCGACCGACCACAGCGCCATCCGAACGAGGTCCGGATCCTCCGCCCGCGACGGCAGCAGCGCGGTCAGCGTGGGGGAGTGGTGCGCGAAGTGCGCGTCCAGGTCGACCCGGCGCACCCGGCGATGCGCCGCGAACCGCGGGAGCGCGGCCGCCCGGGCGAGCAGATACATGCAGGCCGAGAACGTGAGCAGCGTCACGGACAGCAGGAACGCGCTGGTCGAGAGCAGCTGCGCGGCATCCGAGAGCGCGCCGCCCCGGGCGAGCGTGACGATGACCGTGACGATGTACAGCATCCACAGCACGATGCACAGGCACACCGCGAGTCGAGCCCGCGCGATGCGGCCGGCGCTCGGGGCGGCGTGGAACACCGACGGCTGCGCGGCGTCTCTCGCGATGCGGCGGGCACGCCGCCCGGGGCGCCGGGGCGGCGCGGATGCGGCACGCGGCCGCCGGCGATCGTCGCGGCGGCGGTGCCGGGTGCGTGCGGGCGCGTTGAGGGTCATGGCGTTTCCTCCCCTGCCCGGCGCGCAGACGGGCTTCGGGTCGTCTGTGCGCGCGGCCGGCACGCAGCCGGGGGCATTCGATCGTCATCCTCTCGGCTCCGGCGCACGCGGCGTCGCCCGCCCGGCCACCGAGACTGGTGGTTTTCGGCCAGCGGGGGTTTGCGGACGCGGGCGGGGGCGGGGGTCTGCGGGTGTCGTGACGGCAGCCGCGCGGATGCATCGAACCTTCCAAGGCGGCGACGGCGCGCGACCGCCTAGGCTGGGTCGCTGTGACTACCGCATCCGTCCCGCCCCGCACCTACAGCTATCTGGGCCCCGCCGGGACGTTCACGGAAGCGGCCCTCGCGCAGGTGCCCGAAGCGCGCGGACAGGTGTGGCGCCCGGTGCGGAACGTCGCCGAAGCGCTCGCCGATGTCGTCGAGGGGCGTTCGGATGCCGCCATGATCGCGATCGAGAACTCGGTCGACGGCGGTGTCTCGACCGCGCAGGACGCGCTCGCGACCATGCCGGGTCTGCGGATCGTCGGCGAGTATCTCGTGCCGGTGAACTTCGTGCTCGTCGGTCGCCCCGGAACGACGCTGGCCGATGTGTCGCTGATCGCCGCGCACCCGGTCGCGTACGCGCAGTGCCTGCAGTGGCTGAGCCGCGAACTGCCGGCTCACGCCCACATTCCTGCCGCGAGCAACGTTGCGAGCGCGATCGGACTGATCGACGGCACGAGCGCTGCGGATGCGGCGATCTCCCCGCCCGGAATCCTCGAGCACCACGATCTCCACCTGCTCGCCGACGGCATCGGCGACAAGAAGGATGCGGTCACCCGCTTCGTGCTCGTGAGCCGCACGGTCGCCCCGCCGGCCCAGACCGGCGCCGACAAGACCTCGCTCATCGTGGAGCTGTCCGATGACCGCCCGGGCGCGCTGCTCGACATGCTCGAACAGTTCGCGACCCGCGGCATCAACCTGAGTCTGCTGGCCTCGCGCCCGATCGGCGACGCCCTCGGGCGCTACCGATTCGTCATCGACGCGGACGGTCACGTGCTCGACGAGCGGATGGCCGACGCGCTGCTCGGTCTTCGCCGCACGAGCCCGAAGGTCATCTTCCTCGGCTCGTATCCGCGGGCCGATCGCGCCATCATCCGCTATCCCGATCGCTACTCCGACGACATCTTCGTCGAAGCGCGCGACTGGCTGCGCGGGCTGCTGAGCGGCGAGCCCGAGGCCTGATCCCCCGGGCGTGCGCGAGCCCATTTCGCTCACGTGAGCCCACTTTGCTCACGTGAGCCCACTTTCGCTCACGTGTCGCAATCCGCTGGGCGCGCGCGCCGATTGCGCCACGTGAGCGCGAGTCGACATCGCTCACGTGTCGCAGTTCGCTGGCTGCGGCGACCGATTGCGCCACGTGAGCGCGAGGCTGCTTTGCTCACGTGTCGCATTCCGCTGGGTGCGGCGACCGATTGCGTCATGTGAGCGCGAGCCCGTTTTGCTCACGTGTCGCATTCCGTGGGGCGCGGCGACGGATTGCGACACGTGAGCGGCAGGAGGAAGCAGCGCGGACGGATGCGGAACGCGGACGCTACGCGGCGATTGCGCCCGACAGCAGCTCGAGTGTCTGCGCGCGCCCCGTGGCCGAGGTCATCGGCTCGTCCGCGTAGGCCCCGGCGACCGGTGAGATCATGACCTCGTCGACGCCATGGCGTGCGCTGAAGTCGCGGAGGGCGGTGGCGGCATCCGTCGGCGTCCCGAGGAACCACGACGAGCGTGCCCAGTCGGCGAACGGTGCGGCGAGGTTGTCGGATGCTTCCGCATCCCGCGCCTCCTCGACCGTCTCGAGCGCGACGAGCGGACGCCCGGTGCGCAGGCGCGCCATCATGCGCACCTGCGGCAGCGCGCGATCCCAGGCCTCCTCGGCCGTGGGTGAGACGACGGCGTTCGCCGTCACGAACGTGCGGGGTTCGGGGTGCGCCTCGCTCGGCCGGTACTTCCCTCGGTAGAGGGCGAGCGCCCGTTCGAGTCCTTCACCGGAGAAGTGGTTCGCGAAGACGTAGGGGAGCCCGGATGCGGCCGCCAACTGCGCGGAGTAGTCGCTCGAGCCGAGCAACCACACCTCGGGGGTGCCGGTCGCGGTGGGCGTCGCGCGCACGGTGTACGTGCCGCCCGACGTGAAGGACATGGTGGCACCCTCGGCGCTCGTGAGCGCGAGGATGTCGCGGACGTGATCGGGGAACCGGTCCACGTCGCTCGTCGTTCCGCTGCGGTGCAGCAACTGGGTGATGACCGGGTCGCTGCCCGGGGCGCGGCCGATACCGAGGTCGATGCGCCCGGGGGCAAGCGCCTCGAGCGCGGCGAACTGCTCCGCGACGATGAGCGGCGAGTGGTTCGGCAGCATCACGCCGCCCGACCCGACCCGGATGCGGCGCGTGCGTGCGGCCGCGGCGGCGATCATAACCGGCGGAGTCGTCGAGGCCACGGCGGGCATGTTGTGGTGTTCGGCGAACCAGTAGCGCGTGAGGCCGAGTTCGTCGGCGCGCTCGGCGAGGGCGAGCGACGAGGCGACCGCTTCGGCACTGGTCTGGCCGGTGCGCACGGGAACGAGGTCGAGGACAGACAGGGAAATGCTCATATCCCTCATGCCAACCCGCCCGCGGGCGCGCTCATTCCCCCCCGGCGCTCCGCAGTCGTCGGATCGGTGGGGCGGATGATGACGGATGCGGCACGTGGGGCGCTCGGTGTCGATCCGGTCCGACGACTCGCGACCGTGCCGCCTGGTGCGGGCCACCCGGGCGGTGATCGTGCCCCTCGCAGGACCACCGGCCGCCCCGGATCACCGGCAGCCCCGCCCCGGGTGAACCGGCCGCGCCTGCTTTCCGCGACCGCCGTCCGCCGGACCGGACGTCGATCAGCTCCGCAGTCGTCGGATCGGTGGGGCGGATGATGACGGATGCGGCACGTGGGGCGCTCGGTGTCGATCCGGTCCGACGACTCGCGGCCGCACCCACGATGCGCGGCCATCCCGCCCTCGGGAGTATCGCCACCGCCCCCGCCACACACAGAGCCCCGCCCCTGCCCCCTCCACCCACAGAGCCCCGGCCCAGCACCGCCCACGGCCCCCGCCCCGCTACACCAGCGCCGCCGCAGATGAAAGCGCACGAGGCCAGAATCCCGTGTGTCCATAGGCTGCTGTGAAGAGATGAATGGGGGAACGATGCGGAAGTCCGGTATCGCAGTGGCCGCGGTGACGATCGCGGGGGTCGCGTGGATGGGGTTCGCGCCCACATCCGTCGGCCTCTCGGCGGGGGTAGGGGCGATGGAGTGCCGTGCGGTTCTCGCGCCCATCGATGCGGCAGATCTGACCGACTCGCTGACCGATCAGCAGCAGGAGCGGAGCCAGGAGTGGCTGCTGCAGAACCTGTACATCGACGACATCTCTCAATCGCCGACCGCAGAGGATGCGGGCGAAGTCTTCGCGAATGTCCGCGCGCTGTGCAAGGACGCCCGCGACACCCGCTCTCTGTGGATGACTCTGACCGCGGTGTTCGGAACCGGACTTGCTCTCGCACTGACCCTCGTCCGCCGCACCGACACCGGCGCCGTCGTCCACACCGAGGAGGCCACCCGTGGCTGAGTACAGCGAGATTCCGGACCTGATCAAGGACTTCAAGCGCGCCGCGATCGACGCGTACATGCGCACCCTGCCGTACGCATGGTCGATCGAGGGCGACCACTACGAGATCAGCTCGAGCAGCACCAATACAAAGGTGACCCGCCCCGGCGCGGACGGCGAGGGCGGCGGCGACTGGTCGAGCAACAACTTCATCGCGAATATCTTCACCGGAGGTTCGAACGACGAGGAGTACGGCGGCGCGTTCGACAGCATCCGCTCCCGGATCGACTCCGCGATCGCGCCGTGGCTGACTCTTCCCGACCCCGCCGACATCACGCCGGAGGTCGAGGAGTGCCGCCAGGTGACCCGCAAGCTGTCGGGTGCGGCGGCGGCGTCGAGTGGCGGTCAGGTGGGCGCGGGCATCATCCCGGGGAACATTTCGCTCATCCTGGAGAACAGCGACGCGATGGCCGGTCACGCGATCGCGGCGTTCAAGTCGCAGTTCCTCGCGCAGCTGGGGCCGGTGATCGGAGGACACCACGGAATCTCCCTCGTGGTCGGCTCGGCGCTGGCGGCGGAGGAAGGGCTCTGGGGCGCGGCGCGCCAGGCGGTGGCGGATGCGGTCGCCGCCGGAGTCGCAGCCTCCTCCGCGCTCGCCGCGTCAGGGTCATCGGGGAGTCCCGAGGTGGTGCTGCAAGTCGCCGGCTGGGCGGCGAAGGGCGCCAAGATCTTCGTACCCGGCGCGGGTGCCGTGCTCGAAGTCGCGTCGCTCGGGATCGAGATCCTCGGTGAATCGACGGGCAAACCCGGCGATGACCCGAAGGTATCGGGCGCCGATGCGGAGGCCGTGCTGAGCGCGTTCGAATCCGCGCTGGAACGCATCAACTCCGACATCTCGACCGAGGAGACCCGGCTGCGGGACAACCTCTCGACGAACCTCGCGAACGTCCGTGCGGATCAGACGTCGTACGACCTGTCGGCCCCGCCGATCCGCAACGACCAGGCCGACACCACCGACGTCATCGCCTACCAGCCAGGCCTCATCACCGAGATCACGAAGACCTACCTCCCGGCGATCGCCACCGAGCTGACGAGTGTCGCCGGAACGGTAGCGGGCACGTCGATCGGTGGCGCGCGTCGTGACCCGTCGCTGGGGATCGGCGCCACGGGGCCGGGGGTGGAGTGGGCGGAGCTGTCGTTCCTGCTCCGTGAACTTCTCACCAACCTGTCCTGGGACGTCACGAAGGCGGCCACGAACCTGGATCTCGTGCTGCAGGATCTGCAGGCGCACGAGGAACGGATCACTCAGGAGATCGAGAAGGTGCTCGCCGATCTCGACGCGGGCAACCCGACCGACCCCTGGAACTGAGCGACGCCGACCGCCGACTCCGCCGTGCGGCGGATCAGTTCGCGTTCTTGACGACGTCGTAGGCGTCGAGTGCGCGGGCTCGTGTCGCCTTGAGGTCGACGATCGGGTCCGGCGCGTCGCCGCTGCGGTGCTCGGGGGCCCAGCGCGCGATGTACTCGCCGTTCGTGTCGAACTTCGCGGCCTGCGTCTCGGGGTTGAAGATGCGGAAGTAGGGCGACGCATCCGCCCCGGAACCCGCGACCCACTGCCAGTTGAACGCATTGCTCGCGCCGTCGGCGTCGACGAGGGTGTCCCAGAACCACTGTTCGCCGAGGCGCCAGTCGATCAGCAGGTTCTTGATGAGGAACGACGCCGTCACCATCCGGATGCGGTTGTGCATCGCGCCGCTCTGCCACAGCTCCTTCATGCCGGCGTCGACGAGCGGAATCCCGGTGCGCCCCTGCTGCCAGGCGCGGAGGTGCTCCTCGTCGAGGTCCGGCCAGGGGAACGCATCGAAGCGCCGCCGCAGGTTCACCGTCGCGAGGTCGGGGTGGAAGAAGAGCGTGTGCCACGCGAACTCGCGCCAGCCGATCTCGGAGAGGAAGCGCCCCGCATCCGCGTTCGCCGCGAGAGTCTCGTGCCACACCGTGAACGGACTGATCTCGCCCCAGCGCAGGCGCGGCGACAGCGCCGAGGTGACCCCCGCGGCGGGCTCGTCCCGGGCGCGGTCGTAGTCGGCGATGTCGTCCGCGAGGAATTCCCGCAGGCGGGCGCGGGCGGCGGGCTCGCCGGGTTCCCATGCCTCGCGGAAGCCGCCGGCCCAGTCGGGGGAGGTCGGCAGCAGGTTCCAGTCGGCGAGGTCGTCGGACGGCGGATGCGGCGTCGCCCCGCGGATCTTCTGCGGCTCCGGAAGCGGCGCGCGCGGGGTGGGTGATTGCAGGCAGGCGCGCCAGAACGGGGTGTAGACGGCGAACGGCGTGCCGGCGCCGGTCTGCACCGTCCACGGCTCGAACAGGAGGTTCGCCGCGAACGACTGGACCTCGAGCCCGTCGGCGCGCAGGCCCGACTTCAGTGCCGCGTCGATCTCGCGCTCCGGGCCGCCGTAGCGGCGGTTCCAGTAGACGGCGGTGGCGCCCGCATCCGACACCACCGTAGGAACGACCTCGGCGGCCGGGCCGCGGCGGAGGATGAGATTGCCGCCGCGTTCGCGAAGGCGCTCGCCGAGAGACGCGAGCGAGTGATGAAGCCACCAGTGCGCGGCGCCACCGAGCGGACGGATGCCGGGGGATTCCTCGTCGAGCACGAACAGAGCGATCACGGGCTCATCGCGGTCGACGGCCGCGCGCAGGGCGGGGTTGTCGGCGAGGCGCAGGTCGTCGCGGAACCACACGATCGAAGGGCCGGTCATTCCACTCATCATGCCGGGCCCGTTGCGCCGCCGCCGCGGGCTTGACACCCCGCCGCTGCTCCGACCGCGAGACTGCAGTTTCGCAACGAGACGTCGGTCGCGGGCCAACGTCTCGCCGCCCCACTGCCGTCTCGCGGTCGGGAGACCTGGGGCGGGTCAGAGCCCGCGGAGGTCGTGCCCGGGCGGCACGGCGACCGTCAGCGCCCCCGCTTCGATGCGCGCGATGATGTGCACCGCCTCGCCGAACTCGTCGCCATCCAGCTGCACCGGATGCGGACCCGCCGCCGCCACGTCCAGCGACACCCCGCGCGAGTACCGCACCGAGTTGTCGCGCGTGCGGAGCGACAGCACGCGGCGCCCGGCGCGGAACCGTCGGAGCACGCTGTTATCCCAGGCGACCCGTCGCCACACGAAGAGCCAGCCCCACCAGCCCTTCGGCTGGAACACCGCGACGTCCATCGACCCATCGGTGACGGATGCCTCCGGGATGAGCTCGAGCCCGGCGGGGAGCGAGCCGCAGTTCGCGAAGAGAACGCTCTGCACCCGGGCCGAATGCATGCGGTTATCGCCGACCTGGTAGACGACGCGGAAGGGATGGGCCGACGCGAGCGAGCGGGCGGCGCCGTCGACGTAGGCCACCCAGCCCATGCTCTTCTTGAGCTTCGGGTTCGTGTTGGCGATCATCGCCGCATCGAGTCCGATGCCGCCCATCACGACGAACGCGTGCTCGTCGGCGGTGCCATCGACGCGGCGAAGGAGCGCGAAGCCGACGTCGACCTGCATCCGCTCGCCGGTGAACGTGCTGCGGATGATGCGTTCCGCGTCATCGAGCGGCAACCGCAGGTTGCGGGCGAGCAGATTGCCCGTTCCGCTGGGCACGATGGTGAGGGCGACGCCGGTGCCGGCGAGGCCCTCCGCGACCGCGCGCACCGTGCCGTCACCGCCCGCGACGAGCACAGCGTCCACGCCCGCGGCCACGGCCGCGTGAGCTTGTCCTTGCCCGATGTCGTCGATCGAGGTCGGGAAGAACAGCGGGTCGGTCCACCCGGCGCGTCGGGAGAAGTGTGTGACCTGCTCGCGCAGCGCCTCGGCGTCGACCTTGATCGGGTTGTAGATGAGTGCGGCGCGGCGCCGTGTCGCCGCGTCCGCTGTCATGGGTCACACGATAACCCGGTACGGCCGCGCCGCCGCGCCGAGCGGCGTGGGGTGCTGGTCTGGGCCGCGCCGAGCGGCGTGCGGCGCGCGCGCCGCGGCGAGCGGCATGCGGCGCGGCCGCAGCGGCGTGCGGCAGGAGGTTTGGCCGCAGCGGCGTGCGGTGAGGTGTTCGGCCGCAGCGGCGTGCAACTCCTCCAGAATGCGCGCCCCGGGCGCCTTGGGCGCGCGTATCGCTCGTATTGGAGGAGTTGCACGGCGTATCCGCCTCGCACCGCGCACCTTCCTCGCTCCGCGCGCCCCCCCGCTCCGCGCACCCCTCGCTCCGCCCTCCGCGAGCCCCCACCCCGCGGCTCCGCGTTCGGAGAGCTACCCTCGCCCCTGTTCGACGGTCGTTCGGGTCACCGTGTGGCACAACTCCTCCAAACGGGGCCCCTTCGGACGCCGGGGATACGGGAACAGCCTGTTTTGGAGGAGTTGCACGCCGCACCCGCCTGGCACCCCCGCACCCCCGCACCCCCGCACCCCCTCAGCCCGCACCCCGCACCCCCGCACCCCGCGAGTCTGCACCCCGGGCGCGTCTAGACTTGCGGGGTGATCGATCTTGCACTGCTTCGCGACGCGCCCGAGCTGGTCAAAGCCTCGCAGGAAGCGCGGGGAGAGTCGGCCGCTACGGTCGATGCCGCGCTCGTCGCGGACCGCGACCGGCGCGCCGCCATCACCGCTTTCGAGGAGCTGCGCGCGGCCCAGAACGCCCACGGCAAGAAGGTCGCGCAGGCCCCCAAAGACGAGAAGGCCGCGCTCGTGGCCGAGGCCAAGGAGCTGAGCGAGCGGGTCAAGGCGGCGCAGGTCGCCGCGACTGCTGCCGAAGAGGCGGCCGCCGAGGCGCTCGGTGCGATCGAGAACATCGTGATCGACGGTGTTCCGGCCGGCGGCGAAGACGACTTCGTGACGCTGCGGACGCACGGTGAGATCCCCTCCTTCGACTTCACGCCCCGCGACCACCTCGAGCTCGGCGAACTGCTCGGAGCGATCGACATGGAACGCGGCACGAAGGTCTCGGGCAGCCGCTTCTACTTCCTCACCGGCATCGGCGCCCGCCTCGAGCTCGCGCTCATGAGCCTCGCGCTCGACCGCGCGCTGCAGGCCGGCTTCACCCCGATGATCCCCCCGACGCTCGTGCGTCCCGAGGTCATGCGCGGCACCGGGTTCCTCGGCAAACACGCCGCCGAGGTCTACCACCTCGAGGAGCAGGACCTCTACCTCGTCGGCACGAGCGAGGTGCCGCTCGCGGGCTATCACATGGGCGAGATCCTCGACTTGACCCGCGGCGCGAAGCGCTACGCGGGGTGGTCCACGTGCTACCGCAGCGAGGCCGGTTCGTACGGAAAAGACACGCGCGGCATCATCCGGGTTCACCAGTTCAACAAGCTCGAGATGTTCGTCTACGCCGACCCGAGCGACGCCGAGGCGGAGCACCTGCGCCTGGTCGACATGCAGGAGCGGATGCTGCAGGACCTCGGTCTGGCATACCGCGTCATCGACGTCGCGGCCGGCGACCTCGGATCCTCCGCCGCCCGCAAGTACGACGTCGAGGCGTGGGTTCCGACGCAGGATGCGTACCGCGAGCTCACCAGCACGAGCAACTGCACGACCTATCAGGCGCGTCGCCTGGATGTGCGGCATCGCCCCGACGGCGGCAAGACCGCTCCGGTCGCGACGTTGAACGGCACGCTCGGCACGACGCGCTGGATCGTGGCGATCCTCGAGACGCACCAGCGGGCCGACGGCTCGGTCACGGTGCCCGAGGTGCTCCGCCCGTACCTGGGTGGTCTCGAGGTCATGGAGCCGATCGCGTGAACGACGCGAGCCTTCCCGCCCGCGGCGAGGTCGACGTGGAGCCGGTGAGCGAAGCGGCGGAGCTCGTCGAGGGGCTGGCGAAGGATGCCGCATCCGGCGCCGAGACGATGCTGATCGTGCTCGACATCGACGGGACGGTGCTGCTCGAGGACGAGTCCACGAGCCCCGGAATCGTCGAGGCCATCGCCGACGCCCGTCGCGCGGGTCACGATGTGATGCTCGCGACCGGTCGCAGCTGGGAGGCGACGCATCGCCTGCACGATGTGCTCGAGATCGCGCCCGACTACGCGGTGTGCTCGAACGGTGCGGTGATCATGAAGCGCACGGGGGATCCGGATGCGGGCGCCGCCGCCTACGAGCGGTTCCACACCGAGACGTTCGATGCGCGCGAGGTGCTGACGCTGCTGCGCGAGCACCTGCCGGACGCGCACTACCTCGTGGAGTTGCCCGACGGTCGACGCCAGTACACCGATTACATGGACGACTGGAATCTCGATCGGGCCGAGCAGGTCGAGTTCGAGGAGCTGTCACGGGTGCCGGTCACCCGCGTCGTGGTGGTGTCGCCCGAGCAGACCGAGCGTGATTTCGTCGAACTCGTCGAGCGAGTGGGGCTGAACCAGGTCTCGTATGCCGTGGGTTGGACGGCCTGGCTCGATATCGCGCCCAAGGGCGTCGACAAGGGCACGGCGCTGGCGCACGTCAGCGAGTGGACCGGCATCGACGCCGCGCGGGTGCTCGTGATGGGCGACGGGCGCAACGATGTCGGCATGTTCGCGTGGGCGCGCGAGAACGGTGGCCGCGCGGTCGCCATGGGCCAGGGGCCGCAGGAGGTTCGGGATGCGGCGGGCGAGGTCACCGCATCCGTGTCCGAGGGCGGCGTCGCGGCGGTTCTGCGCGAACTCTGAGCCGGGTCGGCCCGCGCATTAGACTCGGGTTTCGACGCGCGCCGGTGACGGTGTCGTCGGGAGGGTTGTCCGAGCGGCCGATGGACCTGGTCTTGAAAACCAGTGGGCAGAGATGTCCCGTGGGTTCGAATCCCACACCCTCCGCTGGTGAGAGGGAGGTCCCCGCAGGGGGCCTCCCTCTCACCATTCGGTAGAGCGGGTTCGAAGCCTTGGGTGGGCCCACGCCGCCCCGCAACCGCATCCGCATCCGGTCTCCGGTTTATTCCCGCGGAGGGGTGCCCCATCAGACCCTCTTTCTTCGGGCGTGTGGTGGTTATGGTGGCCAGGATGATTGTTAACGCTTATGCGGCCCCGTCCGCCACAGAACCCCTCGTCCCTACGACCATCGAGCGCCGCGATGTGGGCGCCCAGGACGTCCTGATCGAGATCGCCTACGCCGGCATCTGCCATTCCGACATCCACGCCGCCCGCGGTGAGTGGGGCCCGATCAGCTACCCGCAGGTCGTCGGTCACGAGATCGTCGGCGTCGTCACCGAGGTCGGATCGGGTGTCACGAAGTACGCCGTCGGCGACCGTGTCGGCGTCGGCTGCATGGTCAACTCGTGCCGCGAGTGCGTGAACTGCAAGGCAGGCATGGAGAACTACTGCCTGAAGGGCAACACCCAGACGTACACGTCCGTCGACCGCGACGGCACGATCACGCAGGGTGGGTACTCGACCCACATCGTCGTCGACGAGGACTTCGTGCTCCGCGTGCCGGAGTCGATCGACTACGCCGCCGCCGCTCCCCTCCTCTGCGCCGGCATCACCACGTACTCACCTCTCCGCCACTGGAACGCCGGCCCCGGCAAGAAGGTCGCGGTCGTCGGGATGGGCGGTCTCGGGCACATGGCCGTGAAGATCGCGCACGCTCTGGGCGCCGAGGTCACGGTGCTGTCGCAGTCGCTGTCGAAGCAGGAAGACGGGCTCCGGCTCGGTGCCGACCACTACTACGCCACCGCCGATGGCGTGGTCTTCGAAGAGCACGTGAACGAGTTCGATCTCATCATCAACACGGTGTCTGCCGTCATCGACATGGGCGCGTACCTCGGGCTGCTGGCTCTCGATGGCACGCTCGTCAACGTGGGTGCTCCGCCCGAGCCGCTGCCGATCCAGGTGTTCACGCTGTTCGGCAACCGGCGGTCCTTCGCCGGCTCCGGCATCGGCAGCATCCAGGAGACGCAGGAGATGCTCGACTTCTGCGCCGAGCACGGCATCGCGCCGGAGACCGAGCTGATCTCGGCCGATGAGATCAACGAGGCGTGGGAGCGTGTGCTCCGTTCGGACGTCCGCTACCGCTTCGTCATCGACGCCAAGACGCTCGTCACCGCGTAGGTCTGCATCCGGCTCCGCTTCCGCGACGAACATTCCTCGCCGGAAGCGGAGCCGGACCACCCGGGCAACGCACGTCGCGCCTTCAACGAGCTTTCAGGGCTGCGCCCGTAAGATGAGGGCCGTCATGGAGGAGCGGCGTATTCGGTCGCGTCCGCGGAGGAGAGGACCCGAGTGAGCCCGTCAACCCGACCTGGGCGCCGCGAGACCATCGCGCGCCACGGCCAGTTGCGTTCGCCGCATCCGGTCTCGCAGTTCTTCAAACTTCTGGCCGTGGGCCTCGCCGTCGTTCTCGTCGCCGGTGTCGGGATCATCGGGTACAACGTCGCCACCCTGGCGACCGATTACGCCGACGGTGCCGTCGCGCTCGAGGGTCAGGATGCGGCACCGCCCGACATCGGGGCGATCGAGGGCGGCACGAACGTGTTCCTCGCCGGAACCGACGCGTGCGAGCCGGCGTACGAGCAGTACTTCGGCGCCCGGTGCACGGGTGCGGATGCGGGCGGCGAGCTCAACGACGTGAACCTGATGGTGCATATCTCCGACAATCCGCGCCGGGTCACTGTCATCTCGTTCCCGCGCGACCTCATGCTGCCGATCCCCTCCTGCGAGCAGGAGGACGGGTCCTCGACGTCGGCGATGAGCAAGCAGCCGCTGAACTCGACGTTCACCTACGGCGGGTTGTCGTGCACGGTGAAGACGATCTCGACGCTCACGGGCGAGAGCATTCCGTACGCGGCGAAGGTCACCTGGGGTGGCGTGATCGAGATCACGAACGCCGTCGGCGGTGTCGATGTCTGCATCGCGAACGGCATCAAGGACCGCTACACCGGCATCGACTGGCCGGCCGGTCCGCGCAACATCCAGGGCCTCGAAGCGTTGCAGTTTCTGCGCACCCGGCACGGCGTCGGCGACGGCGGCGACCTCGGTCGCATCTCGAACCAGCAGCAGTACATGTCGCGTCTGGCCCGCAAGGTCGTGAGCGAAGATGTGCTGTCCGACCCGGCGACGCTGTACAAGCTCGCCACGGTGGCCGTTGACAACATCACGCCCAGCCAGAGCCTGACGAACCCGCTGAAGCTCGTGCAGCTCGCGCTCGCGCTGAAGGGTGTGCCGTTCGAAGACATCGTGTTCGTGCAGTACCCGACGAACGCGGATCCGTCCGACCCGAACAAGGTCGTGCCGAACTACCCGGCCGCCGAGGCGCTGTTCACGGCGCTCGAGGCGAACCAGCAGCTCGTGCTGACCGGAACCACCAGCCAGGGCGACGGCACGATCGTCGCGAGCCCGACGGAAACGCCGGCGCCCGCCGAGACGACCGCGCCGGAGGAGACGCCCGCCCCGACGGAGTCGGCAACGACCGCACCGGATGTGGCCGAGCTTCCGTCCGCGATCGCCGGTCAGACGGCGGCCGAAGAAACCTGCTCGAACGGCAACGTTCGCTAGCGTTCGGAAGATCGCCTGGCAGCCGTTATGATTGCCAGGTGTGCTCGTCGCGAGGCGAGCGCCTGGAGACGTCGCATAGTTCGGCCTAGTGCACCACCCTGCTAAGGTGGAGTCCCCTCACGGGGACCGAGGGTTCAAATCCCTCCGTCTCCGCCAGTCAACGCCCCGCCAGACGTCGAATCTATTTGATCGACGCCGTCTATCCGGCAGCGGTCTTCCTCGTCGATCGCTCGGTCTTCCAGGTGTGCGCCGTAGAACGCGGACTGCTGTCGCATGAGTTCCCGCATCGACACGGCAGGTCCGATGCCGTAAACGGTTCCTCCGAAGTTGAGCTGTCGCTGGATCGCCCAGATCTCGTCGTGACGTTCCGGCGGCAGAATCGACGCCGGTTCGCCCACCGCAACCCATCCGATCGGAACGACGGCGCCCGGTTCGAGGACCGTGTTCACGTGCACGACCGCGTTGATTCGAATCTCGGCCCCGCGGCCGATGCGGCTCCCGGGGAACAGTGACGCCCCCGTGGCGACGAAGACCTCGTCTTCCACGACGCTGCCGTTCACGTGCGCGTGCGGGCCGATCATGACCGCTGCGCCGATGCGCACCGGATGACCCGATCGGCCACGGATCAGGGCGTGCTCCATCACGACGGTGTTCTCGCCGATGGTGACTTCGCCGTCTTCGGCGGTGATGACCGCCCCGTGCAGGATGCGGGCGCCCGCCTCGATCCGCACAGCTCCCACGATGACGGCGGACGGAGCGACGTAGGCGGTCGGATCGATCGTCGGCTCACAGTCCCGATGTCTGATGAGCATTCGCTCGCTCCTCGTCCCGCACCAGCGTCGCTCGCTTCGGCTCCTCCCGACCGTACCCCGCGAGGTTGGTGCGACGGACGCTCCCTACGCGTCGTCGCCGTCCCGAGAGGAGCTCTTGGCCGTCTTGCCCCCAGTATTCACGCTAACCAGCCGCGCGGGTGCGTGACGCCCCTCTCAGGGTGGAGGCGCGGGGATTCGCACGCAGGTTGTGCCGTCAGACCGACAGATCGTGTGTGCCGCCGGGGCGACCCTTCATGTCCGTGATTGCCTGAACTTCGGCCCATGCGAAGCCACCTCACGCCGTCGTCAGAAAGCGCGTCATGTTCACTCGGATCACCCGTCGCTGGTCGAGCTTCGAAGCTGCGAAGCCGACTCTCGCGCAGCTCATCATCTTCATGATCTTGAACGTCGGGATGACGGTCCTGCAGCTCATCCTCATGCCGGTCATCAAGATGCTCTTCGAGTCCACGCCCCTCGTGGAAACGGGCTTCCAAGCGCTGCCGATCGGGGCGCCCACCGAGACCGGTCAGTACTACGTCTTCGACTACGCCGCCGGCGCGCTTCCGGATGGTGGCGGCGGGCTCGCGTACTTCCTCGCCGTCCAGATCACGCTCGCGATCGCGCAGGTGATCAACTTCTTCGCCCAGCGGAACATCACGTTCAAATCGAACAGCAACCCGTGGGTCGCAGCCGTCTGGTACGCGCTCGCCTACGTCGTCATCACGTTCGGCGCCGCGGCGCTGCAGGGCTTCTACAAAGCGCCGATCTACGACCTCTTCATCACGACGTGGGGAATGGGGGCGACGGGCGAGGCTGCGGCCGACATGGTCACCATGTTGATCAACGCCCTGCTCTCAGCGGCGGTGTACTTCCCGATCTTCAAGATCATCTTCCGGCGCGAACCGGAGATCGGAACGACCGCCGATGCGGCCGACGAACGCGATCGAATCCCGGCCTAGGAAGACTGCGCAGACCCGCGCCGGGGGAGCAGGACACGCAGAGAGAACCAGCCGTCGTCCTGCCCGAGCGAGACCGATCCGCCGTACTTCTCGGCGGCGGCCTCGATGTTACGCAGCCCGTACCCGTGGCCCTCGCCCTCTTTGCGCGTCACGATCCGACCGGCGCGACGGTGCACCCGGCCGTCGAAGGTGTTCTCCACGCGCAGCATGACGAAATCGTCGTGGGCGAAGAGCGAGAACTTCACCATCCGTTGTTCTCGCTCGCCGAGGCGCATCGTCGCCTCGAACGCGTTGTCGAGTGCGTTTCCCACGATCGCGGTGAGATCGAGAGGTCGAACGAAGTCGACCAGTCGGCCGTCGGCGACCACGACGACCGGGATGCCCTGCTCTCGCGCGTACATCTGCTTGCCCGTGAGCACCGCATCCAGAACAGCATTCCCGCTGCGCACCTGCGCACCGTAATCACGGATCGACGTCTCCAGCTCGTCCAGTATCACCAGGCGCTGTTGGGCGTCCTGTTCGGCGCGGACAGCGTCGAGGTGGTGCTTCATGTCGTGATATTTGCGGTTGACCTCGTCGATCGTTCGGCGCGAGATCTCGTATTGATCGTGCTGACTGGTGAGGAGACGGGCCATCGCTTCCGACTCGCGTCGGGTCTGCAAACTGCGCCGCACCTCGTGCTGCACGTACAGGGCGATGAAGCCGCAGAGGTCGACCAGGGTCCGGATGTAGAGGATCTCCGGGCCGAGGCGACCGCTGAACGGGGTCGAGGCATTCACGAAGCTGAGGTTCGAGATGCCGAACGTCGCGCCGGCGATGGCCAAGGCGCTCACGAGGTCCGCGACGCCGACGTCGACGTGCGTGCCACGCGGCATGTGCCGGCGTTCCACGAACCACGCGGCCGCCAGCACGCCCGCGTAGACGAGCACGAGCAGGGCGGCCTTTCCCGCCTCCGGGGCGTCGGCGTAGAACCGGTCCAGTTGCCAGTGGATTGATGCGGTGAGCTCGGCGAGAACGAACGCCCGCGCCGTGAGGTAGCCGGCGGTCACCGCGGTCACCCTCAGCACTCCGAGCAGCAGCACGAACATCGTCGCCACCGCGGCCAGCATGCCGGGGATCCACAGTGTCACCGACAGGAGGCCCGCAATCGTCTGCACCGCGAGCAGCGCGCCGAGGCCGCCCAGCATCGTCGCCGCGGTCGCCAGCCACGGCATCCGCCGCGCCACGATCAACACGAACACCATGCACGCACCCCACTCGGCCAGGGCGGTGTACGTGCGGGGGATGTTCGCGACCACCTCGGGGATCACGAGGTGATGCCCTTCGCACCGATGTGCGCGGCCAGGGCGGCAAGGAAGAGCTTCTTCCGAGGGCGGCTCACTTGAACGTGGACTCCGCCGCGGATCGAGCAGTCGTTGCCCTCGATCCCGGTGACATGGCGCAGGTTCACGAGATAGCCGCTGTTGCACCGGAAGAAGTCGTCGCCGGCGAGCTCGGCCTCCATCGCCTTCAGCGACGAGACGACCGAGTAGTCACCGGTCAGCGTGTGGATGACGACCTGATGCTTGGCGCTCTCGACGTACAGCACGTCTGCGACATCGACGCGGTGGCGGTCGCCGTCGACGGTGGAGAACAGGATGTGGCGACGTTCCCGTCGTCGCAGCCGAACCAGGCATCGTTGGAGCTCTTGTTCGAAAACCGGGTACGACACGGGCTTCAGCAGGTAGCTGAGGGCGTCGACTTCGTACCCGCTGATCGCGAACTGCGGCGAGCTGGTGACGAACAGGATCAGAACTTCGGCGTCGTGTTCCCGGATGCGGCGGGCCGCAGTCATCCCGTCGACGCGCTCCATCTGGATGTCCATCAGCAGGATGTCCCAGTCGGGGCGGTAGTCGTCGATGATGTCCCGACCGTCGCGGAACGCACCCACGTGGAACCGCTCGCCGTGGTCGCGTTGGAAGCGGTCGAGGTGGGAGACCAAACGGTCGATGCTGGCGGGGTCGTCTTCGACGACGCCGATCCGAATCATCGAGTGCTCCTCTCCCGCTCGCGCGATCCTAACTGAACCCCACGACGCGCCTCGCGACGTGGTAGGCGAGCGAGGTGACCCTGCGGCCCGCGCCGCCCGGCAGATTGCTGCTCGTGCCGATGAAACTCCGCCGCATCCGGGTGTACACCCACGGGTTCTCGCGCTTCACGTGCGACCAGAACGCGTCGCGCTTGGCGAGGTGGGCGTCGTCGCCGCCCCGCGCGAGCGTGGCGGACGTGACCGCGCACAGCGCTTCGACGTAATGGAGGAGCGCGGCATAGAGCTGGACGGGGATGGACCCGGCGGCGACGTCTGCGGCGGGCGGGAGGGCGCCCAGAGCGAGCTTGTTCACGAGGAGCTGCTGGTCGACCCGCGCGAGCATCACGTCGGCGTCGACCGACTGCCCGGCCCGTCCGATGAAGTAGTGGTAGAGCTGCACGGGCAGGTAGTACATCGTGCGGACGCGCACGAGCGGCCGGACGACGTAGAGGTTGTCAACGTAGAAGGTGTGGTGCGGCAGCGAGAGGTCGCTCGCCCGGAGCAGTGAGGTGCGGTAGATGATGGCGTGCATCATCAGGTGCTGACGCTTTCCGAACCGTTCCGTCTGGTGCCAGCCGAAGAGCCGGTCGCTGGGGAAGACGGTATCGAACCGGGAGACGCGGTTGCTCTTCCCGGCGCGGTCGTAGACGAAGTCGGTGAATAGCGCATCGACACCGCCGCGTCCGGCCAGGTCTCTCAGCGTGGCGAGCACTGAGAGCAGCGCCGAGGTATCGAGCCAGTCGTCGGCATCCAGAACCTTGACGTACTCGCCGCGCGCGAGCGCGATCCCCGCCTCGATCGCCGCGCCGTGGCCGCCGTTGCGCTGATGCACCACTCGGATGAGATCGGGGAGGGCCGCCGCGTACGCGTCGGCGAGGGCTCCCGTGGCATCGGTCGATCCGTCGTCGACCACGATGACCTCGATCTCCCGCGGCGACGCTGTCGCCAACGGGTCGAGTGCGCGCGAGAGGTACGCGACGGCGTTGTACGCCGGCACGATGACGCTCAGCAGCGGAGTGGGGACGGTGTGCATTCGAGGTGTTGCGGGCGGGTCAAGCGGAGGCGCCGGTGAGCGTCGGCTCGACGGTCTTCTGCCGGAAGATGACTTTGAAGATCGGGTAGAACACCCAGAACGAGATGGCCGAGTTGATGATCACCGTGATGACGTCGGCGACGACCGCGCCGGTCGCGCCCCAGCCCCAGATGTTCATGAGCAAATCGTAGATGGGTGCCTTGTAGAAACCCTGCGCCGCGGCCGCGACGAACGTGATCACGACGTACGCGAGCGTGTACCACCCGGCAGCGACCCAGGCCGAGGTGTTCGATTTGAAGGTGATGTTGCGCTGCAGGAAGAAGTTGATCACCTGTGCGATCAGCAGCGTGATCTGCACCGACAGGAAGTACGACAGGCCGCCGCCGCCTTCAGGGAGCGGACCCGCGGCGTAGTTGAACATGTAGTACTGGCTGCCGTCCACGTTCGACCCGATGGGCAGCACCTGGAACGAGACCTGCGTGAGATCGCTGAACGCGTCGAATCCCCAGCGGAACAGGGGCATGAGCGCGATCTGCAGGAGGGTCACGCCGTTGGAGAAGACGAAGAACATCAGGAACTTCGACAGCTCCGGGTGACCGTCCGCGAATGTGGTCCAGCGGGTTTTGATGGCGGTGAACATCACCGGCTCCTTCGAGTCGTGCGGGGGCGTTCGGATGCGGCGCGGAAGCGCTCACGGCTCGTCTTCTCGAGACGTCGCCCGCGGAAGTAGGCGGACACGACCGCTCCCACGCCGCGGACGACCTGACCGTTGACGACCGTGAGGACGGCTTCGGTGAGGCGACGGGTGGCGAGGCCGCCACTCATCTTCGACAGCACGCGGAACGGCGCATTGAACATGAACAGGATGTTGAGATCGGGGTGCCCCGACGCCTCTGCCTTGCGGCGGCGCCGGTCGAGGATGCGGAACACGAGCCGCACCAGCGCGCTCTTCGACGTCGAGATGCGGTCGATCGGATCGTTGTAGCCGAGCGGACCGCTTCCCCAGCCCGGTGCCGGCACGTCGTGGCCGAGGAGCGCGGCGAACTCGGAATCGGTGAGCACTCGCCCCGCCTCCGCACGCGCCGCGTGCTGATCGCTCGCGGCCGCACCCTCGGAGATCGACTCCTCGACGTGCACCGTCTCCGACAGCGTGTGATCGCCCGAGTGGTGCCCGACCGAGACGTCGTACTCGCCGCCCTCGACCTGCCACGAGCCGAGATCGACGTCGAAGTAGCGGAAGGCGCGGTCGCCGAGCGGCACACGCACGGTCGTCGACGCGCCGGGCTCGAGGCGCACCTTCGAGAAGCCTTTCAGCTCGCGCGTGGGCCGCGGCATCCGGCTCGGCGTGGAACGCCCGACGTAGACCTGCACGACATCGCTACCGGCGCGCTCGCCGGTGTTCGTGACGGTCACCGTCACGATGCCGTTCTGCACCCGGAGGTCGCTGTACGCAAAGGTCGTGTAGCCGAGCCCGAATCCGAACGGGAAGGCAACGGGAGTGCCGGATGCGTCGTACCAGCGGTAGCCGACCGAGAGCGCTTCGCGGTACTCGGCGGTGCGGGCGGTACTGGGGAACCTCCCCGCGGTCGGGGTGTCCGCGAGTCGGAGGGGCATCGACTCGGACAGACGTCCTCCGGGCTCGGCGACGCCGGTGAGGACATCAGCCATGCCCTCGGCACCGGCCTCACCGCCGAGGTAACCGTGCACGAGAGCGGCGGCACCATCGAGTGCCGGGACCTCGACCACCCCACCGGCGCTCAGCACGACCACGACACGTGCGTTCACGGCGGCGACGGAGTTCATGAGGGCGATCTGGTCGGCCGGCAGGGCAAGCGTGACGCGGTCAGAGCCCTCGGACTCGGCGATCTCCGGAAGTCCGAGCGTGAGGATCACCACGTCGGCGGATGCGGCCAGGCTTCGCGCCTCCGAGACGAGCGCGGCATCGGCGACGCCGTCGCGGCGGAATCCGCGGGCGGTGCCGACGAGGTCGAGCGTGCTGGCTCCGAGCGCCTGCGCGAGAGTGGAGACGTCCCGCGCGTTCACGAGCGACGAACCGGCGCCCTGGTAGCGCGGCGTGGTCGCGAAATCACCGATCAGTGCGACGCGAGTGCCCGTAGCGAGCGGCAGCATCCGGTTCTCGTTGCGAAGGAGAACGGCGGATTCGGCGGCAGCGCGGCGTGCGAGCGCGCGATGGGCGGTGACGTCGACGGAGGCGGGGACGGGGCGAGCCGTCACCCGTGCTACGAGCGTCAGGACCTCGCGCACCCGCGCATCGAGGTCGGCTTCGTCGAGAGCACCCGAACGCACGGCCGCTTCGATCTCCCGTGCGGAATCGAAACCGGGGGAGGGCATCTCGATCGTGCCGCCGGCGCGAACGGCGGCCACGGCGTCGTTGCTGCCGCCCCAGTCGGAGACGACGGCCCCGCCGAAGCCCCATTCGTCGCGCAGGACGTGCTGGAGAAGGTGGGTGTTCTCGTGCGCGTACTCGCCGTTCACGAGGTTGTACGAACTCATGACCGTCCACGGGGCGGATTCCTGGACGACGATCTCGAACGCCGTGAGGTACAGCTCGCGGAGGGTGCGTTCGTCGACGATGGAGTCGCTGACCATGCGGCGGAGTTCTTGGCTGTTGACGGCGAAATGCTTGGGAGATGCGGCGACGCCCTCGGACTGGATACCGCGGACGTAGGCGGCGGCGAGTCGTCCGGCGAGCTCGGGGTCTTCGGAGAAGTACTCGAAGTTGCGCCCGCCGAGCGGGCTGCGCTTGATGTTCAGGCCGGGCCCGAGGAGCACGTGCACGCCCTGTTCGGACGCCTCGCGCCCCAGTGCGGCGCCGATCTCCTCCGCTAGTGACTCGTCCCAGCTGTTGGCGACCGTGGCCGCGGTCGGGAAACAGGTGGCGGGCTCGGAGCCGTTGATGCCGAGGTGATCGGCGGACCCGATCTGCTTGCGCACCCCGTGCGGACCGTCGGCCATCCAGATGCGCGGAACCCCGAGTGCGGGGATGGCGCGCGTCTGCCACGTGTTCTCGCCGCTCAGCAGAGCAGCCTTCTCCGTGAGGCTCAAGTCCGCCAGTGTGTCGTTCACGTCAGTCACGATGGTTCTTTCTGTTCGGGGCCGGGTGAGGGGAGACCTCGCCCGGCCCCGTTCGGTGTCGGACCGAGATCAGGCCGACGCGGTGTCTTCTGTGGTGACGACGGGGCGGCGGCGGTGGCGACGCACGCGAACCACCATCCAGACGATGCCGGCGACGATCAGTGCCCCGAGGACGACCGTGACCACGGTCACCCAGATCTCCCACGCGGCCGGCTGGTAGGCCAGGGTCGCGCCCGGGGCCATGCCGTTGACGGCGTTGGAGTTGGCGACCGTGTACAGCACGTTGTGCGCGGCGTACCGGATGTTCGACTGCGCGAATGCGCTCTCCGTGTCGTCGACGGTCTTCGTGCCCGAGAAGGTCAGCATGTGATCGGTTCCGCGTGCGGCCCACGCCTCATCGACATACATGTACGGGTACAGGTTGAAGTCCGTGATGACGAAGCCGGTGAAGCCCCACTCCTCGCGGAGCACGTCGTGCATCAGCGCGGACGAGCCGCCCGCCCAGGTGGCCCCGATGCGGTTGAACGAGCTCATCATGGCCGTCGCGCCGATCTCGGTGGTCTGCTTCTGGTTGTCCGCGTCATACCAGCTGAGTTCCCCTGAGGCGTCCTTGACGATCATCTCGAACGGCTTCAGGTAGATCTCGCGGATGGTCTGCTCCGTGGCCCACGTCGCGATGCCCATGCCGTTGACACGGTTGGTCTCCTGATCGTTCATCGCGAAGTGCTTCGTGAAGGAGTAGACGCCCTTCGTCAGCGCACCGTCGACGGCGGCGGTCGCCAGCATCCCCGACAGGGTCGGGTCTTCGGAGTAGTACTCGAAGTTGCGACCCGCGAACGGCGAGCGATGAAGGTTCGCGGCGGGCGCGTACCAGCCGTTCGCGCCCATCGTCAGCGCCTCGTTGCCGATCGCGACGCCCATCTTTTCGGCGAGATCCACGTTCCACGTCTGGCCCAGCAGGTACTCGGACGGGAACGCGGTGCCGGTCCACAGGTCCGGGTTGATGAACGAGCTGAATCCGGCGGGACCGTCGAGGTCGTTCGTGCGGATCTTGCCGATCTCCGGGAGCCCGGCCGTGTTGTACGCACCCGAGGTGAGCATGTCGACGATGTCGGCTAGTTCGAGCTGGTCGAGGAACGATTCCCAGGCCGGGTCGTCCCAGGCGAGCCCGCGCATGTCGATGAGCGACAGGTCGCCGTCGGCGCCCCAGGTCGGTGCCTCGACGTCGCCGTTCTCCTCTGCCGCAGCCGCGGCGTCGTACGGAGCGAACGCGGCGAGAGTCGCGTCGTTCGCCACGAGGTCGTCGCCCTCGGGGGCGTTCGGGAAGGTTCCGGCGAAGTCCGCGCGCGAGAACTCGGTCAGAGTGCCGTCGGTGAACGGCGCCGTCGCTTCGGCGAACTGGTTCGTCGCCGGGGTCTCGTCACTGGCTCGACCGTCGGTGTACGCGACCGTCTCGGCGACGGTGTATGCGATCGGGGAGGTCCCCGGCGCGACCGTGTGCGAGTCGGTCTGCACCTTGATCTCGTAAGTGCCCGCATCGAGCACGTACGCTCCGGCGCCTTCGCTGTCGTAAGAAGCCATCTGCTCGACCGGGATGCTGAGCGTCACGGTCTCGGATGCGCCGGGCTCGAGGACATCGGTCTTCGCGAACGAGCCGAGCACGACGGACGACTTCTCGATGCCGCCGGGAGTGTAGGGCGCCGTGTAGTAGAGCTGCACGACGTCCTTGCCCGCTGTGTCACCGCTGTTGGTGACCTCGACGTCCACGGAGATCTCTCCGTCGGTGGCTCCGAGGCTCTGCCCCGTCACCGCGTAGTCGAACTCCGTGTAGCTCAGGCCGTAGCCGAACGGGTAGACGACAGCCTCGTCGTAGTCGATGAAGCCTTCGACGGCCGCCGTCTCGTAGTAGCGGTATCCGACGTAGATGCCCTCTTCGTAGTCCACGAAGTAGGCGTCGTCGACGTTGCTGTAGGCGTAGTCGCCGAAGTTGGCGAACGTCGGGTCGGCGGTGAAATCGCTCGAGAAGATGTCGACCGTGCGGCCGGACGGGTTGATTTCGCCGGCGAGGATCGGGCCGAGGGCGCCGAAGCCGACGGCACCGGGAGATCCGGCGAGAAGAACGCCGTCGATGCCCTCATCGTCCTGGAGTGCACCGAGCTCGAGCGAGGTCGACGCGTTGACGACGACGACCACGTTGTCGAAGTTCGACTTCGCGAGTTCGAGGAGGTCCTTCTCGTCTTTGTTCAGCTCGAGCTGGTGCTGGCCGGGCTCGGCGTTCTCATCCCACTGCTCCATGTTCGTCGCCAGATCGCCGCCCTCGCCGCCGCCGCGGGCGATGACGACGACCGCCGCGTCACCGAACTCGGCGAAGCTGTCGACGGATTCCTGCGTGTACTGGTCCACCGGCATCTCGCCGATGTTGTAGTTGGACTCGTCGGGCTTGTCCATCACGATGTTGGTGCGTCCGCCCTCGGCCGCAGGGTTCGCTTCTGCGAACGCGGCGAGCTGGTCGTAGACGGTTCCGTTGACGGTGAACCCGCCGTTCTCGACGCCCGCGCGGATGTTGATCGCCGTCCGGGTGTCGGCGGTGCCGGAGCCGGAGCCGCCGTAGACGGGATCGGCTGCTCCGCGACCCAGCAGAGTGACGGCGCCCGCAGCGAGCGGGAGCGTGCCGTTGTTCTTGACCAGGGTCATTCCCTCGCCGGCGATCTCTTCGACGAGAGCGCTGGATGCCGCTTTGGCGTCATCGACGGTCTCGTAGTCGGCGCCGTAGTAGTCGGTGTCGAGCTCCGATCCTTCAGCGGTATTGCTGATGTCGTAGGTCCCGGCCCCCATGTACGACTCGATCGCGCCTCGGAACATGCCGATCGCGATGTTCGCGCCGATGGCCACGATGGCCACCACGGCGACGATCGGGATCCAGATGGCGAGAAACTTCTTGTTCGACATCGGCCGCTTAGCCGTCGCTGAACTCACTGTGTACTCCTCTGTGTGCAGATCTCCGACGATGGAGATCGGTACCCTGCATCGGCGCAGCGGTGCCAGCAGTCATTTCATCGTGGCGTGCGCTGGTCGCCCGCTCTGCCGCACAATCTGTCGTTCTCGCCGCATGAACTGTCACCGATGGTCTGCCGTCGCGGGCATGCGTCGGTCGGGATTCCGTCTGCGCAGGGAGCCGTTGGGCGACGAGGATCACCGACATTCCTGCGCAGCAGGAAGGAGTCAGGGCAGAAGCGGGCCCACCACGAACGCCGCGCACATGATCATGACGACCCAGAGTGAGAAGCGGAAATTTCCCCGCGCCCAACGCTCGTCGTCGCGTGTGCGAAGACCGGCGAGGGCGATCCCCATCCAGGCGACGCAGACGGCGCCCATGACGACGGTGTAGACGATCCCGACGGAGGCGACGAGCGGAAGCGCGAGTGTGCTCACGCTGAAAAGGGCCGTGTAGAGGACGATCAGCCGCTTCGTGTGGGGGATTCCGCGGGTGACGGACACAACGGGAACGCCCGCGGCCGCGTACTCGTCACGCCGATAGATCGCGATCGAGTAGAACTCGGGTTCCTGCCAGAAGAACATCATCAGAAAAGCGACGAGTGCGGTCGCGTCGATTGTCCCGGATGCTGCCACGCACCCCGCGAGCACGGGGATCGCCCCCGACACGCTGCCGACGAGTGTGCCGTGGCGGGACATGCGCTTCGACCACATTCCGTACAGGAACACGTAGACGATGAACCCGATGACGCCGATCGCGGCCACCAGCAAGCCCGACATCCACAGCAGTATCGCGAGACCGGTAAGTCCCAGGACCGCGGCGAAGATGCTGGCCGCGCGGGCGGAGACCGCTCCGGTGACCGTCGCGCGCTGTTTCGTGCGGGCCATGGACTGGTCGATGTCGCGGTCGAGGACGTTGTTGACCACACAGGCGGACGCGATGATCAGCGTCGTCCCGATGGTGACGGTCAGGAAGCCATCGAGACGGAACGCGCCGGCGCTGGAGAGAGCGAAGCCCGCGGCGGTGGTGAGGACGTTCCCGGCGAGCACGCGGGGTTTCGTCATCGACACGTAACGAGCCACCCGTGCCGGAAGAGTGCTGCCTTGCGAGCGGGCCGCGAGTGCTGCGTCGGTTCCGTCCAGGGGTGAGGGGGCAGCGGCGTGCACGAGCAACTTTCGGGAGGACGGCGAGTGGCGCCGGTGTGGCGCAGGGCAGCGCGTCCCCGGCGTCAGCCGAAAGTGAGACCGCTCACTCTTGATCGTACTCGCCCGGCTCGCGGGCAGAGGTCGGTCAGAAGAGCGGCGGGGTCACGTCCTCCGCGGCGATCAGGCCGCTCAGCGTGACGCGTACGCCGGTCACTCCGGCCGCCGGGCCGCGGGTCAGTAGGGTGCGGGCGATGGTTGTCCAGGTCGCGGCATTGTCGGTCGGCACGGGCGCACCGGCCTTGAGCGGCGCGAGGCTCCGGGATGACGTGAGGCGCAATGACAGCGACAGCGTCGAGGCGAGGAGTCCGGCTCTCGTCGCACGGTGACAGACGCGCCGAACGCACTGCTGCACGAGGTCGGCGGGGAGGAGATCGGCGCGGCCGAAACCCGAGATCGCGCCCTCGGACGACAGTGACGTGCGACGGTCGAGTCCTCGAACGGCCGACTCGTCGGTACCCGCGCGAATGGCGGTGAGTCGTCGCGACATGGTCACGCCACAGACCCGACGGAGTTCCTCGTCGGATGCGGTCGAGAGCTCGCCGAGGGTGCCGTACCCCGACAATCGGAGGCGTTCGATGGTCTTGGCGCCGATGCCCCACACCTCGGAGAGTGGGAGCGTGGCGCGCAGGTGTCGCTCTTCGGGCGGCCCGATCGTGTAGATCCCGTCGGGCTTGGCGCGGCGGGACGCGAGCTTGGCCATCAGCCGCGTCCGGGCGACGCCGACACTGACCGGAATGCCGAGGGTGGTGCTCGTCTCGGCGCGGATGGCCCGAGCCGCGGCGATCGCGGCCGTCCCGTCTCGTGCCCCGACGTCGAGGAACGCCTCCTCGAGCGAGCCGGGTTCGACGCTGACGGCGTGGCGGCCGAAGATGTCGAAGAGGTGGTCGCTCACCGACTCCACTTCGTCTCGATCGACGTCTTGCAAGACGAGATCGGGGCACGCCGCGACGGCCTCGTGGACGAGCTGGCCGGAAGTCACGCCGCGGGCGCGGGCGGGGTAGTTCGCGCTCGCGATGTAGACGTGGGCGACGACCGCGAACGGCACTTCGTACAGATCGGGACGTCGGCGCATCGCGACGGATGCGAAGAAGGAATCTGCGTCGACGTGCAGAATCGGCCCCACCATCGACGTCTCCTCCTCGTGAGAATGCGCTCCGTGAGGCGATCCCTGCGGTCCTCGCCCCATTCTCGCAGCGGGCCGTCTGCATCCGGGCATCCGCCGAACGCACTCTCCTCCGGGAGAGGATGGCGTGGTGACTTCCTCCGAGAGCGCAGGTCGAGAGTGTTGACGGCGGGCGTCGACCTGGCCGCCCAGAGCAAAGGAACAGCCCTGGCGATCATCGACTGGCAAACGTCGGCCACCGTGGTGGACCTGCGGCTCGACGTCGACGACGCTCGGGTCGTCGACGCTGCTCGACGCGTCGGCAAGGTCGGCATCGACTGCGCTTTCGGCTGGCCCGATGAGTTCGTGCGTTTCGTTCACGCGCATGCGAACGATGCCGCGGATTCTCGCACTGTCGATGGCGGGATCGATTGGCGGCGAACGCTCGCGTTCCGCGAGACCGACCGCGACGTCCGGCGACGGACGGGCCGCTGGCCGCTCAGCGTATCGACGGATCGTTTGGGGCTGACGGCGATGCGCTGCGCCGGATTGCTCGCCCGGATCGCCGAGGCGGGGATCCCGGTCGACCGGGCCGGAAGCGGGAGAGTCGTCGAGATCTACCCGGGAGCGTCGCTCCGGTTGTGGGGATTCGCGACGGCCGGGTATCGCACCGATCCGGAGGATCGACGCCGGCTGCTCCGCACGATCCAGGATGCGGCGCCGTGGCTGGACGTCGGCGATTTCGAGCCGGCGATGATCTCGTCCGCGGATGCGTTCGACGCCGTGATCGCCGCGCTCGCTGCGCGCAGCGCTGCGCGCGGGACGTCCTCCGCTCCTCCGGCGGACGTCTCGGCGCTCGCCGCGCGGGAAGGGTGGATCGCGCTCCCGGAGGGACCGATCGCCGATCTGATTCTTGACGCGGACACGGCCTGAGTGTGCCCGGCCGCCTCCCGCGATCTATAAACCAAACAACGCTCGGTTTTGGTGATACGGTGTCGTCGTGCACCTGAGCAGCCCGCCCGCCGCCCCCCGTCTCGTCTTCCTCGACATCGACGGCACGCTCACGAACGAGCGCGGCGACATCCCGGCATCCGCCGCAGCCGCTATCGCGGAGGCGCGGTCACGCGGGCACCTGGTCTTCATCGCGACCGGCCGGAGCCCCCTCGAGATCGATCCGCGCGTGGACGCGCTCGGATTCGACGGACTCGTCGCCGGCGCGGGAGCGTACGTGCTGTTCGAGGGCGACTGGATCGTCGAGAACGAGCTCACGGAGGCGCAGACGCGGCGCCTCGCGGGCATCCTCGACGAGCTGGGGCTCGATTACAGCCTCCAGGGCAGGCGCGGGGTGTACCCGACCGCCGGTCACCGAGCGCGGATGGAGCGAGTGCTGGCGAGCTTCGGCTACACGCGCGCCGACATGGAGAACTCCGGCGTGCGACTTCACGTGCTCGATCCGGGCGAGATCCGCTACGACCACGCCGCGAAGATCGTGTTCGACGGCGACGACCCCTCGGCGTACGACCTCGTGACGGCGCGTCTAGGCGAGGAGTACGTCGTCGTCGGGGGCACCCTGCCCGGACTCGGCACCGCCAGCGGCGAGATCTCGCCGCGCGGCGTGCACAAGGCCGCCGCGATCGAGGTGCTCGCCGCGCGGTTGGGGCGGACGATGGCCGACACCGTCGCGGTGGGCGACAGCGGAAACGACATCGAGATGCTGCGCGCCTGCGGTGTGGGCGTAGCAATGGGCAACGGCACCGATGCGGCGAAGGCGGTGGCCGATTTCGTCACCGACGCCGTCCAAGACGACGGTCTGCGGAATGCCTTCCTCCGCTTGGCGCTGATCGCGCCGACAGGCGGCGGGTCGGACGCGGCGGCCTCCGCAGCCTGAACCGGCCGCGGAAGAGTACCCATCCAGTCGGTGATGGCGCGACCGTGCGGGATACGAATACGTCATCGCTGACAACCTGAGATTCTCTACCAAGGACGACACCGCGGAAGAACTCATGGACCCCTTCGAGAAGTACCCGACCGACATGCGCCGCCTTACGCTCGCGCTCACCCTGTTCGGCGTCCTGAGCATGACCGGGGGAATGCTGCTAATTCAGGCGGCGATCTACGTCGGAAACCTGCCGGATGCCCGTGCCGGGGTGTCCTGGACGATTCTCCTGATCCTGATACCCACGGTCATCACCGGGATCCTGTCCGGACTGGCGGCGGCTCTCGGTGCGTACGTCGGCGCTCGAATGTCGGCGGACGCGCCCAGGCCCGCGGTCAATAACGCGGCAAGGAGCGTCGGCGCAGGCATGGGGGGTGCGGTGGGAAGCATCGTGTTCCTGATCTACCTCAGCTGGTTCTACCAGAACGGGCCCGGCGTCTTCATCGGGATTCTGGGGTTCGTCGTCATCTTCGGCGCGTACGCGGGATTCGCGGCACTGTGGGGTGCGTCGCGTGAGCTGCCCCGGTCGCGGCGCACGGGTGGATCGGCCGAGACCGACGGCTGAGCCTGCCGCCGAGGAGAGATGCACGCCGCTCCCTCTCGGAGTTGCGGCGGATGCGCCACCCGGAGCGGGCCAACCGCCCGCCCCCGTCGGGTCAGGCGAACGTGGCGTCGGCCCAGCGTGCGCACCGGCGCACGCTCTCGCTGGGGTCGAGGTCGGTGCTGTCGACCTCGACGACGATCCATCCGCCGAACCCTTCCGGGAGCGCGGCGAGGATCGCGTCGAGATCCATATCGCCGAGGCCGGGCTCGCGGAACAGGCCGCGGCGCGGGCCCCAGCTGTAGGGGTGCGCCCCGTCACGGCTCGCCGCGGCGATCCCCAGATCGAGATCCTTGATGTGCAGGTCGATCAGCCGGTCCGAGTGGCGGCGCAGGACGTCCGCCGGATCGACGCCGAGCCACGCGAGATGGCCGATGTCGAACGACGCACCGAGCCTGCTCGGATCGATCGCGGCGAGCACGTGATCGATCTCCGCCACGGTCTCGACCCACGTGCCGATGTGGTTGTGCAGCCCGGCGCGCACGCCCGCGGCGGCGAAGACGTCGGCCGCTTCCCCGATGACCTCGGTCATGCGGTCGAGGCGGTCGGCATCGAACCCTGCTCCGATTGCGGCCGCCTCCTGTGTGCGCACCGAGCCCTCCCGGAAGGTCATCGCCGGGGCGAGGAAGATCGTGTCGAGACCGAAGTGCACCGACTCCTCGGCCTTCCGACGCATGTCGTCGAACAGCGCGGACCGCGCGCTGCTCCCCGGAGCGGGCAGTTCGTCAGGGAGGTCGATCGCGGCGTATCCGGGGGCGAGCGCGAGGCCCGCATCCGCCACGATGCGCGCGTACTCCGCGGTCGTCTGAGTGGGCAGCACCTCGAGTGACACGGCGTCGAAACCGGCGCCCTTCACCTCGTGCAGCGCCGCGGCGTAGGTCGGCACGAATCCCGGGTCGGGGAAGAGCCAGGCACGCTCGCTGAGCGGGTCGGCCGGATCCAGACGGGGCGTCGCCCACTGGAGAGGGTTGATGGCGATGCGTTCGCGTGGCGGCAAGGTCATGCCGACACCTCCGTTCGTCGGGCAAGAAGACTCGTCACGCTCTCCGCGGCGCGGATCGCGGTCACCACACCCGTGAGGGTGACATTGCCGGCCATCGGCGTCGGGATCACTCCGTTGCCGGCGACGAACAGGTTGCGAAAACCCCACACTCGTCCGCCCGGATCGCACACCGACGTGCCGTCGTCGATGTTCCCCGACCGCACGGTGCCGGTCATATGCAGCGAGCTGCCCGGCGCCAGCAGCACGGAGTCGCTCGCGCGATCCCACTCGCCGAGGTCCGCGGCGATCTCCGCCATCACATCGGTCGCCTTCGCGATCGCGGTGCGGTCGGCATCCGAGTAAGAGAAGTGCATCCGCATCCGGGGCATACCGGCGAGATCGGACTCGTCGCCGAACTCGATCCGGTTCTCGGGTCGGCTGTCGAGCGGGACGTAGATCGACACCCCCACGCCGAAGGCGAGCGGCGAGCCCTCGTCGTCGATGTACGGACGCGCCATGATCTGCGCCTGCAGCGGCTGCTCGGCGCTGGCGGGCAGCCACAGCGAATCCGACACGGTCTCGCCCTCGGGGATGGGGGGCAGGTCGGCGAGCGTGAGCCCGAAGCGGTCGAGATCGAGCAGCACACGATTGCTGATGAACGCGTGCTCGTTGAGATACCGGCCGAGGGCCGCGGGGCGGATGCCGGACGCGAAGAGCAGTTGCGGAGTGCGGAGCGCGTCGGCGCAGACGATCGTGATGAGCGCGCGGATGCTGCCGCGCGCGCCATCCGCGTACCGGTGCACCCGCGCCCCGATCACGGCGTCGGTGTCGTGGTCGATCGCCGTGGCGATCGTGCCCGTGAACAGCCGGAAGGCGGGGTCGCCGCCGACCGCGATCGGCGGGAAGATCGTCGCCGGACCCGTGCGGATGCGGCGGTCGCCGTCGACCGTGACGGCCATCGGCATGGCCCGCGGGGTGCGATCGGCGGGCACGTCGGTGAAGCGTTCGCGCAGGGCGGTGACGATGGGCTCGCCGGCGACCGTCGGACCGAGCGGTGCCTCCGTGATGCGGAGGAGGCGCGCGGCGGTCTCGAGGTCCCGGGCCCAGCGGTCCTCTTCGCCCCATCGTTCCTGCGCGCCCGGGCTCGGTGTCGCCGCTGTCCAGTGCACGCCCATCCCGCCGGCGTTCCACGCGAGCGCCGCGCCCGAGAACTCCTCGGCGTCCTCCCCGAGGGTCGCCAGCCGGTGCATCCCCAGTTCGAGCTCGTCGCGACTGCGCGCGACCGGCCGGAACGTCTCGTCGCCGGCGTACAGGCCTTGGATTCCGCTCGCGACACGATGGTTGTAGCGCTCCCAGATCTCGGGGTCGTCGCTCTCGTGCAGGTGCCGCCCGACGGTGTCGCCGATCGGCTCGCCGGCGTCCACCATGACGATGTCCAGGTCGGGGTCGGCTTCGCGCAGCAGGGCGGCGACGGCCGATCCCATGATGCCGCCGCCGACGATGAGAACGTCGGTTTCGATGTCGAGGGTCATAGGGGGCGAACTCCTTCGCGCGCTGCCGACAGCGCGATGGTCGTGCGGGTCACTTGATGGCTCCGCCGGTGATGCCGGCGACGAAGTAGCGCTGCAGGGCGAGCAGGATCACGAGCGGGGGCAGCACGGAGATCAGTGCACCGGCGGCTGTCGTGTTCGTGCCGTTGGACGAGATCTGCGCGGCGAGTCCCGAGAGCTGAACGGTGATCGGGGTGCTGTCGCTGCTCACCCCGACGAAGATCAGCGGGGTGAGCAGATCGTTCCACGACCACATGAACTGCAAGATCGCGAGGGAGACGAGGATGGGCGCCGACAGCGGCAGCACGATGCGCAGGAAGATGCGCAGCTCGCTGGCGCCGTCGACGGCGGCCGCCTCGAACAGCTCGATGGGGATCGTGTACATGTAGCCGCGCACGAGGAAGACCCCGAACGGCAGCGTGTAGGCGACCTGGAAGATCCAGACGGCGGCGGGCGTGCCGTTGAGTCCCACCGCGGAGAACAGCTGGATCAGCGGGCTGAACGCGAGCTGCGGCGGGATGGCCAGCAGAGCGACGAGCGTGCCGTAGACGAACAGGTTGCCGCGGAATCGCCAGCGCGACAGGGCGTAGCCGCCGTAGGCCGACAGCAGCAGCGTGATCACCGCGGCCGGAAGGGCGAAGGTGAGGGTCGCGAGCAGGGTCGTGTCCAGGCGCAGCGCCTTCGCGGCGACGGCGAAGTTGTCGAGCGTGATCAGCGGCTGCGCGAAGATCGTCCACCATCCGCTCGATGCCGAATCGGGGGTCGTGCGCAGCGACATCGCGATCATCTGCAGCACCGGCGTGAACCAGGTGACCGTGATGGTGAGAATCACCACGTGCAGCAGGATGCGGGCGACCCGCACCCGTGCGCCGCGACGACGTCGGCCGCCGGATGCGGAATGGGCAGCGAGCGGGGCGGGGGCACCGAAGGCGGCGGTCATGCGTTCATCTCCCGTCGGGCGGCGCGCACGTTGAACCACACGACCGGCAGCGCCAGCACGAGCAGCAGCACGGCGAGCGAGCTGGCGTGGCCGATGTCGTTCGGGAAGTGGAAGAGCTGTCCGAACATCTCGTTGGCCACGACGTCGGTTCCCGCGTTGCCGTTGGTCATGACGTAGACGATGTCGAAGACCTTGATGGCCGCGATCACCTGCGTCGTGATGACGGTGAGCATGCTCGGCCAGATCACCGGGAGCACGATCAGGAAGAACACGCGGAACTCTCCCGCGCCGTCGAGGCGGGCGGCCTCGAGGTACTCCGCCGGTACGGCCTTCACCGCGGCCGAAAGGATGAGCACGGCAACGCCGAGCCCCGCCCACACGCCGACGACCACGAGGGCGAGCGTGTTCAGCCAGGGCGCATCCGTCGGGGGCCTCGAGGTCCACGGCACGGGCGAGAAGCCGATGGCCTGCAGCGCGGCGTTGAACGCGCCGAGTTGCGTGCGACCCTCGGGCGCCCAGGTGTACAGCAGGCGCCAGCTGATGCCGGCCGCGGTGAGCGAGATCGCGGTGGGCAGCACGAGCAGTGTGCGAGCGACGAGTTCGTACCGCACCCGATCGATCATGACGGCCATGATCGTGGCGACGATCACGATGCCGAGCGGCAGGGCGATGATCCAGATCGCGTTGTTCACGAACAGGGGGAGCACGTCGCTGCCGAGCGCCCAGAGGTAGTTGTCGAGCCCGGTCCAGGCCGAAGAGTCGGCCGATCGGAAGCTGAGCACGAGCGTCGCGATCGCGGGATAGACGAGCACGACGCCGACGCCGATGATGACCGGCGCGAGCCAGAACCAGGGGCGGATGCGGCGTGCCACCACGGGGCGGGCACGTGCGAGCAGGCGCTCACCGACCGCCGTGAGGAGGATCACGGCGGCCGGGACGAGCACCGTCCCGATGAGGATGGACAGGACGGTCATGCGGTCAGCTCTTCGCTGCCTCGATACCGGCGAGGATCGAGTCGAGGGACGCGGGGTCCTGGATGTACGACAGGATGCCCTGCAGGTAGGCCGTGTTGACCGCGGTCGGGATGGCGCTCGCCGGCCCGGGTGTGACGGTCTCTGCGGCGAGCAGTAGTTCGGCCGAGCCGCGCATGTTCTCGTTCGGGTAGACGTCGAGCGGCACGTTCACGTTCGCGACCGTGTACCGCCCGCTCGCGGCGATGAGGGACTGCGCCTCGGGGGTCGCCCAGTACTTCATGAACGCGGCGGTGGCCGGGTCGTCGTTCAGGGCGAACGTGACGTGCCCGGCGACGTCGAGCGCGCCGGCGTAGGCGGGGTCGCTGGCCGGAATGTCGAAGAAGTTCAGGCCGTCCGGAACGGTGGCCTCCGGGTTCGAGCCCTGCACGATGCCGGCCGCGTAGTTGCCCCACAGGGTCAGCTGGCAGGCCTGCGGGTCGGTGTACATGCCGTCCATGAACGAGAACGCCGAGGTCGACACGGCGGCCTGCGGGCCACCGGCGACCATCGTCTCGGAGGTCGCGATGCGGCCGAACTCCTCGAACGCCCAGCGCACCTCGTCGCTCGTCCAGGGCAGCTCGCCGCTGGCCCACGCCGCGAGCGCGTCGCTGCCGAACTGCTTCACGAAGAGGTTCTCGATGAACCCCTGGGCGGGGAAGCCCGATCCGGCGCCGGCCTCGAGTCCCATGCACCACGGCGCGACGCCTGTGCCGGATGCGGCGAGGGCCTCGGACCATGCCGACAGGTCCTGCCAGCTTCCCTCGGTCGGGCCGTCGTATGTCGCGGGGTTGTAGAAGATCTGGAAGGTGTCGGCTTCGTTCCAGATGCCGTAGACCTGGCCGTCGACCGTGGCGGACTGCAGCAGGCCGGGGTTGAAGTTGTCGGCGAGCACGTCGTCGCCGATCACGTCGCTGAGCGAGACGGCGTCGCCGCTCGCGGCGAACTGCTGCATGAGGCCGAGGCCCTGGCCGTCGACGATGTCGGGGGCGTTGCCCGCCTCGACGGCGGCCGGCACTACGGTGGCCTGGTCGGGGGCGCCGGTGTAGTTCACCGTCACCCCGGTGGCCTCTTCGAATGCGGAGATGGCGCCGATGAACGGGTCGGCGTCGGCTCCGGTGGACACGCCGACCATCTCGAGGGTGCCCGACAGGTCCTGGCCGTCCGCGGCGGTGGTCGCCGCGGCGACGGCCGCATCCACCAGCTCCTGGGGGAGGGTGCTGCCGGTGCTGGCGGTTTCGTCGCCGGAGGACGACTGGTCGGCCGACGCGCAGCCGGCGAGGGCGAGGGCGCCGGCGAGGCCGAGCGCGGTGAAGGTGAGGATGCGTGGGGTACGCGGCATAGCTCGGGACATGGCGGAACTCCAGGTGAAGGGGGCGGGTCGTCGTCACCGCGAACGGGGCTCTCGAGGTGTTCCGAGCAATAATGCGCGAAAGTAGCAGTGATGGCCTAGCCGGAAACCGACTTGTTACGCAGCCGAAACGGCCGTGAATAATCCCGGCGTGCCGCGCAGGCACGTGAGGCGGGCCGGTCGAGCGGGGAGAAGTGGCTCAGCGGCGAGGATCGAAGATGGTCGCACCGGCGATATCGAGTGCCAGCTGGATGCCGCCTCGAACGGGGAAGTCTGGGGTGAGTGCGGCGACGCGGATGTCGATGTCGGGCGCATCCATCGTCGACAGGGCGTCTCGCAGAAGTGCGAGCGTGCCGTCTTCGAGGCCCTCGAAGCCGCCCACCAGCACGATCACCGGCGGAGCGATCACCCAGCCGAGCACGGCCACGACGCGCGCGACGGCGTCGAAGAACGCGCGGGCGTCCTCGCGAACCGCCGGGTCTCCGTCGATCGCGCGCCGGAGATGCGCTCGCGCGTCGACCCGCTCGCGCTCGTCGGGGGAGCTGATCTGGGCGAGGAGGCCGCGGTGGTTCGCGTCCCTCAGGTCGGGGAGTCGAACGAGTTCGCCCGCGGCCCCCTGGAACCCGCGGTGCAGTTCGCCGTTGATCACCACGCCGGCGCTCACGCGGATGCCCGGCATGAGTAGGGCGAACGTCTGCTCGCCGCGGGCCGGGCCTTCGGCACGGGCGGCGAGAGCCGACAGGTTCGTGTCGTTCTCCACGACGACGGGCACGTCGAAGCGGCGCGCAAACGGCTCGCGCACATCGACGCCGACCCACTCCGGGTCGACGGGCGAGGTGAGCACGACGCCATCCGGGGAGAAGGTGCCGCCGAGACCGACGACGAGCGCGTGCAGATGATCGGGGTCGACGTTCGCCTGGGCGAGGGCCTCCGATGCCAGGCGCAGCGCGCTGTCCAGCGTGTCGGCGACCGTGCCGCTAGGGCCCTCGGCCCGGGCGATCTCCCGGCCCCGGAGATCGGCGACGACGGCACGCACGAGCGGGGGGTTGATGCCGACCGACAGCACCGTCGCGCGGTCGGCGACGAGTCGGTAGTACTTCTTCGGGCGCCCGGCGGTCGTCGGGGCGGGGGAGTCGGCCTCGTCGACCCAGCCCTGGGCGATCAGGTCGCCGACGATCAGTTCGATCGTGCGGCGAGACAACCGCGTCTGGGCGACGAGGTCGGCCGAGGTGAGCGTTCCGCTCGCGTCAGTGAGCACTCGAAGAGTCGCCGCAGTGTTGAGGCGCCGCATCCCGGACTGGTCGATCGCCGGCATGCAGGTCCCCTCGTCGTCCGCCGACTCTCATCGTATCGAGCCGGCCCAGGCCTTCTCCCACACGGCCCGTGCCTGCTCGAGGGCGGTCGCGCTGTCGGCGAGGGGCGAGAACTCGAGCCCGATCCGCCCCGTGTACCCGATCTCGCGGACGACCGCGGCGACCTGCATCCAATCGATCTCGCCCGTGCCGGGTTCGTGACGGCCGGGGCTGTCTGCGAGCTGGACGTAGTCGATCAGATCGCGTGAGCGGCGCAGCTCCTGCGCGACATCCTCGCCCTGCGCCGCGCTGTGGTACACGTCGAAGAGCAGCCGAAGCGCGGGGTGATCGACGCGTGCGAGGATCTCGCGTGCGTCGGCGGTCGACGACAGCGCGGAGCCCGGGTGGTCGACGCGGGTGTTCACCGGTTCGAGCAGCAGTGTCACCCCCGCGTCGTGCGCGCGGGGTACGACGACGCGGAGCGCCGCCGACAGCTCGTCGACGAGGCTCTCCCGCGGGAGACCCAGGTCGGGGCCGAGGGAGACCACGATCTGTCGCGCGCCGAGAAGGCCGGCGGCCCGGATGGCGCCGTCGACGGATGCAGTGAACCGTGCCCGCTCCGCCGGGTCGGCGACCGCGATGCTCCAGTCCGTCGCGAACAGAGCGATCTGCACGTCGAGCTCGCGGGCAGCGGCGGCCAGTGCGGGCACGTCGGTGTCTTCCCAGCGCCAGAACTCCACGGCGTCGAATCCTGCCTCGGCCGCGGCCCGCACGCGCGCCGGGAGCGGCCCGGCCTCGGTGAACTGCATCTCGATGTTCGCGGAGTACTCCATCACGGGCCTTTCGGGATCGTCGTGGGGCAAGTCTGCACGAGGTCGCGCACCGCATCCGTTCACGTCGGTTCGGGGAGAGACTGAGGTTCCACCCCTGAGGAGACCCCATGACCCTGACCGAAAGCCTGCTCGATCTGCTGCGCAAACCCAGCCCCTGCTTCCTCTCCACGCTGATGCCCGACGGCTCGCCGCAGGTCACCGAGACCTGGGTCGACACCGACGGCGAGCACATCATCATCAACACGGTGGTCGGCTACGTGAAGGTGCGAAACATCGAGCGCGACCCCCGCGTGGCGGTCGCGATCCAAGACCCGGAGAACCCCTTTCGCTACATCCAGGTGCGCGGAGAGGTGACCGCGATGACCACGGAGGGCGGGGCCGCGAGCATCGAGGCCCTCTCGCAGAAGTACACCGGGCGGCCGTACCCCTGGTACGGCGGGCGCGACCAGCAGCGCATCATCCTGACGATCACGGCGAAGAGCATCAGCGGCCAGGGCTGAGGCTTGTCGTGGTCGGTGCGCGGCCCCGGCTTGCCGATACGCTCTGACCAAACGACCGTATGCACCGGCTGCCACCCGCTGCCGGTGGTCTGACGTCTCGCACGGGGAGCGCCATGGGCATCACTCGCAAGTGGATATTTCCGATCATCCGGATCGTGCTCATCGCGGTGATCGCGGTCGCCCTCGGCAAGCTCGCGTTCGTTCCCGACACGGCCGAGGAGACGAGCCCGGCGGTGCCGACCGGCGCGGTGGTGGAACCCCGCATCCCGGTCGCGCGCGGAACCGTCACGAACGACGTCGTGATCACGGCGACGGTGTCGGCCGATCCCGCCGTCGCGGTGAAGTCGACCGCGGCGGGAACCGTGAGCAAATTGTTCGTGCAACAGGGCGCGACCGTCGCCGCGGGTGACCCCGTGTTCGAGGTGAAGGTTCCGATCGAACGCGATCCGGCCAAGAGCGTCGATGCCGAGGGCAACCCGCTGCCCGCGATCTTCCGGTACGAGCGGGTGACCGCGCCCGCCGCGGGTGTGCTGAGCTCGCTCGCCGTGATCCAGGGCCAGGACGTCACGATCGGTATGGTCGCCGGTCAGGTCGCGCCGCCCACCTTCTCGGTCTCGGGTGCACTGCAGCCCGAGCAGCAGTACCGGCTCCTGAACCAGCCCACCGAAGCGACCGTCGCGATCACCGGCGGACCCGCTCCGTTCGTCTGCACGGGGCTGCGCATCTCCACCCCGCTCGCCGGCAGCACGGGTGGCGACGGTGGATCGACGGGCGAGACCGGTGCGGCGCCCGGCGCCGGATCCGGCGGTTCCGGCGCCACCGTCAGCTGCGCCGTACCCGCCGAGGTGACGGTGTTCTCCGGCCTCGCGGCGGAGATGACCCTCGCCGGAGGGCGGGCCGAAGACGTGGTCGTCGTTCCCACCACCGCTGTTCGCGGCGCCGCGCAGACCGGCACCGTGTGGGTCTCGACCGTCGACGGCGGCACCGAGGAACGCGCCGTCGGGCTCGGCCTCAGCGACGGGAGCCAGGTGGAGATCACGAGCGGGCTCGAAGAGGGCGAAGAGATCCTCCAGTTCGCGCCCGGCGCGCTCGCCGTCCCCGCGGACGGCGGATGCACGGCCATGCCCGACGGAAGCACGATCTGCGGCGACCCGGTGCAGATGCCGTGAGCCTGCTGCGCCTCGAGAACGTCACCCGTACGGTCATCCCCACCGATCAACCCGCGCTGACGATCCTGAACGGCATCGACCTGACCGTCGAGCCCGGCGACCGCATCTCGATCGTGGGGCGATCGGGATCCGGCAAGTCGACGCTCCTCAACATCCTCGGGCTCCTCGATCTACCCACGAGCGGCACGGTGGAGTTCGCCGATCGTGCCGTGCGCAGCTACTCGAGCGCGCAACGCGACCGGGTGCGCGGCGCCCGGATCGGCTTCGTCTTCCAGCAGTTCAACCTGCTCCCCGGTCGCACCGCCCTCGAGAACGTCGCGATGCCGCTGCTCTACGCGACCGGGCGCGACTTCTGGCGGCGCCGGACGATCGCCGCCGAGATGCTCGAGCAGGTCGGTCTCGGCCACCGCCTCGACAGCATGCCCGATCGGCTGTCGGGAGGGGAGCAGCAGCGGGTCGCGATCGCGCGCTCCCTCGTGCGCGGACCGAGCCTCATCCTCGCCGACGAACCGACCGGCGCACTCGACATCGACACGGGGGCGCAGGTCATGGACCTGATCGACGACGTGGCCACCCGCACGGGCGCGGCGATGATCACGATCACCCACGACCCGACCGTGGCACAGCGGGCGCGCGACCACTTCCGCCTCGATCGCGGCGTCCTGACGAAAGTCGACGACCCCGCGGCCGACCCTCCGAGCCGCCGCGAACAGCGCGCCGCATCCCGTGCCCAGGATCCGGTCGACCCGGATCACGCGGTCGCGGATGCGGCAGACGCTGACGCTGCCGATACCCGGGTGACGGCGGTCGAGGCATGAAGCGCCTGCTCACCGGATTCGTGGGCGCGGTCCTCGAAGCCTGGCAGGAGCTCCGCGTTCACCGCACGCGCGTGCTGCTGTCGCTCGTCGGCGTGGCCGTCGCGGTCTGTTCGCTGACGACGGTCGTCGCGCTCGGTGGCATCGTGCAGCAGGCGACCGCAGAGATGAACGAACGCTCCAGCGGGCGCCCCGCCACCCTGTATCTGGCGGCCTATCGCACTGACAGCGGCACCGTCGATTCCGCCAAGATGGCCGCGGCGTGGGATGAAATGCTCGCGCGCTACGACATCACCTACGCGAGCCGGGTCATGCAGGCCACCCAGACCGTGCCCTTCGCGACGGGCAGCGCGACCGTCGGAGTTCAAGCCGTCGACCAGCCGTACGGCGAGATGCACCGCGTGCGGATGTCGCAGGGCGAATGGTTCACGCCCAGCGATGCCGAGCAGTACGCCCCGCGCCTCATCGTGAACGACGTCTTCTACGACCGGATGGGGCGTCCGGATCTGGCGACGCACCCCACCGTCGCGCTCGGCGGCGACAGCGTTCCCGGCAGCGCGACCGGGGCGACGAGCGGCATCCTCGCGGTCGTCGTCGGCGTCACCCCCGTCAACGAGTGGGAGACCGAGCCGACGATGTTCATGCTCGCCGACCAGTTGCAGGCGGTGCAGCAGACCGTCGCGCAGACGCAGGGAGCGCCCGACCCCTCGATGGATCCGTACGGCGGCGCGCAGACGCAGTACGAGATGTGGGTGCCGCCCGAGGTCTCGCAGGAACTCGGTGAACGCGTGAAGGCCGACATGCAGGCGGCGCTCGGCGAGGGCACCGCCGTCGACGTGTCTCGCCAGGACTACGCCCAGTACGACGACGATCCGTTCCTCGTGACCAAGCTCGTGGTCGGCGGGATCGCCGTCCTCGTGCTGCTGCTGGGCGCGCTCGGGCTCGTGAACATCGCGCTCGTGACCGTGCGTCAGCGCGTGCGCGAGATCGGCATCCGCCGCAGTTTCGGGGCGACCGCGGGGCGCGTGTTCTTCGCCGTGATGATGGAGAGCGTCGTCGCGACGGTCGCCGCGGGTGCGCTCGGCGTCGCCGCCGCCATCCTGATCGTGCAGAGTTCGTGGATGCGCGATCTGATCGGCCAGGGCATGATCAGCGACTTTCCGCCGTTCCCCGTGGATGCCGCGATCCTCGGCCTGATCGCCGCATCCGCCGTCGGAGCGCTCGCGGGGCTGCTGCCGGCGATCGTCGCCGTGCGCGTGAAGGTGATCGACGCCATCCGGTATTGACGCCGCATCGTGGCGTATCGGGCAGGGTTTTGGCAATCCGCCCCCGGTGTCCGGGGGCCGTGAAAGGGTGTAACCCTGGCGATCTTCTCCCCGTTGCCCGCACACATCGACGTGTCGGGTGCCCCGGTCCGGAGCGATGCCGCGGTGAGGAGAGTCTCGTGAACCCGATGTTCCACCACGACGGAGAAGGCGCCGGTACGACCTGGGCGCGCGTCGAAGACGGCTTCCACGTCGGCAGCAGGCACGGCGAGTTCCTCGGATACATCGACCGGCAGGCCGACGGGCGATTCGTCGCTTTCGACCTGCATTCCCGCATCATCGGCGGCTTCGTCGACCTCACCTCGGCGATGCGCGCAGTGTCGTCCAGCTCGCCGAGCCGCACGGCATGACCGACTCCGCGACGACCAGGAAGATGACGATGACCGGGCCCGACCCCCTCCTCTCGATCGTGTACATCAGTGCCGCGAACCAGTCGTTCGACGACGCGGACCTCTCGGCGCTGCTGGAGCAGAGTCGCGCGTCGAACGCCGAGAAGGGGCTGACCGGGATGCTGCTGTACCGAGGCGGCCGGTTCGTTCAGGTGCTGGAGGGTCCCGAGGGTGTCGTGCGCGACATCTTCGATGTCATCCGGAACGACCCCCGCCACTCCGGGGTGCGCGTGATGATGGAGGAGCCGATCACCGAACGTCGGTTCCGGGACTGGACGATGGGTTTTCAGCCGATGACCGTGTCGACCGAGCAGCTCCCTGACGGGTTCCGCAACACGTTCGACGACCTCGACGAGGACGCCGACCCCACGGCCACGCTTCGGGCCATCCGCGAACTGAGCCTCTGGTTCCGCGTCCGCTCCGCGCAGCGCGGCTAGTCGGAGGTCGCGGCGCGCAGGCGTCGGGGCGCGGGCCCGCTCGGCTCTCGGGAGAGGGACGGGACGGTCCGCGACAGCGCGTTTCGAAGCCACAAGATTGCCGGATCGTCTTCGTCGCGCGGGTGCCAGTACATGCATTCCATCATCGGCATACGGACTTGCTCGGGTAGCTCGAGCACCGCGAGGTGCAGGGTGCGCGAGGCTTTGGCCGCCAGCATCCGGGGCACGAGCGCGACCATGTCGGTGCCCGAGACGAGGAGCGGGAGCGCGGCGAGACCGAAGAGACGCGCGCCCACGATGTAGTCGATCCCCGCGCGCCGAAGCAGATCCTGCAGCTCGTCGTGATCGGGGTCGTTCAAGTACGCGGTCGCGTGCGGCACGGCGGAGAGCATCTCGATCGCCGGATCCGGCACCCCGAGAACGGAGTTGTCGGGGTCGGCGATCAGCACGAACTCGTCGGTGAAGAGCTCCTGGCTCCGCCCGGGGAGCTGGAACCCGACGGGCCCGACGATCAGATCGAGCTGGCTGAACGGCGCGAGCGTGCCATCGCGCAGGGGTTGCGGCGCGAAGTCGAGCGACGCCCGCGGCGCTTCTGCCGCGAACGTGCGCAGCAGCGGGCCGGCGAGGATGGCGGTCATGTAGTCCGTTGCGCCGATGACGAAGCGGCGCTCGGTGTGGGCCGGGTCGAACGACTGCTTGCGATCGATCACGGGGCGCAGCTCCGCCACGGCGTGGGCGACCGCGGGCAGCAGATCGCGCGCGAAGGGCGTCAGCTGCATCGTGCGTCCCGTGCGCACGAGCAGGTCGTCGTCGTACTGGCGTCGAAGCCGGGCGAGAGCGGCGGAGGTCGCGGGCTGGCTCAAGTGCAGCCGAACCGCGGCGCGAGTGACGCTGCGCTCTTCGAGCAGAACGAGCAACGGGCGCAACAGGTTCAGGTCGAACTCCGGCACAGCATCCTCTCTCTCCATGTATTCACGGTATGGATACGCCGCATGGCAAATACGAGTTTGTGTGGATAGTACAGCGGGGGCAGTGTGGACCGTACGCCCACCGATGCGCGCCGCGCTTTCACCGCCGAAAGCGCTCTGTCGAAAGAGATATGCCGATGACCCACGCCGTGACCTCCGACGTCCAGAAGGCTGCGCCGGCCACCGGCGAGTTCCGCCGCAGCTGGCCCACCCTGATCTTCAGCACGATCGGCGCGGGCGTTGGCCTGAGCTCGCTCGGCTACATCCTCGGCACACTGGTCGTGCCGCTCCAGACGGAATTCGGATGGGGAAGAGGCGAGATCAACCTCGCCTCGCTCGTGAGCTCCCTCGGACTTGCCGCGGCCCTGCCCTTCGTCGGTCGCTTCCTCGACCGTTTCGGGGTGAAGCGCGTCGTGATGGTGTCGGTTCCGCTCTTCGTCATCGCGATGATCCTGCTCAGCACACTCACCTCGAGCCTCGCGACCTTCCTCTCCTTCTACGCGGTCGCCGGAATCCTCGGCGCCGGCACCTCCGCGGTGACCTACTCGAAGGCCGTCGTGGAGAAGTTCGACAGGCGGCGCGGCATCGCCCTCGGGATCGTCGCCGGCGGGTTGGGTGCGGCCGGACTCGTGCTGCCACCGCTCATGGGTGTCGTCATCGCCGACAGCGGATGGCGCGCGGCCTACCTGGTCATGGCGCTCCTGGCCGCGCTGCCCTTCGTCCTGGTGTTCTTCGCCCGGCTGACGCCGCCGTCGGCCGTCGCCGCGGTGGACCGTTCCACGCTCCCCGGTCTCACGCTTCGCCTCGCCATCCGGCGCCGTGAGTTCTGGAGCCTGTGCGTCGTGTTCTTCCTGCTCGGCTGGGCGCTGCTGACGATGATCCCGCACTTTGTGCCGCTGCTCATCGACTCGGGCGTCGACCCCGTGCAGGCGGCCTTCCTCTCATCGCTCGTGGGTGCCGGCACCGTGATCGCGCGCCCCGTGATCGGCTGGCTGTTCGATCGCTTCTACGCGACCTACGTCGCCGTGCCGCTCTTCCTCGCCGCCGCGCTCGGCTGTCTGCTGCTGCTCTGGGCCGGCCCCGGCGCGGCACCGCTGACCGCGCTCCTGATCGGAATCGGGTTCGGCGCCGAGATCGACCTCATGTCGTACCTCAGCTCGCGCTACTTCGGGCCCCGGGCCTTCGGTGCGCTGTACAGCCTCGTCTACAGCGTGTTCATGATCGGCAGCGCCTTCGGGCCGGTGTTCGCCGGCTTCGCCTTCGACGGCACGGGCAGTTACACCATCCCGCTCATCCTCGCCGCGGTCATGATGGGCGTCGCCGCCGTCATCCTCTTGACCCTGCCGCGCTTCTCGCGGGCAGACGTCCGATGACCTCCGCCCCCGAGCTGCAGCAGCTCGCGAGCGGCGTGTGGGCCTACATCCAGCCCGACGGCGGCTGGATGATCAACAACACGGGCCTCGTCGCAGGGCCCTACGGCGCCACGAGTATCGACGCGACATCGACCGAGAAGCGGATGCGGGCCTACCTGCGGGCCGTCGAAGGTGCGACGGACGCGCCGGTGCGCCGGATCGTGCTGACCCACTCGCATCCCGATCACTGCAACGGGGCATCGCTGCTGCCGGATGCGGAGATCGTCGCGCATCGCTCGGTCGCCGACGACCTCCGGCGGTCGCACGCGCTGGCGCCGCACATCTTCTCGCCCTTCGACCAGGGCGCGGTCAGCCCGCGGCTGCCGACGATCCTCTTTGGCGACGCCCTCACGATCGACGAGGGCGGGCACCGGCTCGAGGTGCGGCATCCGGGCGGACCCGCGCACACGACCGGCGATGCCTACGTCTGGCTTCCCGAGGACGGCGTGCTGTTCACCGGCGACCTCGTCTTCCACGGTGGAACGCCGTTCGCGCTGTCGGGTTCGCCCGCGGGGTGGCTCCGGGCGCTCGAACAGCTCGCGGCGCTCGAGCCCGAAACGGTCGTGCCCGGACACGGTGCGGTCGGGGGCCCGGAGCTTCTCGCCCCGGTGGCCGACTACCTCCGCTTTCTGCTCGACGCAGCGGAGTCCGCGCACCGTGCCGGGCTGTCGGCCGCGGAGGCCGCGCGCGGACTGGACCTCGGGCCGTTCGGCGCGCTCGCCGAGCGCGAGCGGATCGTCGGCAACCTGCACCGCGCGCTCGCCGAGCTCGACGGCACCGAACCCGACGTTCCCGCCGCGTGGCAGGACATGTACGAATACAACGGGTCGCAGCCGCTCGACTGTCACGCCTGATGGTTGACGCGCCGGGTGGGCTTTGGCGGCGTGTTGCCGCCGGCCCGCGGCGCGGGGCTGGCTGGCCCGCCGGCGCGGGCTGTGATGCCGGCCTGCGGGCGTACCCGGCTCTGGCTCTCCGGCCTCGCCGCTGGCACTCCGGTCCTGCCGCTGGCACTCCGGCTCCGGAGTTGGCACTCCGGCCCTGCCGCTGGCTCTCGGGTTCTGCCGCTGGCTCTCGGGTTCTGCCGCTGGCTCTCCGGTCCTGCCGCTGGCTCTCCGGCTCCGGCCGTTGGCCCGGCCACGCATCGTAAATCGCCCCCGAATGATTGGATCCCTCCCATGAGAATCGCGCGCTGGACGCACCACGGAGTCACCGCCGAAGGCTTCGTCATCGACGATCGAGTCGTCCCCTTCCCGGACGGTGGAACCGTCGCCGCTCTGCTGGCGGCGGGGCTCGGCGCGGCGCACGAGACGTACGCTCGCGTGCGCGACGGGCGGGCCGATGACGCGGGGGGCTTTGGTGTGGGTGGTGATGACGCGGGCGGCGATAAGAGGGGCGGCGATAACGGGCGCCCTGATGACGAGGTAGCGCTCACGGAGGTGACGTTGCTTCCGCCGCTCGTTCCCGCATCCATCCGCGACTTCGTCGCCTTCGAGGAGCACGTGGAAGGGGTGTCGGCGGGCGTCGAGGGCAAGAGCGACGTGCCCGACGAGTGGTACCAGGCTCCGACGTTCTACTTCACGAACCCGCATACGGTGCTCGCCGACGGCGAGGATCTCCGTCCCCCGGTCACCGAGCGGTTGGATTTCGAACTCGAGCTCGCCGCGGTGATCGGCGGCGGAGCGGGCGAGGCGAACCTCACGGCGGCGGAGGCGGCATCCGCCATCTTCGGCTACACGATCATGAACGACTGGTCGGCTCGCGATCTGCAGGCGCGGGAGATGAAGGTGCGGCTGGGGCCTGCGAAGGGCAAGGACTTCGGCACCGTGCTGGGTCCGTGGATCGTGACGGCCGACGAGTTCGATGAATTTCTCGATGCGGACGGGTTTCTGGGCATTCGCGCGGAGGCGCGCGTGAACGGTGAATTGATCGGGGAGGACCTGATCTCGAACATGGGCTGGCCGTTCGCGGAGCTCGTCGCCTACGCGTCACGTAACTCGCGGGTCGTGCCGGGCGATGTGCTCGGGTCGGGCACCGTCGGCAACGGCGGTTGCCTCGGCGAGCTGTGGGGCCGAAACGGCGGCTTGACGCCGCCGCCGCTCCGGGAGGGCGACGAGGTCGCGATGACGATCGAGGGCATCGGGCGGCTCGTCAACCGCGTCGGCGCCGCCGTTCCGGCTCCCGCGCTGCCGCCCGCCCGCCCGCGCACCCGCACCCGCACCCGCTGAGCGGCGCCCGCGGGCCCGCGCCCGCCGGCCCGCGCCCGCCGGCCCGCGCTCGCCATCCCGCGCGCCCGACGGCGCGCGCCCGCCGGCCCGCGCTCGCCGGCCCGCGCTCGCCATCCCGCGCGCCCGACGGCGCGAGCCCGCTGCGGGCTCGCGCCGCCCGCAGGCGCCCTGCCGGGCCGGCTCCCCGGTGTGATGGCTCCGCAGTTGTCGGATTCAACGCGCGGGATGCGCCTCATCGGCCTCATCTGTGATCATCAGCCCCAGCGGTCCGACGACTGCGGAGTAGCCGGGCTCCTCGGCGGGCATCTGCCGGGCGTTGGCGGGGTGCCTGCCGGGTGCTCGCGCGTGCCCGCAGGCGCCGGGCCGGGTCGGCTCCCCGGGGTGTTGGCTCCGCAGTTGTCGGATTCAACGCGCGGGGTGCGCCTCATTCGCCTCATCTGTGATCATCAGCCCCAGCGGTCCGACGACTGCGGAGTAGCCGGGCTCCTCGGCGGGCATCTGCCGGGCGTTGGCGGGGTGCCTGCCGGGTGCTCGCGCGTGCCCGCAGACGCCCTGCCGACCCCCCTCCCTGGGGTGATGGCTCCGCAGTTGTCGGATTCGACGCACGGGGCGCGCCTCATCCGCCTCATCTGTCATCACCAGCCCCACGCGTCCGACGACTGCGGAGCCACTCGGGGCCTGGGCGGGCGGTGTTACTGTGCCGACATGGTGTGGGGGGGCGCGTACTTCGCGGTGCAGGCGGTCGCCGGCGCCGGGTGGTGGCTCGCGGTGTTCCTCGTCCCGGCGGTGCGACGCGCGACCCTCGGCGGCCTCGACCCGCTGCTCGTGGCCGCCTTCGACGTTCCGCTTTTCGTCGCCGGCTCGGTGCTGGCGGCATGCGGCATCAGTGCCGCAGCTATCATCGCGACGCTGTGGAGTGCGATCGTCGCCGTGCTCCTGGTCGGCTACGCGACGATGACCGGAACGGCCGGATGGGGTGCCGTGCTCATGATCGCGGCGGCGGTCGCATCGGCACTCGCGCTCGGGCTGGTGCTGTGGGGGAGAGTCCCGACGCATTGGCTGCTCAACGGTCCGTTCCGCTTCCGGGCGGCGGATCGCGGGGCACCTGTTTACCGCCACATGGCGGCAACGGGGCTGCAGATTCTCGTCTTCTGGGGGCTGGCGCTCGGAGTGGTACCGGCGATCATCCGGTGGTTCGAGGTGAGGTGGCGGGTCGACGTGCCGGTCCCGGCTGTGGTGGTGATCGCCGGAGCCGTGGTCTTCGTCGCCGCAAGCGCGCTCGGGATCTGGTCGGCGGTTGTCATGTCGACTCTCGGGAGGGGGACCCCGCTGCCCGCGGCGATGGCGAGCGATCTCGTCGTGCGTGGTCCGTACCGATTCGTCCGCAACCCGATGGCTCTGGCCGGCATCGTCCAGGGAGCCGCGGTGGGTCTCATGCTGTCGTCGTGGCTGGTGGTGGTCTACGCCGTGTGCGGCTCGCTGGTGTGGAACTACGCCATCCGCCCGCTCGAGGAACGCGACCTCGAGGAACGGTTCGGCGACGACTTCCGGCGGTACCGGTCAGCGGTGCGCTGTTGGTGTCCGCGGTGGCGGCCGGTCGCGGCGACCGTCGCCGCGGGCATCACCTGAGGGGCATCACCTGCGACGCGTCACCTGGGGCGCATCGCGTGCGACGCCGCACCCGTCACGCGCGGGAGAAGGCGGATGCGGCGGCGATCTGCTCGGGGGTCGGCGTCACTCCCGTGTAGCGGCTGAACTGCCGGGCCGCTTGCAGGGCGATCACTTCGGCGCCCGTGATGACTGCGACGCCGTGCGCGCGTGCTGCCCGGATGAGCGGAGTCTCGGACGGGAACGCGACGACGTCGAAGACCGTGTGCGCAGCGGCGATGTGCGAGGAGGGAAAGGCGAGGGCGTCCGCATCCGCCCCGCTCATCCCGAGCGGCGTGACGTTGACGATCACGTCGGCACCGGGCGCGGGAATCTCGGTGACGGCGCGGAACCCGTACTGGTCGGCGAGGCGGGCGCCGGCCGCAGTGTTGCGGGCGAGCACGGTCAGATCGCGGAAGCCGGCGCCCGCGAAGGCCGCGACGACCGCCTTCGCCATTCCGCCCGAACCTCGCACCAGCACGGAGGCGCCGGGGTCGACGGCGTGCTCGGCGAGGAGCTGGGCGACGGCTTCGTAGTCGGTGTTGGATGCCGTCAGACGGCCGTTCGCGTTCACGATCGTGTTGACCGATTGGATGGCGGCGGCCGACGACTCGATCTCGTCGACCAGGGCGAGCACGTCTTCCTTGAACGGCATCGACACCGAGCAGCCCCGGATGCCGAGGGCCCTTATGCCGCCGATCGCTCCGGCGATGTCGTCGGTGGTGAACGCCTTATAGATGAAGTTCAGCCCGAGTTCGTCGTACAGATAGTTGTGGAAACGGGTGCCGATGTTCGACGGCCGTGCGGCCAGCGAGATGCACAGGGTCATGTCTTTGTTGAGGATCGGCATGGTCCCATTCTCCGACGGCGGATGCGGTCTCGTGACGGTCCGACGCCGTTCGAGAGGGTGATGGAAGCGCTCCCACGTCAATCCGTTACGGTGGGATGACGGCACGGACCGGTCGATCCTCCGACCCCCGCGCGCGATCGAGCAGCGAAGCGGAGCGAACGGCATGAGCGCAGGAAACCCGGACTACCGCGACAGCGGACTCGTCTTCCCGAAGGGCTTCACCTTCGGATCGGCGACCGCGTCGTACCAGGTCGAAGGTGCGGCCGCCGAGGACGGTCGGCTTCCCTCGATCTGGGACACGTTCAGCAGAACGCCCGGCAAGGTCTGGGACGGCGACACGGGTGATGTCGCGTGCGACCACTACCACCGGTGGGAATCGGATCTCGACCTCATGGCCGAGCTCGGGCTAGACGCCTACCGGTTCTCGATCGCCTGGCCGCGCATCGTGCCGACCGGCACCGGCGAGGTGAACCAGGCCGGACTCGACTTCTACTCGCGGCTCGTCGACGGGCTGCGCGAGCGCGGCATCCGCCCCGTGGCGACGCTCTACCACTGGGACCTTCCGCAGCCCCTCGAGGATGCGGGCGGCTGGCCCGTGCGGGCGACCGCCGACGCCTTCGAGCGCTACGCGGAGATCGTCGGGTCAGCGCTGGGAGACCGCATCCACACCTGGACGACCCTGAACGAGCCGTGGTGCTCCGCCTACCTCGGCTACGGTCAGGGTGGGCATGCGCCCGGGCGGCACGAGCCGGCCGCGGCGCTCGCCGCGGTGCACCATCTGAACCTCGCGCACGGTCGCGCGGTGCAGGCGCTGCGGGCGACTTCGACGGGCTCGCCGGAGTACTCGGTGACGCTCAACTTCCACGTGCCGCGGGGCGAGGGGCCGGATGCGGCCGAGGCCGTCCGCCGCGTCGACGCGCTGGCGAACCGTGCCTTCACGGGCCCGATGCTGAAGGGTGCCTACCCGGACGACCTCATCGCCGACACGGCGGCGGTGACCGACTGGTCTTTCGTCCGCGAGGGCGACCTGACCGCGATCGCGCAGCCGATCGACGTGCTCGGCGTGAACTACTACTCGACCGTCACGGTGCGGATGTGGGACGGCGTCTCGCCCCGGGAAACGCACGACGGGCACAAGGGTGCGCCGGAGGGTACCGCGTGGCCGGGTAGCAGCGACGTGGTCGAGTTCCTCGAGCAGCCCGGTCCGCACACGTCGATGGGGTGGAACATCGCGCCCGAGGCGCTCGAGCAGCTGCTCGGTTCGCTCGGGGAGCAGTTGCCGGGGCTGCCGTTGATGGTCACCGAGAACGGTGCGGCGTTCGATGACGCGGTGACGGACGACGGCCGCATCCGCGACGAGGAGCGCACCGACTTCTTGCGTCGCCACCTGACGGCCGCGCACCGGGCCCTCGCGGCGGGTGTCGACCTGCGGGGGTACTTCGTGTGGTCGCTGCTCGACAACTTCGAATGGGGCTACGGCTATGCCAAGCGGTTCGGAATCGTGCGGGTCGACTTCGATTCGCAGGAGCGCACGGTGAAGGACAGCGGGCTCTGGTTCCGCGAGCTCGCGGCGACAGGCGTGCTGCCGAGGTAGCGAAACGGGATCTGCGCGCCGAGACCGCGGGGTAACCCCTCCGTCTCGGCGCGAAGATCCCGTCTCGCGATGCGGGTGGGGGTCAGACCCGCGCGAGCGTCGGGTAGTCGATGTATCCCTCGCCGGTCGGGCCGTAGAACGTGCCGGGGTTCGGCGTGTTCTCCTCGGCATCGTGGCGCCAGCGCTCGATGAGGTCGGGGTTCGCGATCGCGGCGCGGCCGACCGCCACCGCATCCACGACGCCCTCGGTGATCAGCGCGGATGCCTCGTCGCGGGTGGTCTGCGAGCTGAAGCCCGAGTTGCCGATCACAAGAGTGCCGGAATCGCGACGGATCGCCTGCACGAGCTCGCCGCGCAGGTCGGCGTGCAGGATGTCGACGAATGCGATGCCCAGCGGCGCGATTCCGGCCGCGAGAGCCGCGTACGTCGCCGCCGTCTCGGCGGGGTCGCTGTCCACGACGCCCTGGATGTTGTGCTCGGGGGAGAGGCGGATGCCGGTGCGGTCGGCGCCGACGGCCTCGGCAACCGCGGTGACGACCTCGATCGCGAGCCGCGCGCGACCCTCCGGAGTGCGGCCGTAGGCGTCGTCGCGCTGGTTCGAGCTCGGCGCGAGGAACTGCTGGATCAGGTACCCGTTCGCACCGTGCACCTCGACGGCGTCGAACCCCGCCTCGATCGCGCGGCGTGCGGCATCCGCGAATCCGCGCACGACGTCGGGGAGCTCGTCGATCTCGAGAGCGTGCGCGACGGGGTGGTCGGCCTTGCCCGACGGGATGCGGACCTCGCCCGGCGCAGCGAGCGCGCTGGCTGAGACGACGCGCCCGGTGCCGGTGATCTCGGGGTGGGAGATGCGTCCGCCGTGCATGATCTGCAGGGCGATCCGTCCGCCGGCGGCGTGCACGGCGTCGGTCACGCGCTTCCAGCCCGCGACCTGCGCATCCGTTTCGATGCCGGGCTGGCCGATCCAGGTGCGGCCTTCGCGCACGGGGTAGGTGCCTTCGGTGATGATGAGGCCAAGGCCGGCGCGCTGCTGATAGTGCTCGACGAGAAGGTCGCCGGGCACGCCGTCCTCACCGGCGCGCAGGCGCGTGAGGGGCGCCATGGCAACGCGATTCGCGAGTCGGGTTCGGCCGAGGGTCAGGGGTTCGAAAATGTCCACCCCAGACCCAGCACCGCGGGGAGGCTGTGCATTCCCGTGAGTTCTTCGAGGAGGTGGTGAGGCCGCGCGGTCGCCGCGCCGTGAGTGCGCCGGGCGAGTGACCCCGCGCCGCGAGGCCGGCGGGCGAGTCACCCCGCCCGCCGCTACGCGGTCACTCGACGCGACGGAGGTGCGCGCCGTGGAGTGGCGGCGGCGCGGTCCACACCGCGGTGACCGCAGGGATGTCGGCGATGAGAACGCGCGCGAAAGACGGTCGCGACGAGCCATCCAGGGCGTACCCGCGGGGAAGATCGTCGACGAGTTGGCCCGCGCGGGGGCCACCATCGAGCACGTACATGCCGCGAATATAGCCGAACGGAATTTTTCCTCGGCGAGGGGTTGCGGTGCGTGAGGCGGCATGTTCCGGCGCGCGTTGCGCGGCCGGGCGGGGTGAGCTATGAATATATCGCTCAGCTAACTACTCACCATTTCAGCGCAGACGGAGGAGCGATGGGGAGCTTGTATTACGGCGACGACCGCGATCCGATCGAGATCGAGGATCGCCTGCTCGCGCACGTGAAGGTCGTGGTGGCGACGAAGCTCCGCCGCAACGAGAGCTTCACGCTCTCCTGGCGGCACGCATCCGGAAACTCCGGTCGCAGCACCATCTGGATCCAGCCCTCCATCCCCCTTCGATTCGTGTTCGATTCCGCGGAAGCCGAGTCCCTCGACTCCGAGCTGTTGACCACGCTTGCGGCGTCGGCCAACTCGTCCGGGGGCATGAGCCTCACGCTCGAGCACGAGGCTGCGGCCGCCGAGCAGAACCCCGCCGGCACTCAGCAGAAACCCACGGCGGCCGCATAAAGACATCGCCTCCGTGCACCGGCTAACGTTTAGGGCACTGCGCTCCCGACGCCCGTAGGGATGCGGTGGTGAAGGGACGTAACGATGGCGGAAATCGACGCGAGGACGCGCGCATCCCAGGCGATGGAGCGACTACGGCTGGCCGAGGCCAGCCTGTCCCGGCGTCGACAGACCCAGTGCGGTCCGAGCGAGAACGCGCGCGCCGCCATGCGACTCATCCTCGAGCGAGCGGATGCGGGCGAGAGCGTGACTCCGCGCGCCATCTCCGCTCACCTCGGGGTGTCGCCGGCCGCCGTCACCGGCATCCTCGACAAGCTCCACGCGGGCGGCATGATCTCCTTCGCGCAGAACCCCGAAGATCGCCGGAGCAAGCTCGTCGTGCCGTTCGACCGGTCGGTGGATGCGGACGACCTCGACCCGCTCACCGCCCGCGTGCGGGAGATGGCGAGCGACCTCGATCCGAAGGTCGCCACCGCTGTCGCCGAGTTCCTCGAGCAGATCGTCGACTCGGTCGACCTCGAGTGCCGCTGAGGCGCCGAGTCCGCTGAGACGCCGAGGTCGCTGACGCCAGAGGGCGCCGCGATGCTGCGTCAGGCCGCCGGCTCCGTGCCGAGCGTCAGCCCGTGCGGCCCGTTCGCATCGGTCATGAGCTCGTCGAGCCACTCCCGATTGAGCGACGGACTCCGGCTGCCGTAGAACGACAGCACCAGCGAGATCGCGGGGTGGATCCATACGCTCCGGATACCCATGTTCTGGGGGTCCGGAAGGTGCAGCAAGAACGGCTCCCCACGCCGCAACTTGTTCATCAGGATCACTCGCAGATGCGCGAGCGCACGGTCTTCAATATCGAACGACTGCGCACCGGCGTCGTAAAGCAACTGTCCCACGGATGCAGCCTAACTGCCGACTTGCCTTAACTATCGGTGCTTAACCGGGTTAATCAGTTGGCCGAGAAATTGCATGCCCTGCGAGAAGTGGATGAGCTTTAGCAGATCCGGCGGTGCGCCGCCAGTCCGGGGTGCGCGGATGGTGTCGAGGGGACACTGATTTTCGAACTCGAATGACCCGCCGAATGGAGCACCCGCTGATGCACGCGATCGTGAATCGTCCCGATGTCGACTCGCTGCCGCCGACCGAACCCATCACGCTTCCTCTCATCGACGACGCGGCCGTTCGACGCGCCCGCGCCGTGTGGGTCGAGGTCGAACCGGGCCTTCACGTGGCGAACACATCGTTCACCTTCGTCGGAACGGTGACCGACACGGGCGCCGGCTTCGCCACGATGGACGGAGCCGGACGCCCGCGCGGCACCTTCGTCACGCTCGGCGCGGCCAAGGGTGCTCTCGAGGAGTGCACCCCGGCGCGCTCCCGCCCCGACGACGTCGCGATCGCCCGCACGAGCCGTGCCTGGCGCTCCGCATCCGCTCACGGAAATCTCGCGCCCGCCGTCTGAGCGCGGGCGTTAAGGTCGCGCCGCGTCGCTCCCGCCGGCGCTACTCCCGCCGGCTCCGTCGGTCGCCCGACTCTCGCCCGCATCCGCAGAACCCGCGCCCGCATCCGCAGATCCCGCATCCGCAGATCCCGCATCCGCAGAGCCCGAGCCCTTCCGCGGCGGGGTTCCGCGCTGAGCGGCCTCGAGGCGTTCGGCCTCTTCGCCGCCGACGGCTTCGCCCCGGGCGACCAGGCCCGCGACGTCCGACAGCGGGATCTGCTTGAGGAACAGGGCGAGCAGGAACGCCACCGCGATGAACGGAACCAGGTACCAGAACACCGGGGCCAGCGCATCGGCGTAGGCCGAGACCACGCCCTCCCGCACCGAGTCCGGCAACTGGCTCAGCGTCGCGGGGTCGATCGTCGCGGTGGCGTCTGCGGCGTCGGATGCGGACGCCCCCGCCCCCGTGAAGACGCCCTGCAGGTTCTGGGTCAGGCGGCTCGTGAACAGCGCGCCGAACACGGCCGTGCCCAGCGCCGCACCCACCTCGCGGAAGTAGTTGTTCGAGCTGGTCGCCGTGCCGAGGTCGGCGGCGGGAACGGCGTTCTGAACGACGAGCACGACGACCTGCATGATCAGGCCGAGCCCGGCACCGAAGAAGAACAGGTACACGCAGATCAGCCAGATGGGCGTGGATGCGGCCAGCGACGTCATCGCGACCATGGCGGCGCCCGTGAGCAGGGTGCCGATGATCGGGAACATCTTGTACTTGCCGGTGCGGCTGATCGCTATTCCGGAGGCGATCGACGTGCCCATGAGGCCGACCATCATCGGCAGCATGAGGAGTCCGGACTCGGCGGCCGAGGTGCCCGAGGACATCTGCAGGAACGTCGGGATGAAGCCGATGGCGGCGAACATTCCGATTCCGAGCACGAGACCGATTGCCGTGGCGTTGACGAAGATGGGGTTGCGGAAGAGGTGCAACGGCATGATCGGGTCGTCGGCGCGCGACTCCACGAAGATGAACAGCGCGACGGCGACCGCCATCCCGAGGCCCCACGTCCAGGTGGTCATGGAGGTCCAGCCGATCTCGCTGTCGCCGCCGAAGTCCGTGAACATGATCAGGCAGGTCGTCGCGACCGACAGCAGCACGACGCCGAGCCAGTCGATGCGTTTCACCGCTCGTTTGTTCGGCAGTTTGAGGGCCACCAGCGCGATGATGAACGCGGCGAGTCCGACCGGGATATTGATGTAGAACGCCCACTGCCACGTCAGGTGGTCGACGAAGAATCCGCCGAGGAGCGGACCGGCGACGGCCGACAGGCCGAAGACGCCGCCGAGCGGGCCGAGGTACTTGCCGCGCTCCGAGGCCGGCACGATGTCGGCGATGATGGCCTGTGACAGGATCATCAGCCCGCCGCCGCCGAGTCCCTGGATCGCGCGGAAGACGACGAACATCCAGAAGTCGGTGGCGAACGCGCAACCGATGGAGGCGAGGGTGAAGATCGCGATCGCGACCAGGAAGAGCCGGCGCCGGCCGAGCACGTCACCGAACTTGCCGTAGATCGGCATCACGATGGTCGTGGCCAGGATGTAGGCGGTCGTGATCCAGACCTGGTGCTCGACGCCGCCCAGCTGGCCGACGATCGTCGGCATCGCGGTGGAGACGATCGTCTGATCGAGGCTCGAAAGCAGCATCCCCGCGATCAGCGCGGAAAAGATGATCCAGATGCGGCGTTGCGTCAGCAGCATCGGCGCGTTCGCCGCGGGGGCGGTGCGCGTGGGGGCGGTGGTCATGCGGGGCCTTCCGGGAGGAGATTCTGAGAACGCAGCAGCTGTCGTGCGGCGTCGAGGTGGGTGCGGTAGAGGTCGGCGAAGGGGCGATCGTGACCGCCGTTGAGGAACGCGTGCACGGTCGACCGGCCGATCGTGCCCACGACCTGCGCCGCGATCGATGCGCGGAGGTCGCCCTCGGGGAGCCCCTCCCGCTGTTCGATGAGCGAGGCATCCGCACGCTCGATCGCGGCGCCGTGGTCGAGTAGGCGGGGGAGGAGGCGCGGCTCGCGGTCGACCGCGGCGAGGAGTTCCGCGAACGTGTCGGGGGCGAGATCCATCACGGACCAGCGTTCGATCGAGAGGGTCGCAAGGTCATCGAGGAGCGTCGCGCTCAGGTCGGGGCTCTCCGGGTCGCCGCCGGCGAGGAATGCGGCGACCGCCGCCTCGTCGTTGCGCAGCAGCGTGACCCCGAGGACGGCGTCTTCTTTCGAGGCGAAGTAGTTGAAGAAGGTGCGGCGAGACACGCCCGCGGCCTCGCAGACCTCTTCCACGGTGAAGCCATGGAGGCCCATCTCGGCGGTGCGCCGCCGAGCATCGCGGATGAGCGCGTGCCCGGTTTCCGCTCGTCGCCGCTCGCGAAGTGAATCTGCACTCTGTTGCACGAAGTGCAGTATTGCACTCCTTGGCAGATAGTGCACATCGACGTGCGGCGCGCGCCGTGACGACGGATGCGGCGTAGGAGGACCGTGAGGAACGTCGCGCGACCCGTAGGGATCCCGTGAGGATCCGCGGGCACGGGCCGGCGGCGCGGTTCGATCAATGTCGGCGCTCACCTCGGGCGCTCACGTGCCCGCGCACGTGCCCTGCATCCGGGAGTCCTCCGTGCTCGATGTGATCTACGTCGCAGCGACCCTCGCGCTCTTCGCGCTCGTCGCCCTCGTCGCCAAGGGGGTCGAGAAGCTATGACGGTTCTGTCCGTGATCGCCGTCGTCCTCGGCGTCTCCGCTATCGCCTACCTCGTGGTGGCCCTCGTGAAGCCGGAGAAGTTCTGATGGATGCGGCCACGATCTGGTTCGGCATCCTGCAGATCGCCACCGTGCTGGTGATCCTCGGGCTCCTCTACCGTCCGCTCGGCGACGCCATCGCGTACGTCTACACCTCGGTGCGGGACTGGCGGATCGAGCGCGGGATCTACCGCGTCATCGGCGTCGATCCGGCCTCCGAGCAGACCTGGCAGGCGTACCTGCGCGGTGTGCTGATGTTCTCGGTGGTGGGCGTGTTCCTCGTCTACCTCCTGCAGCGCACGCAGGAGTTCCTGCCGTACTCGCTCGGCCTGCCGGCCGTTCCGGAGGGGCTCGCTTTCAATACGGCGGTCTCGTTCGTCACCAACACGAACTGGCAGTCCTACTCGCCCGAGCTGACCATGGGCTACACCGTGCAGCTCGCCGGTCTCGCGGTGCAGAACTTCGTGTCCGCGGCGGTCGGCATCGCGGTCGCGATCGCGCTCGTCCGCGGCTTCGCGCGGCGCGGATCCGGCACGATCGGCAACTTCTGGGTCGATCTCGTCCGCGGCGTCGTGCGGCTGCTGTTGCCGCTGGCCGCGATCGCGGCGGTCGCGCTCATCGTCGGCGGCGTCGTTCAGAACTTCGCGGGCTTCACCGACACGACGACCCTCGTCGGCGGCGCCCAGTCCATCCCCGGTGGCCCGGTCGCTTCGCAGGAGGCGATCAAGCAGCTCGGCACCAACGGCGGCGGCTTCTTCAACGCCAACTCCGCGCATCCGTTCGAGAACCCGACCCCGTGGACGAGCGTCCTGCAGATCGTGTTGATGCTCGCCATCCCGTTCGCCATGCCCCGGGCCTTCGGCCGCATCGTCGGCGACAACCGCCAGGGCTACGCGATCCTCGCGGTCATGAGCACGCTGTTCCTCGCGTCCCTGACCGCGCTCACCTGGATCGAGTCGCTCGGCCTGGGTAGCGCGCCGCAGCTCGCGGGCGCCGCGATGGAAGGCAAGGAGGACCGGTTCGGCCTCTTCGGATCGACGCTGTTCGGCGCCGCATCCACGCTCACCTCGACCGGTGCCGTCAACTCGATGCACGACTCGTACACCGCGCTCGGCGGCATGGTGCCGCTGCTCAACATGATGCTCGGCGAGATCGCGCCCGGCGGCGTCGGGTCGGGTCTCTACGGGCTGCTCGTGCTCGCCATCATCGCCGTGTTCGTGGGCGGTCTGCTGGTCGGGCGCACCCCGGAGTACCTCGGAAAGAAGATGCGGCCGCGCGAGATCACCCTCGCGAGCCTCTACATCCTCGTCACTCCGACCCTCGTGCTGGCGGGCACCGCGCTGAGCTTCGCCGTTCCGGCCGTCCGTGACGACGTCGAGGCGACGTCGATCTGGAACCCCGGCATCCACGGCCTCACCGAAGTGCTGTACGCCTTCACCTCCGCCGCGAACAACAACGGCTCCGCCTTCGCCGGTCTCACCGCGAACACGCCCTGGCTCAACACGGCGCTCGGCGTCGCGATGCTGCTCGGACGCTTCGTGCCGATCGCGCTCGTGCTGGCGCTCGCCGGTTCGCTCGCAAGCCAGCAGCGGCTGCCGAACACGACGGGCACGTTGCCCACGCACCGTCCGCAGTTCGTCGGACTTCTCGTGGTCGTCTCCGTCGTGATCACCGCACTCACCTACTTCCCCGTTCTCGCGCTGGGTCCCCTGGCGGAAGGGCTTGCCTGATATGTCCACCTCGACCGATACCTCACTCGCGACCGAGCCGGCGGCTCCGACCGGGCGCGCGGGCTCCCGCGCCTTCAGCGCGGCGGCACTCGCTCAGGCGCTCCCCGGAGCGCTCCGCCAGCTCGACCCCCGGGAGCTGTGGCGCAACCCCGTCATGTTCCTCGTGTGGGTGGGCGCGGCCCTCACGACGGTCATCGCGATCGCCGAACCCTTCCTCGGGGGCGCGGAGGACTCCGGCGGGGCGGCTGTTCCCGCGGGATTCACCTGGGGCATCGCGGTCTGGCTGTGGCTGACCGTGCTGTTCGCGAACCTCGCCGAATCCGTGGCGGAGGGCCGCGGAAAGGCGCAGGCGGCGACGCTTCGCCAGACCCGCACCAGCACGATGGCCCGTCGCGTGCGCGGATACGACTCCGCGGCGGATACGGCGGCCGCCCACGCGCAGACCGAGGAGGTCGCGTCGAGCGATCTGACGCTCGGGGACGTCGTCGTCGTGTCGGCGGGAGAACTCATCCCGGGTGACGGCGACATCGTGCACGGAATCGCCACGGTCGACGAGTCGGCCATCACGGGCGAGTCCGCTCCCGTCGTCCGCGAGTCCGGCGGCGACCGCAGCGCGGTCACCGGCGGCACCCGGGTGCTGAGCGACCGGGTCGTCGTCCGCATCACATCGAAGCCCGGTGAGACCTTCGTCGACCGGATGATCGCACTCGTCGAGGGTGCCAGTCGGCAGAAGACTCCGAACGAGATCGCCCTCGGCATCCTGCTCGCGAGCCTGTCGATCGTGTTCGTCGTGGTGGTGCTGACCCTCAACCCGATCGCCTCGTACGCGGCGGCGCCGGTCAGCATCCCCGTGCTCGTCGCGCTTCTCGTCTGCCTCATCCCGACCACGATCGGCGCGCTGCTGTCGGCCATCGGCATCGCCGGGATGGACCGGCTCGTGCAGCGGAACGTGCTCGCCATGTCGGGCCGCGCGGTCGAGGCCGCCGGTGACGTGACGACCCTGCTGCTCGACAAGACCGGCACGATCACCTACGGCAACCGTCGCGCCGCGAACTTCGTGCGGCTGGCGGGCGTCGGAGACGACGAGCTCGCCCGCGCTGCCGCGTTGTCCTCCCTCGCCGACCCGACCCCGGAGGGCACCTCGGTCGTCGAGCTCGCGTCGACCCGCGGCATCCACGTCGAAGAGCCCGCGGGCGCCGTCGTCGTGCCGTTCACCGCGCAGACCCGCATGAGCGGACTCGACCTCGCGGATGGCGGCCGCATCCGGAAGGGAGCCGGCTCGGCCGTGGCGGCCTGGCTCGAGGAGGAAGGCTCCCCGGTCGGCGCCTCGATCCGCGCCTCCCTCACGGGCGAGACCGATGCGATCGCGCAGGCCGGAGGCACCCCTCTCGTCGTGGCGACGATCGACGCGGCGGGCGCGGGTCGGGTGCTCGGCGTGATCCACCTGAAGGACATTGTCAAGGAGGGGCTGCGCGAACGGTTCGACGAGCTGCGCGCGATGGGCATCCGCACTGTCATGATCACGGGCGACAACCCGCTCACCGCGAAGGCCATCGCGGCGGAGGCCGGCGTCGACGACTACCTCGCCGAGGCCACCCCGGAAGACAAGCTCGCCCTCATCCGTCGCGAACAAGAGGGCGGCAACCTCGTGGCCATGACCGGCGACGGCACCAACGACGCCCCGGCGCTCGCGCAGGCCGACGTCGGCGTCGCGATGAATACCGGCACGTCGGCGGCGAAGGAGGCCGGCAACATGGTCGACCTCGATTCGGACCCGACGAAGCTGATCGACATCGTGCGGATCGGTAAGCAGCTGCTCATCACCCGCGGGGCGCTCACGACCTTCTCGCTCGCCAACGACATCGCCAAGTACTTCGCCATCATCCCGGCGATGTTCATGGGGATCTTCCCGGGCCTCGCGGCGCTCAACATCATGCAGTTGCACTCGCCCGCATCCGCCGTCACGAGCGCGATCATCTTCAACGCGATCGTCATCGTGGCCCTCATCCCGCTCGCCCTCCGCGGGGTCCGGTACCGGCCCGCGTCGGCCGCGCAGATCCTCGGTCGCAACCTGCTGATCTACGGCGTCGGCGGCGTCGTGGTCCCCTTCGTCGGCATCAAACTCATCGACCTCGTCGTGAGCCTCATCCCGGGTTTCTGACCCGGTCTCAGGAGAGAACACCATGTCATCCACTCGCACCACCCTCCGCCAGGCGGGTGTCGCCGTTCGCGCGATGCTCGTCGCCACCCTCGTGCTCGGCGTCGGCTACACCGCCGTCATCACCGGCGTCGGGCAGGTCCTCCTGCCCGCGCAGGCCAACGGTTCGCCCGTCACGGATGCCGCCGGCACGGTCGTCGGCAGCGCCTTGATCGGACAGTCCTTCACGGATGCGGACGGCCAGGCGCTCCCCGAATACTTCCAGTCGCGGCCGTCGGCCGCCGGCGACGGCTACGACGCGGGCGCGTCGTCCGGCTCAAACCTCGGCCCCGAGAACGAGGACCTGATCGCGGCCATCACCGAACGACGGGCCGCGGTCGCCGAACTCGAGGGAGTGGACCCGGCGTCGGTGCCGGCCGACGCGGTGACGGCGTCCGCATCCGGGCTCGATCCGCATATCAGCGTCGCGTACGCCGACCTGCAGGTCGCCCGCGTCGCCGCGGCGCGTGACCTCGATGCCTTCGACGTGCAGGCCCTCGTCGCCGCGCACACGACGTCGCGCGATCTCGGGTTCCTGGGCGAACCGCGCGTCAACGTGCTCGAGCTGAACCTCGCGCTCGACGCGCTGCGCTGAGCGCCCGAATGGCTCACGTGTCGCGATCTGTCGCCCGACCCGTCGGATTGCGCCACGTGAGCGCAACCGTGAGGGGCTCACGTGTCGCGATCGGTCGGCGGCTGCGGCGGATTGCGCCACGTGAGCGTGTGGGGGCGGAGCGCGAGGCGAGCCGCGAGGAGCGCGAGGCGGGGCGCGCGGAGCGCGCGGCGGAGGATACTCGGAGGGTGTGGCGAGGGATGCGCGGATGAAGCGCGGCAAGCTGCGGGTGCTGCTGGGTGCGGCCCCCGGCGTCGGCAAGACGTTCGAGATGCTGCAGGAGGGCCGTCGGCTCGCCCAGGACGGCCGCGATGTCGTCATCGCGATCGTCGAGACGCACGGCCGGGAGGCCACGGCGGCGCAGATCGAGGGGCTCGAGCAGGTGCCCCGCCGAATGGTGCAGCACCGCGGAGTCGAGCTCTCCGAGATGGATCTGGCGGCGGTGCTCGCCCGGCATCCCGACGTCGCGCTCGTCGATGAGCTCGCCCACACGAACGCCCCGGGATCGCGCAACGAGAAGCGGTGGGCCGACGTCGAAGAGCTGCTGGACGCCGGCATCGACGTGATCACGACCGTGAATGTGCAGCACATCGAGTCGCTCGGCGACGTCGTCGAACGCATCACGGGCGCCCTGCAGCGCGAGACGGTTCCGGATGCCGTCGTGCGTCGAGCCGACCGGATCGAGGTCGTCGATCTCGCGCCGCAGTCGCTGCGCGACCGGCTCTCGGCCGGACAGGTCTACCCGGCGGAGCGCGTGGATGCGGCGCTGTCGAACTACTTCCGTCTCGGAAACCTCACGGCCCTCCGCGAGGTCGCGCTGCTGTGGCTGGCCGACGAGGTCGACAGTGCGCTGCAGAGCTACCGCGCCGAGCACGGCATCCGCGGCAGCTGGCAGGCTCGGGAGCGCGTCGTGGTGGCGCTGACGGGCGGCACCGAGGGGGAGACCCTGCTGCGTCGCGGCGCACGGATCGCCGCCCGCTCGGCCGGCGGAGAACTGCTCGCCGTGCACGTGTCGAGTCAGGACGGCCTCCGCCGCGCCGACCCGGCGGCGCTCGCCGGGCAGCGGGCGCTCGTAGAGACCCTCGGCGGCAGCTACCACCAGGTCGTCGGCGACGACGTGCCGGGGGCGCTCGTCGAGTTCGCGCGCTCGGTGAACGCCAGCCAGCTCGTCATCGGCGTCAGTCGGCGCAGCCGCCTCAGCGCGGCGCTCACCGGCCCGGGCATCGGGGCGACCGTGATCCGCGAGTCGGGCGACATCGACGTGCACATCGTCACGCACTCCGCCGCCGGCGGGCGGCTGCGGCTGCCCCGGATGCAGCGGGGCGCGCTGAGCGTCAAGCGCCGCATCCTGGGCTTCGCGGTGGCTCTCATCTTCGGCCCGCTGTTGTCGGTGCTGCTGTTCACGTTCCGCAGCGACGAATCGATCACCGCGGACGTGCTGTCGTACCAGCTGCTCGTCGTGGTGGTGGCGCTCGTCGGCGGCATCTGGCCGGCCCTCTTCGCCGCCGTCTTATCGGGGTTCACGCTCGACTTCCTCTTCGTGGCGCCGCAGTTCACGATCTCGATTCAGCATCCGCTGCACGCCCTCGCGCTCGCGCTGTACGTGGTGATCGCGATCCTCGTGAGCTACATCGTCGATCAGGCCGCGCGCCGCACGCGACGGGCGGAGCGTGCGGCCGCCGAGTCGGAGCTCCTCGCGACGGTCGCCGGCTCCGTTCTTCGCGGCGAGAGCGCCGTGCCCGCGCTGGTGAGCCGCACGCGCGAGGCGTTCGGACTCGCCGGGGTGCGGCTCGTCGCCGACGACGGGGCCGTGCTGGCGACCGACGGCGAGCCGGTGCGGGGCGATGCCTTCTCGGCGCTCCCGGTCGGCGGGACGGATGCCGAGCCGCGCGCGACGCTCGAATTGCACGGTGCGCTGCGGGATGCGGCGGCGCGTCGCCTGCTCGACGTGATCGTCGCGCAGCTCGCCGCGGCGATCGAGCACACCGACCTGAGCGAGACCGCCCGCGAGGCGGGGGCGCTCGCCGAGACCGATCAGGTGCGGAGCGCGCTGCTGTCGGCTGTGAGTCACGATCTGCGCCGCCCCCTGGCGGCGGCGGTCGCGGCGGTCGGTGGGCTCCGCGCGGCGGGGGTGCAGCTCAGCGACGAGGACCGCGCCGAGCTGCTCGCCACCGCGGACGAGAGCCTCAGCACCCTCACGACGCTCGTGACCGACCTGCTCGACGTGAGCCGGGTGCAGGCGGGTGTGCTGGCGGTGTCGCTCGCCCCGGTGGACGCGGCGGACAGCGTGCTGGCGGCGCTCGACGAGCTGCGTCTGGGGCCGGCGGATGTGGAGCTGGCCCTGGACCCCGATCTTCCGGCGGTGCGGGCCGACGCCGTGCTCCTGCAGCGCGTGCTCGTCAACGTGCTCGCCAACGCGCACCGGTACGCGCCGGCGGGCGAGCGGGTGCGCGTCGCCACGAGCCGGCTCGGCGCCGTCGCCGAACTCCGCGTCGTCGATCACGGGGTGGGGGTGCCGATCGAGCGACGCGACGACATGTTCGCCCCGTTCCAGCGCACGGGCGACACCGACAACACGACCGGGCTCGGGCTCGGGCTCGCCCTCTCGCGCGGGTTCGTCGAGGGGATGGGTGGCACGCTCACCCCCGAGGACACCCCCGGCGGCGGACTCACGATGGTGATCTCGTTGCCGGTCGACGACACCGTGCCGGCACCCGCGAGGATGGGCGGATGAAGATCCTCGTGGCCGACGACGACCCGCAGCTCGTCCGCGCCCTGCGCATCACCCTCGCCGCGCACGGTTACGAGGTGGTCGCGGCCGTCGACGGACCGAGTGCGATCACGACCGCGGCGCAGACGCATCCGGACATCGTGCTGCTCGACCTCGGCATGCCCCGGCTCGACGGCGTGCAGGTGATCGAGGCCCTGCGCGGGTGGACGAGTGCCCCGATCATCGTCGTCTCGGGTCGCACCGGCTCGGCCGACAAGGTCGACGCGCTCGACGCGGGCGCCGACGACTACGTGACCAAGCCGTTCCAGATCGACGAGCTGCTCGCCCGTCTGCGCGCCCTCGGGCGGCGCGTGCCCGCCGCGGCCGGGGAGGCGGTGGTGCGCTTCGGCGAGGTGGAACTCGACCTGGCGGCGAAGACCGTCACCCGCGCCGGTGCTCCCGTGCACCTCACCCCGACGGAGTGGCGGATGCTGGAGTTCCTCGCGCGGCACCCCGGCGCCCTCGTCACGCGCCAGTCGCTGCTGAAGGAGATCTGGGCGAGCGAGCAGGTGTCGGATTCGGGTTATCTGCGGCTGTACATGTCGCAGTTGCGGAAGAAGCTCGAGGCCGATCCGGCGCATCCTGTGCACCTGTTGACCGAACAGGGGATGGGGTACCGGCTCGTCACCGACGCCTGAGCCCGACGCCGGAAGCGCACGCCGGAAACCGAAGAAGCGCCCCCGTAGCTCGGCTCCGGGGGCGCTTCCTGCGGGGGAGGTCAGTCCTCGACGACGCGTACCGTGACCTCGATGTTGCCGCGGGTCGCGTTCGAGTACGGGCACACCTGGTGTGCGGCGTCGGCGAGGGCCTGGGCCTGCTCGTGCGGGAGGTCGGGGACGACGACCTCGAGCTCGACGGCCAGCTGGAATCCGCCTTCGCCGTTCGGGCCGATCTGCACGCGGGCGCCGACGCTCGTGTCGTGGATCTCGACCTTCTGCGCGCGAGCGACGGACTGGAATGCACTGTGGAAGCACGCGGCGTAGCCCGCGGCGAACAGCAGCTCGGGGTTGGCGGCGCCGCCCGCGCCACCCATCTCCTTCGGCACGCGCACGTCGAGGTCGAGGATCCCGTCGGAGGTCGCGACGTGGCCGTTGCGGCCGCCGCCCGTGGCGAGGGCTTCAGCGGTGTAGAGAGCTTCCATGGTGTTGTTCACCTTTCTTCGGGGGCGCCGAGTTCATCCGGCGGGGGTGGCCTGCACGCTCTCGGTGAGCGCGTGCAGGGAATTGATGAGGATGCGGGCGGAGTCGAGCGAGAGGCCCATGCACGTGATCAGCTGGGCGGGCACCTCTGCCATCTCGCCCCGGAGCGTCTGCCCGCGGTCGGTGAGGGCGACGGTGACGATGCGCCGGTCGGTCTCGGTGCGGGAGCGCGTGACGATTCCGGCGTTCTCGAGGCGGGTGATCAGCGGCGAAAGGGTTCCCGAGTCGAGCCCGAGGTCATCGCCGAGCGTGCGCACCGACAGTGGCCCCCGCGTCCACAGCTGCCCCAGCACGAGGTACTGCGGGTAGGTGATGCCCCACGGCTCCAGGAGTCGTCGATACGCCTGGGTCGTCGCGCGGCTCGCGCTGTAGAGGGAGAAGCAGACCATCTCGTCGAGGATCAGGGCGCGGGATGCCGCATCCGGATGATCCGTGGCGAAGGTCATGCCAGAAGCATTGCACGCAATTCAATTGTGCACAACCGATCTGTGTGTGTCGGAGGATGACGGCCGGTGACGGCGTGTGACACGGTGCCCTCCCGTGGATGCCGCCCCGCGGGCAGGCTCGCATCATGGCCTTCGCGTTCCCCCCGACGCCGCTGATCGGCGTCGCCGATCTCGCCCGGGTGCGAGAGCAGCAGCCCGTCCGCATCCTCGACGTGCGCTGGCGCCTCGATCGTCCCGAGGGGCGTCCCGCGTACCTCGCCGGTCACCTCCCGGGCGCGGTCTACGTCGATCTCGAACAGGAGCTCACGCGCCCCGGGCACCCCGAGGAGGGGCGCCATCCGCTTCCGCACGTGGCGGATCTGCAGGAGGCGGCGCGGCGCTGGGGTGTGCGGGGCGGCGACCTGGTCGTCGCCTACGACGACAACGACGGGGTCGCGGCCGCCCGCGCGTGGTGGCTGCTCCGGCGCCGCGGTGTCGACATCCGGGTCCTCGACGGCGGGCTCCGCGCCTGGATCGAAGACGGCCAGCTGCTCGAGGGCGGTGACGTGCGTCCGCCCGCGGGCGACGTCGTGCTGGCCGACGATGACCCCGGCACCGCGACGATCGAGCAGACGGCGCGCGCGCCGCAGGAGGGCGTGCTGATCGACGCGCGTGCGCCGCTGCATTATCGCGGCGCCGCCCCGACCCCCGATCCGAGCGCCGGGCACATCCCCGGGGCGATCAACGTGCCGACCCTCGCGTACGTCGCGGCCGATGGCCGGCTGCGTCCGCCGGATGAGGTGCGACGGACGCTGACGGATGCGGGTGCCGATCCCGACGCGCAGGTCGTCGTCTACTGCAGCTCCGGCATCGCGGCGGCGCACACGACGCTGGCCCTGGCGTCGGCCCGCATCGACGCCCGACTCTTCCCCGGGTCGTGGAGCCGCTGGTCGCGCTCGCGCGGGCGCCCGGTCGCGGTGGGCCCCACGCCCTGGGGCGAGGTCTTCGCCCGCTGAACCGCGCGGAGCCCGCAGCGCAGCCGGCCGCCCGCGCGGCAGGCCGGGCGCCGGCACCGCGCGCCCGCGGCACCGCGCGCCCGCGCCGGCCTCAGACCGGCGCGGTGAAGCGGAGCGGCGGCAGCGGGCGGTCGAGGTTCGCGCCGTCGTGGTAGCGCCGGGCGACGTGGGTCTCCGGCAGAGTCGGTCCGCGACCGAACAGACGCTCTCGCAGCGTCGCCGGTTCGGGATCCCGGATGCGGCCGCGCCGCCGCAGTTCCGGAACGACGAGCTCCGCGAAATCCCGGGCCGTTTCGAACGAGTGGTACTGGCGCAGGTTGATGCCGTCGATGCCGTCCTCATCCAGCCAGCGGCAGATCTCATCCGCCACGACCGTCGGTGTTCCCGCGACGAAGTAACGATCCTCCCGGCTCGCCCGGAATCCCTCGAGGGTTTCGGCGACCGTCGCATCCAGCGGCAGGCCGACCTTCTCCGGATCGAGCCCGGCGCGGATCGCGGCCTCGCGGACCGTGATCTCGCCCGGGAACGCGGGCAGGTCCAGGGGCACGCTCGCGTGGGCGAGGATGCCGTCGAGGCTCGTGCGTTCGCGGAACACCCGCCACTTCTCGGCGGCCTCCGCCTCGGTGCGCCCGACGACCACGCCGGCCTGCACGATAAAGCGGATGTCGTCGGGGGAGCGCCCGTTCTCGGTCGCGGCGTTCCGCATCCGGTCGGCGTTCCGACGGAAGTCCTCGGCCGTTCGTCCGCCCGTGAAGACGACCTCGGCGTGCCGACCGGCGAACGCCGTTCCGGCGGGCGAGCCCGTGGCCTGGAACAGCACGGGTGTGCGCTGCGGGCTCGGCGCGCACAGGTGCGGCCCGGCGACCCGGAAGTTCTCGCCGACGTGGTCGATGTAGCGCACCTTGGCGGGGTCCGCGTAGATGGCGCCCTCACGGTCGACCCGGACGGCGTCGTCATCCCACGAGCCCTCCCACAGCTTGTAGACCACGTCGAGGAACTCGTCCGCGATCTCGTAGCGACGGTCGTGCGGGATCTCGTCGGCGAGGCCGAAGTTCCGGGCGGCGTTCGGCAGGTACGACGTGACGACGTTCCACCCGATGCGGCCGTCGGTGAGCTGGTCGAGCGTCGACATGCGGCGCGCGAAGGCGAACGGGGGCTCGTAGCTCGTCGAGAACGTCATCCCGAACCCGAGGCGTCGGGTCACGGCCGCCATCGCGGGCACGACGAGCATCGGATCGTTGGAGGGGATCTGCAGGCCCTCGCGGACGGCCGTCTCCGGACCGCCGCGGAACGTGTCGTAGGCACCGACCACGTCGGCGAGGAAGACGCCGTCGAAACCGCCGTCCTCGAGGATCTCCGCGAGCTCGGTCCAGTACGAGAGCTCGCCGTAGCGGTGCCGGTTGTTGCCGGGCAGCGTCCACAGGCCGTGCGTGATGTGACTGACCGTGTTCATCTCGAACAGGTTCAGGATGAGCTTCTTGGGCTCGGTCATCGGTCTCCTTCGTTCATGCTTCGCCCACACTCCACCACGATGGCAGCGGTGCGCCGCCGATCAGGTGTTCGCCGAGGGCGCGCGCCTTGTACCGGGCCGGGTTGTGGGAGGCGAGCGTCCGGGCGTTCCGCCAGTGCCGGTCGAGGGCGCGGTCCACATCCAGTGCGCTCGCCCCGCCGACCTCGAACAGGCGGCTCGCGGCGTCCAGCACTGCCGGCAGGATCACGAGCTGCGCCGAGGTGGCGGCCCGGTCGGCCGCGGCGACCGCGGAGCGCGCCGCATCCGGATCCTCGCCCCGCAGTGCCGCGTGGGAGGCGTCGATCGCGTTCGCGGCCGCCGCGAGCGCGGAGTCGGCGGCGAACGACGCCGCTGCGAGGTCGCCGACCACCTCTTGCACGAGCGGGTCTTCGCGCGGCAGCGCCGCCGAGCCGTGACTGAAACCGCGGGTGCGGCTCCGCACGAACGCGGCTGCGTCGTCGGCCACGGCGCGCCCGATGCCGGTGGCCGCGGCGAGCAGCACGAGCTGCACGAACGCGCCCGCGTGGCTCAGGGTGTCGCCGCCGCGCGGGGTGACGTCGTCGCCTCTGACGCGGACGTTCTGGAACACCGTGCTGCCGCTGCCCGTCATCCGCTGCCCGAACCCGGCCCAGTCGTCGATGCGCTCGAGTCCGTCCGCATCCGTGCGCACGAGCACTCCCACCTGACCGCCGTCGTGCTCGGCGAGCACCGAGACGACGTCGGCGAAGAGCGTGCCCGTGCTGTAGAACTTGCGTCCGTCCAGGCGCAGGCCGTGCTCATCGCGGGTGAGGGTCGTGGCGACGTGACCGACCGCCGCCGGGCCGCGTTCGAAGGTCGCGTTGCCGTGGATCAGCCCCTCGGCCGCGAGGGCGAGGTGCCGGTCGCGGCGCGGATCGGGCGGGGCGAGCAGGGCGCGGTCGATGAAGGAGAAGTGCGAACGCAGGAGCTGGGCGAGGTTCGGGTCGCGCCGACCGAGTTCCGCGAGTAGTTCGAACAGGTCGGATGCGGTGGCCCCCTCGCCGTCGAGTTCCGTCGGCAGCGTCACCCGGGTGAAGCCCGCGCCCCGCAGGGCCTCCACCTCCGCGAACGGCAGCCGTCGCTCGCGTTCGCGCGCGACCGCATCCGCGCCGACCTCATCGAACACCGGGGCGTAGCGGGCGACCAGCGCCGCGGTGCGCGTGCCGGTCACGCCGGCGTCCCGACGGCGACCGGCGCCGCCGGGGGTGCCCACGCGGGTGCCGTGCCGTCGAGCTCGAACCGCCCGACCGCGCGCACGCGCTGGGCGACGGGGTTGTGCGAGGCGATCGTGCGCACGTTCCGCCAGTGCCGGTCGAGTCCGAGTTGACGGGCGGTCGCGCTGGCGCCGCCCACCTCGAACAGCTGTGTGGTCGCGGCCAGCACGAGCTCGGGGATCGTGTGCTGCGCGCGGTAGACCTCGAGCTCGAGGCGGGCGAGGTCGGCGCCGTCGCCCGCGCGGGCCGCCTGCGCGGCGGGCTCGAGGTCGGCGGCGAGGCTCAGCACCAGGCGGCGGGCGGCGGATGCGGCGGCGCTCACCTCGCCCAGCGTCAGCTGCACGAGCGGGTCTTCCGCGGGGCGCGTCTCGCCCGCGAAGCCGAAGGTGCGCCGGCGCGGCCGAACGAAGTCGGCTGTGTCCGAGACGGCCCGCTGGGCGATGCCGGCGATGACGGCCAGGAGGCTCAGCTGATAGATCGACCCGATGTAGCGGTGACGGTCGATTCCGGGGTCGCCGTCTCCGGAGACATCGTCGGGCGCGACGGCGACGTCTTGGAAGATCGTCGTGCCGGACCCGGTGAGAAGCTGCCCGAAGCCGTCCCAGTCGTCGACGATCCGCACTCCCGGGGCCCGCGCGGGCACTGTCAGGGAGAGGCGGCGATCCTCGTCGTCGAGCGCAGCGACGTGGATCCAGTCCGCGTAGATCGAACCGGTCGTGTAGTGCTTGGTGCCGCTCACCGTCAGCCCGGAGTCGGTCCGGTGCAGCCGCGTGGTGAGCGCCGCCGTCTCGCGCTGCTCGGAGAAGGCGTTGCCGACGATGTCGCCGGCCGCGAGGCGGGGCAGCCAGCGCGCGGCCGCATCCGTCTCCAGTCCGTCCCAGTGCAGGCCCTCGACGAACGCGATGTGCCCGCGCCAGATGTGCGCGAGGTTCGAATCCGTCTCGGCGAGGGCGATGACGCGCGCGAACAGCGCGGGAAGACTCGCCCCGGCCCCGCCGAGCGCCGTCGGCAGGCGGAACGCGCCGAAGCGGAGCCTCCGGAGCTGTTCGACGGGGGTGAAGAGCAGCTCGCGCTCGCGTTCGCGTTCGGAGGCGCCCGCGCGCCAAGTCGTCAGCAGCGTCGTCCAGTCGTCGTCGAGAGTCATCAGTGCATCACCTTCCGAGATACCCAGTTGCCGAGAAGCTGCGCGAACTGCACCAGCACGATGAGGATCAGCACGATGATCCCGATGACGAGCCAGTCGAAGCGCTGGTAGCCGTACTTCATGGCGAGGTCGCCGAGGCCGCCGCCGCCGAGCACGCCGGCCACCGCCGTCGCATCCACGAGCGCCACGAGGATGTAGGTCAGCCCGAGGGTCAGCGGCCCGAGCGACTCCGGCACGACGATCGTGAACAGCACGCGCGCCGGTCGCGCGCCCATGGCCGCGCCCGCCTCGATCGCTCCCGGGTCGACCGCGACGAGGTTCGACTCCGCGATGCGGGCGATGGCGACGGAGGCGACCAGGGTCAGCGGCACGATCGCGGCCTGCGGACCGATGCTCGTGCCGATGAGAAGCCGGGTGAACGGGATGAGTGAGACAGCGACGATGAGGAACGGGATCGGTCGCACGATGTTGATGATCAGGTTGAGCCCGCCGAACACCCCACGGTTCTGCAGCAGGTTGCCGGGCCGCGTCGCGTAGAGCAGCAGGCCGAGAAGGAGCCCGATCACCGTGGCGAGCACGAACGAGACGCTCACCATCAGCAGGGTCTCGAACAGTGCCTTGTTGATGCGGGGGAGAAGGGCGTCGAGGTAGTCGTTCATGCGGCGGCTCCATCCGCGAGTTCTGTCACGAGCGACCCCTGGCGGAGGTCGGCGATCGCGCGATCGATGTTCTGTTCGGCGCCGAGGAGTTCCACCGTGAGGCTGCCGAACAGGCGGGACTGCAGCTCGTCGACCCCGCCGTAGACGACGTTCACGTCGACATCGTGCGTGCGCGCGATGCGCGAGAGGAACGGGTCGTTCGACTCGCGGTTCTCGACGTGCAACTGCACGAGGCGGCCGGTGTGCACGGCGCGGATGCGGCGGATCGTGTCGGCCGAGGGCAGGTGGTGCAGCACCGACGCGACGAAGCGCTGCGAGGTCGGATGCTGTGGGTGGGCGAACACGTCGTAGACGCTGCCGTGTTCGACGACCTCGCCGTTCTGCATGACGGCGACCTTGTTGCAGACCTCGCGGATGACGTCCATCTCGTGCGTGACGACCAGGATCGTGATGCCGTACTCGGTGTGGATGCGGCGCAGCAGCTCGAGCACTTCGCTCGTGGTCTGCGGATCGAGGGCGCTCGTGGCCTCATCGCTGATGAGCACGTCCGGGCGGTTCGCGAGTGCCCGGGCGATGCCGACCCGCTGCTTCTGTCCTCCGGAGAGCTGCGAGGGGTACTGCAGCGCCTTGTCGGTCAGGCCGACGAAGTCGAGCAGTTCCTCGACGCGGTCGAGTGTGTCGGACTCGGAGACGCCCGCGAGACGCAGCGGGTACGCGATGTTTTTGTACACGGTGCGCGAACGAAGCAGGTTGAACTGCTGGAAGATCATGCCGATGTTCTGGCGTGCGCGGGAGAGCGCGGCGCCGGTGAGGTCGGAGACGACCTGATCGCCGACGATCACGCGCCCGCTCGTGGGCCGCTCGAGGGCGTTGACCGTGCGGAGCAGCGTGGATTTGCCGGCGCCGGAGTACCCGACGATGCCGTAGATGTCGCCGGGATCGATGTCGAGCGACACGTTCTTCAACGCCGTGAACGAGGTGCGTTTGGCGGTGGTGAAGGTCTTCGTGACGTTCTCGAAGCGGATGGCGGTGCTCATGGTCCTCCTCGGACACACGCTGACTTGCCTTGAATGCACGGGCGACACAGCGTGTCGCCCGTGCATTCAAGGCAAGTGAGGCGGGGACGGGTCAGCCGTTCGAGGCTGCGGACTTCTCGAGCTCTGCGAGCTTGTCGCGGAGCGTCTCGACCGGAACCTGCACGAGCACGGTCGCGCCCTTGTCCTCGGTCTCGAGCGCCTCGGCGGCGCGCGGGTCGGCGTAGGCCTCCTCGAGGATCTTCCAGGCCGGGTCGTCCGCGTTGTCGGCGCGGCTCGCGATCACGTTCGTGTACGGCAGGTTCTTCTCATCGAGCGAGTCGTCGAGGTAGAGCGCGTCGTCGGCGGTGATGTTCTGCGACGGGTCGAAGTACGACAGCCCCACGACGACGGCCGACAGGCTCGGGTCGTCGAACTGCTGCGGGATGGTGGTGGCGGCGATCGGCACGAACTCCAGGTTCTGCGGGTTCGCGGTGATGTCGTCGACGGTCGGGAAGTCGCCCGCATCCGAGGACAGCTCGATGAGACCCGCCGCGGCGAGGATGCCGAGTGCGCGTCCGCCGTTGGAGGGGTCGTCGGGGATGGCGATGCGTCCGCCATCCGGGATCTCGTCGGTGCCGCCGAGGGTGGCGGAGAAGATGCCCCACTGCGTGATGACGGTGGAGAAGACGGGCGTCAGGTCTTCGCCGTTCTGCGCGTTGAAGTTCGAGAGGTACAGGATGTGCTGGAAGGCGTTGCCATCGACCGTGCCGGCGGCGAGTTCAGTGTTCGGCAGCACCCAGTCATCGACGTTGACCCACTCGACGTCCAGTCCCTTCTCGGCGGCGATGTCACCGATCGCGCTCTGGAAGTCGGTGTCCTCGGAGGTCGCGATGCGCAGCGTCAGGCGCTCGTCGCCCGCGGCGGCGCTGGTCGGGGAGTTCGTGAGCGTGTTGACGATCACGACGACTCCGACGACGAGCGCCACGGCGACGACGGCGCCGATTCCGATGAAGATGTTGCGGCGTCGGGTGCGGGCGGAGCCGACCGACGACCGGAGGTCGCTCTGGGCTGCGGGGTCCTTGTCGGACATGGTGTTTCCTCTCGGGTACGGGAGCAGGTGCAAAGTGCATCGTGGCGAGCCGATCGGGTCGCTTCCCCCATTGCGCCAGGGAGGCCGATCGGAGTCGAATCGGGCCGTCACGAAACGTTGCGCGTCGTCACGCGGGGTCATCTGCGGCCGATCTCCGGCGCCCGCGCGGTCGGTTCGCGGTGGTAGGGTCGTCGCGTGCTGTCCTGTCGCTGTTGTCGCTGAGTGATCCCGCGCGTTCTCGCGCGCACTCTTCTCGACTTCCGACAGCCGCCGCGATGGGATAGCCCCGCGGCTCCCGAAACAGGACACCCACCATGCGTTACGCCCAGAGCGTCGTCGACCTCGTCGGCAATACCCCCCTCGTCCGCCTCACCCACGTCACGGGCGACATCGCCGCGACCGTGCTGGCGAAGGTCGAGTACTTCAACCCCGGCGGTTCCGCCAAGGACCGAATCGCGAGCCGCATCATCGACGCGGCCGAGCGCGACGGGCTGCTGCGTCCGGGCGGCACGATCGTCGAACCGACCAGCGGCAACACCGGCGTCGGACTCGCGCTCGTCGCGCAGCAGCGCGGATACCGGATGGTGTTCGTCGTGCCCGACAAGTTCGCGGGCGAGAAGGTCGCCGTGCTGAAGGCCTACGGCGCCGAGGTCGTCGAGACGTCGACCTCCGTGCCGCCGGAGGACCCGCGTTCGTACTATTCGGTCTCGGACCGCCTCGCGCGCGAGATCCCCGGGGCCTTCAAGCCGAACCAGTTCGCGAATCCGAACGGCCCGCGCAGCCACTACGAGACCACCGGCCCCGAGATCTGGCGCGACACCGACGGCGAGATCACGCACTACGTCGCGGGCATCGGCACGGGCGGCACGATCAGCGGCACCGGGCGGTTCCTGAAAGAGGTCTCGCACGGTGCGGTACGCGTCATCGGCGCCGACCCGATCGGTTCGATCTACGCTGGCGGCGAGGTGCACGGATACGACGTCGAGGGGGTGGGGGAGGACTTCTACCCCGACACGTTCGACCCCGCGGTCGTCGACGAGTACCTGTCGATCTCGGATGCGGATGCGTTCGCCATGACCCGGCGCCTCGCCCGGGAAGAGGGTCTCCTGGTCGGCGGATCGAGCGGCATGGCGGTCGTCGCGGCGCTCCGCGCCGCCCGCGATCTGCCGGCCGAGGCGGTCGTGGTGGTCGTTCTTCCGGACTCCGGTCGCGGCTACATCCGCAAGATCTTCGATGACGACTGGATGCGCGACCACGGCTACGAGGTCGACGTCCCCGCGCCCGCCACCGCCCACGCTGAGTCCGCCTCGAACGCAGGAGTAGAACGATGACCGAGAACGCCGCACGCGGATTCGCGAGCCTCGCCGTGCACGCCGGACAGGAGTTCGACCCGACGACGGGCGCGGTGATCCCGCCGATCCACATGTCGTCCACCTACGCCCAGGACGGTATCGGGGGCCTCCGCGGCGGATACGAGTACGGACGCAGCGGCAACCCGACGCGCACGGCGCTCGAAACGCAGCTCGCGGCGATCGAGGGCGCCGCGCATGGCATCTCGTTCTCCTCCGGCCTCGCCGCCGAAGACGCGCTGCTGCGCGCTGTACTGAAGCCGGGCGACGAGGTGCTGCTCGGCAGCGACGTCTACGGCGGCACCTACCGTCTGATCGCCCGCCTCCTCGCCCCGTGGGGGGTGGGCCTGCGCATCGTCGACATGAGCGACCTCGCCGCCGTCGAGCACGCGCTGAACGAGCGTCCCGCCCGCATCCTGTGGGTGGAGACCCCCTCGAACCCGCTGCTGAAGATCAGTGACATCGCCGGGCTCGCCCGGCTCGGCCGTGCCGCCGGGGCGCTCGTCGTCGTCGACAACACGTTCGCCTCTCCCGCTCTCCAGCAGCCGCTCGCCCTCGGCGCAGATGTCGTCGTCCATTCGACGACCAAGTACCTCGGCGGTCACTCCGACGTCGTCGGCGGTGCGATCGTCACGAACGATGACGCCCTCGCCGAGCAGGTGAAGTTCCTGCAGTTCGCGGCCGGCGCCGTCTCCGGACCGTTCGATGCCTGGCTGACGACACGCGGCATCAAGACTCTCGCCATCCGGATGCGACAGCACAGCGCGAACGCGGATGCGGTCGCGCGTTTCCTCGCGGCCGACAGTCGGGTCGCCCGCGTCTACTACCCGGGACTCGAGTCCCACCCCGGGCACGAGATCGCGGCGCGTCAGATGAGCGGATTCGGCGGCATCGTGTCGCTCGAACTCGCCGACGGCCCGGCCGCCCGCACGTTCGCCGAGAGCACGCGTCTGTTCACGCTCGCGGAGTCCCTGGGCGGCGTCGAGTCGCTCGTGAACTACCCCGACGAGATGACGCACGCCTCCGTTCGAGGCACCGAGCTCGCGGTTCCCGTCGAGCTCGTGCGGCTGTCGGTGGGCATCGAGGATGCCGACGATCTGATCGCCGATCTGGATGCTGCGCTCGGGGCCCTCTGAGTCGTATCGCGCGGGCATCCGGCACCTGCCGTTAGAATCCCCCTGAGGCCGCGCCCGAACGCGGCTCAGGGAGCACCAATGTCAGTTGCGCGGGTGGTCATCGCCGCGCCCGCGATCGCGTGAGTCGATCGACGGGCAGGTTCGCTCCGCGCGGACGGCGCCCGGGCCAGATCCTCCGCTCGGCCGTCGACGTGTGGTGGGCGACCCTCAGCAGCGGACGATTCTTCACGTGGTGGTCGGCGGCGGTGTCGCTCGTCGTCAGCGTCACGATCCTGGGCGCGTACTCGGGGATCGACCTGGCGCGCGAGTACGTGCCGGCCCTGGGTATCTCGGTGCTGTCGTGGTCGCTGCTGGTGCTCGGCATGCTGCCGATCGCGTACGAGGAACGGCGGATGCGGACACCGCTCGCCCGGGGGCTGCTGGTGCTGAGCGCGATCGTCGTGGTCAGCGGCATCCGTCCGCTGCTCAACGATGCGCTCGCGCTGCTGCTCCTGCCTGATCCGACCGTGGGCGGCTGGCCGCAGCGGATCGCGACGAACCTGCTCGTCTGGATGCTGCTGCTGTCGCTGGTCGCGGTCGCCACGGTCGGATACTCCACGACCGAAGCCGTGAACCAGCGGCTGCGGCGTGCGTTGGCGGCGCTCGCCGTCGCCGACCGCCGCGCCGACGCCTTCGCCCGCGAGTCTCGGGTGGCGTTGGCTGATCGCATTGGTCTGATCCGTCTCGAGCTCGCAGCGCTCACGGCCGATGCTCCCGGCTTCGACGACGTCCGGCGCTTCTCGGAGGTGGTTCGGGCGGCGAGCCACGACCTGGAGGATCGCGCCGGGATCGAGCTGACCGAGCTGCGGGTCGACACCGCACCGGCCCCCGCCGCGCCTCGGGCGCACCGACCGTTCCTCACGCGCCTGCGCCCGCCGCCGACCCTGTCCGTGCCGATCGCCTACCTGATGTGCAGCCTGCCCTACATGCTCCAGGTCGCGCCCTGGTACCTGATCCTGATCGCGGCGGTGCTGGCGATCGCACTCGGCCGGGTCGCGGACGTCGTCAGCCGGCGCCCCGTGCGTCGGTCCCCGCAGACGCGAGGCGCGGTGCTGCTGGCGGCATGGCTCGTCGTCGGCGTCGCGATCACCGCGGCCGGACTGTGGCTGCTGCCCGCGGCCGGCGTCACCGCCCTCGTTCCGCTGATCGCGTTTCCCGGGGTCGCGGTGGTCGCCGCGCTCTGCACGGACGCCGTGCACCGCTCACGGGTGCGGTCGCGCCTGCTTACCCGGGCGCTCGCCGATGAGGCGGTGTCGCTCACGGCGCGCACCACGCGCACGCGGGAGATGCTGCGAACCGCGGCAGGCGAACTGCACGGGTCCGTGCAGGGGCGCTGCGTCGTCTTCGCGGCCGCGCTCGAAGATGCCGCGGCCACACCTGCCGAGGCCGCGGACTTCCGCATCCGGATCGAGGCCGCACTGGATGCGGTGCTCGCGCCCGCGGTCGACAGCCAGCCCGGTGTCGACGAGATCGGCGACATTATCGCCGCGTGGTCGCACGTGCTCGAGATCCGCGCGGAGCTCGACCCGGAAGCGGTGGAGGCGTTATCGACGAACCGCGGCGTTTCCCAGCGGGTGGCGGCGGTGGCGAGCGAGGGCTTCGTCAATGCGGTCAAGCACGCGGGGGCGCGTCACGCGGCGCTGTCGGTGCACGCGGGCACCCTCGATGACCGGCCCGTCCTGCAGGTCGAGGTCGTCTCTCCCGGGGTGCTCGCCCCCGGAATCGGGCCGCTGGGGCGGGGCGTCCGGCACGTCGGCGGCGAGGTGTCGCAGCGCGGCGATTCGGTCGTGCTGGCCGCGACGGTCGCTCTCTGACGCGGTCTTCGGGTTACCCGCGCGGCAGGCGCAGCGACGCGACGAGCCCGCTGTTCTCGCCGGCCGACAGCTCGATCGTGCCGCCGTTGCGCTCGGCGAGCTCGCGGGCGATCGAGAGTCCGAGCCCCGCTCCCGGAGTGTTCTCCCGCTCCGCGGCGGGCGCACGGTAGAAGCGGTCGAACGCATGCGCGCGGGCGTCAGCGGGCATTCCCGGTCCCGAGTCCGCGACCGAGATGACCGTGTCGTCTCCGTCCTGCGCGGTGCGGATGCGGATCGAGCCGCCGTTCGGGGTGAACTTCAGCGCGTTCGAGACCAGGTTGCCGAGCGACTGCACCGCATCCGGTGGGTACACCCGCACCGTGTCGTCGTCCTGGGTCTGCACGCGGATGGTGAGGGACTTCGCATCGGCGATCGGTTGCTGCGTCATGACGACGTCGTGGATCAGATCGTGACTGTCGAGGGTGCGAACGGCAGCCGGGTTGACCGGGGCGGCGCTCGCGCGGCCGAGCGTCAGCAGGTCTTCGACGAGCGCGGACAGCCGTGCGCCGTTGCGCATGATCACCCCGACCCACTCCCGCTCGGTGGCAGTCAGATCATCCGACTCGGCGAGGAACTCGGAGTAGCCGAGGATGCTGGTGATGGGCGTACGCAACTCGTGGCTCGTCGTGGCGACGAAGTCCTCCCTTTGCCGTTCCAGGTCCATCCGGGCGGCCCGCGCGGCGTCGCGCTCGAGTTCCGCCTCGACGCGAATCTGCGTCATCCGGACCGTGCTGGAGACATCGATGATCTGAACGGCGAACCGCGTCGACAGCTCGGGGAGCGGGTTCGCGACGATCCGGATGGTGTACCCATCGCGTTCGTACACGGACTCGGCACCGGTATCGAGCGCTGTGCGGGCGCCCGCCTCGAGGGGGCCCGTCCAGCGGCCGTCGTCGTCGACCTCGGCCGCGACGGCGTTCTGACCGGCGCCGTTGGCCCACACGACCCGCGACGCTCCGCGGCTTCCGTCGGCGATGAGGAGGCCGACCTCCGACCCGACAAAGCCACCGGTCACGAGCTGCATCGTCTGCGCGGCTGCGCGCGTCGCCACCCGCAACTGATTTCTCGCGGTGACGAGCAGCACGGTCATGACGGCCAGGGCGACGAGGAAGACGTCGATGAGCGCGGCGGAGGGGATGCCGACCGTCGGGAGGATGCCGAAGGGGCCGCCGCCAGCGAGGGAGAGCAACAGAACGGCGACGCCGATCAGCAGGGACTGGGCCAGCGCCATGACCATCGGGAAGCGGAAGGCGGCCCACGCGACGAATGTCAGCGGGATGAACGCCAACGGCAGCTGCGCGCCGGGGCGGAACACGAGATAGACGGTCGCTCCGACGAGGACGGTCTGCAGCGCGACTTCCACCCAGGAGAACCGCTCGAGGATCTGCTCGGGCAGCACGGCGAACGGCGCGATCAGCAGCACGGCGGCAGCGTGCGACGAGGCGGCGGTCGCGAACGTCGACCCGAAATCGCCGCTCGCTCGCACGGCCACGACGGCCCCTGCCAGGGCGCCGATGACGAGGGCTCCGGCGGCGACGGCCAGCACGAAGCGCAGGCCATCGATCACGGTCGACAGGGCGAATCGTCGTCGCCTGCCCGCCAGGATGGCAACGACCACCGCCGCCTCGGCGGCGTTGGCGATCGCGAACCCGATGGCGACGCCCGGCTCGCGTCCGCCGATGAGGTTCGCGGCCGCCGTGACGACCAGGACGAGCCCGATCGCGCCCAGCCGCCTTCGGGGCGCGATCGCGAGCACGAAAGCGACCGAGACTCCCGCCGCGGGCCACCAGGCGGCGACGATCGACCCCTCGCCTGACGACGTGACTCCCCACACTCCGAGCGCACCGATCGTGACTGCGGCGAGCAGCCACACCCACCACGACGGCACCCACGAGCGGTACTCCCCACCCCCGAGGCTTGTCAGCGAGGTCGCCGGCTCCATAAAGTGAACGTACCGTGCGTGATGCACCCACGGCGCTGTGCGGACCGACGCAGAGGAGCTGCCGTGGCCGTCATCCTGGTCGTCGAAGACGACAGCGACGTCGCGGGCCTCATCGAGCATCGGCTGTCCGCTTCCGGGCACACCGTGACGGTCGCCGGTGACGGCATCGAGGGACTCGCTGCCGCGCACGAGATCCGGCCCGACGTCGTCATCCTGGATTGGATGATGCCGCGCCGGAACGGGGTCGAAGTCTGCGAGGACCTGCGCGCGGAGATCGCGTTCGACGGCGTGAAGATCATCATGCTCACCGCGCGTGCCCAAGCCGCGGACATCGAGCGGGCGTACACCGCGGGGGTGGACGACTACATGACCAAACCGTTCTCGCCCCGCGAACTGCTCGCCCGGGTCGAGGCGCTCGTCGGCTGACCGGGGTGCGGCCGGGCAGGATGGGGGAGTGAGCTCCCTCTCGACCCGGCTTCTGGCCGCCTTCGCGGTGACACTGGCGGTCGGGGGTGTCGCCGGCTGCACATCGGATGCGGGCGGGCACGCCGCATCCGTCGCCCTCCCGCCTGCCGGGGCACCGCTGGATTACCAGCTCGGGGGCGCGTACGACCCCGATCCGCGCGTCGAGATCGTCGATCGGGACCGGGCGGCAGAACCGGCCGAGGGCCGCTACTCGATCTGCTACCTCAACGGATTCCAGACGCAACCGGGTGAGCGTGCGGACTGGCCGGGCGAACTCGTGCTGACGGATGCGGTCGGCGACGACGTCATCGACCCCGATTGGCCCGACGAGTCGCTGCTCGACACCGGGAGTGCCGCGAACCGCGCGGCGATCGCCGAGCGGATCGGCGGGTGGATCTCCGGGTGCGCGGAGGCCGGATTCCAGGCCGTGGAGTTCGACAACCTCGACTCGTACACGCGCTCGGACGGTGCGCTCGAGCTGGGTGACAACCTCGCGCTCGCCGAACTGCTGGTGACCTCAGCCCATGCGCACGGCCTGGCCGCCGGACAGAAGAACGCGGCCGAAGACGCCGCACGCCTCCGGCGCGACGCCGGCTTCGACTTCGCTGTGGTCGAGGAGTGCGCGGTGTACCGCGAGTGCGGGGCGTACACGGCGGTGTACGGCCCGCACGTCGTCGACATCGAGTACACGGATGCGCTGCCGCGCCCGTTCGCTGAGATGTGCGCCGACGAGGACTCGCCCGCCTCCATGGTGCTGCGCGACCGCGGGCTCGCCCCCGCCGGTGACGCCGCGCACGTCTTCGAGCTCTGCCCCTGAGGGCTCCGCGTCAGCGTCCGAAGAGGTCGCCGAGCCCCGGGATCTCGAAGCCCGATCCGAAGTCGGTGATCTGCTCGCCGACGCCCGATACCTGATCCCCGACGCCCGAGGCCAGATCCCCGGCACCCGCCGCGAACTCGTCCAGCCCGCCCAGGGCGTCGAGGTCGATTCCGGCGGCCAGTGCATCGAAGTCGACGCCGAATCCGGCGGCCTGTTCGAGCAGCGGCCCGGCCACGGAGCTGATCACCGCACCGCCGGCCACCGCGCCCAGCACGCCACCGGCTGCGAGGCCGGCGCCGCCGAGCGCCAGGCCGGCGCCGCCCATTCGCGAGCGTCCGCGTCCGTCGCCGGCGCGAGCGAGGAGACCCCGCAGCACGCCGGGTCGGCTCGCCTCCGTCCGCGCGGCGGCGCGGGCCAGGTCCGGAGCCTCGGCCGAGCGCGGGTGCTCGTGCGGGGGAAGTTCGGACTGCATCCGCGCCGCGATGTGTGCACGCTGCTCCGGAGAGAGCCGCGCGAACGCCTCGCGGTGCACCTGCTCGATCTGGTGCGGGTCGGCCGTCTGCAGCAGGTAGTCGTACCGTGCGATGGCGGCGCGATCGGCCGCATCCGCGGGGCCCGACGGGGGAGTCGTGGCCGGAGCGGACGAGCGGTTCTGCCCGTACGCGGACTCGCCGGGAACGTAACGAGCGGTCGACGGCGGTGTGCTCGGGGTCGACGACCGGTTGTCTCCGGTGAGAGCGCTGGCCGCACCCCGCACCATCGACGTCCAGTCGGTCCCGCCGCCGGAGGATCCCGTCCGGGAGCCGGATCCGGAGCCGGATCCGTTCTCGTCGAGGGCCTTCTTCGCCATCCCGATGATCTTGGACAGCTTGCCCATCAGCGGGCCGTCTCGTCGCTGGAGGTGATCTCCTCGCCCTGCACGCGGTCGCGGTCGCTCTTGGACTTGTCGCCGCGCGTCTTCATCAGGCTCGCAACCGTCGCGACGGCGATCGTCGCGGCGATGAACACCAGCGAGAGCCACGTCGGGATCTCCGGCACCCACAGCAGCGGCTCGCCGCCGTTGATGAACGGGAGCTCGTTGACGTGGAGGGCGTGGAAGACGAGCTTCACGCCGATGAAGGCGAGGATGACCGCGAGGCCCTGAGCCAGGTACACCAGGCGCTCCAGCAGACCGCCGATGAGGAAGAACAGCTGACGCAGACCCATCAGGGCGAAGGCGTTCGCCGTGAACACGATGTAGGCCTCATTGGTGAGGCCGTAGATGGCCGGGATCGAGTCGACGGCGAAGACCAGGTCGATGAAGCCGATCGCGACGATCGTGAGCATCATCGGCGTGAAGAAGCGCTTGCCGTCGATCTTCACGGTGAGCTTGTCGCTGTGGTACTCGTCGGTGATGGGGAGGTGACGGCGGACGAACTTCATGAATCGACCGTTGGCGGGGTCGCTCTCGCCGTGGGAGAAGGCCTGTCGGTAGGCGAGGAACAGCAGCAGCGCACCGAAGATGTAGAAGATCCAGGAGAAGTTCTCGATCAGCGCCGCCCCGACCGCGATGAAGCCACCGCGCATGATCAGAGCGATGACGATCCCGATCATCAGGACCTTCTGCTGGTACTCCTTCGGGACGGCGAACCCGGTCATCACGATGAGGAAGACGAACAGGTTGTCGACCGACAACGCCTTCTCGGTCAGATACCCGGCGAAGTATTCGCCGCCGAACTGCCAGCCGGAGACCATGCCGATTCCGACACCGAACAGCAGCGCGAGACCGATGTAGAACGCCGACCAGCGAGCGGATTCGCCGATCGTGGGTGCGTGGGGCTTTCGCACATGCGCGAAGAATTCGTAGACGAAGAAGGCGATCGTCACGGCAATCGTGATGAGCCAGATGAGCGGGGTGACCTGCATGGACGTACTCCAAAAGGGGGTGGCGCGGACAATGACGCCAAGGTCTCCTCCGCTCCGTGACCGGAACCGGCGACCCGGGATGCAACGATGCATCCGTATTGACGGGCCGACCGCAGACGGGAGTACTCCCCTTGCTGTCGACAAGAATACTGCATCACGGGGGCGCCGGGCGCCGCAATCGGTAGGCTCGCGCCCATGGTCCATCCTTTCGACGAGCGCACCCGGCGGATGCTGGATCGACCGGAAAGCCGCAAGTGGAGCTTGTATCCGGGAACGATCGGCGCGTGGGTCGCCGAGATGGACTTCGGCACCGCGCCCGAGGTGACCGCCGCGCTCCACCGCGCGATCGACGAGGAGAACCTCGGCTACCTGTCGCCCACCGTCGCGGCGCGGCTCGGACAGGCGACCTCGGAGTGGCTGGCGCACGATCAGGGTTGGGCGGTCGATCCCGAGTGGGTCCACCCGGTCGCAGACGTGATGGCCGCGCTCGGCGCCGCGGTCGAGCACTATTCGCCGGCAGGTTCCGCGGTGATCGTGCCGACGCCCGCGTACATGCCCTTCCTCACCTATCTGCCGAGCATCGGGCACCCCGTGGTGGAGGTGCCGGGCCTCGTGAACGCTGGGCGCTGGCAGCACGATCTCGACGCCATCGACGCGGCCTTCGCGGCGGGTGCGCGCACCCTCGTGCTCTGCAACCCGCACAACCCCACCGGCACGGTGCTCGAGCGGGCCGAGCTGCTCGCGATCTGCGAGATCGTCGAGCGGCACGGCGGTCGGGTGTTCGCCGACGAGATCCACGCCCCCATCCGGTACGGGGGCGCCGTGCACGTGCCGTACGCATCGATCTCCGAGGCGGCTGCCGGGCACACGATCACGGGAACGAGCGCCTCGAAGGCGTGGAACATCCCCGGCATGAAAGCGGCGCAGCTCATCACCTCGAACGCCGCGGATGCGGAGCGCTACCGCCGCTTCGGGTTCGCCGTCGTGCACGGCGCCGCGACGCTCGGCGTCGTCGCGTCGACCGCGGCCTATCGCGACGGCCGACGCTGGCTCGCGGAAACCAACGCGTACTTGGACGGCAATCGGCAGGCGCTCGCCCGTCTGTTCGCCGACGCACTTCCCGGCGCGCGCTATGCACCGCCCGAGGCGACGTATCTCGCCTGGGTCGACGTCTCGGCGCTCGGCCTCGACGATTCGCCCGCCGCCTTCTTCCGCGAGCGGGCCGGGGTAGTGCTCACCGACGGCGCCCTCTGCGGCCGCGGCTACGAGGGTTATGTGCGGATGGTGCTCGCGATGCCGCGGCCGATCCTCGACCAGGCGGTGCACGCGATGGCGGATGCGGTGACCGCCCGCCGTTGACCCGGCCCCCGCGCGCGCCGCACGGCGGATTGCCGCGCGGTTGTCACGGGATCGAAAACTGGCCCGGATACGGTGTCAGGATGCAGCAGCGAACCACGGCCGAGCGGCGCGCACGCGTCCGTGCCGCGGTGCTGCTCATCGCGTACCTGGTCGCGGCGGCGCTCGTCGCGTTCTGGCCGGTACCGGTCGACTCCGGGGCGACCGGGTTCCTGCACCGGGTCGAGCAGATTCTCCCGTGGGCCACGTACCGGCGGATCGAGTTCGGTGCGAACATCGTGTTCTTCGTTCCGTTCGGGTGGCTGCTCAGCATCCTGCTCGATCGATCCCGCCATCTCGTGCTGCCGATCGGCATCGTCACCACCGTCGCGATCGAGGCGATCCAGGGGGAGCTGCTGTCCCAGCGGACGGCGAGCATCTACGACGTCCTGGCCAACACGACCGGAACGTGCGTGGGGATGCTGCTCGCGGCCATCTGGGCGCGGCGTACGCCTGTCCGGCCCGTTTGGCAAGACCCCGGCACGGATCCGAGCCGCGCCTAGCCTGAAGTCAGCCGCACGGGTTCGCGCTCGAACCTTTGCCGACAGCATCACGGCGGGATCAACATCTCGCTTCCGGCAACGTCGCCGAGCGACGAACCAGCGGCACCAGCGCTGACGTTCGAGCGGAGGAACCCCATGCATGACCTGGTCGCCGACGACCTCCGGGATGATGCCGATGACTTCGAAGACGCCCTCACCGAGGACTTCGTGCACAGATCCGGTAGTCGCCCACTATGACGAACTCCAACCCGAATCCGGATCTTCCCGTGAGTAAACCCATCCCCATCCCGAGCTATCGACCGTCGCAGGTGTTCCGCCGCGAACGGCGGAAGGCCGAAGAGGCCGAACGCGACGAGGCCAAGGCCCGCAACGAACGCCGCGGGCGTCCCGGCCGACCTTCCTGAGCTCTCCGGCTCAGGTGCACTCGATGTTCGTGCGGGCCGGCGGGCCCCACGTCATCGCGTTGTTGCAGCCGACCTCGGTGGCCGTGAGAGCGGCGACGCCGATCACCTGAATCGCGAGCTCGTCGGCCGAGCCGCCGAACTTGTTCGTGACGATGCGGTTGTTCAGGCCCCACTCGGGCATGAAGCTGTGCACCTGCACGCCGGGGCCGGCGGCATCGCCGACTTCGTTCTGCGCGAAGATCCAGCCGTTCCCCTTCAGATCGACGACGGAATCGGAACTCGTGCCGTCGCCACGGGAGAGCCAGTTGTCGCGGATGACGCCCGAGGACGTGCCCTCTTCGGCGCTGATCGCCTCCCCGGCGGTGTGGTCGACCGTCGTGCCGACGATGATCGTGGCGTCGCTCCGGTCGGGCTCGCACTCCGAGTACTGGCACCACGACGACTCCCGCGAACCGACGGCGATGCCCTCGCCCATGTCGCGGTCGGTGATGCCGGTGTCGCGGATCGTGGAGTCCACGATCATGTTGTGCGCGCTGGTGCTTCGGAGGCGAATGCCCTGCCCGCCGATGTCGGAGACCGAGAGCTTCCGCAGCTGGTTGGAGGATGCGCCGTCCAGCACGATGCCCGCGTGCGCGCTCCGCACGGCGAAGTTCTCGAGCGTCCAGTACGACGCCCCGGTGAGGCGGAGGACGATGCCCGCCGAGGTCGCGCCCTTGCCCTCCAACGCCGACCCGGACGTGCCGCACAGGATGATCGGCGCGGCCTCCGTGCCCGAGGTGCGGATGGTGAACGACCCGGTGTAGGTGACGTCGGCGAGCTGGAGCACGTCGCCGGGCTCGGCGGCATCGAGCGCCGCCTGCAGCTTCTTCGGGGTGTCGCCGACGAGGCGAGCGCCGGGAGCGCAGGCGTTGTCGGGCGTCGCGGATGCGGACGGAGTCGCGCTGCCGGTGGGGGCGGCATCCGGATCCGGAGAGGCCGCGGTGGCGGTGCACCCGGCGAGCAACAGCACTGCGGCGACGAGGGTCGGTGCGAACACGCGACGGAGATGGGCGAGTCCGGTCATGCGGGGCCTTGCTCGTGGGGGACGACGATCACCGACACTCTACGTGCCCGACCCCGGTTCGTCCTCCGAGCGCCCCTTCGACCGTCCCTTCGACCGTCCTTCTGACCGCGAGATTGCAGGTGCGCCACGAGACGTTGGTTCGCGGCCGCAGTCTCGTGACCGAACTGCAGTCTCGCGGGTGCGGGTGCGGGTGCGGGAGGCGGATGCGGGGGCGCAGCACAGTGCGCGGGGGAAGCGCAAGGGGACGACGGACGGCGGGGTGCGTGTGCTGTGCTGGTATCGCGAACGGCTGGCGCGCTCGGCGCGAGGGCCGTCGGCACCGCATCCGCATCCGGAACCCGTGGGAGGGACCACCATGAGCGAGAACGACAACACCGTCAGCGAAACCGTCGAGAAGGCGAAGAAGGCCGCGGCCGACACGGCCGCCGATGTGCAGACCCACGTCGAGGCCGCCGCAGACGACCTGTCCGACGCGGCTCAGCACGGCGGCGACGCCGCGGCGACCCGCGCGAGTGCCGGGGTTAAGGCCGCCGCGGAGAAGGCGGATGATGGGATCGACACCGCCGAGGACGCCGCATCCGACGGCGTGGAGAAAGCGAAGCAGGCCGCCCACGAGACGATCGACAAGCTGTCCGGGAAGGTCGACGCGGATGCGGACGCCGCCCACAGCCGCGTCGAAGAGATCGCCGACACCGCCAAGGACGTGCTGGCGCAGACCGCCGACGCCGGACGCCAGGCAGCGGAGGCCGCGCAGGAGACCGCGAGTCGCGCCATCAGCACCGCGCACAGCGCGTACCGCTCCGACCCGCTGCGGACGATCGCCGTCGCGGGAGCCGCTGTGCTCGCGCTGGTCGGACTCGTCGTCGTCATCGCCCGCAAGAAGTAACCCGCGGGAGACTCGGCTCTCAGCCGCCGGAGATGATTCCGATCACTCCGGACGCGACCATGTAGACGCCCACGGCGCCCACGACCAGCCACACGCCGATGCGTGCCGGCGAGGGCTTCTTGGGGTCGTTGCCGGGGTCGCCGGCTCCGGCGCCGGAGTTGTTGCCGAGAAAGCTCACTCCTCGACAGTAGCCGAGGCGCGGGGGGTCGCGGAGAAGCGCGACCCCCCGCGGACGATCAGGACGCGGGCGACCAGCTGGACACGGCGTCGAGCGCCGCGAGTTCGTCGGCGGTCAGGTCGATGCGTGCGCTGGTGAGCAGATCGTCGACCTGCGAGACGCGCGATGCGCTCGCGATCGGGGCCGCGACGGTCGGCTGCGCGCGCAGCCAGGCGAGAGCGGTCGCGGCGATGGATGCGTCGTGTGCCGCACCGATCTCTCCGAGGGTGTCGATGATCCGCAGGCCCTGCGGCGTCGCATATTTCGCGGCGCCCTCGGCACGCGGGGTGGACGGCGCCTGCGCTGCCTCCGCCGACCGGTACTTGCCGGTCAGGAATCCCGAGGCGAGGCCATAGTAGGGAACGAGCGACAGGCCGAACTCCTCCGCGACCGGGACGATCGATTCCTCGACCTCGTTCCGGTGCACCAGGTTGTAGTGCGGCTGCACCGCGACCGGAAGGGCGCTGCCGCCGGCCTTCGCGAGTTCGATCCAGGAACGGATGCGGTCGGCGCTGAAGTTCGACACGGCGACGTACCGGACGAGCCCGTCAGTGACGAGGTCGCCGAATGCGGCAACCGTCTCTTCGAGGGGTGTCTCGGGGTCGTCGAAGTGCGCGTAGTACAGGTCGATCGTGTCGACGCCGAGCCGGGTGAGCGATGCCTCCGCGGCGGCACGGACGTTCGCGGCGGAGAGGCCGCGGAAGTCCGGATGCTGGCTCACCTTCGTGGCGACCACGACGTTCTGCGGCGTGCGAGACGCGAGCCATTCGCCGATGAGCTTCTCGCTCTCTCCGCCGGTGTTACCCGGAACCCAGGCGCTGTACGAGTCGGCGGTGTCGATGAAGTCGCCGCCCCCGGCGTGGAACGCGTCGAGGATCTCGAAGGTGGCATCGCGGTCGGCCGTCCAGCCGAACACGTTGCCGCCGAGCGAGAGCGGGAAGATGTCGAGGTCACTGCGTCCGATGCGGGTCATGATGTCCTTCCGAGGTCGGTGCGTCGCGAGGCGCGATCAGCGGGCATCGCGGCGCCGTACGTCGATGACAAGGCCGCGGACGCCATCGGCATTCCCCCGGCGTTTCTCACGGCACCCGGTCGCGACGAGCGTGAGCGCCGCGGCCTAGGCTGGCATCAGGTTTGCGTACCCGGATTGAGGAGGTCCTGATGGATTCGGTCGTTTTGGACGCCGCCGCAGGAATCAACGCACGGCTCGGGTGGGACCCCGCGGTGACGCCGCACGATCGCAAGCGCATTCTGGCGCGTCAGATCATCGGCGCGCGGCTCGGTATCGAGACGACCGCCGTTCGGATAGAGCGTGAGTCGCCGACGACGTTCGGGCACCACACGCGTCTGATCGCGTCGGTGGACGGCACCGAGCTTCCCGTGGTGATCGGCGTCGCCGAGTATCGGGCGGCGACCGTCGTCTGGGTGCACGAGCCGGAGCTGCTGGTCGGCGTCGACCTCCGCGACCTCCATCCGGATGCGCAGACGCGCGCCGTCATCCGCTCGCACAGCAAGCTGTGGGACGGGTCGACCGAACTCGATTTCCTCACGCACTGGACGCGGGTGCAGGCGATCCTCGCCGCCGACGGCCGCGGCGCGCGCGTGCGCGCCGACTGGGTCGTGCTCGACCGGAACGGCACGCGCGGCTGGATCAACGACCGGCCGACGCGCTACGAGGTCGTCGACCTGTCGCGGAACGCCTTCGTGATCACGATGGCCCACAGCGTCGCGCCGATCGACTAGTCCACGCATGACGACGTCCATCTCGAACCGGTCAACGCAGCGGTCGCCGAAGAAAACGCCCGCTTCAGGCAGATGCAGGACGCGATGACGACGGCGTCACTCCGTAGTGTCTCTTGAACGCTCGGCTGAATGAGTCGAGATCGTCATATCCGCTCCGATGGGCAGCGGTGTAGACGCGGGCGCCCGCTTCGAGGAGCTTACGGGCTTCCTCGAGGCGAGTCCGGCGTATGCATGCGGCGAGGGAGTCGCCGCCGTGCTCGAACAGCTTCTGGGCGAAGCGGAGCGAGACATGGTGTGCTGATGCGACGACTTCGGGCGTCAGCCTGACATCGGCGAAATGGTCGCCGATGTAGGTGCGCATGCTGAGCAACAGGACGGACGTCTCGACAGGTGCCGCGCGGATGCCCGAGATCGCCGTCGCCGCAAGGCTCGTAAGGGCCTCGGTGAGCGCGTCGAGTTCCAGGTCGAGCGGTTGCTCGTACGAAGAGGACGAGGCTGCGGCGAGGGCGTGGAGCATGCGCAGCCCCGCGCCCGCGGGCAGCGGTCGAGCAGTCAGGTCTGAGAACGCGTTGCCCGTCTTCGAGACGGTGTCGCGGGGCAGTTGCAGCACGATCTCGCTCATCCTGCCGGGGAAGTCCAGCAGGTACGGGGACGACGTGTCGTACATGGTCGCCGTGCCGGGCGCGAGGGCTACCGAGCGTCCACTTTGCGTGACGTTGCCGGTGCCACTGCGGTGGAGAGAGATGAGCACGTTCTCGCGCGGACTGGCAGCGATGATCTCGCGGTCGCGGACAACTTGGGACGGGCCACTCGCGACGCGGGTCAGGGCCACGGTGTCGCTCAAACGGCGTTGAACGAGCGTTGCGCTGAAGCTCGGCGTCGTCGAGCGCACGGCGAGGGGGACGAACGCGTCGCTGCACACCGCGGCCCATTGCGACGGTGAGGTGACGCGGGCGGGCGGCATGGAGCAAGTGTCACACGCAGATTGTTTCGGCCACGGCTTCGTGTTGTTTCGAACCGATGCCCGCCGCAGAGCTGCGTGCGCAGAATGCCGGATTCCGGTGAACGTGTGCGCGCACTGCCGGATTGCGTACGCGAAACGTCGGATCCCGGCTCGTAACTCTTTCTACCGTGATGACACCGCGAGCTCTCCCGATCACCTCGCGGAGGAGGACACCATGGTGGATTACACGAAGAAGTTCCGTGCTGCGGCCGTGCAGGCGGAGTCGGTCTGGAACGATCTCGACGGCGGCATCGACAAGCTCATCGCTTTGTCGCAGGAAGCGAAGGCGGGCGGCGCCGAAGTGGTGGCCTTCCCCGAAGTGTGGCTGCCGGGATACCCGTGGTTCTTGTGGCTGGACTCGGTGCCGTGGCAGTCGCAGTTCCTCGTTCCCTACGCCTCGAACTCGCTCGAGGTGGGTGGGGCGCAATGGAAGCGTATCGAGAAGGCCGCAGCCGACATCGGTATCGCCATCGCTTTCGGATACAGCGAGCGGTTCGGAGCATCGCTCTACATGGGGCAGGCGTTCATCGACGCGGAGGGCAAGACGGTCGCCACCCGCCGCAAGCTCAAGCCGACCCATGTCGAGCGCACGCTTTTCGGTGACGGCGACGGGTCCGACGTGGCGGTGACCGATACTGCGGTCGGGCGGGTTGGATCTCTCAACTGCTGGGAGCACCTGCAGCCGTTGACGAAGTACGCCATGTTCTCGCAGGACGAGCAACTGCACATCGCAGCGTGGCCGAGCTTCTCGATCTTCGAAGGCGTGGCGACCGCGCTCGGTCCCGAGGTGAACGTCGGCGCTTCGCGCCAGTACGCCGCTGAAGGGCAGACGTTCGTTCTCGCGCCGTGCGGCGTGATCGGTGAAGCGGCACAGGCCGTCTACACAGACACCGACCTGAAGAAGCAGTTCCTCGCACTCGGTGGCGGACACGCGCGCATCTTCGGTCCGGACGGCGGCTCGCTCGCCGAGCCGATGGCGCCTACCGAGGAGGGGCTCTTGTTCGCCGACATCGATTTCTCCGCGATCCTCGCGGCCAAGAATGCGGCCGATCCGGTCGGCCACTACTCGCGGCCGGACGTGTTCACGCTGCGGTTCGAGAACGCGGGCCGGTTGCAGAAAGTGGTGACCACCCTTCCGCAGCGGGCAGATGACATCATCGACGGCGCCGACGTCGAGGCGTTGGTCTAGTCGGAGAGCGGCGAAGAAGGATCGCGCAGAGCATGACCATGGAATCTTCTATCCCCTCCCATCTTCGGCACCCGGATCGGACACCGAAGCATCCGGTCGGTACGTATAAACCGCCGTATCCCTCGTTCAGTGCACGATTCGCGCAGGATATGGGCGCGGTCGTGATGGCCTACTTCGGCGTCCAGGCGCGCGAAGCGGATGATCCGGATGCGGCCGTGGCGCGTGCGCATCTGCGCACTCTGTGTGCGACGGCGGACGGGCCCGGCCATGTCGATCGTGCCGGCTACGTGGATGCGCGCGGCTACGACACGGTCATCGACATCGCCTACTGGGACGACCTGCGAGCGTTCGCTCGTTGGGAGCGCGCGAATCTTGCCTCCTGGCTCGATGAAGCTGACGTCGTTCCCGGTGTCGGCCGGTTCCTCGAACTCGTCACTCCCACTGCCGACAGGTTCGAGACGATCTTCTCGTCGCCGGAGCCGCCGGAGGGCGTCTCGCACCTGGGAACGACGATGAGCGGGATGATCGAGGAACACGGGTACTGGGGGTCGATGCGTGACCGTCTCCCTGCCGCGCAGGCCGACCCGCTGTACCCCGGCGGCGAGACGGTCGCCGAGATCTCGGGGCTCACCCGGACCGTTCGTCTGCATCGCAACGCCTGCCTGATTCGGTCAGGTCAGGACTACGGCGAGACCACGGGCGAACAGCGCGAGATCTATCTCGGTACCGTCGAACCTCCGCTGCGCGCCGGAATGGACTACCTGCGCGACCACGGCGAAACGGTCGGATGCTACGAGAACCGATACATGGTCGTCCTCGATGAGGACGACCAGCCGACCGAACGCACCTTCGGCATGAGCTGGTGGCGTGATTTGAGCGCCCTCGAAGATTGGTCGGCTTCCCACGAGACGCACGTGAGAATCTTCGGAGCAGCGATGCGGTACCTCTCTGCGTTTGGGTCGGCCGCGCAACTCACGCTCTACCACGAGGTCACCGTGCCCACGGAGCACGAGCAGCGCTTCATCTACGTCGGATGCCACGACCGCACCGGCCTGCTCAGGTCGGTCGCCACCTGACGTCGGAACGAACGGCACCCCGCACAGGAACGAAGAGTTCCTGTGCGGGGTGCCGGAACGTGCGGCTCGGCCGTTCGCGGGCGCTCGGATGAGGGCGGGTCACTCCGCGTAGTCGGGGAGCGCGGCGTCGAGTTCGGCGAGCCACACCCGCGCGTTGCCGTCGCTGGGCGCGCGCCAGTCGCCGCGCGGTGACAGCGAGCCCGCCGGCGAGACCTTCGGACCGTTCGGGATCGCGCTGCGCTTGAACTGCGCGAACCCGAAGTAGCGCCGCAGGAACTCGTGCAGCCACCGCGAGATCGTGGCGAGGTCGTAGGCGTAGCGATCCTCCGCCGGGAATCCCGGCGGCCAGGCGCCCGCATCCGCATCCGCCCAGGCCCGCTCGGCGAGGAACGCGATGCGGGAGGGCCGCATGCCGAACCGCAGCACGTGGTACAGCGCGAAGTCGTGGAGGGCGTACGGTCCGATCGAGTCCTCGGTGGACTGCACCTTGCCGTCTTCGCCGGCGGGCACGAGCTCGGGGCTGATCTCGGTATCGAGCACCGCCTGCAGCACGGCCACGGTGCGGTCATCGACCCCCTCGCGCGCAGCGATGACCCATCGGATGAGGTGCTGCATGAGCGTCTTCGGCACGCCCGAGTTCACGGCGTAGTGGCTCATCTGATCGCCGACGCCGTACGTCGCCCAGCCGAGGGCGAGCTCGGAGAGATCGGATGTGCCGACCACGATGCCGCCGTGGCGGTTCGCGAGGCGGAACAGGAAGTCAGTGCGGACGCCCGCCTGCACGTTCTCGAAAGTGACGTCGTACAGCTTCTCGCCGGTCGCGGCCGGGTGTCCGATGCCGGTGAGGATCTCGGTGGCCGCCGGGCGGATGTCGATCGTCTCGACCGTCGCACCGATCGCCGCGGCGAGCTCCAGTGCGTTCGATTTGGTGTGCTCGCTCGTGGCGAATCCGGGCATCGTGTACGCCAGGATGTCGCTGCGCGGCCGCCCGGCGCGGTCCATCGCGCGGGCGACGACGAGCAGGGCGTGCGTGGAGTCGAGGCCGCCGGACACGCCGATGACGGGCTTCGGGCCGCCGATCGCGCGCAGGCGCTGCTCGAGTCCGGACACCTGGATGTTGAAGGCCTCGTAGCAGTCCTGCGCGAGCCGTGCCGCGTCATCCGGAACGAACGGGAAACGGTCGAGCGTACGCCGCAGACCGATGTCGCGCGCCGGCGGATCGAGCCGGAAGTGCACCGTGCGAAAACCGTCGACGCGGCTCTGGAGCGACCGGCGGTTGTCGTCGAACGTGCCCTGCCGAAGGCGATCCTGCCGCAGCCGGTCGAGGTCGACATCGGCGACGCTCCGCCGGGCGGCGCCGGGGAAACGCTCCGTCTCGGCGAGGAGGGTGCCGCCCTCGTAGATCATGGTCTGGCCGTCCCACGACACGTCGTTCGTGGATTCGCCGACCCCCGCGGCGGCGTACGCGTAGGCCGCCAGGCAGCGGAGCGACTGCGACTGCGCGAGCAGCTTGCGGTCGTCGGCGCGGCCGATGGTGATGGGGCTGCCGCTGAGGTTCAGCAGCACGGTCGCGCCCGCGAGTGCCGCTTCTGCCGAGGGCGGTACGGGCACCCACATGTCTTCGCAAATCTCCGCGTGCACGACGAGTCCTTCGACATCGAGCGCGTCGAAGAGCAGGTCGGGCCCGAAGGGGGCGTACAGGGAGCCGACGCGGATGTCCTGCCCGCGCTGGTCGTCGCCGGGCGCGTACCAGCGGCGCTCGTAGAACTCGCGGTAAGTGGGCAGCGCCGACTTCGGCACGACGCCGAGCAGCTCTCCGCGATGGATCACGACCGCGCAGTTGAACAGACGGTTGCCGTGGCGAAGCGGCGCGCCGACGACGATCACCGGCAGGAGGTCGACGGATGCGGCCACGAGTTCTTCCACGGCATCCACGACCGCGTCGAGCACGGGGTCCTGCAGGACCAGGTCGTCGATCGCGTACCCGCTCAGGGCGAGCTCCGGGAACAGGGCCACCGCGACGCCCTCGGCGTCGCACGCGCGCACCTGCTCGAGCACCGCGCGGGCGTTCGCGGCGGGATCGGCGATCGCGACCGGCACCGTGCAGGCGGCGATCCGCGCGAAGCCGTGCCGGTAGGAGCTCTCGAAGGGCAGGTCGCGGCGCATGTGCCCAGTCTCGCAGGCCGGGCGGCGTCGTGCAGGTCGTGTCGGAAGGCGCGGTTAGGGTCGAACGCGGAAGGGAACGGATGCGGTACATCGAGCCCCAGGAGGGCGAGCCCGGCAGGATCGTGTGGAGTGCGAGCGATCTGAAGGCCGCGGCGGAATGCGAGTTCGCGTGGTCGCGCCAGATCGACGCGCGCCTCGGCCGGATCGCCGCCGTTCCCGACCCCGAAGATCTCATGCTCGAGCGGGCCGCCCGGCTCGGCACCCGGCACGAAGAAGACGCGCTCGCACGGTACCGGGCGGAGCAGGGCGACGCGGTCGCCGAGATCGCGGAGACGCGCTCCGGAGACGCCGAGGGCATGACCGCTGCGGTGGCGGCGACGATCGCCGCACTGACCGATCCGTCTGTCCGGGTCATCTACCAGGCGGCGTTCCGCACCGACGATTTCGTCGGATTCGCCGACTTCCTCGTTCGAAGTCACGACGGTTCGTGGATCGTGCAAGACACGAAGCTCGCCCGGCACGCGCGGGTCACCGCGCTCATGCAGCTCGCGGCATACGCCGAGCAGCTCGACCGATTGGGTGTTCCCCGGTCGGACCGGGTGGAGTTGCTTCTGGGTGACGGCTCCGTGAGCGTGCACCGCGTCACCGACCTCGCGCCGGTGTACGCGCTGCGTCGGCGACGACTCGCCGCGCTCGTGGCCGACCGCGACCTCGCGGCCGGTGCGGCGGGAAACCCGCTCGCGTGGGGCGATGACCGCGGCGATCTGCAGATCGTGGCGTGCGGACGATGCGCGACGTGCGAGCAGGAGGTCGTCGCCGCGCGCGATCTGCTGCTGGTGGCGGGCATGCGCCCGGTGCAGCGGGAGCGGCTCCGTCGCGCCGGGATCACGACGATCGACGCGCTCGCCGCGGCAGGCGACGACGCGGCGCCCGCACGGATGAGCGCCGATGTCTTCGCCTCGCTGCAGACCCAGGCGCGCCTCCAGCTCGACAGCCCGGCCGGAGTCCCGTCCGGCGAGGTGGCGCCGCCGGACGCCCGCCCCGCCGTGCCGCGCTACGAAGTCGTGCTGCCGCAGGCGCTCGGCGCGCTCCCGCGCCGAGACCCGGGCGACCTCTTCTTCGACTTCGAGGGTGATCCGCTGTACACCGAGGGTGCGAGCGGGGAGTGGGGGATCGATTACCTGTTCGGGTGGATCGACACCCGCGAGCAGTACACCGCCCTCTGGGCGCACTCCTTCGCCGAGGAGCGCACGGCCTTCGAGACGTTCGTCGACGTGATCGAGCTGCGGCGGCGGCAGCATCCGGGAATGCACATCTACCATTACGCGCCGTACGAGCCCACGCATCTGCTGGCGATGGCCGCGAAGTACGGCACCCGTGAGGCGGAGATCGACCGGATGCTGCGCGACGGTCTCTTCGTCGATCTCTACCCCGTGGTGCGTCGCGCGCTGCGGGTGGGCTCGCGGTCGTATTCGATCAAGAAGCTCGAGCCGCTCTACATGGGTGACGCGCTCCGCACGAGTGAGGTGCAGCGCGGCGACGACTCGATCGTGCGGTATGTCGAAGCGCGCGTGCTGCGCGATGCCGGTGACCGCGACGCGGCCGCCGCGATCTTCGCGGACCTCGCCGAGTACAACCGCGACGACTGCGTCTCGACCCTGCGGCTGCGCGACTGGTTGGTCGACCGTGCGCGCGACGCGGGGCTGATGCCGTCCGGCGATCCGTCGGTCGGCGAGTTCGTGTACGAGGCGTCGCCCCGCGCCGTCGCCCTCGGCCGAGCCGCGGACGCCGCCGCCGAGGTCGTGACGGCCGCCGGCGCCGATCCGACGACCGATGACGACGTCGTGGCGCTGCGGCTGGCCGCGGCCGCGATCGACTACTACCCGCGGGAGGCGAAGACCTTCTGGGCGTCGCACTTCCTCCGCCTCCGCGAGCCCGTGTCGCTCTGGGAAGACACCCGCGACGTCGTCGTGGTCGATGCCGAGCGTTCGCACCTCCTCGAGGATTGGCACACCGGCGAGGGGCGCGCCCGTTCGCTCCGCCGCCGGCTCGAGTTGCGCGGCGATCTCGCGCCCGGAACCCGCCTGTCGGCGGGCGGGCAGCCGTTCGTGCTCTACCCGCTCCCCGCGCCCTTCCCCACCGTGCCGTCGCCGCGGTGGATCCACGTGGCTCGCACGGTGCGGGTCGTGGAGGTGCTCGAGGACGGCGCGATCGTCGAAGAGCTGGCGAGCGACGGCGAGACCTGGGTGGAACTGCCGTTCGCGCTCACGCCGTCGGCCCCGCCGTCCGCAGGCAACCAGCAGACCGCGATCGACGCGTGGGCCGACCGCGTGATCGATGCGGCGCCGACGTTCCCCGAAGACCCCGCGACCGACATCCTCCGACGGCTGCCCCCTCGCACCGGAAGCCACCGCCTCGATGCGGCGGGCGGCGCCCTCGATGACATCACCGCAATCACGCGCAGCATCCGGGCACTGGAACGCAGTTACCTCGCGGTGCAGGGCCCGCCCGGCACCGGCAAGACCTACGTCGGCTCCCACGTCATCGCCCGGCTCGTGCACGAGCACGGCTATCGCGTCGGTGTCGTGGCGCAATCGCACGCCGTCATCGAGCACATGCTCGACCGCGTGGTCGCGGCCGGGGTGCCGAAGCATCTCGTCGGAAAGGCGCTGAAGGATCCGGATGCGGCGGCCACGGTCTCGTTCACCGCGATCGAGAAGAACGGTGTCGCGGCCTTCACGGAGGGTCGTCCCGGCGGCTTCGTCATCGGCGGGACGGCGTGGGACTTCAGTCACTCGAACCGCGTCCCGCGCGGGAGTCTCGATCTCCTCGTGATCGACGAGGCCGGGCAGTTCTCGCTCGCCTCCACGATCGCGGTCTCGGTCGCTGCGACGCGGCTGCTCCTCCTCGGCGACCCGCAGCAGCTTCCGCAGGTGAGCCAGGGAACGCACCCGGAACCCGTCGACACCTCCGCGCTCGGCTGGGTGATGCGCGGCGCCGCGGTGCTGCCGCGGGAGTACGGCACATTCCTGTCGCGGTCGTGGCGGATGCATCCGGAGGTCGCCCGCCCGGTGTCGCTGCTGTCGTACGCGGGAGAACTCGCCTCGGCGCCGCCCACCGCGCTCCGCAACCTCGAGGGCGTCGTGCCCGGCGTGCACGCGGTTCCCGTGCGGCACCGCGGGAATGCGGTTGCGTCTCCCGAGGAGGCGGCGGAGGTCGTGCGGCTCGTGCGCGCGACGCTCGGCCGCACGTGGACGCCGTCCGACGAGATCGACGGGGTGGTGACGGAACTTCCCTCGCGCCCGGTCACGGCCGACGACATCATCGTGGTGACCCCCTATAACGCGCAGCAGGGCGAGGTCGAAGCCGCGCTCGAGGCGGCCGGGATCCCGGGTGTCCGCGTGGGTACCGTCGACCGTTTCCAAGGCCAGGAGGCGGTCGTCGCGATCGTGACGCTCGCCGCGTCATCCGGTCGTGATGCGCCGCGCGGACTCGAGTTCCTGCTGCTGCAGAACCGGTTGAACGTCGCCGTGTCCCGTGCGCAGTTCGCCGCCTACGTCGTCTACTCGCCCGGGCTCCTCGATGATCTGCCGCGCACTCCCGACGGCGTCACCCGACTGAGCGCGTTCGCCCGGCTGGTGGGCGAGGGAGTCTGAGCGGCGGCACGTTCACGAATGGTCGGCGAGCGTGGGCTATCATCGCCCGTCGGCTGTGAAGGAGAATCCCATGCTCATCGACAACGCCATCTACGTCGACGGCCGACGTGTCGCCACCCCGCAGAACCTCGACGAGACGTTCGAGTTGCGTGCCGAGTACGGCGGTCTCGCCTGGATCGGGATGTACCGGCCGAGTCGCGAAGAGCTCGAGGCCGTCGCGCTCGAGTTCGATCTGCATCCGCTCGCCGTCGAGGATGCACTCAGCGGGCACCAGCGCTCGAAGGTCGAGCGCTACGGCGACATCCTGTTCGTGGTGCTGCGCCCCGCCCGCTACGACGACGCGCGCGAAGAGGTCGAGTTCGGTGAGCTGCACCTGTTCGTCGGGCCGGAGTTCGTGATCTCCATCCGCCACGCGGAGTCGCCCGACCTGGCCGCGGTGCGGCACCGGCTCGAGTCCCAGCCCGAGCTGCTCGCGCTCGGCCCCGAGGCCGTGCTGTACGCGATCTTCGACCGGGTGGTCGACGAGTATGAGCCGGTCGTTGCGGGCATCGAGAACGACATCGACGAGATCGAGGATCAGCTCTTCGGCCACAGCGACGACGACGCCCTCTCGCGACGCATCTACGAACTGTTCGGTGAGGTCATCGACTTCGGCCGTGCGGTCGCGCCGCTGACCGGGATGCTGGAGTGGCTGCAGCGCGGATACGAGAAGTACGACGTCAACCTCGAAGTGCAGCGCAGCCTGCGCGACGTGCTCGACCACTCGATCCGGATCAACGACCGGATCGAGGGATTCCGTGCCGTCCTCGACAAGGCGTTGACGGTGCACTCGGCGCTGGTGGCGCGCCGGCAGACGGAGGCGAGCCTCGCTCAAAACGATGAGATCAAGAAGATTTCGTCGTGGGCGGCGATCATCTTCGCGCCGGGGCTCATCGCCTCGATCTACGGCATGAACTTCGACAACATGCCCGAGCTCCACTGGGCATGGGGCTACCCGGTCGCGGTGGCGATGATGCTGGCGTTCGCCGGCGGACTCTTCGCGATCTTCAAGACGAAGAAGTGGCTCTGAGCGAACGCCCGCTCAGAGGGCGGGACGCCGCGGTCAGACGGTGCCGTACAGGCGGTCGCCGGCATCGCCGAGACCGGGCACGATGTAGCCCTTCTCGTTGAGACGCTCATCGAGTGCGCCGAGGACGAGGGTGACGTCCCGGTCACCGACCTGCTTCTCGATCGCGGCGACGCCCTCGGGTGCACCGAGCAGGCAGATGGCGGTGACGTCCTGCGCACCGCGACGGAACAGGAAGTCGATCGCCGCGCCGAGCGAGCCGCCGGTCGCGAGCATCGGGTCGAGCACGAAGCACTGACGGTCGCTCAGGTCGTCGGGCAGGCGCTCCGCGTACGTGGTGGGCTCGAGGGTCTCTTCGTTCCGCACCATTCCAAGGAATCCGACCTCGGCGGTGGGGAGGAGCTTCACCATGCCGTCGAGCATGCCGAGGCCCGCGCGCAGAATCGGCACGACGAGCGGGCGGGGCTCGCTGATCTTCACCCCGGTCGTGGTCGTCACAGGGGTCTGGATCTCGGCCGGCTCGACCCGCACGTTCCGCGTGGCCTCGTAGGCGAGCAGCGTGACGAGTTCTTCGGTGAGCTGACGGAACACCGGTGAGGGCGTCGTCTTGTCGCGAAGGACCGTGAGCTTGTGGGTGATGAGCGGATGGTCCGCGACGTGCAGGCGCATGTCTCCAGGCTAGAGCACCCGGCTAGCCTGGAGTGATGAGCCTGCCCGTGACTATCCGCGACGATGCAGCGATGGTGCGGGCGCTGGTCCTCGCGGCGGAGGCCGGTGACGCGGGAGACGTGCCGGTCGGTGCGGTCGTGATGGATGCGGACGGCCGCATTCTCGGTGAGGGCCGCAACGAGCGTGAGGAGACCGGGGACCCGACCGCTCACGCGGAGGTGGTGGCGCTTCGCCGCGCGGCGGCCGCGCGGGGCGAGTGGAACCTCGAGGGGTGCACGCTCGTCGTGACCCTCGAGCCCTGCGTCATGTGCGCCGGGGTGATCCTGCAGTCCCGCGTGCCCCGCCTCGTTTTCGGCGCGTGGGACGAGAAGGCGGGTGCGGCCGGATCGGTCTACGACCTGGTCCGCGACCGCCGGTTGCCGCACCGGGTCGAGGTCGTCGCCGGAGTGCGCGAGACCGAGGCATCCGCGTTGCTCCGGGCATTCTTCGACGCGCGACGCTGAGGAACGCGCGCGGTATCGTTCGGGCGACAGCGCCCTGACGTCAGCGTCCGGGGCGCAACGCGCGGTCAGCGCGGAAGGTGCGGCAGCACCTCGGCACCGAGGAACTCGAGGTGGTCGAGGTCGCGCAGGTCCATCAGCTGGAAGTAGACGCGTTCGGCCCCGAGTGCGCGCAGCCGCTCGACCTTGGCCAGGATCTCATCGGCCCCGCCGGTGATGTTCGTGTCACCGCGGAAACCGGCGAGGTCGGTGCCGATCGCCTCTGCCCGGCGCGAGAGAACGTCGTCGCTCCCGCCCGCGAGCGTTGGCAGTGCCACGGACAGTTTCAGGGTCTGCGGGTCGCGGCCGATCGCCTCGCACGCGGCACGGACGCCGTCGAACTTCTCCGCCACGACGCTCTCCGGCTGGAATCCGATGTTGAACTCCGTCGCGAACCGGGCGGCGATCGCGGGCGTACGCCGTGCGCCGCCCCCGCCGACGATGACGGGCACACGGGATTGCACGGGCTTCGGCAGGGCGGGTGCCTGCTCGAGTCGGTAGTGCGCGCCGTCGAACGAGTACGCCTCGTCGACGGGTGTCTGCCAGAGTCCGGTGATGAGCTCGAGTTGCTCTTCGAGCAGCGCGAACCGCTTCGGCGGGAACGGGATACCGTACGCGCGATGCTCCTCCTCGAACCACCCGGTGCCGAGGCCGAGCTCGACGCGTCCGCCCGACATCGCGTCGACCTGCGCGACCTGAATCGCGAGCACTCCCGGCGTCCGGTAGGTGACGGATGAGACGAGCGTGCCGAGGCGGATGCGGGAGGTCTCGCGAGCGAGGCCGGCCAGGGTCGTCCACGCATCGGTCGGACCGGGGAGCGGGTCACCCGGCCCCATCCGCAGGTAGTGGTCGGAACGGAAGAACCCGTCGAACCCGTGCCGCTCCGCGGACTGCGCGAAGGCGAGTTGGTCGTCGTAGGAGAAACCCTGCTGGGGTTCGGTGAAGACGCAGTACTCCATGGTCGGTGCGCCGCGGTCAGTCAGCGGACCGGAGGATGATGGTCTCGGTCGGCGGTGCCGGATGCTGCGCCTGCCCGATGTACCCGATGACCTCCAGCAGAGCGCGTCTCACCTCCGCCGGCCGCTCCAGGTGCGGCGCGTGGCCGGCGCCCTCGAGCAGCAGCTCCTGCACGTGACCGCCGCGTTCGGTGTAGACCGCGAGCACATCGCGGGTCTGCGACACCATCTGCTGCGCGGGCGCCGCCTCATCGCCGGGCCAGCCGGGGATGATGTCGAGCGACCCGAGATGGTTCAGGTCGAAGAACGAGGCATCCGACACGATCGCGTCGACGTCGCCGTGCACCCAGAGGATGGGGGGTTTGGGCTCGATGTCGACGATCCCGGAGGTGTTGAAGTACTGCGGGGCCATCGTGTTCAGAACCCCGTTGCGGCCGGCGCCGAAGCCCGGCCAGTTCGGGCTGGATACCGAGTCGCCCGGGTAGTTGCCGGGCGCGGTCGAGGTCGTCAGCATGGACGCGACCCAGATGTCCTCGTTCTCGGTCGTGTAGGTCGACGACACGTACGCCGAGCGGAATACGCTGCGCGGCGAGGTCTCGGCGGTGTCCGAGGCGTCGTGATCGATGAGGCGCTGGACGAAGTCGGGGTTGGCGCCGCCGCCGCCGCATCCGGCGTCGTCGTCGGTCAGTCGGCTTCCGTCGCGGCGCGTGCCGCCGAACCCGTAGGGCGAGACCGGTGCCTGCAGGGTGAGGGAGAGCGCCGGGTGATCCAGCGCGTACTGCATGACGACACCGCCGCCCATCGACCAGCCGACCAGATGCGCCGACGGAATCTGCAGCGCCTCGAGCGTCGCGTGCAGATCGTCGCTGAAGTCGCGGACGCCGCGCGTTGCGTCGACGGGCAGGCTCTCGGTGCCGCCGAAGCCGCGCAGATCGACGGCCAGGACGCGCAGGTCGCTCGGCAGGTCTTGCATCAGTTCCTGCCAGAACAGGGCCGAGGAGACATTGCCGTGCACGAGGACGACCGTGCGCTCGGCCGGCGTTGCGGGGTCGTCACCGCTTCGTTCCAGGATGTTCACGCTGAGCCGCGAGGTCTCCACGAGTCGCGCATCGATTCCATCGAGAAGAGGTGTCGTCGGTTCCGTCATGTCGGGTCCTTTACCGCGAGGGGGCTGCCGTGCCCCGGCATGTCCGATGATAGACCTCGGCTATCGACGAACCCCGAGGCCTAGGTTGGAGAAATGATCTCGCTTCCCTCGATCGCCATTCTCGGAGCCGGTTCGATGGGCGGTGCCGTTCTGCACGGTGTCGTCCGGTCCGGGCGCGCCGCCGGAATCACCGTCACGAACCGCACCCGCGCGAAGGCGGCCGCGCTCGCCGAACTCGACGGCGTCGACAGCATTGCGCTGGAGGAGGATCCGGAGGGCAACGCGCGGGCGGCCGCATCCGCCGACGTGGTCCTGATCGGTGTGAAGCCCGCGATGGTGCCGGACCTGCTGGCCGAGATCGCCCCGCACCTGCGCGCGGGCGCGATCGTGGTGAGCCTCGCGGCGGGCGTCACGATCGCGACCTTCGAGCGGATTCTCGGCGCGGATGCCGTCGTGCTCCGGTCGATGCCGAACACTCCGGCACTCGTCGGAGCGGCCGTCACCGGCCTCGCCGCCGGTACGAACGCCGATGCCGCCGCCGTCGCGACGGTCACGGCCATCTTCGAGACCGTCGGCACCGTGCTCGAGGTGGCCGAGGACCGGATCGACGCGCTGTCGACCATCTCGGGCTCCGGCCCGGCCTACGTGTTCCTGCTGATCGAGAACCTCAGCACCGCGGCGATCGGCAAGGGCTTCGACCGCGACGAGGCACGCACGATGGCCGAGCAGACCTTCATCGGGGCGGCCGCGCTGCTCGCTGCGTCGGGCGAAGAACCCGCGGAGCTGCGTCGTCGCGTGACGAGCCCCAAGGGCACGACGGAGCGGGCGATCGCGGTCCTCCAAGACGCGCACCTAGACGACGTGTTCGCGCGGGCGACGGATGCGGCGCTCGCCCGGGCGAAAGAACTCGCCGCCGGCGGTTGAGTCGATGCGTCGTCGGTGATCAGCGGCCTCGGACGCGCCCAAGGTAGTCCTGGAAATCGCCGAAGCTTCCCCCGAGGGTCGACGCGAGCGCCGCGGGGCTGTCGATCCACACGGCGTCATCCGGGTCGGGGAACATCTCCGGCGTGTGGACGCCGCGGATTCCGAGATACATCGGCTGTCCCTGCGGGTTCACGATCATCAGACCGCCGGCCGCGCACAGCTCGAATACGAAGGTGCACTCCGCCTCGGTGAGGGTCGCGTGCGGCAGCGACCCCGTCAGAGGTTCGGGCTGATCCAGCGGGTCGAGCTCCAGGTCTGTCCACGCACCATCAAAGGCCAGCGCTACGCCGTCTGTCACCCGATAGAGCCCGTGCGTCTCCGGATCGACCGTCAGTCCGCGTGCGTCGAGGAATGCCATGATCTGCGCGCGGTCGTCCGCGCGCAGATCGTCACCGTCGATCGGATAGAAGCTCAGCGAGAATCCCATGCGGTCGCTCGTCTCGCTCAGCGGTCGAGCGTCGCGAAGCGCTCGATGTCGCTGTTCGTGCCCGAGACGATGATCAGGTCGTGGTTCGTGACGACCGTGTTCGCCTCGGCATAGCGGAATGGCTTGCCGGGGCTCTTCACGCCCACGACCGTGACGCGGTACTTGCTGCGGACGCCCGACTCGTTCAGGCCGACGCCGCGGATGAAACGCGGCGGGTACATCTTGGCGAGCACGAAGTCGTCGTCGAACCGGATGAAGTCCAGCATCCGGCCGCTCACCAGGTGTGCCACGCGCTCGCCGGCTTCGCGTTCGGGGTAGATGACGTGGTTCGCCCCGACGCGGGCGAGGATCTTGCCGTGTGACTGCGACACGGCCTTGGCCCAGATCTGTGGAACCTTCAGGTCGACGAGGTTGGCCGTGATGAGCACGGACGCCTCGATCGATGACCCGACCGCGACGACGGCGACCTGGAAGTCCTGCGCGCCGATCTGCTTCAGCGCTTCGAGGTTCTTCGCGTCGGCCTGCACCGTGTGCGTGACCCGCTCCGACCACTTCTGCACCAGGTCGAGGCTCTCGTCGATCGCGAGCACCTCGCGGTCGAGCCGGTCGAGCTCGCCCGCACAGGCGGCGCCGAAGCGGCCCAGCCCGATGACGAGCACGGGGGCATCCGAGCGGAGCTTCTCAACCAACGATCGGCCTCTCAACAGGCATCGAGTACAACTGCGAACGCGACGAAGCGGCGACGGCCGCGGCGAGTGTCACTGTACCAACGCGGCCCATGAACATCGTCACGGCGAGGACGTACACCGCTGGGTCGGGCAGCTCTGTCGTGAGCCCGGTCGACAGGCCCACGGTGGCGAACCCCGACACCACCTCGAACAGCACTTCGTCGACGGGTGCTTTCGTGATCTGGGCGATCGTGATCGTCGATACCGCCACGATCGTCGCGCCCCATGCCACGACCGACAGGGCGACACGCTGCACATCGCTCGGGATGCGGCGACCGAACGCCTGCACCGAGGGGCGTCCCTTGGCCTCCGAGAAGACGGCGAGAGCGAGCACGGCGAGCGTCGTCACCTTGATGCCGCCGGCGGTCGACGCGGAACCGCCGCCGACGAACATCAGCATCGAGCCGACCAGGAGCGACGACCCGTGCAGTTCTCCGATGTCGATGACGGAGAACCCGCCCGAGCGGGTCATCGCCGAGAGGAACAACGACTGGAAAGTGGTGTCCCACGCATCCATCCCGCCGAACGTCTGCGGATTGTCGTACTCGAGGGTCACGAACGCCACGGCGCCCGCGAAGAACAGGATGACGGTCGTGATGAGCGTGAGCTTGGTGTGCAGCGACCAGTGCCGCACGTGCCAGCGGTGCCGCCACAGCGTGAAGATGACGGGGAACCCGATCGAGCCGAGGAACACCCCGACCATCAGCACCGACATGAAGAAGTAGTCGGTGGCGAACGGCGCGAGTCCGTCGGCGTTCGGGGCGAAGCCGGTGTTCGTGAACGACATCGCCGCGAAGTACGGCGCCTCCCAGAGGGCCGTGATGGGGTCGACGCCGCCGAGCAGCAGGCCCGGGTAGAGCAGCACCGCGAGGCCCGCCTCGATGACGAGGGTCGAGAGCGCGACGGTGGCCAGCAGCTGGCCCACCTCGCCGAGCCGCACGGTCTGCCCCTCGTTGACCGGGCCGCCGTGCACGCGCATCGGGTTGGAGTCGCCCGCGGCAATGAGCTTGGCACGCAAACCCAGGCGCTTCGAGATGACGAGCCCGAGGATGCTCGCCAGGGTCAGCACACCGAGTGCGCCCACGTTCACGCCGATGTAGATGAACACCTGGCCGAGCGGCGACCAGTGTGCGCCCATGTTGACCGTCGACAGACCCGTCACGCAGATCGTGGAGACGGCCGTGAACACGGCGTCGGCGAGCGGCGTCGCCTGACCGGATGCGGCCGCCGCGGGCAGCGACAGCAGCGCGGTGAACAGCAGGATCAACGACGAGAAGATCAAGACCGCGAAACGTGCGGGAGACGACGTCGTGAACTCGCGCGCTCCGTCTCGGAACCGGTCGAAGGCGATCGAGAGGCGTTCCCGCGACAGCACGCGCGCGGTGTCGGACATCATCCGGCACCCCTTTCGCACGAACAACAGGTCGGCGACCCGAACGGGTGTAATGGTACTCCGCCCGGCGCCCCACTAACCTAAGCGCATGGCGGATATCTTCGGCGTGATCGCGGACGCGACCCGGCGCGACATCCTGCGCCTCCTCCTCGATCGATCGATGGCGGGCGAGCGCGGAACGAGCGTGTCGTACATCGTCGCGAGGCTCGGTGTCAGTCAGCCCACCGTGTCGAAGCACCTGAAGGTGCTGCGCGACAGCGAACTGGTCTCCGTGCGCGAGGAGGGTCAGCACCGCTATTACTCGCTGTCGTCCGGTCCGCTGGACGAGATCGACAACTGGCTCATCCCGTTCCTCGACGAGGATCTGGACGACTCGATCTCCACCCTCCCGGAGCCCGCCGCGCACGCCGCCGACGTCGTCGGCCGTGCCGCCGCATCCGTCGGTCGGGCCGTCACCGCCGCGTTCGGCAAGATTCCCGGTCGCTGACCCGCATTCCCACGAGCACCAGCGGTTTACATCCGTCCCACCGGGGACCTAGAGTGGCGGGCAGCCCGACGGGCGATGGGGGAGGGGTGTGGCATGGCCGAGCTGCCGGATGTGCGGTTCCTGACGGTCGCGGAGGTCGCGCAGCTCATGCGCGTCTCCAAGATGACGGTGTACCGACTCGTGCACGCGGGAGAACTGCCCGCCATCCGCTTCGGGCACAGCTACCGCGTGCCGGAATCGGCCGTCGCAGAGCTCGTGCAGCGGCCGGCCGCCGACGTCGGCTAGACTTATCCGAGGCATTTTTTTCGATGCCTCGTTCCCGGGCACAGGCCACCCTGAGCCCAGACCGCTGATCTGTGAGGTTTTCCGTGGGTTCTGTCATCAAGAAGCGCCGCAAGCGCATGGCGAAGAAGAAGCACCGCAAGTTGCTTCGTAAGACTCGCCACCAGCGCCGCAACAAGAAGTAATCGCGGCACCGACACCGAGCGCCTGTCCACCGGACGGGCGCTTCGTGTTGTGCCGGCACGCCGCGTCTGCGGCTAGCCTGGGGGCGTGAACTCGATCTCCGTGCAGCAGCTGCGTGACCGGCAGGATGTCCCCCTCATCGACGTCCGCGAAGTCGACGAGTACGCCGCAGGCCACGTGCCCGGCGCCGTCAACCTCCCGATGTCAACGATCAACGAGCACCTCGACGACCTGCCGGACGGGCCGTTCGATGTGATCTGCCAGGTCGGCGGGCGCTCGGCGCGGGTCGTGCAGGCCCTCGAGGCCCGCGGGTACGACGCGACGAACGTCGACGGCGGAACCGGCGAGTGGGTCGCCGCGGGATTCCCCGTCGAGAGCTGAGCGGCGCGTTCACGGCCGTGGCGTGGCGTGCCGTGGCTCGGCCGTGCCGCCGTGCCCTCGTGCCGCCGCCTAGGATGGTGACGTGACCACGATCACGCTCATCGGTAAAGACGGCTGCCACCTCTGCGACGTCGCCCGCGGGGTGCTCGAACACGTCCTCGCCGACATTCCGGAGGACGCCGCGGATCGCGTCGAGGTGATCGAGCAGTCGATCCTCGAAGAACCCGCGCTCTTCGAACGGTGGTCCGACAAGATCCCCGTGCTGCTGATCGACGGCACCCTGCACGCGCACTGGCGGGTCGCGCCCGAGCGTCTCCGCGACGCGGTGCTCACGGCCACCCGGTCTCGCACCGAAGGAGCGATCCGATGACGATCCGACACATCGTGGCGTGGAAGCTCGCATCCGATGACGCCGCCGAGCGGGCGGAGCAGTCGGGCCGCATCCGCCGCGAACTGCTGGCCCTGCGCGACGTTGTGCCCGGCATCGTCGACATCACGGTCGGCGCCGACGTCATCGGCGGCGCTAACTGGGATCTCGCCATCGTCGCGGACTTCACCGACGTCGAGGCGCTCGAGGGCTACGCCGTGCACCCCGCGCACCAGGACGTCGTCACCTACGTGCGATCGGTCGTCTCCGACCGCGTCGCCGTCGACTTCGAACTCTGAGCCCGCGCGGATGCGTCCGCATCCGCCGGCACGATGATCGGAATCGCCTGCGTGAACGTGCTCGCGCGCGCTTCCGCCTCGGCGCTCCCCGTGAACAGGCCCTCTCCAGGAGCGTGGTCGGGCTCGACGAGCGGCTCCGGCTCGGGCTGCGTCATCATCACGCGCTGCACAGGCAGCGCCGCCGGCATCGTGCTCTGCACCCACGTCACCATCGCCTCGCGGACGACGCAGCGCAGGTCGAAGAGCGTCGGGGAGTCCTGCGCCGTCACGAGGATCCGCACGCGCACGAGTCCGCCCGTGGCTTCGGTCACCTGGAGCACGCTCGCCCGGCCGTCCCAAAGGTCGGTCTGGGTCAGCACCTCGTCGAGGTGCGCCCGCATCCGGGTCGGCGAGACGCGCCAGTCGAGGTCGAGTTCCACCGAGCCGAGCAGTTCGGAGCCCTGACGGGTCCAGTTCTGGAAGGGCGTGGTGGTGAAGTAGGTGCACGGCAGCACGAGGCGGCGGTCATCCCACAGGTCGAGCACGACGTAGCTCAGGGTGATCTCGCCGACCCGGCCCCACTCGCCCTCCACGACCACGACATCATCGACGCGCAGGGCATCGCTGAACGCGATCTGGAGCCCCGCGAAGATGTTCGCCAGCACGGACTGCGCGGCGAGACCGGCGATGATCGAGACGATACCGGCGGAGGCGAGCACGCTCGCGCCGAACGCCTGGACCGCGGGGAACGTCAGCAGCGCGGCGCCGATCGCGACGACGACGATGAGCGCGATCGCGAGACGGCGCACGATGAGGGTCTGGGTGCGGATGCGGCGGGCGACACGGTTGTCGGGAACGTCGATGCGGTAGCGGCCGAGCGTCACGTCGGTCCCGAAGGTCACGAGCGCCGCGAGAAGCCAGGCGGCCGCCGCGATCACGAGGATCGTGAAGAGCTGGTCGAGAACCGGCATCCAGTCCCGGTCGGGGAACGCGAGTCCCAGCGCGACCCAGACCGCCAGGGTCAGCAGCAGACCGCGGAACGGGCGACGGGCGCGCCGGATGAGTCCCGCCGGCCACGAACGGCGGCGGGAGGCCAGCCGGGTCGCGGTCGACACGATCACGGTCACGGCGATCGCCGCGACGAGCGCGATGGCCAGGGTGAGGGCGAATTGCAGCCAGGGGTCGAGCATGAGCCTCCTCGGGTCGGACGCGTTCCACGCTCTCACACCCGACCTCCGAGCCGCCTCCGCGCGCGGTCGGGGGAGTGGGCGCAGGCGTCTGTGCGGGTGTGGGGGTCACAGGATTCGGAGATGTCACGGGATTCGGAGCGGAATACCCCCGATGCTCCGCATCCGGTCGCATCTCCGAATCCCGTGACGGGCGATCCCGGATCGGGATCAGGGAAGGGGGCGCGTGGTGACAGGGGTGGGATCGAGCGCGACGCGCACCGCATCCCCGTACTCGACGCGGTCGGATGCCGCGTGCTGCACGTTCACGAGCGCACCGTCGGCCGTGCGCACCACCGAGCGGCGGAAGCTGCCGAGGAAGGTGCTCTCCTGCACGACCGCGTCCACGCCCGGGTCGGTGGCGCTCCGCAGGCGCACGTTCTCGGGCCGCAGGAACACCTGCACATCACCGTCGTCCGCCGGGCTCTGCAGCGGCAGGTCCTGGCCCCACACCGACACGATCCCGCCGCGCACGACGCCCCGCACGAGGCTCGAAACGCCCACGAAGGCTGCCACATTGGCCGTCGCGGGGCGCAGGTACAGGTCTTCCGGGGTGCCGATCTGCTCGATGCGGCCGGCGTTCATCACCGCGATCCGGTCGGAGACGGCCAGCGCCTCCTCCTGGTCGTGCGTGACGAACACGGTCGTGATGCCCAGGCGCAGCTGGATGCGGCGGATCTCATCGCGCAGCTGCACGCGGACCTTCGCATCCAGGGCCGACAGGGGTTCGTCCAGCAGCAGCACCCGGGGTTCGGTGACGAGCGCTCGGGCGAGCGCGACGCGCTGCTGCTGCCCGCCGGAGAGCTGGTGCGGGTAGCGGTCGGCGAGGTGGCTGAGGCCGACGAGGTCGAGGGCGTCGCCGGCGCGGCGCACCGCATCCGTCCGCCCGACCCCGCGGCGGCGCAGACCGAACGCGGTGTTGTCGGCGACCTTCAGATGCGGAAAGAGCGAGTACGACTGGAACACCATGCCGATGTCGCGCTTGTTCGTGGGGACTCCCGACACGTCCTTGCCGCCGAGCAGCACGCTGCCGCCGGTCGCTCGTTCCAGGCCGGCCAGCACCCGGAGGGCGGTGGTCTTGCCGCATCCGGACGGGCCGAGCAGCGACACGAACTCACCGGGCGCCACGTCGAGGTCGACGCCGTGGAGCACCCGGGTCGTACCGTAGTCCTTCTCGACGCCGCGGAACTCGACGCGGGTGCCCTCGCCGGCTTCGGCGAGCAGCATGTTGTCGGAGGTCTGCGGCAGGTTCCGCAGGGGAGAGTCGGCGGTGGTCATGAGGAGGCCTTTCCGGATCCGACGCGTCCGGCGCGACCGATCACGAGCAGCAGCACGAACGCGAAGACGAGTGCCAGCAGGGTGAAGATCGCCGCCGAGTAGGGGTCGACCTTGTTGACGACGAGAAGCGCGGTCTGCAGTACCTGGCGGTTCAGCAGCGACGCGATCGTGAACTCTCCGAGCACGACCGCGACGGAGATGAGGGATGCCGAGAGCAGGCCCTGGCGCAGGTTCGGTGCGATGACGCGGAGCACGACGCTGATCCAGCCCGCGCCGAGGGTGCGCGCGGCCTCCGACAGGGTCTTCATGTCGATCGCGTCGATCGACGCCTGGATCGACCGGTAGGCGAAGGGCAGCACGAGCACGCCGTAGGCGAACGCGAGCGTCCATGCGCCCGTGCCGAGCGTGCGACCGATCTGCTGGTAGATCGGCGCGAGCCCGACGACGAGCACGATCGCCGGGATCGAGATGGGCAGGAGCGCGACGAACTCGAAGATGCGACGCATCCGCGGAAACCGCAGGGACACGAGGATCATCGTCGGGGTCATCAGGAACAGCACGATCAGCACCGTGACGACGGCGAGGGTCAGCGAATTGCCGAGCGCAGCCCAGACCGGCTTGAGCAGTGACGCGTTCTCGGCAGAGAAGAGACCCGTCCAGTTCGCGAACGAGTAGCCGTCGCCGTCGCGGAGGGTGAACAGGAACGTCGCGAGCAGCGGCAGGGCGAAGAAGACCCCGACCAGGATGCCGATGATCCACCGGGTGAGAGCGCGCGGGGCGATGGTGTTCATGACTGCCACCTCGCGGCTCGGCGCTGCACGAGCGAGTACAGCCACATGACGACGGCGACCACGACGATCATGCCGAGGGCGAGTGCGCCGGCGAGGTTCTCGCGGCCGAGGACGGTTTCGCTCGTGAGGGCGGTGCGGATCTGCAGGGGCACGATCTGCGAACCCTGGCTGGCCAACGCCGCGGCGGTCGCGTAGGACGAGAAGGCGTTCGCGAACAGCAGCAGCAGGCTCGCGAGGAACGAGGGGGCGAGCACCGGCATGCCGACGTGGCGCCAGAAGCCGCCGCGGGTGCCGCCGAGCGTGAGATTCGCCTCGGCCCACTGGGGCTTGAGCGCCGTCATGGCGGGCATGAAGGTGATGACCATGAGCGGGATCTGAAAGTAGATGTAGGGCAGGATCAGGCCCGGCAGCGCGTAGATCCAGGCGCCATCCGCGAACAGATCGATCCCGAAGGTGTTCAGGAGCGCCTGCGTCACGATTCCCTGGATGCCGATCGTCGCGATCCAGGCGAATGCGAGCATCACGCCGCCGAACTGCGCCAGCACGCCCGCGGCGGCATCGACGAGGGTGCGGATGGCGCCGGTCTCGGGGAGTCCCAGCAGGGCCCAGCAGACCAGGGCGCCGACGACCGCGCCGACGGCCGCGGTGAGCAGCGACAACCACGTGGAGTTGGCGAAGGTCGTGAGGATCACGGGATCGCCGAGGGCCGCGATGTTGTCGAGCGTGAAGGTACCGTCGGCATCGAACAGTCCCGATGCCACGGCCAGGACGGTCGGCAGCAGCAAGAACAGCAGCAGGTAGGCCGCGAACGGTACGAGTCCGAGGGCGGCCAGCCAGCTCCGGCCGCGCGCGCCCCGCCGCGCCGGAGCAGAGTGCTCCGGCGCGGCGGGGGCGTTCACGTGGGCCCCTTCGGGCCCGGTGAGAACAGCAGGAGAGAAGGTCACGAGACCGCCGCGGCCCACTTCTCGCCGAGGAGCGTGCCGGCCTGGGTGCTCTGCTCCTCGGTCGGCACGACGGTGTCGTCGGGCGCGGCCGGCAGCTTGCTGGCGAGGTCCTCGTCGAGAGTGCCCGCGGTCTGCATGGCCTCCATGCGCGCGGGGCGCGCGCCACCGGCGAGCCACAGGTTCTGCGCCTCGTCGCTGTAGAGGAACTCCTGCCACAGGCGAGCGGCCGCCGGGTGCGGGGCGTTCTTGTTGATGGCCTGGTTGTAGTAGCCGGCGTAGCCCGTACCCGGGAAGACGACGACCTTCCAGTTCGGGTTCGACTCGGCGTGAGCCGCGTTCAGGTAGTCCCAGTCGAAGACGACGGGGGTCTCGCCGCTCGCGACGGTGCCCGAGGTGACGTCGACCTTCAGCATGTTGCCGGCCTTGTTGAGCTCGGAGAAGAAGTCGATGCCGGGCTGGAAGTCGTCGAGCGTGCCGTCGCTCTGGACGGTGGCGAGGCCCACTGCGGCGAACGCCGCGCCGGCCTGGGTCGGGTCGCCGTTGATGGCGACCGAACCGCGGTACGCGTCGCCGAGCAGGTCGGCGAGCGAAGTGGGCGCGTCGAACTTCGACGAGTCGTACCCGACCGACATGTACCCGCCGTAGTCGCCCACGAACAAGCCGGTGGGCTCCTTCAGCGCCTCGGGGATGTCGTCCCAGTTCTCGACCTTGTAGGGCGCGAACATGTCGGTGCTCTGCAGAGCGACCGTCAGGCCGAGGTCGAACACGTCGGGGGCGGTGTCGAGGCCGTCATTCGTCTTGGCGGCGTCGATCTCTTCGGCCGAGGACGCGTCGGGGGTCTGCTCCTCGATGCTGATCTCGGGGTACTTGGCGGCGAAGGCGTCGAGCACGGCGCCGTAGTTGGCCCAGTCGCGCGGGAGGGCGATGACGTTCAGCGCGCCTTCGGCCTTGGCTGCGGCCTCGAGGTCGGCGAACGTGCCGAAGTCGGCGACGCTGGTGGCGGACGCTGCTGCGGTGCTGTCGTCGCTGGAGGCGGCGTCGGACGAACCGGCGCAACCGGCCAGGGCGACGGTCGCGGCGGCGACGAAGGCGATGCCGGCAGCGGTGCGGCTGCGACGGCGGGAAACGATGGACATGTGCGTTCCTCTCGGGTGAGTCGATGCATCCGGACGTACGGGTGCGTCGGTTGCATCGGGACGAGGGGGACGCTAATTCGGTCGGGTGAACCGCGCGGCGGCGACGGGTGAACGCCCACTGAACAGTTCACTTGCCTCATATGCACGCTTCGAGGCGGCGAAAGCGTGTAGATGAGGCAAGTGAACCGGGAAGGGAGGGGGCGGGAACGACGACGGCCGCCGCCCGGGCGGGGCGACGGCCGTCGAGGAGCGCGGGCGGGGCCCGGCGCAGGGCGGGTTAGGGCGCGAGGCGCGTGGGACCGCGGAAGAGGTAGGTGACCTCGCGGATCGAGGACTCGCCGAGCAGCAGCATCAGCACCCGGGCGAGGCCCATGCCGAATCCGCCGTGCGGCGGGGCGCCGAAGCGGAAGAAGTCGAGGTAGAAGTCGAGGTGCTCGGGGTCGAGACCCTTCTCCTTCGCCTGCTCGATCAGCACATCGACGCGGTGCTCGCGCTGCGCACCGGTCGTGATCTCGACGCCGTTGAAGAGCAGGTCGTAGCTCTTCGTGAGCCCGGTCTGCTCGTCGCGCATGTGGTAGAAAGCGCGGATCGCCGGGTGGTAGTCGGTGATGAAGACGAACTGGTGTCCGAACTTCTCGGCGACGTAGGCCGCGATCTGGCGCTCGCCCTCGGGGTCGAGGTCGCCGTCGGTGCGGGGCACCTCGTAGCCGCGTTCCTTGACGATCTCGAGTGCCTCGGCGAGCGGGATGCGGGGGAACGGGATCGCCGGAACCTGCACCTCGAGGCCGAACAGTTCCTCGATCTCGGCGCCGTGCTTGTCTTTGACCGCCTGGATGGAGAACTGCAGCAGTTCCTCCTGCATCCGGGCGACGTCTTCGTGCGAGTCGATCCAGCTGATCTCTGCGTCAATCGAGGTGAACTCGGTCGCGTGCCGGCTCGTGAAGGAGGGGTCGGCACGGAAGGCGGGCGCGATCTCGAAGATCTTGCCGAAGCCGGCGACCTGCGCCATCTGCTTGAAGAACTGCGGGCTCTGGGCGAGGTAGGCCGTCTTGTCTTCGAAGTAGGGCACCTCGAACAGTTCGGCGTTCGACTCCGAAGGAGACGCCATGAGCTTGGGCGAGTGCACCTCGATGTAGTCGCGCTCGACCCAGTACGTGCGCATGGCGTGCTCCAGCGTCGTCTGCACCCGGAAGATGAGGTTGTTGCGGCGCTGGCGAAGGTCGAGGAAACGCCAGTCCATGCGCTTGTCGACGCTGGAGTCGGCGGCGATCGGCGTCTCGGGGTTCGCCGCGGCCGCGATATCGAGGCCCGCGATCTTGATCTCCACCCCGCCGAGCTTGACGCGCTCGTCGTGCTTGAGTTCTCCGGTGACGGTGAGGAAGGTGCCGGAGGCGAGGCCGGAGATCGTCTCGGTGAGGGCGAGCGCGGCCCCGGCGGCCGAGTCGGCGTCTTCGGCGAGCTCGCGCGTCGCCGGGTTCACCAACTGCACGGCGCCGGTCTCATCGCGGAGGATGACGAACTGCACCTTCTTCTGGTCCCGCACGGTCTCCACCCATCCCGACACCGTGACGGGGCCGGCCGGAAGAGTCTTCAACTGCTGGACGAGGACGCGTTCGCTCATGAGGAGCAAGTCTACGTGCGGCGCGTCGCGCGCTCCCGCCGCGCCGTACGATGGCGGCGTGAGCGGAACGCGGCCGGACGACGATCCCGGCGTCTACCGGATGCCGACGGAGGCATTCCGCGTCGGCGCGCACGCGCAGCCGCAGGACCCCGTCGCGACGCCCGAGCCGGTGCCGACCGCCGCACCGCCGCCTGCCGCGCCGCCTACCGCGACGGATGCGGCGACGCGGACCGCATCCGCCCGCTCGCCGCGCCGACGACGGGGCTGGGACATCGCGCTGACGATCGTGCTCGTCGTGCTGCTGGCGGTCGCCGCGGTGATCGCCTCGAGTCTCGGGCTCGTCATGGCGGCGTCCGCGGATGCCTGCGGGAGTGGCGGACGGGTCTGCCGCGACGACCTCCTCTCCATCGGGGTGTGGATGCTGTTCACGACCCCGTTGCTGGTGCTCGCGGTCACGGCCTTCTTCGCGATCGTGCTGCTCGTGGTGCGCCGCCGCGCGTTCTGGGTGCCGATCGCGGGGACGATTCTGCTCGCCGCCCTCTGGTCGCTCGGCGTCTTCCTCGTATGGGCGGCCACCTGACGGGTGCGGCGTCGACCTGATTCGCCCTCACAGCAGGGGTTCATACTCATCCCATAGGGTCTGCTGCAGTGCCCGCTGCCCAGCGCGCCGATCACCGAGACCCCCACGAGGACCCCGATGACCGCCACCGCCCTGGTCGCTGCCCGCACGGACGGGGGGTCGTGGCTGACCTCGCTCGTCGACATGATCGTCTCGCTCATGGAGACCATCGGCCCGGTCGGTGCCGGGATCGCGATCGCGCTGGAGAACCTGTTCCCGCCGCTGCCGAGCGAGGCCATCCTGCCGCTCGCCGGCCTCACCGCCAGTCGCGGGTCCTTCACGATCGCCGAAGCCCTGATCTGGACGACGCTCGGATCGATCGTCGGGGCGTTCGCCCTCTACGGCATCGGCGCGTGGCTCGGTGTCGGGCGGCTGCGCCGCGTCGCCGCGAAGGTGCCGTTGCTGCATCCGGAAGACATCGACCGCACGATCGCCTGGTTCGAGAAGCACGGCGGCAAGGCGGTGTTCTTCGGCCGGATGGTGCCCATCTTCCGGAGCCTCATCTCGATCCCCGCCGGCGTCACGCGGATGCCGCTGTGGAAGTTCGGGCTGCTGACCGGGGCCGGGAGCCTCATCTGGAACACGATCTTCGTGCTCGCGGGGTTCTTCCTCGGCGAGCAGTGGCACATCGTCGAGCAGTACGCCGAGATCTTCCAGTACATCGTGATCGCGGTCGTCTTCGCGGCGGTGGCATGGTTCGTCTACACCCGCACGCGCACCCTGATGCGCAGCCGGCGCGACTCCGATCCCGCATCCGACTGATCACTGCCGTCCACAGCCTCCGTTCAGGGAACGCAAAGAGCACCCGGACGTAGAATCGACGGGTGCCCGCCGACCGCCTCCACCTCGTGCGCCACGGAGAGGTCCACAACCCCTCCCGTGTGCTCTACGGTCGGCTCCCGAACTTCCGGTTGAGCGTCGACGGACGGGCGATGACGCGGCAGGCCGCCGAGTACGTGCACGATCTCGGCCGACCGGTCAGCGCGCTTCTCTCCTCGCCGCTGCAGCGCGCGCGTGAATCCGCCGAGCCGTTCACCGAGGTGTTCGGCATCGAGCCCGTCATCACGGAAGACGTGATCGAACCGACGAACGTCTTCGAGGGACGCCGGATGAAGCGCGCCCTGATGAACCCGCTCAACTGGCGGCACCTGGCCAAGCCCGAGGTGCCCAGCTGGGGCGAGCCGTATGCGCAGGTCGTGGATCGGATGCGGCGCGCCATGGACAGAGCGTGGGATGCGGTGCCGAGCGGCGACGTCGTCATCGTCAGTCATCAGCTGCCGATCTGGGTCACGCACCTATCGGTCGCGGGCGACCGGTTGCGACACGACCCGCGCCAGCGCCGCTGCGCACTGTCGAGTGTGACGAGCTTCGAAGGCGGACCCGGATCGTGGCGCGAAGTCGCGTACGCGGAGCCGGCCGCATCCGCCGGCAGTATCGACGTGGGAGCAGTATGACCGTCCGAGAACGGCGCCTCGCGCGCCGCGCCACCGCCGCGTTCGCCGCGGTACTCATGCTGGGACTCGCGGGGTGTTCCAGCGACGGCCTCGCCGAGCAGTACCGCGAGGGGTCCAACAAGGGCTTCATCGGGGCGGACGGCCTGCAGGTCGTGGAGATCTCCGCCGACGACCGCACCGAGCCGGTGGAGTTCTCCGGCGTCACCGATCGGGGCGACACCCTGACGAGCGCCGACGTCGCCGGCCAGGTCGTCGTCGTGAACTTCTGGTACGCCGCGTGCGGGCCGTGCATCGTGGAGGCCCCTCGCCTCGAGGAGGCCTACCAGTCCGTGCAGGGCGAAGACGTGACGTTCGTCGGCGTCAACACGTATGACCAGGCCTCGACCGCGCAGTCGTTCGCCCGCGACAACGGCGTGAGCTACCCGAGCATGCTGGCCGTCGACGACACGCAGCTGAAGCTCGCCTTCGCGACCGCGACCACCCTCAGCGCGACCCCGACGACGCTCGTCCTCGACAAGGAGGGTCGCGTCGCGGCCCGCATCGTCGGGGAACTCTCCGAGCCCTCGATCCTCGAGACGCTCGTTCGCGACGCGCTCGCCGAGTCCTCGTGATCGGCCCCTCGTGACCGGAATCGTCGCGGAGGGGGCGCTGTGGGTCGCGATCCCCCTCGCCCTCCTCGCGGGACTCGTCTCCTTCCTCTCCCCGTGCGTCCTGCCGCTCGTTCCCGGCTACCTCGGCTACCTCGGCGGGCAGGCCGAGACGAGCGGCCGCGGCCGCGGCTCCGGTCGCGGACGACTGATGCTCGGCGTGCTGCTGTTCATCGCGGGCTTCACGGTCGTCTTCATGGCGGTGACGATCCTCGGCGGCACCTTCGGTCGTTTCTTCCTCGAGTACGCCGACGTGATCACGCGGCTGCTCGGTGTCGTCGTGATCCTGCTCGGCCTCGTCTTCGTCGGCCTCTTCGGTTTCGCGCAGCGGACGCTGAAGCCCGCCGTCCGCAGCAACGTCGGCCTCGTCGGCGCGCCGCTGCTCGGCCTCGCCCTGGGCATCGGCTGGGCTCCGTGCATCGGCCCGACTCTCGGCGCGATCATCGCCGTCTCCTGGAACCTCGGCGATCCCGGTCGCGCCGGCATCCTGGGCTTCGCCTACTCGATGGGCCTCGGCATCCCGTTCGTCCTGCTCGCCGCCGGATTCGGCTGGGCGACGCGCTCCACGACGTTCCTCCGTCGCCACATCCGCGTGGTCAACATCCTCGGCGGCGTGCTGCTCGTCATCCTCGGCATCCTCATGGTCAGCGGTGTCTGGTCGACCCTCATGTCCTACCTGCAGGGGGTGTTCCTGAATGTCCCGGCCCCGCTCTGACGACCAGAACAACGATCCGCTCCGCCCGTCCGACCACGTCGACGGGCTTCCGGCGGCATCCGGTCGCGCTTCCGCGTCGGGCGTCGACGACGACAGCATCACCGCCCCCCGCCTCGGTCCTCTCGAGTGGGCGCGCTGGGGCTGGCGGCAGCTCACGAGCATGCGGACGGCCCTCGTGCTGCTGCTGCTGCTGGCGATCGCCGCCGTCCCCGGCTCGATCTTCCCGCAGCGTTCGGCCGACCCGAACGGCGTCACGCAGTTCCGCACCGACAACCCCGACCTGTTCCCGATCCTCGACGGCATCCAGCTGTTCGACGTGTACTCCTCGGTCTGGTTCTCGGCGATCTACCTGCTGCTGTTCATCTCGCTGATCGGCTGCGTGATCCCGCGTACCCAGCACCACTGGAAGGCCCTGCGCGCCCGCCCGCCCCGCACTCCCGCGCGCCTCTCCCGTCTCGATGACCACCGCGAGAGCGTGCTGCGCCTGCCGGCGGGGGCGGATGCGGACGCCGCTGCCGCGGAGGCGATCTCGCTCGCCCGCGCCCAGCTGCGCGGCGCGCGCTACCGTACCGAGCGATACGACGGCCGCGGGTCGCTGTCGGTCTCCGCGGAACGCGGGTACATGCGCGAGACCGGCAACCTGCTGTTCCACATGGCGCTCGTCGGCGTGCTCATCGCGGTCGGCGTGGGCGGAGCGCTCACGTACACGGGCCAGCGGGCCATCGTGCAGGGGCAGGGCTTCGTGAACGCTCTCACCGACTACTCGTCGTTCAACCCGGGCCGCTTCGTGAACGCCGACAACCTGTCGCCGTACACGATCGCCCTCGACGACTTCGACATCACGTACCAGCCGGCCGGTTCGCCCGGCGCGGGTCAGGCAGGCAACTTCGTCGCGCACGTCACGACCCAGCAGCCCGACGAGGAGGCGAAGACCGGCGAGGTGCGGGTGAATCATCCGCTCGAGATCGCCGGCGACCGGGTGTATCTGATGGGCAACGGTTACGCGCCGTCGATCACCGTGCGAAACGCCGCGGGCGAAGAGATCTTCCACGACGACGTGCCGTTCCTGCCGCAGAGCAACCAGATGACCTCGCTCGGTGTCGTGAAGATCGCCGACGGCCTGCCCGAGCAGCTGGGCCTCGTGGGCTTCTTCTACCCGACGGCGCAGGAGCTCACGACCGGCGCGCTCACCTCGGTCTACCCCGACCTCGTGTTCCCGGTGCTGACCCTCGACGCCTACTCGGGCGACCTCGGCATCGACGACGGCACACCCCGATCGGTGTACACGCTCGACACGGGCGACATGACGAAGCTCACCGGGCGGGGCACAGACGTCCCCTCGATCCAGTTGCTGCCCGGCCAGAGCGCGCAGCTCCCGAACGGTCTCGGCACGATCACGTTCGAGAACGCCGCCGACCCGACCACGGTCGAAGCGACCGACGGCACGCTCGACTCGCTCGCTCCCGACGGCAGCTACCAGGGGTCGGTCAAGCGCTTCGTCTCGCTCTCGATCCACCACGACGTCGGAGCGCCCTGGGTGCTCGCCTTCGCGCTGCTCGCTCTCGGCGGGCTCATGCTCGCGCTGTTCGTTCCGCGCCGCCGGATGTGGGTGCGCGCGAGTGTGCGCGACGGCGCCGTGCACCTCGAGTACGCGGGACTCGCCCGCGGCGAGGACCCGCAGCTCGCCGCTGCGGTCGCACAGTTCGCCGAGCGGCACACGGCGGCATCCGCCGCGGCCCTCCATGCCGATCTCGATGATGCCGAGCCGTCCGGCTCCCGCCCGAAAGTAGACTGACGCCATGACCGACCAGCTCTCGCTCGACGACGTCTCGGTGCTCCTGATCTGGACGGCGATCGCGATCTACGCGCTGGCGTTCATCGCCTACGCGATCGATCTGTCCCGCCGTTCCGCGCAGGCGGTCGACGCCCAGGACGCCACCGTGCGCGAGCGTGAGCTCGTGGGTGCCGGCGGCGAGACGATCGCCCAGGTGCGCGCGAGCGAAGAAGCCGCAGCGGTGTCGCTGAGCGCTCGCGGTCGCGATCGTTCCCGGCCGGTATGGGCCCGCATCGGCACGGCCATGGCCTGGCTCGGATTCCTCTTCCACCTCGGGGCGACCATCACCCGCGGCATCGAGGCCGAGCGCGTGCCGTGGTCGAACATGTACGAGTTCTCGATGACGGGAACCCTGCTGATCGTCGCGGTCTACCTCGGCGTGCTGTTCCGCTACGACCTGCGATTCCTCGGGTCGTTCATCATGGGTCTGGTCGCCGTGCTGATGGGTGGGGCGACGCTCTTCCACGTCGACGTCTCGCCGCTGTCAGACCCGCTGAAAAGCGTCTGGCTCGTCATCCACGTGTTCGTCGCGTCGCTCGCGACGGCGCTGTTCGCCCTCGCGTTCGCGCTCTCGGTCGTGCAGCTGCTGCAGGCCCGCCGCGAGCGCAAAGCGCTCGAAGCCGCCGTCGGCACCGTGGGCAAGACCGGACCGGGCTTCCTCCGCATCCTGCCGAGCGCCACCGACCTCGAGTCGCTGGCCTACCGGTTCGCGATCATCGGGTTCATCTTCTGGACCTTCACGCTCATCGCCGGCTCGATCTGGGCCAACGACGCGTGGGGTCGGTACTGGGGCTTCGACACCAAGGAGGTATGGACCTTCGTGATCTGGGTGCTCTACGCCGGATACATCCACGCCCGCGCCACGCGCGGGTGGCGTGGCACCCGGTCGGCGTGGTTGTCGATCATCGGGTTCGCCGCGGTGATGTTCAACTTCACGATCGTGAACATGTTCTTCAAGGGCCTGCACGTCTACTCCGGCCTGAGCTGAGTCCGCGCGAGCCGCGAGGGGGAGTGGCCATGCGCAGGGGATCCAACCTGCCGGCGGTCGGGACGTACAACCAGACCGTCGTCCTGGACCTCATCCGGCGTGCCCCGGGGGGGATGAGCCGCGTCGAGCTCGCCGAGCGCTCCGGACTATCGGCGCAGACCCTCAGCAACGTCACGCGGCGCCTCGTGGAGGAGGGGCTGATCGCCGAGGCCGGCAAGGTGATCTCCGGTCCGGGTAAGCCCCGCACCCTGCTGGCGCTCGTTCCGCGCTCGCGCTTCGCGATCGGCATCCACCTCGACCCGGCGGTCGACACGATCGTCGTGATCGACATGGCCGGCACGGTCGTCGCGCACGCCGAGCACCCGCCCGGGCGGTCGACGGATGCGGGCCGCCTCATCGGATCGATGGCCGACGCCGTGCTCGACATCATCACGCGCGCGGGCATCGACGAGGACCGCATCGTCGGCGTCGGGGTGGCCGCTCCCGGTCCGCTCCAGGACGGACGCTTCCTCACCCCGCCGCTCCTGCCGGCGTGGCACGGGGTCAGCATCCGCGATGGGCTGGCCGCCGCGACCGGGTTGCCGATCGTCGTCGAGAAGGACGTCACGGCGGCCGTCGTCGGCGAACTGTGGCTGGACCGCGGATACGACGTCGGTGACGCGATGTTCCTCTACTACGGCGCCGGGATCGGTGCGGGGCTCGCCGTCGGCGGCATGCCGGTACGCGGCGCCACGGGCAACGCCGGCGACATCGCCCACCTGAGCGTCGATCCGTCCGGACCCATCTGCGAGTGCGGCAACGCGGGCTGCCTCGGAGCATCGCTCGAACCCGACACGATCCTGCGGCTCGCCGGCATCCGGAGCGGTCAGGCGCCCGTCGAGCAGCTTCCGGCCGATCCGCGCCCCGAGCTCGATCGGCTCCGCGCGCTGGCCGAGGAGGGCGACCCGGCCGCGATGGCCGCGATTGCCCTGACCGCGCGGCGGCTCGCGCGCGGCCTCGTGCAGCTCGACAACGTGCTCGACATGGGCGTCGCGGTCGTGGGCGGTCCGGTCTGGGCGCGCCTGTGGCCCGTGCTCCGGGAGCCCCTGCGGCAGAGCCTGGCGGCGGATCCCGCCATCCGCACACTCCGTCCGTTGCACCTGCGCGACTCCCGACTGGGTACGGATGCGGCCGCCGTCGGCGCGGCCTGCCTGCTGCTGGACGGCGCCTTCGCGGCGCGCCCGTCTGACCTGCTCATCACCGGCTGACCCCCGGTCCGCGGGGTGACCGGATCGTGATGAAACTCGGACTTGATTCTATTAATCCATTTGATAGATTTATCCCCGCACGGCGCTCTGAGGCGCCAAACCCTAGCAAAGGAGCAGGAATGCGTCACAGGACTCTCGCCGCCGTCGCCGCCATAGCGGTGTCTGGTCTGGCCCTCGCCGGCTGCAGCTCAGCCGAATCCGCGCCCGCCGACGAGACCGGCGATCGCACCATCACGGTCGCCTATCAGAAGACCTCGGCGTTCCATCAGCTCGACGACCTGTTCCAGAAGGTCAAGCCCGAGTTCGAGGCCGCGAACCCCGACGTCACCGTCGACCTCCAGCCGATCGAGTCGGAGGACGAGTACTTCACGAAGCTCGCCCTGATGAACGGTTCGGCCGATACCGCGCCCGACGTCATCTACGAGGACACCTTCCAGATCCGCTCGGATGCGGCCGCCGGATACCTGCTCCCGATCGACGACTACGTCGCGCAGTGGGAGGACTGGGGCCAGTTCTACGACGCCGCCAAGGAGGCCGGTCTCGGCGACGACGGCAAGACCTACGGCGTCTCGATGGGCACCGACACCCGCGCGATCTACTACAACAAGGACCTCTTCGCCGCGGCGGGCCTGCCCACCGACTGGCAGCCCACCAGCTGGGACGACATCCTCGACGCGGCCCGTGCGCTGAAGGCCAGCAACCCCGACGTCATCCCGCTGAACATCTACGGCAGCAAGGCGGCCGTCGAGCAGACGTCGATGCAAGGCGTCGAGATGCTGCTCTACGGCACGGACTCCACGCTCTACAACACGGACTCGCAGAAGTGGGTCACCGATTCGACGGGGATGAAGGACACGTTCGGCTTCTACCAGGACCTCTACTCGGAGGGCCTCGGAACGCCGCTCGACCTGGCGCTGGACACCACGATCGGCAGCCGCGTCTCGACCGAGCTGATCCCGCAGGGCAAGGTCGCGATGGCGATCGACGGCTCGTGGCTGCCCGGTGGCTGGATCGAAGGCCAGAGCGCATGGCCCGAGTGGGAGCAGACGATCGGTCTCGCGAAGATGCCGACGCAGGATGGCGGCGACCCCGGCTTCACCTCGATGTCGGGCGGCTGGACCCTCGCGGTCGGCGCGCAGACCGACTACCCGAAGACCTCGTTCGACTTCATCGCTATGGCGCTGAACCAGGAGAACTCGCTGAAGTACGACACCGAGAACAGCCAGATCGCGGTGCGCGACGACGTCGCGACGTCCGACGCCTACCTGTCGTACAACCCGACGTTCGCGTTCTTCTCCGACCTCGTGCAGTACACGCACTTCCGCCCGGCGACCCCGGACTACTCGCAGATCTCGAGTGCGCTGCAGCAGGCGGTCGAATCCGTGATCACGGGGGATGCGACGGCCGAAGAAGCGACTTCCGCCTACGACGAGGACCTCACGAAGATCGTGAGCGAGTCGAACGTGGAGCAAGGCGACTGAGTTCATGACGACAACGTCCTCTCGCCTGCCCTCCGCTCCTCACGGAGCGGGGGGCAGGCGGCGCACCTTTCGCGCCATCTCCCGTTCGACGCCGCTCGTGCCGGCGCTCATCCTGCTGGCGATCTTCCTCGTCGGCCCGATGGGCTTCGCGCTCTGGGGCTCGCTGACGAACGCCGCTCTCACCGGTTACCGCGCGGCGAAGCCGCAGTTCATCGGCCTCGACAATTACGCCGCGCTGTTCGCCGACGCGGACTTCTGGAACTCGGTCGTCCTGACTCTCGTGTTCGTGCTGTTCTCGGCGATCATCGGGCAGAACGTTCTGGGGCTCGCGATCGCGGTCCTGCTGCGCGCCTCATCCCGGATCGTGTCGACCATCGTCAGCACGCTCGTCGTCGTCGCCTGGGTGCTGCCGGAGATCGTCGCGGCCTTCGCCCTCTACGCGTTCTTCTCCGCCGACGGCACGCTCAATTCGGTGCTCGACGGTCTGGGGCTCGGAAGCGTCAGCTGGCTCATCGACTACCCGATGCTCTCGGTCATCCTCGCCAACATCTGGCGCGGAACGGCCTTCTCGATGCTCGTCTACAACGCGGCGCTCGGCGAGGTACCGCCGGAGATCACGGAGGCGGCCCAGATCGATGGCACCAACACCGTGCAGCGCTTCTTCCTCGTGACGCTGCCGATGATCCGCCGCTCGATCGCCACCAACCTCATGCTCACCACGCTGCAGACCCTCGGCACCTTCGGTCTCATCTGGGTGATGACCGGCGGCGGCCCGGGCACGCGCAGTTCCACGTTGCCGGTGCTTGCCTATCAAGAGGCGTTCCGGTTCGCCCAGGTCGGCTACGGCACGGCCATCGCCGCCGTCACCATCGTGCTCGGCGCGGTCTTCGCGGCCATCTACATCAAGATCCTGAAGCCGGAGGTGGAGTCATGACATCCACGACCACGCGAGCAATCGTCTCGCCGCGACGGCGCACCCGTGTGCCCCTCTCCGTCGCCTCACCGGCTCCGCGGCGCGGAAAGCTCATCGCCAACCTGGTCCTCGCGGCGCTCGGCATCGTGTTCGTCGTGCCGATCGCGTGGATCGTCTTCTCGGCGATCGATCCCGCGGCGACCGTGTCGATCTCCCTCCCGGAGGCGTTCACGCTCGACAACTTCAGCGCGGTCCTGACCTACTCCCAGACGATTCTGCCGCTGTGGAACTCGGCGCTGATCTCGTTCGGGACGGCCGCGCTCACGGTCGTCGTCGGCGTGCTCGCGGCGTATCCGCTCTCGCGGTTCCGGCAGCGGTTCCAGCGCGGCTTCCTCTACGGCGTGCTGTTCGGCTCCTGCCTGCCGATCACCGCGCTCATGGTGCCGGTCTACGCGATGTTCGTGCAGCTGAAGCTCCTCGACTCCCTCGTCGGCGTCATCCTCTTCATGTCGGCGACGTCGCTGCCGATGGCGATCTGGATGCTGAAGAACTTCATGGACTCGGTGCCGATCTCGCTCGAAGAGGCCGCGTGGGTCGATGGCGCATCCGCGATGCGCGCGCTCGGACAGATCGTGCTGCCCCTCATGCGTCCCGGGATCGGTGTCGTCTTCATCTTCGTGTTCACGCAGGCGTGGGGGAACTTCTTCGTTCCGTTCGTGCTCCTGTTCAGCGCGGAGAAGATGCCGGCGGCCGTCGCGATCTTCACCTTCTTCGGCAACCACGGAGCGGTCGCCTACGGCCAGCTCGCGGCCTTCGCGATGCTCTATTCCGTGCCGATTCTCGTCCTCTATCTCGTGATGCAGCGCATCACCGGCAGCTCGTTCGCCCTCGCCGGCGGACTCAAGGGCTGACCCCGAACGTCAGGAACCATCGCATGCACGACCGCACCGCGCTCACCGAGCTGCGCATCGACCGTTTCATCCGCGAGCGGCTCGAACCCGCCGTCTATCGCGCCCACCATCCGCTCGCCGTTTCGGCGTGGGAGGCTCCCGGGGAGCCCGTCCCCTTCGAGGTCGCGGATGCGGCCGAGTACGTGCCGTTCGGCGTCGGCCGCCGCTGGGGCCGCCCGTGGGGCACCACCTGGTTCCACGTCGAGGGAGCGGTGCCGTCCGAGTGGTGGCAGGCATCCGGCGAACTCCCCGAGGGAACGCGCGCAGAGCTGGTCATCGACCTCGGCTTCACGGCGGGACAGAGCGGATTCCAGGCCGAAGCCCTCGTGTGGGACCGGTCGGGAAGCCCGCTCAAGGGCGTCTCACCCTTCAACCAGGCGGTGTCGTCCGCGGTGGATGCCGCGGGGCGGGTGGATGTGCGGGTCGAAGCCGCATCCAACCCCGATGTCGGCAGTCTGTTCACCTTCGAGCCGACGCACCTGGGCGACCGGGCGACGGCCGGCACCGACCCGATCTACGTGCTCCGCACGGTGGAGATCGGTCTGCGCGACGTGATCGTGGCGGAGCTGCTCGCGGATGCCCTCGCGCTCCGGGGCCTCGCGGCGCAGCTCGATCCGACGTCCGCGCGCCGGGCCGAACTCCTCGAGGGCCTCGACCGCATGATCGACACGGTCGATCCGGACGACGTCGCGGCGACGGCTGCCGCGGCGCGTGCGGTTCTGCTGCCGTTGCTGGAGCGCCCCGCCCACGCGAGCGCGCACACGCTGCACGCCGTCGGACACGCGCACATCGACTCGGCCTGGCTCTGGCCGGTGCGCGAGACGGCGCGGAAGGTCTCGCGCACGTTCGCGAACGTGCTCGCGTTGATGGACGAGGACCCGGACGTCGTGTTCGCGAGCTCGTCGGCGCAGCAGTTCGCGTGGGTCAAGGAGTACTACCCGGCGCTCTGGGCGCGGCTCGTCGAGCGGGTGCGCGAGGGCCGCTTCGTTCCGGTGGGGGGCATGTGGGTCGAATCCGACACCAACATGGTCGGCGGCGAGGCGATGGCCCGGCAACTGCTCGAGGGGAAGAGCTTCTTCCTCGAGGAGTTCGGCATCGAGACCCCCGAGGTCTGGCTGCCCGACTCCTTCGGCTACTCCGGGGCGCTTCCGCAGATCATCCGGGCATCCGGATCGAAGTGGTTCCTGACCCAGAAGATCTCGTGGAACGAGACGAACCGGATGCCGCACCACACCTTCCTGTGGGAGGGCATCGACGGCACGCGGTTGTTCACGCACTTCCCGCCGGTCGACAAGTACAACTCCGACGTCTCGGCGGAAGACCTTGCGCACGCGCAGCGGAACTTCGCCGACAAGGGGCGGACGAACGTCTCGCTCCTGCCGTACGGCTACGGCGACGGCGGCGGCGGACCGACGCGGGAGATGGCGGCCACGATCGCGCGCACCGGGTCGCTGGAGGGGTCGCCGATCGTCGAGCACTCCACCCCCGCGCGCTTCTTCGAGACTGCGGAGCGCGAGTACGCCGATCCGGAGGTGTGGGCGGGCGAGCTCTATCTCGAGTTCCACCGCGGTACCTACACGAGCCAGCTGCGCACCAAGCAGGGCAACCGCCGGAGCGAGCACCTGCTTCGCGAGGCGGAGCTCTGGGCGGCGACAGCCACCGTGCGGGCGGGCGTCGCCTACCCCGCGGCGACGCTGAAGCGGCTGTGGCAGCTGACCCTCCTGCAGCAGTTCCACGACATCCTGCCCGGATCGTCGATCGCCTGGGTGCACCGCGATGCGGAGCGCAACTACGCGGCGATCGCGACCGAACTGACCGACATCATCGACGAGAGCCTGCGGGTGCTCGCCGGATCGGGCGACCACACGCTCCGGGCCAACGCCGCCCCGCACGCGCGCGGCGCCGTTCCCGCGTTGGCGCTCGGGTCCGCGCCGGCGGAGACGCCGGTCGCCCCGGTGCGCGTGGGTGACGACCTCGTCCTCGACAACGGGGTGGTGCGGGCCGTCATCGATCCGCGCGGACTCATCGTGTCGCTGGTGGAGGTCGGGTCGGGCCGCGAGGTCGTGCCGCCCGGGTCGACCGCGGGTCTGTTCCAGCTGCACCGCGACACCCCCACACAGTGGGATGCGTGGGACATCGACGAGCACTATCGCCGGCATGTCATCGATCTCGTCGACGCCGAGAGCGTCGCGATCGAGGGCGATGCGGTGGTCATCACGCGTCGGTTCGGCGACTCCCGTCTCGTGCAGCGCATCACGCTCTTCGAGGGGTCGCGCACCCTGCGCCTGTCGATCGATGTCGACTGGCACGAGCGGCAGAAGCTGCTCAAGCTGAGCGTTCCGGTCGATGTGCACACCGACCGGGCGCAGTCCGAGATCCAGTTCGGGCACATCGTGCGCCCCACGCACACCAACACCTCGTGGGATGCGGCACGGTTCGAGACCGTCGCGCATCGCTGGGTGCGGGTGGCCGAACCGGACTTCGGCGTCGCCGTGACGAACGACTCGACCTACGGGCACGACATCACCCGGCACGCGCGGACGGGCGGGGGCACGGTCTCGATCGTGCGGCTGTCGGTCATCCGCGGTGCACTCTTCCCCGATCCGCAGCAGGACCAGGGCGAGCACCACCTCGAGGTCGGTATCGTCGTCGGCGCGCAGACGCAGGATGCGGTGACCGAGGGCTACCGTGCGAACCTGCCGGAGCGGGTCGTCACCGGGGCCGGGGTCGGCGAGGTCGCCCCTCTCGTGCGCGTCGAGGATGCATCCGTCGTCATCGAAGCGGTCAAGCTCGCCGAGGACGGCAGCGGCGACGTGATCGTGCGGCTCTACGAATCGCTCGGGCACCGCGCGGCGACGCGAGTGGTGCCCGGATTCGCAGCCTCGGGGGTCATCGAGACCGATCTGCTGGAGCGCGAGATCCCGGCCGCCGCGCTCGTCGCGGCGGGGTCCGACGGCGCGGAGATCGCGCTGCGGCCGTTCCAGCTCGCGACGCTCCGCTTCACCCGGAGCTGAGCACCGCATCCGGAGCTGAGCACCCCATCCGGAGCTGAGCACCCATGTCCCACTAATTGCAGAGCATGTCCCACTTTTTGCCGCTATGAGTGCGGGAAAGCGGCAAAAAGTGGGACATGCGGGGTGGGGGTAGGGCGGCTGGGGGGATGCCTCAGGGGGCGGATGTCTCAGGGGGCGGATGCGGTCAGCACCGCGCTCGCGCGCACCTTGCGGCGCTGCGCCACCACCAGGGTCGTGGCGATCAGCGCGAGCGCCGACCACACGAGCATCCCGACCAGCGCCGCGCCCACGCCGCCCGTCGAGGTCAGCGCCCCGAGCATCGCGGAGTAGGCCGGAGCCGTGGGCAGCAGGCCCGCCGCCGACGTCAGGGCGGACGGCACGGTCGACACGACGCCGGTCGCGAGCGCGAGGGCGCCGACGACGGCGGCGATCCAGCGTCCGGCACCGCCGAACAGTGCGACGAGCGCCTGGTTCACCGCGGCGAACGCGATGCCCGCGGCGACGCAGAGGGCGGCGAACAGCGACCAGTCGGCCCAGTCGTACGATGCGGCGATCTGCACGACGACGGCCACGAGCGCGCCCTGCGCGGCGCCGATCAGCGCGGCGGGGGCGAAGGCGCGGAGCGTCAGCAGCAGCGACGTGCGCCGGCTCGTGAGGGTGTGCGCCGAGACCGCCCGCAGCACCACGAACGAGCCGAGTCCGCCGAACCAGAGCACGAGCATCGCGAGCAGCGGGATGGCGGATGCGCCGAACAGGTCGGTGCCCACTCCTTCCGCGGCGACCGGGTCGGCCACGACGGTCGCGAGGCTCGTGGCCTGTTCGTCGCTGTACGTCGGCACCTGCGCAACGGCCGTGTCGAGCCCGTCGGCGAGCGTGCGCGTGCCGCTCGCCACCTGGCCGACTCCCGTTCCGAGCGTGTCGGCACCGGTCGCGAGTTCGGCGGATCCGGATGCGGCCGACGCCGCCCCGGTGGCGAGCTGAGCCGCACCGCCCTGGAGGGTAGACGCGCCCGTCGCGAGCTGCGCCGCACCGCTGGAGAGCGCGCCCACGCCGTCGGCCGCCTGCCGGGCGCCGCCGGCGAGAGCCGACGTGCCGTCGGCCAGTTGCGCAGACGATGCCGCGAGAGCCTGCAGCGCGCCGGGCAGCGCCGAGAGGCCGCCGGCGAGCTGGCCGGCCTGCGTCACGAACCGGGTCGTGCCGGGCAGTGCCGCGTCCGCGTCGGCCGCGGCATCCGACAGTGACGCGCAGAGATCGGGCGTGGCGGCGGGGTCGCACTGCGCGGCCAGGCGCGACAGGTCGTCGCTCGCCTGGGCGAGTCCCGCGGTGATCGCCGGGGCGCTCGCGGCGAGCTGGCCGGCGGCTTCCGCGGTGCCGGGCGGCAGTGATCCCGCCAGTGTGTTCAGGCCGTCGGAGAGCTGCCGGTTGCCGGCGGCGAGGGTGTCGGCGCTTCCCGCGAGCGTGCCGAGCCCGCTCGCGGCGGTCGACGCGCCCGACGCGAGCTGGTTCGCTCCGCTCGACAGCGCGCCGGCACCATCCGCGATGCCCTGCGCGCCGCTCGCGAGCTGGCCGACGCCGGCGGAGAGGTCGTCGGCACCGGTTGCGAGGGTGGTGGCCCCGGACGCTGCCTGGTCGGCGCCGTCGGCGATCTCGTGGGCGCCGGATGCGGCGTCGCCGAGCTGGTCGTGCAGCGTCGTGAAGCCGAGCAGCACGTTCTCGAGGTACGTCTTCGACACCTCCGTGCCGAACACGGTGGCCGCGGCCTGCGTGATCTGGGCCGTGATCGCGTCGTCGACGATGCGGCCATCGGGCGCGGTCTGCACCTCGATCGTCGCCTGTTCGGGTGACGTGCCCGCGGTCGAGGTCGCGGCGGCGGAGAAGTTCTCCGGGATCCGGACGATCGCGCTGTAGGTGCCGTCGGCGAGTCCCTCGGCGGCATCCTCGTCGTTGGAGATGGTCCAGTCGAGGTTGCTGGCGATTTGATCCGACCCGGCGACGAGCCCGCCGGTGAGCTGCCGGCCGAGCGGGGCGAGCTGCCCCTGGATCTCGACCGCCTTGTCGTCGTTGACGATGGCGGCGGTCATGTTGCCGAGGCGTTCGGCCGGGTTGTAGAGCGCCGCGACGAGCAGCGCGCCCATCACGACCGGCAGCAGCAGCACGCCCACGACCGTGAGCCAGGTGATGGGGCGGCCGGAGCGGGAACGTTCCACGGGGAGAGTCATGCGGTCACCTCAGGTGCGGATGCGAGATCGGATGCGGAAGCGGATGCGTCGCCCGGCAGTACCTCGAGGGTCTGCACGTGCGGGCGGAGCGCGTCGGTGAGCAGCGCCTGCGCGCGCCCCGAGTCGGCCGCCGTCACGACGAGCGTGAGCGCGGTGCGGGCGTCGTCAGCGCGTTCGGAGGCGAGGAGCGCCGCGTCGCGGATGGCATCGACCGCCTGCGCGCGCGCCGCGCCCTCGAGCAGGTCGAGGCCGTCGATCACGACGACGTTCGCGCGGGCGCCGAGCGCCTGCCGCAGTTCGTCGCCGGGGTCGGCGCTGTCGCCGAGGAGGGCGATGCCGACATTCCGTCGCACCCACCCGGCGCGTTCGGGAACCAGGCGCCCGGCGACCCGCATCCGTCCGTCCGACGGATCGGCGCGTCCCGCGACCGCGAGGGCGAGGGCGCGGCGCGATTCGCGCGGCCCCGTCACCACGAGGCAGTGACCGGGGCGCACGCGGAACGTCGTTTCGGCGAGCACGGTGACCTCGCCCTCGCGGCGGTTCCAGGCCCGCACGGTCACGCCCTCGGCGGTGATGGCGGCGGGCTCGGCGGGCCAGTCCGCGAGGGCGAGTTCGCGCTCGACGGCCTCGCCCTCGATGTCGAAGTGGGGGAGCAAGCGGTCGAGCCAGCGGGGGAACCACCAGGCGCGGTCGCCGAGGAGCGTCATGACCGCCGGCACGAGCGTCATGCGCACGAGGAACGCGTCGATGGCGACACCCGTGGCAAGACCCAGCGCGATCGGTTTCAGGTTGGAGTCCCCCTCCGGCACGAACGCGGCGAACACCGCGAACATGATCACCGCGGCCGCGGTGACGACGCGGGCGGATGCGGAGAAGCCGCTGCGCACCGCATCCACGGCGATGGCCTTCGCGGACCCGCCGCCGCGGCGGCGGAGGGCATGCACGTAGTCCTCCCGCATCCGGGAGACGAGGAAGACCTCGTAGTCCATCGCGAGGCCGAACAGCACACCCATCACGACGATGGGCATGAAGCTGATGACCGGGCCCGTGCGGGCGACGTGCAGCAGATCGGCGAACCATCCCCACTCGAAGACCGCCGCGACGACACCGAACGACGCCCCGACCGAGAGCAGGTAGCCGAGGGCGGCTTTCAGGGGCACCCACACCGACCGGAACACGATCATCAGCAGGATGAGGGAGAGACCGACCACGAAGAGCCCGAACGGGAGCAGAGCCTGGCCGAGGCGGTCGGAGATGTCGATCGCGACGGCGGTGAAGCCGGTGACCTTCAGGTCGACGCCGTACTCGTCGAGCAGGCGGTCGTGCTGAGCGCGCAGTTCGCGCACGAGGTCGGCGGTCGCCGGGTCGTCGGGCGCCGTCTCGGGCACGATCTGCACGATGCCCGTGTCGGCGGCCTCGTTCGGGGTCGCGAGGGCGACCTCCTTCACTCCCGGCAGCGCGGCGATCTCGTCGCCGATTTCGGTCATCAGGGTGACCGGGTCGTTCGAGGTGACGATCGTGCCGGTCATGATCAGCGGTCCGTTGGCGCCCGGGCCGAAGTGCTCGGTGGTCAGGTCGTAGGTGATGCGCGCGGCGTCGTCCTTGGGGAGCTGGCCGGCGTTCGGCAGCGCGAGGGCGAGGCTGGCGGCGGGAATCGTCGCGACTCCGAGGGTGACGACGACGGCGATCGTGGTGAGCAGCGGGTGCCGCGTCACGAGCCCCACCCAGCGCGTGGCGAAACCGCGACGCGCGGGGGTGGTGGCCGCATCCGTCTTCTTCGCCGCCCGGCGACGCCAGCCGAGCACGCGACCCTTGACGAGGCCGAGGAGGGCGGGCGTCAGGGTCACCGCGACGGCCACGGCGATCGCGACGGCGACGGCGGCGGCCACGCCCATCGTGGTGAGGAATGGGATGCCGGCGAAGCTCAGACCGATGAGCGCGATGAGCACGGTGATGCCGGCAAACACGACCGCCGAGCCGGCAGTGCCGGTCGCGCGGGCCGCGGATTCCTCCGGGTCGGCGCCGGCGCGGGTCTGATCCTGATGCCGGGAGATGATGAAGAGCGAGTAGTCGATGCCGACGGCGAGACCAAGCATCAGCGCCAGCAGCGGAGTCGTCGAGGAGACCGACGCGAATGCCGTGGCGACGAAGATGAGCGCCATCGAGAGGCCGACGCCGAGGATCGCGGTGAGCAGCGGAAGGCCGGCCACGACGAACGAGCGGAAGGTCGCGATCAGCACGAGCAGCGCGATTAGGAGTCCGACGAGCTCGGTGACCGTGACGCCCGGCAGGGAGACCGCGAACAGATCGCCGCCGAGCTGCACCTGCGCCCCGCTCGGAAGCTCCGGTCCGAGCTCGTCCACGACCTGCTCGAGCGCGGTCACCGTCTCGGCGGGAACATTCGTCGCCTGGCCGTCGAACTGCATCCGCACGATCGCCGCGGTCTCGTCGTCCGAGATGTTGCCCCGCACGGTGTCGCTGTAGGGGTCGGTGACGGCGAGGACGCCGTCGAGATCTTCGATCTGCCCGACCGTGTTCTCAATCGCGTCGTGGTAGTCCGCGTCCGTGACGGCGTCGCCGTCGGCCGCCACCACGATGAACTGCGCGCTCGTTCCGCTGACCTGCGGGAACGTGCGGTTCAGCTGCTCGAGCCCGGCCTGCGACTCCGTGCCCGGAATCGAGAAGCTGTTGTCGGTGCCCTTCGCGAGGAGGGCGGCGCCTCCGGCGGCGAGGGCGAGGAGCAGCACCCAGCTGAGGAGCACGCGCCACGGGTGACGGAACGACCAGCGGCCGAGCGAGTACAGGAGCGTGGACACAGATGCCTCCGGCTGCGGGTGACGACGAGTTCGATACACAAGCGTATCCGATACAGATGTGTATCCTAAGGATCGCCCGCGCAGCGAAACTGTGCGCGGGGTGAATGCCGCATCGGAGGAAGGGCCCGGGATGAGCGAAGCGTCTCCTCCGCGCAGTCGTGAGAACACCCGCGCACGTCTGCTGACCGCCGCATCCGAGGTCTTCGCCGAGTCGGGATTCGACGGCGCCTCGGTCGAGGCGATCTGCGAACGCGCCGGATTCACCCGCGGCGCGTTCTACTCGAACTTCGCCTCCAAGGACGAGCTGTTCTTCGGACTGGTGCAGCAGGTGTCCGACGCCAAGCTCGAGCGGGTGACGACGCGAGTGCGCGAGCTCGAGAGCGAAGGGCTGCCGGCCATGACGCCGGCGGAGCTCGTGCTGCGGGTGCTCGACATCGAGCACGAGGAGCGACTCGGCGTCGTGCTCATGAGCGAGATCCGCACGAACGCGATGCGCGATCGACGACTCGCGGCGGCGTACCTGGAATGGGATGCCGCCATGACCGAGCGGGTCGCCCAGATCATCGCCGACCTCGCCCGCACCTACTCCCTGCGCCTGCGGATGCCGGTGCTCGACGCCGCTCGATTCGTTCTGCAGAACTGGGATGCGACGTGTGTGCACGCCGTGATCGCCGGACTCGGCACCGCCGACACCCTGCGCCTGGTCACCGAGCGCACCGCCGCGCTCGCCGCCGCCATCGCCGACTGACCGGGCGGCCGGGAGCGCTCTGCCGGGACCGCTCGGAAGGGTGTGCTCGGTTGGCCCTGCTCAGTCGGACAGGAGCGCGTGACAGCGCTCGAGCCGGGCGAACCACCAGTCCCGGCGCTCGACCGACGCGGCGTGCGCATCCAGCGCCGACGGATCGACGCTCGCCCGGCGCACGTCGATCGCGCCGTCCTGCGGGAGGAGCGGGTCGGCGGTGACGTCGGCGCCGAGCAGCGACGCGGTGCCGAGCCCGCAGTCGTAGTCGAGCGAGGGGAGCGCGGCGGCCAGCGCGAGTCCCATCCCGATCCCCACCGAGGTGTCGAGCGCGCTCGAGACGACCGCCGGCAGCCCCGACTCGGCCACGATCTCGAGCGCGCGGCGCACTCCGCCGAGCGGGGCGGCCTTCACGACCAGCAGGTCGGCTGCCCCCTCCCGCGCGACCCGCAGCGGATCCTCGGCCTTCCGGACGCTTTCGTCCGCAGCGATCGGGATGCCCATGTACGCGACGCGCTCGCGCAGCTCGGAGAGTTCTTCCACGCGGGCGCACGGTTGCTCGACGTACTCCAGGTCGTACTCCGCGAGCGCGTGGAACGCGTGCTCGGCTTCATCCACGTTCCAGGCGCCGTTCGCGTCGACCCGCACCCGGCCCTCCGCGCCCATGACCGCCCGCACCGCGGCGACCCGTGCGACGTCGTCGGCGAGGGTCTGCCCGGGTTCGGCGACCTTCACCTTGGCCGTCCGGCATCCGTCGAATCGTGCGAGCACTCCGGGCACCGCGGCGGCCGCGACAGCGGGAACCGTGGCGTTCACGTGCACGCGGGTGCGGAGCGGATGCGGCTGCGGTCGCCAGGCGAAATCGATCGCCGCCTCGAGCCACGCCGCGGCTTCCGCGTCGCCGTACTCGAGGAACGGCGCGAACTCCGCCCACCCCTCCGGGCCCTCGAAGACGAGCGCCTCCCGCACCTCGATGCCGCGGAAGCGTGTCACGAGCGGAAGGGCGACGACGCGCGCGGTCGCGAGGAGGTCGGTTAGGGCAGGAACGGAGGAGCTCATGCTGCCATCATCCCGCCACGGGCAGTGTCGCGGTCCTAGGCTTGTGGCCATGCCCCTTCTCGACACTCCGGTACGCCTCGGCGTGCAGATCCAGCCCCAGCACGCGACCTACACCGACATCCGCGATGCCGCCCTGCGCTTCGAGGACATGGGCGTGGACATCCTCTTCAACTGGGACCACTTCTTCCCGCTCTACGGCGACCCGGATGGCGCGCACTTCGAGTCGTGGACGATGCTCGCCGCGTGGGCCGAGCAGACCGAGCGGGTCGAGTTCGGTGCGCTGGTGAACTGCAACAGCTACCGCAACCCCGATCTGCAGGCCGACATGGCCCGCACGATCGACCACATCAGCGCGAAGGGCGGCGAGGGCCGGTTCATCTTCGGCACCGGTTCCGGGTGGTTCGAGCGCGACTACGACGAGTACGGCTACGAGTTCGGCACGGCCGGTTCCCGCCTGAACGACCTGGGCGATGGCCTCGGCCGGGTCACGGCACGCTGGTCGACGCTGAACCCTGCCCCCACCCGCCACATCCCGATCCTGATCGGCGGCAAGGGCGAGCAGAAGACCCTCCGCCTCGTCGCGCGTCACGCCGACATCTGGCACAGCTTCGTCGACCCGCAGGAGATCGCCCACAAGGTCGGCGTGATCGAGCGCTGGGCCGAGACCGAAGAGCGCGATGTCTCCGGGCTGATCGTCTCGAACGAGCTGAAGGACCGCGACGCGGCGTCGGCCGACGCGCTGTTCGACGCCGGCACGCGCCTGTTCACGCTCGGTGTCAACGGCCCCGACTACGACGTCGAGATCGTCCGCACCTGGCTCGCCTGGCGCGATGCGAAGAACGGCGGGCGCGCGTGAGCGTATCCGAGCTGTTCGACGAGAGCGTCTGGGAGGTCGCGCCCGGTGCGGAGGCCTTCACCGACATCACGTCGCACATCTCCCGGGACGGGCGCATCGCCCGGATCGCGTTCGACCGGCCCGAGGTGCGGAACGCGTTCCGGCCCCATACGGTCGACGAGCTCTACCGCGCCCTCGACGATGCACGTCAGAACCCGCGGATCGGCGTGGTGCTGCTGACCGGCAACGGTCCGAGTCCGAAGGACGGCGGCTGGGCGTTCTGCTCCGGCGGCGACCAGCGGATCCGGGGCCGCGACGGGTACAAGTACTCCGACGAAGAGACCTCGGTGCAGAATCCCGCACGCGCCGGGCGCCTGCACATCCTCGAGGTGCAGCGCCTCATCCGGTTCATGCCGAAGGTCGTGATCGCGGTGATCCCGGGGTGGGCCGCGGGCGGCGGACACTCGCTGCACATCGTCGCCGACCTGTCGATCGCCTCGGCCGAGCACGGCCGGTTCAAGCAGACGGATGCCGACGTCGGCTCGTTCGACGCCGGCTACGGCTCGGCGTACATGGCCCGCCAGGTGGGCCAGAAGGTCGCGCGGGAGGTGTTCTTCCTCGCGGAGGAGTACTCCGCCCAGCGCGCGTACGAGATGGGCGCCGTCAACCGCGTCGTGCCGCACGCCGACCTCGAGCGCGAGGCGATCGCCATGGCGCGGACGATCCTCGGCAAGTCGCCGACCGCCATCCGGATGCTGAAGTTCGCCTTCAACGCCGTCGACGACGGTCTGGTCGGCCAGCAGGTGTTCGCGGGGGAGGCCACGCGCCTCGCGTACGGCACGGATGAAGCGGTCGAGGGGCGCGACGCGTTCCTGGAGAAGCGCGAGCCGGACTGGTCGCCCTACCCGTGGCATTACTGACGGCGGTTCCGCCGGATGGTGCGGGTGCCCGCGATGTGCTGCGGGCGGTGCGCCGGGCGGTCGAGGGGGCCGGCCCCGCCGTGCTGCTCGGCGCGGCCGATCCCGTCCAGGTTCCCGCGGGCACCGCGGCGGTCGTCACGACGTCCGGGTCGACCGGATACCCGAAGAGCGTGCTGCTCAGTCGGAGCGCCCTCACGGCCAGCGCCTTCGCAACGCGGGACCGCATCGGCGAGGGGGCGTGGCTGCTCGCCCTCCCCGCCGCCTACGTCGCCGGACTCCAGGTGCTGGTGCGCTCGCTCATGGCGGGCCGCGAACCCGCCGTGCTCGAGGGGCGTTTCAGCCCTTCGGCGTTCACCGCGGCCACGCGGCTGATGGCGTCGAGTCGGGGTGGCGACCGCGTCCCCACCTACACCTCGCTCGTTCCCACGCAGCTGATCCGGCTGGTCGAGGCCGCGGAACAGGCGGGCGGCGCGGACGTCCGCGACGCGTTGCGCTCGTTCGAGGCGATTCTGATCGGCGGCCAGGCGCTGCCCGAACCCGTGCACGCGCGGGCCGCAGCGCTCGGCGCCCGGGTAGTGCGCACCTACGGCGCGAGCGAGACCGCGGGCGGCTGCGTGTACGACGGGGTGCCGCTCGACGGCGTCCGGATGCGGATCGAATCCGGTGAGCTGCAGCTCGCGGGCCCGACCCTCGCGGACGGGTACCTCGGCGACCCCGAGCGCACCGATGCCGCCTTCGCCCGCGACGACGACGGCCTCCGCTGGTACCGCACGGGCGACGCGGCGGAGATCTCGAGCGGCCGCCTGCGCGTGCACGGCCGCCTCGACAATGTCATCGTCTCGGGCGGCGTGAATGTCTCGCTCGACCGCGTGGAGCGGATCGTGCGCGGCCTTCCGGGACTCGCGGAGGCTGTCGTCGTCGGGGTGCCCGACGCGCAGTGGGGCGAGGCATCCGTCGTCGTGTTCGCCGGTGACGACGATGACGATGACGGTGATGACGGTGCACTTCTGCGCGCGGTTCGGGATGCGGTCGGCGCCGAGCTCGGTGCCCCCGCGCGTCCGTCGCGCGTGCGGCGAGTGGACGCCCTGTCGACGCTGTCGAGCGGGAAGCCCGATCGGGTGGCGCTGCGGCATCTCGCGGCCGGGTGAGCCGACGCGGAATCGAGGCGCGGCGAGGACCCGCGGGGAGGGTGCGCGTCGGGGTCGTGGCGGGGCGTCATCCCCGACGGGCCTAGGATTGCTCCCCGTGGCAGGCACCCCGCGTAAGAAGTCCCGATCCGGCACGAAGCGTCCGCATCCGCGCGGCAATCCGCAGAAGGCGCACGTCTCTCGAGACCCGCGCACCCCGGTGAAGGCGACGGCCCGCGACTGGATCGGCGCGGCACGGCTTCGGACCCTCCCGCTCGCGATCACGCCCGTGCTGATCGGCACGGGCGCCGCCCGGCTCGCCGACAACGAGTTCCACTGGCTGCTCGCACTCGGCTGCCTCGCGGTCGCGGTGCTGCTGCAGATCGGCGTCAACTACGCGAACGACTACAGCGACGGGGTGCGCGGCACCGACGACGTGCGCGTCGGACCCGCGCGCCTGACCGGCGCCGGCAAGGCGCGCCCGCGCACCGTGCTTCTCGTCTCGCTCGCCTTCTTCGCGCTCGCCGGCGTCGCGGGGCTCGCGATGACCATCCGCACGCAGCAGTGGTTCCTGATCGCGATCGGGGCCGTCTGCATCGTCGCCGCCTGGTTCTACACCGGCGGTAAACGACCGTACGGCTACAACGCGCTCGGCGAGGTCTTCGTCTTCGTCTTCTTCGGCCTGGTCGCGACGGTCGGCACGACATTCATCCAGGTGCAGATCGTTCCGCAGGAGGCCTGGTTCGGTGCGGTCGCGGCGGGGCTGTTCGCCTGCGCCGTCCTCCTCGCCAACAATCTGCGCGACATCGACCAGGACCGCACCGCGGGCAAGCGCACCCTGAGCGTCCTGATCGGCACGCGCGGCACCCAGGTGCTCTTCACGGTGTTCGTGCTCGTGCCGTTCGGAATCGGCGTCTGGCTCGCGGTCTTCTACCCCATCGCGTGGCTGACGCTCATGGCGCTCCTGCTCGCGCTGCCCGCGATCCTGATCGTCTGGACCTTCGGCAAGCCGCGCGAACTCGTCGTCGCACTGAGCCTGACGTCGTTCGCCTCGGTGGCCTACGGCGCGCTGCTCTTCTGGGCGTTCACCGGCTGACCGGTTCTCGCTCAGCGCGTGGCGTCGGGCGCGGCGCCAGCGTCGGCGGGCGTGGTGCCAGCGGCGTCGGGCGCGGTGGGCGTGGTGCCTGCGGCATCGTCGGCGACGGCGTCTTCGGCCTCCGCGTCTTCTGCGCCGGCGACGCGGCGGGGCGCGCGCGGTTGCCCGAGGCCGGCCGTGGCATCCGCGAGGGGACGGCGCAGCAGGAGCAGCGACAGGCTGAGGCCGATGAGGGCGGCGAAGATGGCCGCCAGCCAGTACAGATCCTGGAACACGGGGAACAGCATCAGGATGCCGAAGGGCACCAGGAACGCGAGAATTCGCAAGATCGAGTAGACGATCGCGGGACGGGCCTTCACCCCCTCATCCTACGTGCGGGCGCCGCGCGCCCCGCCCGGGGTCGCGCCCGTGAGAGGCCTGAGCGCGCGGGTGCTGCCGCCCGGGGTCGTGGCGCGCAGCCTAGACTGGCCTCATGGCGAGGCTCCTGCTCATTCTGGCGCTCGTGGCCGTCGTCTTCTGGGTGTACACCGCCGTCGATTGCGCGTTGCAGCCGTCGACGCGGCACCGAGGCGTCAGCAAGGGTGCCTGGATCGTCATCGTGATCCTGCTCCCCGTGGTGGGCGGCATCCTCTGGCTCCTCGTCGGCCGTGGCCGGCGCAGCACTCCCGTCGTGCGCCGCGCACCCGATGACGATCCGCAGTTCCTCCGCACGATCGGTTCGATCAGCGATCAGGACGAACGCATCCGTCGGCTCGAAGAAGAACTCGCCCAGCTCGACGCCGAAGGCGACGACGCAGAACCCGGGCCGCCGGCGCCGCATCGTCCGGGCGACGACGACGACACCCGCGCCAGCTGACGTGAGCGCGCAAGACACCGCCGGTCGCGCACCGGCGACGGATGCGGCGACTGCCCTGCTCGGGCGTCTGGTGGAGCGCGGTCTCACCGAGATCGTGCTCAGCCCGGGGTCGCGCTCGCAGGCCCTCGCGCTCGTCGCCGCCGAGTTCGAACGCGCCGGTCTCGTGCGCGTCCACGTGCGGATCGATGAGCGGGTCGCGGGGTTCACTGCGCTCGGCATCGGGCGGGAGTCGCGGATGCCGGCGGTCGTGGTGTGCACGTCGGGCACCGCGGTCGCGAACCTGCTGCCCGCGGCGCTCGAGGCGCATCACTCGGGTGTGCCGATGCTGCTGCTCACCGCCGACCGCCCGCCGGAGCTCCGCGGCGTCGGCGCGAATCAGACCACCCGCCAGCCCGGCCTGTTCACCGCCGCGACGCGGTTCGAGGCCGACGCCCCGGTGCCGGACGAGATCGATCCCGACGGCACGGGCGCCCAGACGGCGATGGTGCGTCAGCTCGCCGACGAGGCGCTCGATGCGGCGCTCGGCTCAGGGCTGCGCTCCGCGGGCCCCGTGCACCTCAACCTGCCGTTCCGCGAGCCGCTCGCCGGGGTGCTTCCGCCGTGGGCGGCGACCGCCGTGGGCGGCGAGTCCGAACCCGCCGAGACGGAGGCGCCGACCGAGGAGGTCGCCGCATCCGGTGCGCTGTACCAGGGCGGCGGCGGGATCGGCGAGTCCGACGGACCCGCCGACGTCGCGGACGCCCCCGAGATCCTGCACCGCGGGCTTCGCACGATCGTCATCGCCGGCGCGGATGCCGGCCCCGACGCGGAGCGCATCGCGCACGAGGGCGGATGGCCGCTCGTCGCTGAGATCGTCAGCGGCGCGCGGTTCGGTCGCAACATCGTGCACGGATACCGCGATCTGCTCGCCGATCCGCACCTCGGCGGTCGCATCGAGCGTGCCGTCGTGCTCGGCCACCCGACGCTCAGCCGCGAGGTCACCGCCGTGCTCGCACGCGATGACATCGAGGTGGTGGCGCTCCGCGGCCCCGGTGAACCGCTCAACCTGAACGGCACGACGACCCCGGTCGATGAGATCGCGGTGGCCCCGGGCGCCGGCGACCGCGAATGGCTGGGGGAGTGGATGCGGGCGTCGCGCGCCGCATCCGTCGATCTGACCCCGCCGGCACCGGATGCCGATGCCCTCGCCTCGACGAATCCGAGCGAGCGTCTCGGAGCGATCTCGGCCGAACTCGGCGTGATCCGCGCGCCGCTCGATCGCGCGGCGCTCGCCGATGCCGTCTGGCGGGCGACCTGGCCGCACGATCGGCTCATGTTCGGGTCGTCGCGGCTCGTGCGGGTCGCCGATCGCCTGCTCGGCGGCAAGAAGGTGCCCGTGCACGCGAATCGCGGGCTCGCCGGTATCGACGGCACGGTCGCGACGGGGCTCGGCATTGCGCTCGCCAGCCAGCGCGACGGTCGTCCGGGAGTCACCCGCGTGCTGCTCGGCGACCTGACGCTGCTGCACGATGTCGGGGCGTTGCTCTTCCCCGGCGCGGAGCAGGAGCCGCGCATCCAGGTGATCGTCGGCAACGACGGCGGCGGCACGATCTTCGACGGTCTCGAGGTCGCGGCGGTCGCCGACGCCGATGCGATGGACCGGGTGCTCTACACCCCGCAGTCCGCGCGCTTCGAACATCTCGCGCAGGCGTACGGCTGGGAGTATCAGCGCGTCACGACCCGCGCCGCCCTCGACCAGGCCCTGACCTCGCCCGCCGGTGGCCGCCAGATCATCGAGGTCCCGCTCCCGCGCTGACCCCGGCGCGGGGTCGCCCGCTCGCCGACCCACCCCTCTGTGCGCGACCCACCCCTGTGCGGCACGCGCAGAAAGGGACGGCTCGGCGCGAAGGGGGTGGCTCGGCGGGCGGGGTCAGGCGAGCGCGTCGACGATCGGGCGGAACTTCACCCGGGTCTCGAGCAGCTCCGACTCGGGATCGCTGCCGGCGACGATCCCGGCACCCGCGTAGGCGGTCAGCGGGATCGGGGCGCCCGGGTCGCCGGGATCGAACTGCGCGCAGCGCAGCGCAATGGCCCACTCGCCCGATCCGTTCGCGTCGATCCAGCCGACCGGACCGGCGTACCGCCCGCGATCGAACGGCTCGAGGCGGCCGATGGCCTCGAGCGCGGTGGCCGTCGGGGTGCCGGCGACCGCGGCGGTCGGATGCAGGGCAGCCACGAGGTCGAGGGCGGATGCCGCATCCGCCAGCCGGCCCTCCACGTCGGTCGCGAGATGCCAGACGTTCGGCAGCTTCAGCGTGAACGGCTGCTCGCTCGCGCGCAGCGCACTCGTGTGCGGGCGGAGAGACTCGAGCACGCTGCGCACCGCGAACTGGTGCTCGTCCTGATCCTTCGGGCTCGTGGCGAGGGCGAGGGATGCGGCGGTGTCCGCATCCGGATCCGCGCCCCGAGCGGCGGTGCCGGCGAGCACCCGTGCGGTCACGACGCCGTGCTCGACCGTGACGAGCGTTTCCGGGCTCGCGCCGATCAACCCGTCGACCGCGAACGCCCAGGTGTCGGGGTATCCGGAAGCGAGCGCTCGCACGAGGCGGCGGAGGTCGGAGCCGGCGGGCACCGTTCCGGCCAGGTCGCGGGCGAGCACGACTTTGCTCACGTCTCCGGCGGCGATGGCGGCGAGGCCCGCGCGAACGGATGCCATGTACCCCTCCGGCGACTGCGCGCCCGGACCGAGCGTGGCCGACCAGTGCGGGCCGTACTCTGTCGCGCGCGGCGTCGCCGAGATCGCGCCGTCGGTGCGGACGGTCGTCAGCCACGACCGGCCGTGACGGCGTCCGACGATGAGCTGTGGCACGACGATGGCGCTCGAGCGGGCGGATGCGGCGGCGAACGCGAGCGCGCCGAAACCGACGAGCCCCGTTCCGGGAAAGCCGATCGGGTCGTCAATGTCGGCCGCGGCGGCGAGTTCGCGCCAGCGGTCCTCGATCGCCGTCCCCGCATCGCCCGTCACTCGCGCGACCGCGGCGCCGTACCCGACCATGCCGTCGCCGCGCCGCTGCCAGACGAGCGGATGCGTGGCGTCGGTGAAGGCCAGGGGGTCCTCGACGTGGTCGATCTCACGGGTCTCCACCCGCAGTCGAGGGAGGGCGGATCGGGTCACCGTCCAAGCCTAGACTCGTCGCGTGACCGTGGCCCCGCCTGCATCCGACCGTCCCGCGCCCGGTACCCCGGTGACCTTCCGGTGGCGCAAATGGGACGGCGCCCCGCACTGGGTGCACGAGAGCGTCTACCTCGGACGCGACGAGTGGGGCGACTGGATCGGGCAGCAGGCCGGATGGCGGTCGGCCCGGCCGGGCCGCGACGTCGTCGCTGAGAGCCCGAACGTCACCCTCGTGCCCGCCGCCGGCACCTACGCGTGCACCGTGAATGCAGCGCCCGCCCGCATTCGGATCTACATCGATCTGGCCTGGGACGTGCGCTGGTCGACGACGGATGCGGACGTGATCGAAGGCATCGACATGGATCTCGACGTCGTGCGCGCGCTGGACGATCGCGGGCTGTACATCGACGACCGTGACGAGTGGGAAGACCATCTCGCGCACTACGGGTACCCGGCGGAGGTCATCGCGCATCTCGAGCCGCTCGCGCTCGATCTCGAGCGACGCGTCGGCGCCCACGAACCCCCGTTCGACGACGCCACGGCCGATCGTTGGTTCGCGCGCCTGGCCGCGCTCGGCCCCTCGCGCTGACCGCGCTGCCGCGCGTCGTGCCCGCGCCGCGCCCGCGCCGCGTCCGCATCTCACTCGCCCTCCGTGCTTGGCGCGCCACTTTTCTGCTCGCGCGCCACAGATCTGAAGCGCGCGAGCAGAAAACTAGCGCGCGGCCCCCGCACCTCGGCCCGCGTGCCTCGCATCGCGGGAACCTGCGCCGGGCCCGGGAGTGCGACCGAGGCCTGCGCGCGGGGGAGCGCTTAGGCTGGGCGGGTGAGCGAAGAGCACAACCGCGCCGACCTCGGCAAAGACCCGCAGCGCGTCAGCGGCATGTTCGACCAGGTCGCGCAGAACTACGACCGCACGAACACGGTGCTGAGTCTCGGCAACGACCGGCTCTGGCGCATCGCCACGACCCGCGCGGTCGCCCCGCGTCGCGGCCAGCGCATTCTCGACCTCGCCGCCGGCACCGGCGCGAGCTCCGTCGCTCTCGCGCGGAGCGGCGCCGAGGTCGTCGCCGCCGACTTCTCACCCGGCATGATCGCCGAGGGAGCCCGCCGCCACGGCGACGTGCCCGGACTGTCGTTCGTCGAAGCCGACGCCACGGCTCTCCCGTTCGCGGATGCGGAGTTCGACACCGTGACGATCTCGTTCGGCCTCCGCAACGTCAACGACCCGCGCGCGGCGCTCGCCGAGATGCGCCGGGTCACCAAACCCGGCGGACGGCTCGTCATCTGCGAGTTCTCGCACCCGCAGCATCCGCTCTTCGCCGGCCTGTACCGCTTCTACAACGACCGCATCCTGCCGGTCGTTGCGAAGGGCGTGAGTTCGAACGCCGAGGCGTACGACTACCTGAACGAGTCGATCAAGGACTGGCCCGACCAGAAGACGCTCGCCGTGTGGCTGCGTGAAGCCGGGTGGGCCGACGTCGCCTACCGCGACCTCACGTTCGGCATCGTCGCTCTGCACCGCGCCCGGGCGCCCTTCCCCCGGGCCGACGCCCTCTGAGCAGCGCCCGCATCCGCCGTTCGGTCCTGATCCACGGGGCACGCACGGAACCGGGCACGCCCACCCCGGGTAGGCTGAGGGAGTGACCCGCAGCCCCGCCGCGCCTGGTGCGCACTTCGCGAGCCGTCTCGGCCTGACCGAGCGCGTGTTCGCCGGTCCCGCCTCCCGGCGGCTGCTGAAGGCGGTCGAGGAGGGCCTCGACCGGGTCGAGATCCACATCGGCGAAGAGCTGCGCGTGACCGATCGCGTCGCGGATGCGGCAAGCCGCTACCTGTACGAGGCGGGTGGCAAGCGGGTGCGCCCGATGCTGACCCTGCTGACCGCTCAGCTCGGCGACGGCGTCACCGACGAGGTCATCGACGGCGCGGCGGCCCTCGAACTCACGCACCTCGGTTCGCTATACCACGACGACGTCATGGACGGTGCCGACAAGCGCCGCGGTGTTCCGGCGGCGCATTCCGTCTGGGGCAACAGCATCGCCATCCTGACCGGCGATCTGCTCTTCGCCCGCGCGAGCCAGATCATGGCCCGACTCGGCGAACGCGCCATCCGGCTGCAGGCCGACACGTTCGAACGGCTCGTGCTCGGCCAGATGCACGAGACGGTGGGCCCGACCGAAGGCGTCGACGCCGTCGACCACTACCTGCAGGTGCTCTCCGACAAGACCGGGTCGCTCATCGCCGCCGCTGCCCAGGCGGGAGTGCTGTTCTCCAACGCCCCCGCCGAGTACCGCGAGCCCGTGCTCGTCTTCGGCGAAAAGGTCGGCGTCTCGTTCCAGCTGCTCGATGACGTCATCGATCTCTCCGCTGACCCGGCGGTGACCGGCAAGGTGCCCGGCACCGATCTGCGCGCGGGCGTGCCGACCATGCCGTACTTGCTGCTCGCCACGCGGACGGATGCGGCATCCGCCGAACTCGTCTCCCGCATCGACGAGGGTGTCGCGCTGATCGCCGACGGCGCTGACGCGGCGATTCTCGACGGCCCGCTCGCCGAACTGCGCGAGCACGACGCGACCGCGGAGACCCTCCGCCTGGCGCACCGCTGGTCGGCCGAAGCCGTCGAGGCACTCGCGCCCCTGCCGCGCGGGCCCGTGCGCGAGGCGCTCACCCGCTTCGCCGACGCGGTCGCCGACCGCAGCAGCTGATCCCGCCCCCACGACGAGGCCGGTCGGCGACGACCCGCGCCCTCCCTTCGAAAGGACACCCATGAGCAAGCTGAGGCTGGCGATCGTCGGTGCAGGTCCCGCGGGGATCTACGCCGCAGACCTGCTGCTGAAGGCGGAGCGGGCGTTCGACGTCTCGATCGACCTCTTCGAGCAGCTGCCCGCACCCTACGGACTCGTCCGTTACGGCGTCGCCCCCGACCATCCGCGCATCAAGGGCATCATCACGGCCCTTCGCGATGTGCTCGACCGTGGCGACATCCGGCTGTTCGGCAACGTGCGCTTCGGGCAGGACATCACGCTCGACGACCTCAAGAAGCACTACAACGCGGTGATCTTCTCGACGGGCGCGATCCGGGATGCCGACCTCGACATCCCCGGCATCGACGCGCACTCCTCATTCGGCGCCGCCGACTTCGTCAGCTGGTTCGACGGTCACCCCGATGTGCCGCGCACGTGGCCGCTCGACGCGCAGTCCGTCGCCGTGGTGGGTGTCGGCAACGTTGCCCTCGATGTGTCCCGGATGCTGGTCAAGCACGCCGAAGACCTGCTCCCCACCGAGATCCCCGAGAACGTGCACGCCGGGCTCGCCGCATCCGAGATCACGGACGTCCACGTGTTCGGCCGGCGCGGACCCGCCCAGGTGAAGTTCACGCCGCTCGAACTCCGCGAGCTCGGCGAACTGCGCGACGTCGACATGGTCGTCTACGACGAGGACTTCGACTACGACGAGGCGACCAAGAACGCCATCGCCAGCAACAAGCAGATCATGGTCATCGACCGCGTGCTGCAGTCGTGGCGGAAGCGCCCGAGTGTCAACAACGCCGGCGGCGAGGCCTCGCGGCGTCTGCACCTGCACTTCTGGGCGAAGCCCGTCGAGGTGAAGAAGGATGCCGACGGTCGGGTGTCTGCGCTGGTCTACGAGCGCACGCGTCCCGATGGCGAGGGTGGTGTGACCGGTACCGGCGAGCTCCGCGAGCTGCCAATCCAGCAGCTCTACCGTGCGGTGGGCTACTTCGGTTCGCCGCTGCCGGGGGTGCCGTTCGACGAGCGGCACGGCGTGATCCCGAACCAGGAGGGGCAGGCGCTGCATCCGGATTCGAACGAGATCGTGCCGGGCGTCTTCGCGACCGGCTGGATCAAGCGCGGTCCGGTCGGGCTCATCGGCCACACGAAGTCCGACGCGATGGAGACCGTGCGGCACGTCATCAACGGGCAGGGTTCGTGGTGGCAGCCGGAGGACCCGTCGGAAGAGTCGATTCCCGCGCTCCTGGCCGAACGCGGCGTGCGCTGGACCGACCTCGAGGGCTGGCACCGTCTCGATGAGCACGAGGTCGCCCTCGGCGAACCGCACGCTCGCGCCCGCATCAAAGTCGTCGATCGCGCCGAGATGGTGAACGTGTCGCGAGGCGAGTGACCCGCTCGGTCGCCGACCCACCCCCTTCTCTCCGACCCGCCCCCCTTTACGCAGGTATTACAGGGGTGGGTCGGGCGTAAGGGGGTGGGTCGGCGTCGGCGGCGGAGGGCGCCGCTAGGCTGACGGCATGCGTGACGGGTGGAGCCCCGACCTGCTCGGGGCGGGGTTCGAGCAGCTGACGCTGCCGCTCGCGCTCCCGGGTGAGCACGGCCAGCTCGTCGCGACGCTGGTGCGGAGCCTGCCGCATCCGCTCGCTTCCTGGACCGCTCCGCTGCGCGACGTCGACATCCTGTACGTGCACGGATGGTCGGACTACTTCTTCCAGAAGGAACTCGCGCAGTTCTGGAATCGACTCGGTGCCCGCTTCTACGCGCTCGATCTGCACCGGTACGGGCGGAGCCTGCGGCCCGGGCAGATCCCGGGCTACGCGGATTCGCTCGACGAGTACGACGAAGACATCGAACTCGCGCTCGAGGCGATGGGGCAGCGCGGACGGATGCGGCGGCGCGTCATGCTGCTCGGGCACTCGACCGGCGGGCTCACTCTGACGCTCTGGGCGGCGCGGAATCACGGGCGCGTCGCCGCGCTGATTCTGAACAGTCCCTGGCTCGAACTGCAGGTCGGGGCGCTCGCCCGGCAGGCGATCGCTCCGCTCGTGGCGGCGCGTGCGCGCTACCAGCCGCGAGGGCAGCATCCGGTCGTCGACCTCGGGTTCTACACGCGAGCGCAGACGGAGTTGGGCGTCATCCCGACGCCGGAGTATCAGTCGGAGTGGCGGCCCCCACAGGGTTTTCCGACGCATCCGGGCTGGTTCCACGCTATTCTCGTCGGGCACGCCACCATCGCGGACGGTGTCGATGTCGGCGCTCCGGCGCTCGTGGTGCTCTCCGCGCGGTCGACTCCGCCGGTGCGGTGGCTGCCGGAGATGACCTCCACCGACTCGGTGCTCGTGGACGATGAGATCGCGCGGGCCGCGCTCCGGATCGGGCCGCTCGTGACCGTCGCCCGCATCGACGGGGCCATCCACGACGTGTTCCTGTCGGCGCCGGAACCTCGGGCGAGCGCGTACCGGGTGGTCGCGGACTGGGCCGCCGGGCTGCCCCGGTAGCATCGCGACGCGCCCGCGCTCGAAGCAGGGCCGGCCGCAGCCCCAGCGTCCGCCGTATCCGAAGCACCAGTCGTGCCTGGCCTTCTAGCACGGATGCCGCATCGGACGCATGCCCGCCCGGTGCGCCGCGGCGAGGCGCATGATCGGGGGATGCAGCCCGCGCGCGTCGTCGATCCCCAGGGGCGCGAGTTCCGCGTCTTCTCCTCGAGGGGTGCACCCGGCGCCCCCGTCTACGTGCTGGTGCACGGGATAGGGATGTCGCACCGCTCGCTCGAAGGACTGCACGCCGCTCTCGCCGCCCACGCGACCGTGCACACGATCGATCTGCCGGGCTTCGGCGGGGTGCCCCGGCCGGCCGGTGAACTCGATGTGCCGACGATGGCGGCCGCTCTCGGACGTGTGATCGATGGATTGGGCGCGCAGCGGATCGTCGCCGTCGGCCACTCGATGGGCGCGCAGTGGGTGACCGAGCTCGGGGTGCAGCGCCCCGACCTCGTGTCGCGCGTCGTCGTGATCGGCCCGGCCGCCGACGTGCGTCACCGCACCGCGCTCGCGCAGGGGCTCGCGCTCGCCGTCGACTCCACTCGCGAGCGTCCGGCGACGAACGCGATCGTCGTGGCCGACTACATCCGGTGCGGGCTGCCCTGGTTCGTGACTCAGCTGCGGGCGATGCTGGCGTACCCGCTCGAGGAGCGGACCGCTGTGCTCCGGATGCCTCTTCTCGTCATCCGCGGGGGATGGGACCCGGTGGCGGGAAGACGCTGGAGCCGCGAGGTGCGCGACAGCGCGCGGGATGCGCACCTGGTCGAGATCCCTCGTCGTCCGCACTACGCGCAGCACTCCGCCCCGCGCGCCGTCGCCTCCGCGATCCGGACATTCGCGGATGCGGATGCCGCCATCGGCCCGGATGCCGCACTCCCTCCGGTGCCGCGGTGATCACCCTCGCGCGCAACCTCGGGTGGTGGATCCGCGACTACGCGTACGCGATCGTCTGGCAGGTACGGGCGTTCTTCGGCCGCACGGATCCGGCGGGATTCCGCACCGGCGACGGTGTACCGATCGTCGTTATCCCGGGCGTGTACGAGAGTTGGCGGTTCCTGCAGCCGTTGATCGTCGCTCTGCACGATCGCGGCCATCCCGTGCACGTGCTGGATCCGCTCCGCTCGAACCTGCAGCCCGTGCCCGAGGGGGCCGCGCGGGTCGTCGACTATCTCGCCGAGCGCGACCTGCGCGACGTCGTGCTCGTCGCGCATAGCAAGGGCGGGCTGATCGGCAAGCACGTGATGGCGTTCGGCGCCGCATCCGGTCGCATCCGGGGGATGGTGACCGTCGCGGCGCCGTTCGGTGGCTCCGTGTACGCCCGGTATCTCGCGGTGTCGCGCTCGCTCCGTATCTTCTCGCCGCGTGATGAGACGATCCTGCTCCTCGGACAGCAGACGGCCGTCAACGCGCGGATCGTCTCGGTCTACGGGCGGTTCGACCCGCACATCCCGGGCGGGAGCGCGCTCGCCGGAGCGAAGAATGTGCAGCTCGACACCGGTGGGCATTTCCGCATCCTGGCCGATCCGCGCATCGTCGCCGAGGTGGCCGCGATGAGTGAGAGCGCCTGACACGCGGGATCGCCGAGCGAGCGGGCGCCCGCGGGCGTCATCGCTTTCGGGGCACCGAACGAAAAGTTCGCCCCGGAGTTGCCAGGATGGTTCACCGAGAGGGAGTAGTTCCCGCAGAGCGTGTCGACATGCTGGTGAGATCGGCCTCACCCGGTGCGCCGCCCGGATTCCGGGTGAACGAGACTCTCGACACCATCGACGTGTCGGGTTTGTCGCGCCGGGCACGTCGGAAAGGCGACCATGTCCTTCTTCACTCTGCTCGTCGTCTCGGTGGGTGTCTCCGCCGACGCCTTCGCGGTTTCGCTGTCGCAGGGCGTGCGCGTCACGCGGCACGTGTACCGGGACGCGTTCATCGTCGCGCTGACGTTCGGGCTCTTCCAGGCGCTCATGCCGCTGCTCGGGTTCGTGCTGGGGGCGCAGTTCAGCACTTTCATCGCTCCGGTCGACCATTGGATCGCTTTCGGGCTGCTCGCGCTCATCGGCGGAAGGATGCTCTGGGAGGCGTTCCGGGCTCACCCCGACGCCGCGCCGAACGGCCGGATTCGCCCCCGCGAACTGGTCCTGCTCGGTGTCGCGACCAGCGTCGACGCGCTCGCGGTCGGAATCAGCTTCGCGTTCCTCGACGTCGACATCGTGCCCGCCGTGGCGCTCATCGGCGTCATCACGTTCGCCGTCTCGTTCCTGGGTGTCGCGATCGGACACCGGGTGGGAACCCGGTTCCAGAAAGCGGCCGAGATCGGCGGCGGCATCGTGCTGATCGGCATCGGCACGAAAATCTTGCTCGAACACCTGCTGGCCTGAGCGGCGGTCGTCGACGACCCCGGATGCGGTCCGCGGGGCGTGGTCGCGTGGCACCCGGTCGTGGGCTGGCTCAGCGGTAGTTGGTGAACTGCACGTCGAAATCGAGGTCGGCGGCCTTCAGCAGACGCTGGGCCTCCTGCAGGTCGTCGCGGCTCTTCGACTGCACACGCAGCTCGTCGCCCTGGATCTGCGACTTGACAGACTTCGGGCCCTCGTCACGCAGGATCTTGCCGAGCTTCTTCGCGTTCTCCTGCGTGATGCCCTCTTTGAGGGTCGAGGTGATGCGCACTTCCTTGCCGCTCGGCATCGGCTCGCCCGTCTCAAGGCTCTTCAGCGAGATTCCGCGCTTGATGAGCTTGGTCTGGAAGACGTCGAGAACGGCCTTCGCGCGCTCTTCGCTGTTCGCTTTGATGAGCACAGCTTCGCCGCTCCACTCGATCGAGGCATCCGCGCCCTTGAAGTCGTAGCGCTGCTCGACCTCTTTACGGGCCTGGTTCAGTGCGTTGTCCGCCTCCTGGCGGTCGATCTTGGAGACGATGTCGAAACTGGAGTCAGCCATGCCGCGATTCTACCGGGCGGGCGGGTTCCGCATCCGGAGTCGCCCGCGCGCACCCGCGTTCATAGACTGTGCGGATGCGGGCACTGACCGAGGATGAATTGCGCGCCGCGCTGGTGAATGCGGATGCAGACGAGCGCCGGGTCGCGGCGATCCCGCTCGACTTCGTGCTCGCGGATTGGGACCACCTCGACTTTCTCGCGTGGCGGGATCCGCGCAGCCGCGGACGCGCGTACCTCGTCGCCGACCGGGACGGTGAAGCGGTGGGGATTCTGCTGCGCGCGGCCGACGGGTCGAGCTCGGCCCGTTCGGCGATGTGCAACGTCTGCCACACGATGCAGCCGGCCGACCAGGTGACGCTCTTCACCGCGCGTAAGGCCGGGGATGCCGGCGGACACGGCGACAGTGTCGGAACGTACATGTGCGCCGACCTCTCGTGCCACGAGAACGTGCGCCTGGCGGCTCCGCTGGCGCCGAGCGAGATCCGAGCGAGCGTCGACCGGCGCATCGACGGCACCAGGCGCCGCGCGGAGGCATTCATCGACCGCGTCGCCGGACGGGGGATGTAGACATGGCGAGCGTGCGACCCGTCGTCGTCATCGGCGACGCACTCATCGATGAGATCCAGGATGCGGAGGGCTCGCGCGAGTTCGTCGGCGGCGCCGCGTTGAACGTGGCGGTCGGCCTCGCCCGGCTCGGATTTCCCGCGACCCTCATTGCGATGGTCGGCGACGATGAGGCGGGCGCGCAGATTCGCTCGTACCTCGATGACTACGGCGTGGCGCTGATCGCGACGATCTCGCCGCTCGGCAGCTCCCGCGCGACCAGCACGCGCGGGCCCGGCGGCGAACCGGTCTACGTGTTCAACGACGCGGCGCAGGCTCGGCGGGTGCGGTTCGGTGAGGCCGAGCGCGCCGCGATAGCGGGAGCCGCGATCACCGTGGTCAGCTGCATGCCGTTCGACGACGAGGAGCAGACGGCGGAGCTCGCCTCGGCCCTCGCGGATGCGGACGGCCTCGTCGCGATCGATCCGAACCCGCGCGAGGGCATGATGCACGACCGCGACCGCTTCGTGCGCGGTTTCGAGGCGGTCGCCCGAATGGCCGACCTCGTGAAGGTCGGCGAGGACGACGCCGACCTGCTTTACGGCGGCGATCTCGACGCGCTCCGCGACCGTCTGCGTGCCGACGGCGCCGTCGCGGTGCTCACCACTCGGGGCGCGGGCGGTGCCGGCGTGGTCGCCGCGGGTGTCGATGTCACCCGCCCGATCGCCGCCGCGCCGGGCCCGATCGTCGACACGATGGGCGCGGGGGATGCGGTGCTGTCGTCGGCGGTGGCGACGCTGCTGGCCGAGCACCCCGCATCCGCTGCGGAATGGGCGGCGCTCCTCGAACGAGCCATGGATGTCGCCGCCGCAACGTGCCGTTTCGAGGGTGCGCTTCTGCGGCTCCCGTCGGCTCTCACGGGCCTGGATCCGGAGCGTCCGGGCAGCTGATCGCCCGCGAGCCCGGTGTGCGCGGATCGGATTTCGATGCGCGCCAGGTTGCAGGTAGGATTGTCAATCGCGCCTCTGGTCGACTGCATAAGCCGGGCGGGTGCGCACCTGGCAGGTTACCCAAGCGGCCAAAGGGATCTGACTGTAAATCAGACTGCTCAGCATTCGGGGGTTCGAATCCCTCACCTGCCACCAAACGAAGAAAGGCCCTCGCATCGCGGGGGCCTTTCTTCATGCCGTGAGTGCCGTGGTGAACGGCCCGACACTCACGAGGTAGCGACGCCGTCGGGCGCTGCGCGCTGCAGGTAGCGCGCGAGAGCGTCGCGGCTGCGCGTGAGGCAGCTGAGCCGGCTGTCGAGTGCGTCGAGTTCGGCGGCGAGCTCTTGCGCCAGCGGCACCGAGCATTCGGGCGGAACGGCACGCTCGTTCTGATCCTCGAGGTCGAGCACGATCTTCGCCATCCGCGTCGACAGGCCCGACTGGATGAGCGCGCGCACGCGCGTCGCCCGCTCCACGTCCGTCTCGGTGTAGGTGCGGTAGCCGTTGAGGCTGCGCTCGGAGGCGAGCAGCCCCTGCTGTTCGTAGTAACGCAGCATCCGCGTCGGGATACCGGTGAGCTCTGCGACCTGACCGATTTTCATCGCCACCGCCTCGCGAGTTGACATTGACACTGATGTCAAAGTTTACGCTCGACACATGACTTCTTCCACGGCCTCGGTGCCGACCGTGTCGACGACACCGCGGATGCCGCTGCGCGCGCTGCTGGTGCTGTCGGCCGCGGTGCTCGTGACGGTGACCGCGGAATCGCTGCCCGCCGGGCTTCTGCCGGAGATGGCCGACGACCTTCGCGTGAGCCCCGAACAGATCGGCTCGCTCATCTCGGTGTGGGCGCTGACGGTGATCGTCACGAGTCTGCCGCTGGCGCGCCTTCTCGCCGCTCGTGACCGTCGACTCGTGCTCGGGATCGCGCTCGCCGTCTTCGCGGTCGCAAACCTCGCCACCTCGTTCGCCCCCGACTACGGCCTCGTGATCGCGACCCGCGTCGTCGCGGCGGTCGCGCACGGGGTCTTCTGGTCGGTCGTCGTCGTCTACGCGACCTCGCTGCTCTCTCCCACCTATCTCGGGCGCGGCCTCGCCATCGTCACGGCGGGCGGCACGCTCGCCACGGCCCTCACCCTTCCGGCGGCGACACTGCTGGCGCAGGCGGTCGGGTGGCGGCCCGCGTTCGTGCTGCTCTCGCTCGTCGCCGCGGTGCTGGCGGTCGTCATCATCCGTTCGCTTCCGGCGCGCGCGACGTCGGCCGAGACCGTGCGACAGGCGAATCGCGGCGGGTTCTGGCGTGATCCGTCGACCCCCGCGATTCTCGTCTTCAGCCTCGCCGCCGTGCTCATCGCGATGGCCCAGTTCGCGTCGTTCACCTACGTGCGGCCCTACCTGTCGATCGCCGCGTCGATCGAGCCGGAGTGGGCGGCCGGACTGCTCCTCATCTACGGTGCCGCCGGACTGCTCGGCGTCGTGCTCGCCGGCTATCTCGCCGACCGGTTCCCGCGGAGCTCGCTCAGCATCGTCCTGGTGGTGTTCACCGCGGCGTTCGTGTTGCTCACGGTTGCGGCCGGCTCCCTGCCCGCGGTGATCGTCGGGTTCATCGTGTGGGGTCTCATGTTCGGCGCGGTCTTCCCGCTTCTTAATGCGATCCTGATGCGCACGTCGACCGAGCGCACCCGGCCGCTCGCGAGCGCCGGCGTGGTCGTCTTCTTCAATATCGGCATCGCCACCGGGCCCTGGCTCGGCGCCGTGAGCGGCGGTGCGACGAGTCCCGCGCACACGACCGCGGTGTCGGCATCCGCCATGCTCGTCGCCGCGGTGCTGGGCACGGTCGGCGTTCTGCTCGCCCGTCGCCTCTCGCGGCGCTGACCCGGATGCGGTCGCAACGCTGACCCGGATGCGGTCGCGACGCTCACCGGATGCGGTCGCGAGGCGGATTAGCGCGTGATCCACAAGCCGTCGGCGGCTTCCGACCCGGCATGCCAGGATGACAGGGCGGGCGCCAGCCTGCAGAGGGAGCATCTGCGACATGACCGTGCCGAACCCCACGCCCACCGCGCCACCGACCGATGACCGCAGTTCCCGCCTCGTGCGGATCGCGATCTGGGTCGCGATCGGTGCGCTCATCGCTGCGGCGCTCGTCAGTGTGGTCTGGGTGCTCGTCGGCACGCAGAACGGCATCGTCGGGCGGGCGTTCCTGACGATCCTGCTGCTCGCGGCTTTCGCCGGCGCGGCGATCCTCGACGCGCACCTCGCCCCGAACCGGCCGGCGTGGTTTGCGCTCGTGAGCATGGCAGCGTGGGTGCTCATCCTGCTGGTCGGTGCCGTCCTCATCTGGATGCCCGACCGTTCGTTCATGTCGTACGAGCCCATCGGGCTCACGCGATTCCTGTCGTTCCTGCTGGTCGCGCTCATCGTGCAGCTCGCCGTGCTGCACGTGCGCCTCTACACTCGGGCGATCTTCCGGGCGCCGACGACCTTCAACCTGGCGGCGGGGTACACCACGATCGCGCTCGTGACGATCCTGACGCTTCTGCTGATCGTCCCGCTCACCGTGCGCGAGTACTTCGAGTTCGACGATCTCTACTGGCGCATCGTGGTCGCGGTGTCGATCCTTGCGGCGGTCGGTACGGCGCTCGTTCCGCTCGTGAACGTTCTGTTCGCCCCGAAGCGTCCGCGCACCGCGGGAGCGAGCGGCGGCCAGACCTGGCCCACCTTCGTCGACGGCGTGACGCCGTTGCCCGTCCTGCCCGACGGTTCGCCCGACTGGCAGGCCTACTACACCGGCTACCCGACGGGCTACGTGCACCCCGCGGCGCCGCTCGCCGCCCCCGCCGAGACTCCCGCTCCGGATGCGTACGCCCCGGCCCCCGCGGAGGCTCACGCCCCGGCCCCCGCGGAGGCTCCCGCGCCGGCCGCACCTGCGCCGGCCCAGCCGCCGGCCGGCTACTCCGACGTCCCGCCGCCGCCCCCGCTGCCGCCGCGCTGACCCGGGGTGGAGCGCCGGTAGCGTGGGGGCATGACGACTCCGCTCGAGCTCCAGTCCCTGGCCATCGACATCGCCCGCGAAGCCGGCGCGCTCGCCGCTCGCCGTCGTCGTGAGGGTGTGAGGATCGCCGCGACGAAGTCGGCGCTGGCTGACATCGTGACGGATGCGGACCGCGAGGTCGAGAACCTGATCCGCGCGCGCCTGGCCACCGAGCGCCCCGGCGACGGGTTCCTCGGCGAGGAGTCCGATGCGAGTGCGTCCGGGAGCGGCATCACGTGGGTCGTCGACCCGATCGACGGCACCGTGAACTACGCCTACGGCATTCCCGCGTATGCGGTGAGCATCGCGGCCGTCAGCGGCCCGGCGACGCCCGCGGAGTGGTCGGCGCTCGCCGGTGCCGTCTTCAACCCCGCCGTCGATGAGCTGTTCACGGCCGCGCGCGGCGAGGGCGCCGAGCTCCGTTCGGCCATCGAAGGTGACCGTCGTCTGCAGGTCGCCGAGCCGTCTGCGGCCGGCGCGCTGATCGCCACGGGCTTCGGATACGACCCGGCAACGCACGCCGGAGACCTCGCTCGCCTGCAGACCGTCATGCCGCTCGCCCGCGACATCCGGCGGATCGGGGCGGCATCCCTCGACCTCACCGGCGTCGCCGCCGGGCGCATCGACGCGTACTACGAGCGCGGGCTGCACCCGTGGGATCATGCCGCGGGCGCGCTCATCGTCGAAGAATCAGGCGGTCGCGTCGGTGGGTACGCGGGGGAGCGGCCGAGCCGCACGATGACCATCGCGGCAGCACCGGAGTTCTTCGAACGGCTCACCGACGTCGTCTCGGCGTGACCGGCCCGGATGGCATTCTCAGCCTGCCCGCGTTAGTGTTTACCTATTCGTTATCTTCGGCACCCGAAAGCCGAGGATGAGCACCTCCTTCATTTTGACGAGTTCGTCGCGTCCCGATGCGACCCGACCGAGGCTATACACGCGTTGACAACCGAGAACCACCAGGCTGACGCCGCGCCCACCCGGCGCTCCAGCCGGCAGCAGGCAGCGCCTGCGATCGTCTCGGAGACCCCGGATGCGACGAACGCCCGCCGTACGCGCACGGCCGCATCCCGTCCCGCGACGTTCTGGGCGCAGCCCCGCTCCGCCGGGGCCTCGCCGGCCGACGCGCCGCAGCCGCCCGCGGCCGACTTCGCCGTTTCCGCTTCCGCCGTCGCAGACGACGTGCGTCCGACCGTCTCCGGTGCCCCGACCCGGAAGCAGCTGCGCGAGCGCGCCCTGCGGGCCGCGGCGGCAGCGGCGATCGCGGACGAGAACCCCGCGGTGCTCGCCGCCGATGCAGAAGCTGTGCCCGTCGAGGTGGCGCGGGACGCGATCGATGACGCGCCGGCCGCCGAGAGCGCGCCGCCGATGGTCGCCGTCGCCGCCCCTGCCGACCTGACCGCTGCGTCGCCGTCCGCCGAGATTCTCGTTCCCGAGGTCACTGCCGCAGAAGCCGAGGAGGCCGCGTTCACCGAGGCCGTTCTGGTGGACGACGCCGAGGCGCACGCGATCGTCGACGAGTTCGAGGCCGCCGCGCGGCTCTTCGCCTTCACGGGGGAGACCCCGATCCAGGTTGCCGCGGCCGCAATCGCTGACGAGCCCGCTATCGAGCCGGCCGAGACCGCCGCTCCCCGTCGCCGCCGGTTCAGTGGCGCGTCGTTCAAGCGCGCCACCGCTGCATCCGCATCCGTCGGCGTCATGGGCATCGTCGGTCTTCTCGCCGTCGGGCTCACGACCCCCGCCGAGGCCGTCGCCGCGGCGGGCAATGATGTGGCCGCGTCGTCGATGTCGATCGCCTCGGGCACCGCGTCGTCGATCTCGGATGATGAGATCCAGGCGTACGTGGCACCGGCAGACGCACAGACGACCGCGCTCGACCGCAGCGACCAGTATTCGACGGCGTCGACCGCTCAGCTGAACGCGGAGATCGCTGCCGCATCCGGCATCAGCCACTTCTCGGACTACTTCACCAACGACCCGAAGTCGGCCATCCAGTGGCCGTTCCCGGTGGGTGTGTCGATCAGCTACGGCTTCGGAATGCGTAGCGGCACGATGCACGAGGGCATGGACTTCACGCCCGGCGCGGGGGCACAGATCCAGGCCGTCGCTGACGGAACCGTGCGCATCGCCACCGAGAGCGGCGGCGGGTACGGCGTGATGGTGATCATCGACCACGTGATCGATGGTCAGCTGGTCTCCACCCGTTACGGGCACATGCAGTACGGCTCGCTCCGCGTGAAGACCGGCGAGACCGTCAAGGTGGGGCAGATCATCGGCCTCGTCGGCAACACGGGCCACTCGTTCGGGGCGCACCTGCACTTCGAGGTGCTGCAGAACGGCACGACCGCGATCGACCCCGAGCCCTGGCTGCGCGAGCACGCCGGCGGCTGAGTCCGATCCGGTTCGGCGCCGGGCGTTGGCTCTGATAAACTTTTCTGGTTGCCCGGATTCAGGTCCGGGGATCGCCCCGATAGCTCAGTGGTAGAGCACTTCCATGGTAAGGAAGGGGTCGACAGTTCAATCCTGTCTCGGGGCTCGCAACATCCGTACATCGAATGCCATGCGGCAGGGTAGCTCAGTTGGTGAGAGCGCACGACTCATAATCGTGAGGTCGCGGGTTCAAGCCCCGCTCCTGCTACAGATGAAAACCCCCGGTGATTCCGGGGGTTTTTGCGTTTCCTATTCGAGCCCTGTCGGGACGTCCTTCGCAGACGGCGGGGACGTAGTTCTCCTCCTCACTCGTCACCGGCGATAAGCCGGTGGAGCAGTGCCACCAGTTGCGACAGTTCATCTGTGGACCAGTCCCGGGTCCTCCCGGAGAACTCCGCGCCGCGTTCCTCCAATGTCTCCGCTACCCGAGCCTCGCCGGTCGCGGTGAGGGTGACAATCACCCCGCGACGGTCGGCAGGGTCTGGGGAGCTCGTGAGGAGGCCGAGGGCTCGCATCTTGCTGATCAGGGTGCTCGTCGAACTCCGGTCCATCCCCACTGCGTCTGCGATGACGCTGGGCTTCGCCGGTCCGAATGCATGCAGCCAACGAGCGATGTGGAAGGCGGCGGGCTGGAGCCCTTCATGAAAATGCGCTGCACTGCGCTCGCTCAACGCCCGGGTAGCACTCAGGAGGGCGTTGATCTCCTCGCCGAGCGCGAGTTCCAAGCGGTGACGGTCCTGCGGCTGCGGATCGGAGGTGGTTTGCATTTACAAACAATAACACTTACAGTGATGGGGATTTGCAAACTACTCGAGAGGCTCCTCCATGATCGATGCTGCGCAACCAACGCGGGGTGGCCGCGCTCAGCTCCTTGCCGTCACCCTGGGTGCGCTGATGCCCGGCTTGGCAACGACGATCCTTGCTGTGGCGAACGGTGATATCGCCTCGGACCTCGGCGTCGGGTTGTCAGATCTGCAGTGGGTGACCACGGCCTACCTCCTCGGGCTCACGGGATCTCTCGTCCTGGCGGGAAAGCTCGGTGACCGGTTCGGTCGGCGCCGGATATTCCTCATCGGAATCGCAGGATTCGGGCTCACGTCACTGCTCATCGGACTGTCTTCGCCGATTGCCCTTATCGTCGGGCTGCGCGTCGCGCAGGGCGTGTTCGGCGGATTCTTGACGACCAACGCGCTGTCCCTGCTCCGGGCGAACGTTCCCGAGCCGCGCCTGCCAGGAGCCATCGGCCTGTTCAACTCGGTTCAGGGGCTCTCCATCGCCGCCGGACCAATCGTCGGCGGCGCCATCGTGCAGGCTGGCGGATGGCGGTGGACGATGTTCCTCAACGTGCCTGTTGCCGTCGTCTGTCTCATCGTCGGGTCAGTGGCGCTGAGAGAAGTACGTATCCGCACGGCCGCTCGTTTCGACATTGCCGGGACGATCCTCCTCATCGTGTCCCTCAGCGCCATTGTGTACGCGCTCATCGATGCACCGACCACCGGGTGGAGCGCGCCGTCGACGGTCACGCTTCTCACCGTGGCATCGGGTGCAGCGATCGCATTCGTCATCGTGGAGGCCCGCGCCGCAGACCCTCTCGTGCCCCTGTCGCTGTTCCGCGACCGCTCGTTCTCCGCGGGTTCGATCTTGAGTGTGCTCGCATTCTTCGCACTTAACGGCGGGCTGTTTGTCGTCTCGCTGTTCTGGCTGCAGATTCAGCACGTCGCCCCAACGACCGTCGGACTGTGGCTGCTCCCGCTCGGCGGTGGCATGCTCTTCGGGGCGATCCTCTCCGGCCGGGTAATTACCCGCATCGGTGACCGTTGGGCGCTCTTCGGCGGCTCCCTTCTTGTTGCTGGTGGCCTTGTGTCCACGTCGTTCGCCCAGATCGAGGGTGGATATGCCCAGGTGGGTATCGGCCTGGCACTGATCGGCTTCGGGCTGGGGCTCCTGGTGACCGCGACCGTCAACGCAACAGTGGGCAACGCTCCCGTCGCGCTGGCCGGTGCTGCGGCTGGTGTTCAGCAGACCGCGGGACGTCTCGGCGCAACGCTCGGCGTCGCGGTCCTTGGCGGCGTCATGGCCGCCGCCACAAGCAGCGCGTTCTCTGGACTGTTGCGCAATTCGGAGCTCCCCACCGATCTCGTCGCATCACTCGACCAGTTCGGCGGCTCGGCTGTGGCCGGCGGAGTGGTGCCTGTTCCCGAAGGAGCTGATGCAGAACTGGCGTCCGTCATCAGCGACTTCACTCACGCGGCATTCCTCACCGGGATGCAGACCACCATGCTCATCGCCGCGGCCATCGCTGCCGCAGGAGCAGTCGTCGCCCTCATCGTCCGAAGCCGTGCGGCACATCAGGAAGACGCTGACCTTGTCGAGGCCGAACCCCCCTACGTCACAGAGTAAGCGCGAATCGCGCACGGAAATGGAATCGACTGATGACTGACACACGAACAATCGCCCTCACCGGAGCCACGAGCGGCCTAGGAAGGCTTGCCGCCGTAGATCTTGCTCGACGCGGATTCCGGTTGGCGCTGACGGCCCGCAGCGACCAGAAGGGCGCCGAGACACGTCTGGAGATCCAGGAGGCTGTGCCCGGAGCCCAGGTCGACATCTTCCTGGGAGACCTTTCTCGAATCTACGACGTACGCCGGATCGGGGAATCGATCGGCGAGCGGTATGGCCGTCTCGATGCGCTGATCAACAACGCCGGTCTCCATGCATTCGCGCCGAGGTTCACCTCAGACGGATACCCGGAGATGGTGGCCGTGAACTATCTCGCACCGTTCGTGCTTACGGACACGTTGCTTCCCGCCCTGCGGGCTGCACCCTCCGCGCGCATCGTGAACGTCGCATCCGAAGCATCCCGCAAGCACGGCACGCTTCGCCTCCCGGGCGACCTCACCGACGCCACGGAGTTCAGCGCCCGCGGATCCTCGCCGATCTACGGGAAAACGAAGCTCATGAACATCATGTTCACGATGGAACTCGCGCGACGGCTCGCGGACAGCAAAATCACAGTCAACTGCCTCGACCCCGGATTCAACGTGACCGGGCTTGGACGAGAGCTGCGCTTCGCCGGCGCTCTCGAACGTGCCCTAAAGACGCTCCGCATCGGCGACCCCGCGCGCGGCGCCGATCTTATCGTCGCGCTCGCGACCGCGCCCGAGTACGCCCAGAAGACGGCCGCGTATGTCACCCTGCGCGGCCGCAAAGAGATCACACCCGCGACGCCGGGCAACGATCGGTCGATGCAACGCAAGCTGTGGGACGACACGGTCACCCTGCTCGCATCCCGGCGCGGGCATTAGCGACTCATCTCTTCGAACCCACACTCCGCGCCGGGGCGCCCCCTGTCGCGGCTCCGGTCTCCGCGACAGGGGGGCCCAGCGGAGAGCGGACAAGGACTAGCGTGGGCTTTTGATGAGACGAACATCCGTGGTGCGGGAAGCGAGCGCAGCATTGCTGCTTGTTCTCGGAGGTGGCGCGCTGATTGGCGCGCTCGGCATCGACTACATGACGACGCAGGGCCTTTGGGTGTACACCGCCTGGCAGGTGGCGGGGTTGGTGCTCATCGTGACTGCGGCAGCTCTGTCACGGCCATTGTTCACCCACGTCTCGGAATGGCTCGCGTTTCTGCTCGGTGCGGTGTTGTGGCTCGGTAGCCGCACCTGGTTGATTCTCTTCTTGTTCCTGTCGCCCATCCCGCTCGTGTTCTGGACGCTCATGGCAACCTTGTCCTTTACGGTGAGCGCCATGATCCTGGCCGTCCGTTCGGAGTATCTCGCCGCTGCCGTGCTTGCCGCCATCGCAGCCGGTTCGGCCGGATCGACGTACGTGATGGTCATGGGTGGTGTTGACGCTTCCGACGACATGTACGCGCCGCTCGCCGCCGGTGTGCTGCTCGGGGGTGCCATTTACGGAGTCGCCGTGGGCAGGAATTCTCTCTCGCGTTACGCTGTGCCGAGCGCCTGACAGGGAATCCTCTGCCCTAGCCGGAACATCGACTCACGATCTGGGGCCGAAAAGCGGGAGATCTAACGCCGCGCGGCTGATGGCGTACGTCCAGCACAGCGCCACGACGAGAACAAGGATGCCGCCGGCCGCCATCCATACAGTCGCCCACCCCATTCTCTTCCGCATGGATATGGCGATGGTTGTCGCCACGAGCAGCACGATTGCGGATGCGTAGAAGACATTGACCGCGGCGAGGAAGGCCGCGTAATCGCACACCGCCGGGGTGCAGCTGTCGATGGAGAGCTGGGACAAGAACATCCACCCGAGCGTCAGAAACGTGAGAAGCAGTTGGACGCACCAGAGTCCGATCGTCGTCGCGACAGTGATCGGCGAATCGGCTTCCTTCGCCGCTGCTCGAGGTGCGATGGCGTGTTCCATGCGCCAGGGATCGTCGTCACCATCGTCGTGGAATGCCCCCATCACCTCATCCTCGTCTCAGCGGCGGGGCATGAGCAAGGTCGTCAGGGTCGATCGGTAGATACGCTGAGCGCGTGCCCGATGCAAGCCTGTCAGCCGCCCCCGCGCGACGAGCGGAGAGGCTCCCGCGTGCCACTCTCGTCTGCGAACTCATGCGGCACTTCCGTCCATGAGTCCCGGCAGATTCGCACTCCTCGGCATCGTCGGTGTGGTCCTTCTGCTGGTCGGTGTCGTCACGCTCGTCGTCGGACTGTCCTCCGCGAACGCCGAGACGGTGCGCGTGAGTGTGCTCGAGATGACGGGCGGCGGGATGTTCACTCTCATCGGGTTCGCGGCGTTCTTCTTCTTCAGGCGGAACGGACGCTAACGGGGGCTCGGCATATGCGGTCGAGCCCGTTCAAGACGCGAACGGGTACCGCTAACGTTGGGCGCGCCTGCGAGTGCCGGCGATAAGGGCTGAGGGAGACCTGATGGCGCGGGAACACACGTCGACGTGGGCGGGATTCTGGGCCAGGGGCACCTGGTGGAAGGCCGTCCTTCTGATCGTCGTCTACCTCGCGCTTTACCAGCTCGCCGCCCTCGGCGTGGTGACGGTGGCGGGCGATCAGATCGACCGGACCAACATCTTCGCGACGCCGGCCAGCGTGTTCTTCGGTCTCGGTGCCAGCCTGATCGTCGGGGCCATCATCCTCATCATCTTCGCTGCGTCGGTCGGCTGGTTGCGACCGCTGTTCTCGCGGCAGCCGGTGCGCGGTCGGTGGTGGATGTGGATCTTCGTCGTGTTGGCGATCATCCCGATCGGGTTGAGGTTCGTGGGGATCGACTACGCGTCCTACGCGGGCGGTGTGGTCGTCACGTCTCTTCTCGTCGGCCTGGTCATCGGGTTCGTCGAGGAGTTCCTCTACCGCGGCATCGTCGTCAAGATCCTGCGGGATGCCGGCCACCGTGAACTCTCGGTCGCCGCGCTGTCGTCGCTGTTCTTCGCGCTGTCGCACACCGTCAACCTGCTCAGCGGACAGCCGCTGCTCACCGTCGCCCTCACGGTCGTCTTCACGTTCGGCTTCGGCATGATGATGTACCTCGTCATGCGGGCGACGGGAAACATCGTGTGGGCGATGCTGATCCACGGCCTGACCGACCCGACGACGTTCCTGTCGACCGGAGGCATCGATGTGAGCACGGGTGCGGCGCACAGCCCGGCTCTGGATCTGGCCGCACCGTTCAATATCGTCTTCGTCGTCGCCGCGCTGATCGTGCTGTTCTTCATCCGCGGCAAGGCGGAATCCGCCTCCGAGAGCCGCATCCGTTGACGGTAAGGCCCGCCGCGTCCGCGTTCAGCGTGGGCTGAGCGCGGACGCCAGGTGCGTGATGCGGCGCTCGAGTTCGGCGAAGGCGCTGTCGAATGCGTCCTCGCTGCCGACACGTACGGGGTCGGGGATCGACCAGTGCAGGCGGCCTCCGGCCTCTCCCTCGTCGCGCGTGCGGAGCTCTTCGTGAGCTCTGTCGCACACCGTCACCACGAAGTCGGCGTCGCTGATGACAGCACTCAGTGACCGAGGAGCGCCCGGCGGCAGGGCGAGGTCGTGACGGCGGGCCGCAGCGAGTGCGCCCGGGTCTATGTGCTCCGCGGGGTGCGTGCCTCCGGACACCGCCGGGATGCTGCTGTGCGTCGCCCACAGCGCTGCCGCGAGCTGCGACCGTGCGGAGTTCGCGGTGCAGATGAACACGACACGGCTCGCTCGTGCCACCCGCCCGGGAACGAGGTCGCGCAGCGCGCCCTCGGCGAGGCGCACGTAGCTTCGCCGTCCGTCGGCCTCGGATTGCCCTCGGGTGATGACCCCCGCGGACTCGAGCACGTTGAGGTGATGGGCGATGAGATTCGACGGGAGTTCGAGCGTCGTCCCGATCTCCGTCGGGGACAGATCGCCGAGTGTCAGCAGATCGACGACCCGCAGGCGCGAAGCGTCTCCCAGCGCCGCGTGTGTGGCAGCGCGTTCGACGACGGAATCTGTTTGCTCAGCAGTCATTGACTCAATCTTGACTGAGTGATGTCTACCGGGTCAAGATGACAGCGACATGATCTCTACCGCGCCCTCAGCTGCTCGCCCTCGACCGCTCCTTGCGCGCCGTGTGCTGGCGGAGTTTCTGGGTACCGGGCTGTTGGTGACCGTCGTCGTCGGCTCGGGCATCGCGGCAGAGCGGCTGTCACCGGGAGATGTCGGGCTCCAGCTCCTGCAGACCAGTTTCGCCACCGCGCTCGGGCTCGGCGTCCTGATCCTCATGTTCGGCCCGATCTCCGGTGCGCATCTGAATCCCGTCGTCACGATCGCCGACTGGGTGCGTGGTCGGGCGACGCGCGACGGCCTCCCGCTTCGTGAGGTCGCGCCGTACGTGCTCGCGCAGATGTGCGGCGGAATCGCCGGTACGGCTCTCGCCAGCGTGATGTTCGACGCGCCGATGGCGTTCTCGACGAACGCGCGGGCGACGGGCGGGACTTTCGTCGCCGAGGTCGTCGCGACGGCCGCGCTCGTGCTGCTGATCTTCTCTCTCGCCTGCACGGGGCGCGGGGCGGCGACGGCTGCCGCGGTCGGTGCCTACATCGGCGCGGCGTACTGGTTCACGAGTTCGACCTCTTTCGCGAATCCGGCCGTCACCGTCGCGCGGATGTTCACCGACACCTTCAGCGGCATCGCCCCGGCATCCGTCGTTCCCTTCGTCTTCGCACAGCTCGTTGGCGGCGCCATCGGCTTCGCCCTCTTCTGCGCGCTCTATCCGCCGTCCGCACGCGCGGTGGGCGCCCCTGTCGCCCCTCGCATCTCTCCGTCCTGAAAGGCCTCCCATGCATCTCGTCGCCATCGGCGGAAGTGACGCCGGTATCTCCGCCGCTCTCCGCGCCCGAGAACTCGACCCGTCGGTCGATGTGACCGTGGTCGTCGCGGACGCGTATCCGAACTTCTCCATCTGCGGCATCCCGTACTACTTCTCGCGGGACGTGCAGCCGTGGCAATCGCTCGCGCATCGCACGCACGCCGACCTCGAAGCGACGGGGATGCGGCTGCGACTCGACACCCTCGCCACCGGCATCGATGTCGTCGGGCAGGCGTTGACGGTGCGCGGTGCGGCCGGGACCGAGTCGACGATCGCCTACGACGCGCTCATGGTCGGCACCGGAGCCGGGCCGTCGACGGCCGGGATCGCGGGCCTCGACGAGCTCGGCGCCGACGACGGCGTGCACCTGCTGCACTCGATGGGCGACACGTTCGCACTGGAGCGCTCGCTCGAGGAACGACAGCCGGAGACCGCGATCATCGTCGGCGCCGGCTACGTGGGCCTCGAAATGGCAGAGGCCCTGACGGTGCGCGGCATCCGCGTGACCCAGGTGCAGCGCGGACCCGAAGTGCTGTCGACACTCGATCCCGAACTCGGCCTGCTCGTTCGCGACGAACTGACCCGCCACGGTGTCGAGGTGATCACCGGCACGCGAATCGATCGTGTCGGCCGCGAGGCGGGGCGCCTCACCGTTGCTGGCGACCGCGATGGTGCGCCGTTCGCCCGGAGCGCCGATCTCGTTCTCGTCGTCGTCGGTGTGCGCCCGAACACGCGCCTTCTGACGGCCGCCGGGGCGACAACGGGCGCCGGTGGCGCGGTCGTCGTGGACGCGCAGATGCGCACCGGGCTGCCGCACGTGTGGGCGGCCGGCGACGGTGTCGTCACGCATCACCGCCTGCTCGGGACGACCTATCTTCCGCTCGGCACGACGGCGCACAAGCAGGGTCGCGTCGCCGGTGAGAACGCGATCGGGGGCGACGCGCGCTTCGTGGGGAGCCTCGGGACCCAGGTGGTCAAGGTCTTCGACGTCGTGGCAGCCCGCACCGGCCTCCGCGACCACGACGCTGCAGACGCCGGCTTCGCGCCGCGCAGCCACACGGCGATCGCCGACGACCACAAGCGCTACTACCCGGGCGCGACGCGCATCAGCATCCGGATCACCGGCAATGCCGACGATGGTCGTCTGCTCGGGGCGCAGCTCGTCGGCGCCCGCGGGGCGGAGATCTCCAAACGCGTCGACACCTACGCGACCGCGCTCCACCACGGCATGACCGTCGCGGGGATGAGCGATCTCGATCTCTCGTACACGCCACCGCTCGGATCTCCGTGGGATGCGGTGCAGGTCGCGACCCAGGCGTGGGAGCGCGGGGCCCGTTGATTCCAGATCGCGCGGTCAGTGATCGGTGCGCGAGGTGTCGACCGGCCACGGTGGAAGTGGATCGGCGAAGCGGCGCCACACCGCCGGACCGCCCGCGAGTTCGGCATCGGTCAACGCGGCGCGGTCCAGGGCGTCGTGCAGTCGGCGCGGATGCATGTCGAGTCCGGTGAAGACGATCTCCTGCCCGACCGTGTGCAGGCCGTCGTCTTCGGCGAGTGGATCGATCCACATCGCGGATCCGACCTGCTCCCAGCGCCCCAGGATGTTCGGTCGCGTGGCGAGTCGGCAGAACCCGACCGAACGCAGCACCCGCCCCATCCGGCCGGAGTCGATGTCGTCGTCGAGCACCTCGCGAAGCCGGCCGGGGTGGAAGGCGCGGAGCTGTTCGTAGCGGAAGGTCTGCACCCGCCGGTCGGTCATGAACGGTTCGTGCTCGCTGTTGAGCGCCTGCACCCACCCCGCGCGCATTTGCCAGGGGGTCTCGGTCGGCGCTGCGGCGGCAATCGACCGCACGTCGTCCGCGGGGTGACGGCTGAGCCGGATGCGGGCAGTCGGGTTCAGGTGTGACGCGAGCGCCATGAGCACCGCGAGTCGGGCGGTCTCGACCTCTTCCCAGTTCACGAAGGCGACGAGCGACGCGGCTTCGATGAAGGATGCGGCCTGCCGTGCGCGTGAACCGTGGTCGCCGCGGTCATCGCCGGCCGGGGCGTGCTCCATCAGGGGCACGTCGTCGCGCAAGTCGCCGAGCATGTGCACCGCATCGACCACGCACACGACGTCGACGAGTTCTCGTGGCGAGACGAGGAAGTGCTCGAGTTCGATGTCGGTCGCGGCGTCGATCAGCATCCCGCGCTGCGCGTCCGCGCTGACGGTGTGCGGATTCGTCGGCAGCGACGCCGTCCTCCCGCGCCCTCCGGCGGCGTGCGCGACCCGCAGGCTGAGCGCGGCAGCCGCGCGCGACACGTATCGACGACGTTCCGGCGTGCAGACGCCGACGATCACGATGGGGCCGGACTCCATGTCGGCACCTCTTCCTCTTGACGGCTCACTTCGCGGCGGACGTCGCATCCGCCGAGTGATCAGCATAGTCTCTTCTTGAGAACTATTATCAATAAGGAGTCGCTGTGAAAGTTCGGTCGTCACTCAAATCGTTGAAGAACCAGCCCGGCGCGCAGGTGGTGCGTCGGCGCGGACGAGTCTTCGTCATCAACAAGCTCAACCCCCGGTTCAAGGGGCGGCAGGGCTGACGCGCGGGCGTTACCCGTTGCCGAGCTGGCCGGGGTGAGTGAGCCGCCACCACTCCGACGGCTGCTCGATCGTGCCCTCGATTCGCACATCCGACTCGACCGTGTTCGGCCCGGCCGTCCACGTGATCGTTCCGATCACGGCGCCGTCCTCGGGGGCGATGAGCACGGGCCCCGCGGCTCCCGGTGCGTCGAGGGCCGGGATGCGGAGCGAGACGGTGATGGGGGTATCGGACCACGTGTAGAGCGAGCGGTCTTCGTCGATCACGATCGCCGCCGTCGCGCCCCACTCGGTGCGCACCGTACCGATCCGCTGCCCGGCCGTCGCCACCGTCACATCGTGGAATCCTCCGCGGATGCTGGCGAGCAGCGCGAGCACGCCGGCGTTCACCGAGTCGTGCGAGAACCCGCCGAGCGACACGCCCGTGACGCTGAGTGGCCCTGCCGGCCCGGCATCGAGCGTTGCGGTGTAGAGCAGGTTGTAGCTGTTCTCGCCGAGGTTCCCCGTCTTCAAGCCGGTGATTCCGGACTCGCCCAGCAGGTCATTCGTGTTGTGCAGAACCCCCGCGCCCGGAACGGTCAGCGAGTTCGTCGCCGCCAGCTGGGCGATCACCGGCTGCGCGGCGGCGAGCCGGCCGAGCGTGAGCAGATCGGTCTTGGTGCTGCTGTTGCGCGGATTGATGCCGGTGGGTTCGACGATCGTCGTGCCGGTCATGCCGTTCTCGGCGAGCCATCGCCTCGTCGCGCTCACGAACGCGCCCTGCGAACCGAAGGCCCAGGTCGACACCGCCTCGGCGTAGTTGCTGGCCGACGGCAGCAGCATGGTCGCGAGGGCGTCGTGCTGCGACATCGCGCTGCCGGTCGGCATCGCGGCGATCGTGGCGCCCATGACGTAGTACTTGTCGTACAGATCGTTGTCGGCCTCGTCGAACGTCAGCGTGGGTCCGGGGTCTTCCGCGCTCGCCAGCGGCTTCGCGTCGAGAACGACGAGCGCCGTGATGAGCTTGCTGATGCTGCCGATCGGGCGGGCCTCATCCGTGCCGCTCGTCGCCCAGATGCCGCTCGCGTCCGGTCCGAGATAAGCCTCCGCGCCGGAGACACTGATCGCCGATGCCCCGTCGGACGGGAGGGCGAGGGTCACGGCCCCGCCGACCGGCACCGCCGGTGCCTGCGCGGACCCGGTGGGCGGGGGCAGCGGAGCATTCAGCGCCCACGCGACGTAGCCGCCGGGAACCCCGACCACGATAGCGACGAGAACGAGTGCGACGATCCACACCGTTCGCCGCCGACGGCGTCGCCGCCGTGCGTCTTCCGGCGATTCGGCGGCGGGATCCGCCTCCGCGTCCATCCACTGCGCCAGGTCGGAGAAGCCGTCCGACGTACGGTCTTGCGTGGTCATCCCCGGGCCCCCGTCCGTCACGCTGACCCCATCATGCACTACGGGTCAGACGGACGGATGGCGGCGTCTCCGCGACGGCCGGTCGCCGCGGTCAGCTCCGGCGGCGGCGACTCACGAACTCCCGAGGAGGCGTGCCACCGACCCTGCGTTCGTCATGAACCCGGGAAGGTCTGTCTCGGCGAAGATCGGCTGCAGGATGACCGATGTCGCGCCGGCCGCGTAGAAGGGTTCGATGCCCGCGGCGACCGCATCCGCGTCTCCGCTGATCATCAGGGCGTCATCGACCTCGCCGGCTTCCGCGGCGATCTCGGTGCGGAGCGCCTCGCGCGCATCGTCACCGCCGAACGCGGCGCGGACGAAGACGACGAGCTCGTGCGCGGCATCCCGCCCGGCGGACGCGCGGCCCTCCTGCGCGAGGGCGAGCGTGCGCGTCACCCGTTCGGGGGTGCTGCCGCCCGGGAGGATCGTGCCGTCGCCGACCTCGCCGGTGAGACGCACGGTCTTCGGGCCTTCGCCGGCGACCAGCACGCGGGGGGCGACCCGCGGCGGCCAGTCCAGCCGCACGTCGTCGAGAGTGACGTATCGGCCCGCCGTCTGCACCTTTTCGCCGGCGAGCAGCGACCGGAGCGCGGGCACGTACTCGCGCATGAGCGTGAGCGGCGACGCCGCGCGGGCGCCGACCTGCGCCATCCACGGAAGCACGCCGTGCCCGACGCCCGGAATGATCCGCCCCGGGAAGAGCCGCTCGACGGTGGCGATCTCCATGGCGGTGAGTGCGACGTTTCGCAGCGGCATCGGGGCGACTCCGATGCCGACCCGTAGGCTCGTCGTCCACGCGAGGACCGCGGATGCGGCCGCGAACGCCGACTCTCGGAAGCAGTCCTCCCACAACCAGAGCTCGGGAACCCCGGCCTGGTCGGCGGCTTCGGCGGCATCGCGCAGGGCCTCGGGTGGAAAGTACGGGGTGAAGATCGCACCGATGCGTCGCATGGACCCACCCTCGCATGCGCACGGCGATCCGTCCCGGGGCTTGCCATCGCGGCGCCCTCTTCGGGATGACCCGCGATCTGTCAATATGCCCGAGCATGCATCTGTCGACGGCGAGGATGGGGGCATGAACTCCGAGTCGAACCCCTACGCATCCAAGCCGTGGCTGAAGGCCTACGCGCCCGGCGTCCCGGAAACGATCGAGGATCCGACCGAGTCGCTGGTCGACATGATCGACGCCAGCGTCCGGCTCTACGGGCGCAAGCCCGCGCTCGAGTTCTTCGGCGCGGTGACGACGTATCGGGAGCTCGGCGAGCAGATCGACCGCGCCGCGGAGGGGCTTCGGCGTCTCGGCGTCACGGCCGGTGACCGCGTCGCCCTCGTGCTGCCGAACTGCCCGCAGCACGTCGTCGCCTTCTACGCGATCCTGCGCCTCGGGGCGATCGTCGTCGAACACAACCCGCTGTACACCGCCCGCGAGCTGCGCCACCAGTTCGAGGACCACGAGGCGCGCTTCGCGATCGTGTGGGACAAGATTTACGACACCGTGGCTGCTTTCCCGGCCGACCTGCAGCTCGAGAAGACGATCAGCGTCGACTTGACCACCGAGCTGCCGCTCGGCAAGCGCCTCGCACTCCGCCTCCCGATTCCGAAGGCGCGCACGGCTCGGGCGCAGCTCACGCAGAAGCCGACCGCCCGCCGTCCGCTCGAGTGGGCTCGGCTCGTGCAGTCCCGACGGTTGTCGCGCCGGCATCCGCGTCCGGCCGTCCGCGACATCGCGCTGCTGCAGTACACGAGCGGCACCACGGGATCCCCGAAGGGCGCGATCCTCACCCACGGCAACCTGCGCGCGAACGCCGAGCAGGGCCGCGCGTGGGTGCCGGGGCTGCGCGAGGGCGACGAGGTCTTCTACGGCGTGCTCCCGCTCTTCCACGCCTACGGAATGACGCTCTGCCTGACGTTCGCCATGAGCATCGGTGCGCGACTCGTGCTGTTCCCGAAGTTCGATGTCGGCCTGGTGGCGGATGCGGCGCGCCACAGCCCGCCGACCTTCCTCCCCGCCGTGCCGCCGATCTACGACCAGCTCGCCCGTGCGGCATCCCGCAACACCATCGACCTGTCGACCGTGCGCTTCGCGATCTCCGGGGCGATGAGCCTCCCGATCGCGACGGTGGCCAAGTGGGAGCACGCCAGCGGCGGGCTGCTCGTCGAGGGCTACGGCATGACGGAGACGTCCCCGGTCGCCCTCGGCAACCCGATCGGACCCTCGCGCCGCCCCGGCACCGTCGGGGTGCCGTTCCCGAGCACCGAGATCCGCGTCGTCGACCCCGATGACCCCACGGTCGATCGGGCGCCGGGGGAGGCCGGGGAACTCCTCATCCGCGGTCCGCAGGTGTTCCAGGGGTACTGGCGGCGGCCGGCGGAGACGTCGGCGACTCTCCTCCCCGACGGATGGCTGCGCACGGGCGACATCGCGTCGGTCTCCACCGATGGATTCGTCACGATCGTCGACCGGTTGAAGGAGCTCATCATCACGGGCGGCTTCAACGTCGCGCCCTCGGAGGTGGAGAGCGTGCTCGAGTCGCATCCGGACGTGACCGCGGCGGCCGTGGTGGCCGTCTCCCGACCCGACGGTGCCGAGCAGGTCGCGGCGGCCGTCGTGCTGCGGGACGGGGTGGACCTGGATGCGGATGCGCTCCGCGACTACTGCCGCACCCGCCTCGCCGCCTACAAGGTGCCGCGGCGCATCGAGGCGATGGACGACCTTCCGCGTTCGCTCATCGGCAAGGTGCAGCGCCGCGAGGTGCGCGAGCGGCTGCGCGCGTCCGCCTGAGTCGACGGCGCGGATGCGGGCGCTGTCAAGGGTGCCTTCGCGCGTCCGGCACGGCCTAGCGTCGGGCGCATGAACGCTGAAGATCGCACCCGCATCGCCGCCGGAGAGAACGACGAGCTGCCGCCCGCGCCCCCGGCGCAAGGGCTCTCGGAGGAGGAGTCGCTCCGGAAAGACATGGCATACAGCCCGGCCAGCGAATCCGAGACCGCGCAGAAGCAGGCCGAGGGCAGCCCCGCCGCGCAGAACGATCCCGACATCGACGAGGACGATGTGAAGGTCGAGCCCGGAACGGGCGGACCCGATGACGTCGGCGACGTCGATGTCGACCCCGGCGACCTCAACCTGCCCTGGCGCTGACTGGCGCGGGCCGCCGCATCCGACGCACGACGAAGGAGCTTCCCATGAGCGACAACCTGCCCCGCACGCGCGACGCCGACGACGCGACGCACGACGACGCCCCGCCCACCGACGCGGTCAGCGACGAGGTGAAGACCGCTGCTGCCGACGGCGACGGCAGTGCCGTCTCACCCGGCGCGGCCGATGTCGAGGCGGCGAAGGATGCGGCCGCGGCGACGGATGAGGCGGAGCACTCCGAGGCCGACATTCCCGGCATCCCCGACACGGTCGGCACCGACGAGCGCCTGCCGGGCACCGACGCGAGCGCCCCGGCCGACGCGTCGTGACGCGCGCGGGTAGGGTCGCGACGTGACCGATCCCGCGCCGAACCCCGCACGCATTCCGCTCTCCGGCGACGCCGGCCTCGTGCTCCCGGAGTTCGATCGCCCTCCCGCCGACCCCCTGGTGCTCGCGAAGGAGTGGCTGCGGCTCGCCGATGAACGTGCGGTGAGCGAGCCGTTGTCGATGACGCTCGCGACCGCATCCGCCGAAGGGAGCGTGTCGGCGCGCACGGTCGACGTCAAACGGCTCGACGAGCGGGGCGTCGTGTTCGGCTCCTCGACCGAGAGCCGCAAGGGTGCCCACCTCGCCGAGAATCCGCGTGCGGCGCTGCAGGCGTACTGGCGCGAGACGATGCAACAGCTGCGGTTCGAGGGCGCGGTCGAACGGATGACGGATGCGGAATCCGACGCGCTCTTCGCCGACCGTTCGCCGAAGTCCCGCGCGGCCACCGCGGTCGCTCACCAGTCGGCGCCCTTCCCGGCCGGCCCGGAGTCCACCCTCGCGGGACTGATCGAGTCGGCGAACGACCTCCTCGATCGCTACGGCGACGCGGTCCCGCGCCCCGCCAGCTGGGTCGCCTACCGCCTGGTTCCCGAGACCGTCGAGTTCTGGCACGGCAGCCGTGACCGGATGCATCGGCGCCTGTCGTACCGGCGCTCCGCCGCGGGCGGTTGGGACGCGGAGCGCCTCCAGCCCTGACGCGGGGCTCGCGCCTCACGCGCGTCGGCTCCGCGCTCAGCCCGTCGGGATGTCGATCGTGAACGTGGTTGCCGCATCCGGAACGCTGTCGATCAGGATGTGCCCGCCGTGCGCCGCGACCACCTCGCGAGCGTTGGTGAGTCCCAGCCCGAATCCCTGCACGGCACGCGAGCGCGCAGATGCGGTGCGGTAGAAGCGGTCGAAGATCCTGCGCTGCTCGGCGTGCGTGATGCCGACTCCGCGGTTGGTCACCGCGACGGTGATGCGGTCGTCGACGCGCCCGACGCGGACCGTGATCGCCGTGCCGTCGTCGCCGAACTTCACCGCGTTCGTCAGCAGCTCCGTGACCGCGTCGGTCAGGCGGGGGAGATCGACCCGCGCGGCGAGCGTGGCCGGAGCATCCAGCGCGACGGTCATCCCGCGCCGCGACGCCGCCGTGCGGGTGTCGTCAACCGCTCGAAGGATCGCCGGCACGAGGTCGACGTCGCTCCGCGCCAGCGGGCGTTCGTCGTCGTTCGCCGCCAGCAGCTCGCCGATCCGGTCGACGAGGTCGTCGGTCTTGCGCGTCACGATCTGGATGTACCCGTGCAGCCGCTCGTTCTCGGGGCTCACGGCTTCATCGATGAGGTCGAGGAACCCGGTGATCGACGTCATCGGGGTGCGCAGCTCGTGCGACACCGTACGCAGGAACTGTTCGCGTACCTCGATCGCATCGGCCAGTTCGGTGACGTCGTAGGCGACGACGACCGTTCCGAGCACTTCGCCATCGTCGCGGTACACCCGTCTGGCCGACGCCATGATGGCGACCTGCGCATCGGGTGGGCCGAGCCACTCGACGTGGTCCTCGATCGTCTCACCCCGGAGCGCACGCGGAATGATCTGGTCCGCGTAGGGAATCTCGCTCCGCCGGTCGGCGGCGAGCACGTTGTCTCCGGCATACGGCGGTTCGTCGAGTCGGAACCCGACCATCCCCACCATCCGGTGCGCGAGTTCGTTGGCGACATCGAGCCGCCCGTCGGCGTCGTAGAACGCGACGCCGGCGGACACCGTGTTCAGAATGCTGAGTGCGAGGGCTTCGGCATCCTGCGCGGCCCGCAGGGCGATCTCCTGATCGTGCTGGGCTGCTCTGACCCGCGCGGAGTTTCGCCGCAGATGCCGTGCCGCGATGTACACCACGACCGCGACCCCGACGATGAGGACCGGAAGGGTGATCAGGCGTGCCCACTCGATCGGGGTCGTCGGCCAGGTGTTGCCCACGAAGAAGCCGAACGAGGTCATGAACACGGCGCCCAGCACCGCGACAACGATCCCGTACCAGGGGAATCCGTAGGCGAGCCAGAAGATCGGGAAGACGGCGAGCATCGTCACCGCGGGGAGGTCGGGGAGGAGCTCTGCGCGGATGAGGGCGACGGCGGCCATGTCGATGACGGCGACCGACATCATCCACGGCCGGGCGAACTGCTCCCACGGCACCCAGAGCGCTGCGACCGACGCGGCGAACGCGAGGACGTAGCCGCCGACCATGAGCGGCGACAGAGCGTCATCCGGGAGCGCGAACCACGTGACGAGCGCGAGGAAGAGGGCGCCGAGGAGGAACGGCAGCTGCGCGCGTAAGAACACACGCCGCCGCCCGCTGCGACTGGCCTCCAGTTCGAACAACGGCATGAGCCTGCCCCCCTCGATCGGGGAGTCGCGGCCGGAGGATTCCGACCGCGCCCTCGCGATGAGCCGACCGTATCCTGCCCGCGCGAGCCCGCCCTGCCGCACACCCCGGGGCGGGCGCAGTGGTATGCGGGTGCCTTGCCGTCGCCGCGGGCGATCGGGGCCCGACCGGGCACCCTCACCGGAGACGCCCGGCACCTTCCACGGGCCCCGCAATCTGTTGTTTACACGAAGGGGGCCTCTCGAAACCTGCAGGTAACACAACGACCCGCGCGGTGAAACGAACGCGCGACAAGCTGTGGGCTACCCGACGCTACGCCCTGCGTCCCTGCAGAGAGGTCTCTTCGAGATGGACCAAGGAAACACCGCCTTCATACTCATTTGTGCAGCCCTCGTGCTGCTGATGACCCCCGGACTCGCCTTCTTCTACGGAGGCCTCGTCAAGGCCAAGAGCGTCATCAGCATGATGATGATGAGCTTCGGCGCGCTGGGCCTCATCGGCGTGCTGTGGGTTCTCTACGGCTACGCCATCGCCTTCCCCGGCGCAGAGGGCACCATCGCCCCCTGGCAGATCGACTGGTCGGCCCTCGGCCTGAACAGCCTGCTCGAGGCTCCGGAGGGTTCTGCCTACCCGCCGCTCGCCTTCGTCGCCTTCCAGGCCACGTTCGCCATCATCACCGTCGCGCTGGTCTCGGGTGCCATCGCCGACCGTGCCAAGTTCGGCTCCTGGATGATCTTCGCCGCGCTCTGGGCGACGATCGTGTACTTCCCGGTCGCCAGCTGGGTCTTCAACTTCGGCCTCGCCGATGACGGCAGCTTCGCCTACGGCGGCTGGATCACCCACGGTCTGCAGGAAGCGTTCGGCCTCGGCGCGATCGACTTCGCCGGTGGTACCGCGGTGCACATCAACGCCGGTGCGGCAGCTCTGGCTCTCGCGCTCGTCCTCGGCAAGCGCGTCGGCTTCCAGAAGGGCGTCCACGTCCCTCACAACCCGCCGTTCGTTCTCCTCGGCGCCGGCCTCCTGTGGTTCGGCTGGTTCGGCTTCAACGCGGGCTCCGAGCTCGCCGCCGACGGCATCGCGGCACTCGCGTTCGTCAACACGATCGCCGCTCCCGCGGCCGCTCTGCTGGCGTGGCTCGTCGTCGAGAAGATCAAGGACGGCAAGCCCACCTCGGTCGGCGCAGCATCCGGTGCCGTTGCGGGTCTCGTCGCGATCACCCCGGCCTGCGGTTCGCTGCACCCGATCTGGGCGATCCTGCTCGGCCTCATCGCCGGTGCGGTCTGCGCCCTGGCGATCGAGCTCAAGTTCAAGATCGGCTTCGACGACTCGCTCGACGTCGTCGGCATCCACCTCGTCGGTGGTCTGATCGGAACGCTGTACCTCGGCTTCTTCGCCAACGGCACCGGCCTCTTCGTCGGTGGTGACGGCACCCAGCTGCTGGTGCAGGCGATCGCCGCCTTCTCCGTGATGATCTACTCCTTCGTGCTCGCCTTCATCATCGGCTTCGCGATCGAGAAGACCATCGGCTTCCGCGTCAAGAACGAAGACGAGATCGCGGGCATCGACACGGTCGTGCACGGCGAAGAGGGCTACGTCCTCGCCGACAGCAAGGCCTGATCCCACACCACGAAGTGCGGGGCGGCGTCCATTCGCCGCCCCGCACTTCTGTCTTCCGACAGGGAACCCGCTCTTCCGATGACCGAGAACGGCATTGAACTCCGCTCCCCGGCGGGCTCTCACGACCTCCCGCGGCTCGTCCCCTTCCGGGGGCTCCCGCGACAGCCGCTGCAGGACGGGCGGGGGACCGTCCGCGAGATCCACGTCGAGACCGCACCCGGGCTCGACCTGCGCTGGCAATTGCAGCTCGTCGAGCTGAAGGGCCCGCGGGCCACGCTCCTCGCCCCGGCCGGTACCCACCAACGCATCGTCGGACTGTCCGGGCCGCAGGTGAGCGTCGGCGACGCGGTCGATCGCGTCGCGGCCCTCGGGCGCGACCGCGCGCTGTCGGTGCGGTCGCCCACGATCGTGTTCCAGCGTCCGCGGCTGCGGGTCGCGGGCGCCAGCGTCGTGGTCGTGCTGACCGCAGCCGCATCCGGGCCCCCGCCCCGCCTGTCGTTCCGAACCCTCGACGATCCGACCGACCTCGTCGGCATATCGCTCGTGCTGCTGCTCCAGGGCGAGCTCCGGGTCGACGGCGTCGAGGCAGCGCGACAATCCGCACTCCTCCTCGATCCGCGCACGACCTCGCACGTGACGGCCTCCGCCGCTCGTGTGCTGACGCTCGCGGAGGAGTCGGCCGCGGCGGACTGACCCCCGCCGCACTATTACGGTGGGGGTCGCCGATCGGCCGGCAGCATCCGCGGCGCGGCTAGGCTCGGGAGGCCCCCAGACTCCGACCCGAAGGGTCCGCACCATGGCAGACCGCGAATACGGCTTCCGCACGCGTGCCATCCACGCCGGCAACATCCCCGACCCGGTGACGGGCGCCCGCGCGCTGCCGATCTACCAGTCGGGATCCTTCGTCTTCGACGACACGGATGATGCCGCCGCCCGTTTCGCGCTGCAGAAGTACGGCAACATCTACAGCCGGCTCGCGAACCCGACGACCGCCTCCTTCGAGGAGCGGATCGCGTCACTCGAGCAGGGCCTCGGTGCCGTCGCCACCTCGAGCGGACTGTCGGCGCAGTTCATCACGTTCGCCTCGCTCGCCGGTGCCGGCGACCACATCGTCGCGAGCGCGAACCTGTACGGCGGGTCGATCACCCAGCTCGACGTCACGCTTCGCCGCTTCGGTGTGCAGACGACGTTCGTCGCCTCCTCCGACCCTGCCGCGTACGCCGCCGCCGTGACGCCGCAGACCAAGGCGATCTTCGCCGAGACGGTGGCCAACCCGTCCGGTGAGATCGCCGACATCGAGGGTCTCGCCGCCGTCGCCCGCGATGCGGGCGTGCCGCTCATCATCGACTCGACGGTCGCGACCCCGTATTTGTGTCGTCCGATCGAATGGGGCGCCGACATCGTCGTGCACTCCGCGACGAAGTTCCTCGGCGGGCACGGCACGACCCTCGGCGGAGTGGTGGTCGAGTCCGGCCGATTCGACTGGCAGAACGACCGGTTCCCGCTGTACACCGAGCCCGTGCCGAGCTACGGCGGGCTCGAGTGGTCGGGAAACTTCGGCGAGTACGCCTTCCTCACGCGCCTGCGCGCCGAACAGCTGCGTGACATCGGACCGGCGCTCGCGCCGCACTCCGCATTCCTGCTCGCCCAAGGGGTCGAGACGCTGCCCTTCCGCATGAAGGCGCACGTCGAGAACGCCCGCATCGTCGCGGAGTGGCTCGACGCCGACCCGCGCGTGGAGTACGTCAACTGGGCGGGGCTGCCGCAGCATCCGCATCACGAGCGCGCGAAGAAATATCTGCCGGAGGGGCCGGGCGCCGTCTTCGGGTTCGGCGTCAAGGGCGGACGCGCGGCGGGTAAGACGTTCATCGAGTCGCTCGACCTCGCCAGCCACCTGGCCAACATCGGCGACGCGAAGACCCTGGTGCTGCATCCGGCCTCCACGACCCACGCGCAGCTCACCGAGCAGCAGCTGCTCGACGGAGGAGTGCTTCCCGGGCTCGTTCGCATCAGCGTCGGCATCGAAGATGTCGACGACATCCTCTACGACCTCGATCAGGCGCTCGCCGCCGTACAGGAGGCATGATGGCCGATTCGATCGCCCCGGGACACGCCACCGAGGCGGAGACGATTTCGACGCGGCTCCCGAACGGTCTCACGTGCGCGCTGCCGGCGAACTCGCCGCTCGCGAAGCTGCTGAAGTCGCAGCGCACCTGGGAGGGCCCCTCCGCGAAGGAGCGGCTCCGCATCCTGCGGGCGGCGAAGAGCGTCGCGATCGTCGGGGCGTCCGCGAATCCCGCGCGATCCAGCTACTTCGTGGGGACCTACCTGCAGCAGTCCTCGGACTACCGCGTGTACTTCGTGAACCCGAACGCCGACGTGATCCTCGGGCAGAAGGCGTACCCCGATCTCGCGTCCCTCCCGGAGGTGCCCGACATCGTCGACGTGTTCCGCAAGGCGTCCGACCTGCCCTCGGTGATCGACGATGCGCTCGCCGTGGGCGCGCCGACGGTGTGGGCGCAGCTCGGTATCTGGAACGAGGATGCGGCCCGCGACGGCGAGGCGAAGGGCCTCACGGTTGTCATGGATCGCTGCATCAAGATCGAGCACGCGCGCTTCCACGGCGGCCTGCACCTGATGGGCTTCGACACGGGTCAGATCAGCGCCCGGCGCACGCTCCGCTGATCCTCCGCGCCAGCCCGTCGGCGGGTGTCGTGATGTGAGGTGTCAGGGGATGTACGTCGACATCGCCGTGAGGAACGCGTCGATGTCGAAGCGGAACTGCTCGTCGCCGTAGGCGTCGAAGTCCCGGCGGTCGAGTCGGCGCAGCGCGCCCAGGTCGTCCGCGTCGGCGTGCGCGAGCATGTCGCGGAAGTTCCGGACGTGCGGATGCCCGTCGGCGCCGGATGCGGAGAGCTGCTCGCGCGCGAAACCGACGCTGACGGTGGTCAGGAGGAGCAGCCCGCGGCCCGCAGTATCGTCGTCGAAGCCCGCGGCCAGCATCCGTTCCAGCACGATCTCGGCCGGGCGCACCGACGCGAGGGTCACCTGCGATGAGACCCGGAAGTGCGACATGAGCGGGCCAGAGTCGACGAGCGCGCGCCGCATCGCGTCGGCGAAGATGCGGCAGGCGTCTTTCCAGGAGGCGTCGTCCGGGATGCCGACCGCGCTCATCCTGGCGAGGAAGGTGTCTTCGGCGAGCAATTCGAGGAGGGCTTCGCGCCCGCTCACGTGATGGTGCAGCGCCTTGCGGTCGACGCCGAGGAGGTCGGCCAGGCCCTGCATCGTGAGCTTGGCGGCATCGACCGTGCGTGCGGCGGCGAGGATCGTGGCGCGGTCGAGGCCGGCACGTTCGCCGCGGCCGCGCCGCTGCGGCACAGCGCTCTCGGATTCACTTGGAGTTCCCACTCGCCCCAGCGTAGTATTTCCCGCGCGGGATTAAACCCTCATGCCGTGGGTGTCCGCGTGAGCAGGCAGCACCACTACGAAAGGAACAATCATGAGAGACAACACCGTCCTCACCGCGAACAGCACCATCGGAGCCTGGCTCGAGCACCCGGTCGGCGGCGACCTGGTCCGCGGGCTGCTCGCGCAGTCCGGCGGCACCGAGGAGAGCTTCGCGCCCGTCAAGGGACTGCCGCTGCAGCAACTCGTCGCGCTCAGCCAGGGTCAGCTGCCGCAATCGGTGATCGACGACCTCGTCCGCGCCGTGAACGGCGGAGTCATCCCCGAAGAATCGGAGGCGGCGGGCTGGGTCGAGCGCCTGTCCTCCGGCCGCTTCGCCGGAAAGACCGTCATCGTGACCGGCGCGGCATCCGGAATCGGGCGGGCCACGGCGTCGCGCGTCGCGCGCGAGGGCGGCAAGGTCGTCGCCGTCGACATCTCGGCGGAGCGTCTCGCGGAGTTCTCGGCGGAACTGCCGGATGCGGACATCGTGACCGTCGCCGGAGACATCACCCGGCAGGAATCGGTCGACGAGATCGTCGCGGCCGCCGGCGGGCGCATCGACGCGCTCGCGAACATCGCCGGCATCAACGACGACTTCTCGCCGCTGCACGAGACGACCGACGCGATGTGGGACCGGGTGATCGGGGTCAACCTGACCGGCTCCTTCAAGCTCAGCCGTGCGGTGCTGCCCGCGATGGTCGACGCCGGTCGCGGCTCGATCGTGAACGTCGCCTCCGAAGCCGGGCTCCGCGGCAACGCGTCGGGCAACGCCTATACCGTCTCCAAGCACGGCGTCGTCGGGATGACGAAGTCGGCGGCCTTCATGTACGGCCCGGCCGGCATCCGGGTCAACGCGGTCGCCCCCGGCGGCGTCGCGACCGGCATCCCGTTCCCCCCGAACGTGTCGGCAGCCGGTCAGGCGCGGCTGCAGCCGTTCCAGTCCGCGATCCCGACGATCGCGACCGCGGAGCAGCTCGCCGCATCCATCACGTTCCTGCTGTCGGATGACGGTGTGAACATCAACGGTGCGATCCTCGCCTCCGACGGCGGCTGGTCCGTCCAGTAACGCGTGAGCCCGGTCGGTCCGTCATCGCAGCCCGTGAGCGCCTTTCGGCGCGAAACGCAGCGACGGCGGACCGACCGAGGTCGGCGACGGCGGTAGGCTCGCCTCCGTGACAGACGCCCCCGCACGCGTGTTCGCCGCGCGTACCCCCGCATTCTTCGCGGCCTGCATCGGCACCGGCCTGCTGGCCGGCCTCCTCTCCGGACTCTTCGGCGTCGGCGGCGGAACGGTCATCGTGCCGCTGCTGGTGATGTTCCTGAAGTTCGATCAGCGGCTCGCCGCCGGCACGTCGCTCGCCGCGATCGTGCCGACCGCGACCGTGGGCGTCATCTCCTACGCGGTGCACGGCTCGGTCGCGTGGGTTCCCGCCATCCTGCTCGCCGTCGGCGCGGTCGTCGGGGCGCAGATCGGTACCTGGCTGCTGCCGCGCATCTCGCAGACGGCGCTGCGTTGGGGCTTCGTCGCGTTCATCGTCGTCGTCATCGTGAGTCTGTTCATCGTGGTTCCTTCGCGTGACTCCGAGATCGAACTGACGATCTGGTCGGGCGTCGCGCTCGTGGTCGTCGGCGTGTTCACCGGCATCATGGCTGGACTCATCGGTGTCGGCGGCGGCGTCATCGTCGTGCCGATCCTGATGCTGCTGTTCGGTGCGAGCGACCTGCAGGCCAAGGGCACGTCGCTGCTCTTCATGATTCCGACCGCGGTGTCGGGCACGATCGGCAACCTGCGGCGGAAGAACGTGGACCTCGTGGCCGCCGCGACCGTCGGCATCGCGGCGTGTACGACGACGGCGCTCGGCGCCTGGATCGCGACCCTCCTCGACCCCGCGGTCGCCAACATCCTGTTCGCGGCGTTCCTCGTGTTCATCGGCACGCAGATGTCGATCAAGGCGATCCGAGGCCGTCAGCGCTGATCCGCCGCGCTCGGGCGTCGGCGCTGATCCGCCGTGCTCGGGCGTCAGCGGTGATCCGCCGTGGTCGGGCGTCAGCGGTTTCGTCCGGCGCCGGGCCGGAGCGCCGTCGGAACCGCTCGGTAGGATGATGGTATGCCCGTGAATCCCGAGCTGCTCGGTCGCGCCTTCGCGCCGACGCCGCCGTACCTCGTCGGCCGTGAGAAGGTGCGCGAGTTCGCTCGCGCCGTCTTCGCCACGGATCCTCAGCACACCGATGTGAGCGCCGCCGCCGCCCTCGGGTACGCCGACGTGGTCGCTCCGCCGACGTTCGCGATGGTCATCCAAGATCTCACGATGCAGCAGCTGCTCGCCGAGCCCGACTCCGGCATCGTGCTCGAGCGCGCCATCCACGCCGAGCAGCGGTTCCGCTACTCGCGTCCGATCGTCGCCGGCGACGAACTGGTCGCCCGGCTGCGGGTCACCGGCGTCCGCGCCATCGGCAAGGGCGCGATGGTCACGAGCGAGGCCGACGTGACGGATGCGGACGGCGCCCACGTCGTCACCACGACCTCGGTCCTGCTGATCGGGGGAGAAGAGTGAGCGACGTGCTCGAGATCGGACAGGTCGTCGCAGAACGCGACGTGCACCTGACGCGTGAATCGCTCGTGCGGTACGCCGGCGCATCCGGAGACTTCAACCCCATCCACTACCGCGACGACGTGGCGGCCCGCGTCGGACTGCCGGGTGTGCTCGCCCACGGGATGCTGACGATGGGCCTTTCGATCGAGACGCTCGTGCCCTGGCTCGAGGACTCCGGACGCATCACGGAGTACGGCGTGCGGTTCACCCGGCCCGTGGTCGTGCACCCGGAGGACGGCGCCGATGTGCGCGTCGTCGCGACCGTCGGCGCGCTCGACGACGAGTCCGCCCGCATCGACCTCACCGTGACGCACGCCGACACGACCGTGCTCGGCAAGGCGCAGGTGCGGATCCGGCTGGTCTGAGATGACCGAGATCGACCCCCTCCCGCTTTCGCGGCTCACGACGCTGCAGACCGGCGCGGCGCCCACGAGCATGGCCGAAGCGCGCACGCGCGACGAGCTCGTGGAGGCGCTGCGGTCGATCTGGGCCGCGGGTGACGAGTGGTTCGTGATCGGTGGCGGATCGAACCTGCTGGTCGGCGATGAGCCCTTCGACGGCACCGTCGTCCGCATGCTCACGCGCGGCATCGAACGAGTCGGCGGCGGCCCCGAGGGGACCGTGCGCCTGCGCGTTCAGGCGGGACACGACTGGGATGAGCTCGTCGCGTACACCGTGGCCGAGGGGCTGTCGGGCATCGCGGCGATGTCGGGCATTCCGGGCACCGTGGGCGCCGCTCCCGTGCAAAACGTCGGCGCGTACGGGCAAGACATCTCCGAGACGCTCGTCGAGGTCGAACTCATCGACGAGGCAACCGGTGAGATCTCGGTCGTACCGGCGGCCGACCTCGAGCTCGGATTCCGCACCTCGGTACTCAAGCACCATTACGGTTCGGTGCCCGCGCGCCGTGCGGTGATCCTTTCGGTGACGCTGCAACTCGTCGAGGTCGGACACGGCGAGTTCCCCATCCGCGGCGAACAGCTGCGGCAGGCGCTCGGGCTCGCACCCGGTGCGACCGTGACGCTCGCCTGGGTGCGCGATCACGTGCTCGCGACGCGTCGCCGCAAGGGCATGGTGCTCGATGCCACGGACGCCGACACCGCATCCGCCGGCTCGTTTTTCCAGAACGCGATCGTGTCGGAGCGGTTCGCCCGCACGCTTCCGGACGCGTGCCCGCGCTGGCCGATGCAGGCCGTGATCGAGCCGATGCGGATCATTCCGCTCGACAGCTTCGACGGCTACGTGCCCCCTGCTGTCGATCAGCCCGTGCAGGTGAAGGTGAGCGCCGCGTGGCTCATTGAACACGCGGGGATCGGCAAGGGATTCCACCTGCCGCGCTCGCGTGCGGCGGTTTCGTCGAAGCACGCGCTCGCGTTGACGAACCGCGGCGGGGCGAGGGCCGAGGAGCTCGCCGAGCTCGCCCGGTTCATCCAGCAGCGGGTGCAGCAGGAGTTCGGACTCATCCTGCAGCCCGAACCCGTGCTGGTCGGCGTCGAGCTTTAGGCCCCGGCGGGGCGCGCCGGGTGCGGTGTGCGGTGTGCCCGCCGCGACGTCGAGGGCGGCCCGTGAGCCCCGACAGTGCCCGAGCGGCCCGCGTGGTTCCGCAGTCGTCGGATCGGTGGGGCTGGTGTGCACGGTTGTGACGGTTGAGGCGGTGAGTCCGCGTCTGATCCGACGACTGGGGCGGGTGCTGCCGGTAGGCGCCGGCGACGCGTCAGCGACGCCGGACGAGGGCGACCGCCGCTCGACGCGGCACGACAGTGCCCGCGCGGCCGTAGTGGTTCCGCAGTCGTCGGATCGGTGGGGCTGGTGTACACGGTTTGTGACGGTTGAGGCGGTGAGTCCGCGTCCGATCCGACGACTGGAGTGGATGCGGATGTAGCCGCCCAGGCGAGGAGCCCCCCCAGGCGAAGAGCGCCCCCAGGCGAGGAGCGCCCCCAGGCGAGGAGCGCCCCCCAGGCGAGGAGCGCCCCCAGGCGAGGAGCCGCCCAGCCGAAGAGCGTCTCAGGCGAAGAGCGTCTGCAGGCGCTGCACGCCCTCGAGCAGTGCGTCGTCGCCGAGCGCGTACGACAGCCGCAGGTAGCCGGACGGGCCGAAGGCTTCGCCGGGCACGACCGCGACCTCGGCCTTTTCCAGGATGAGGTCGGCGAGTTCGAGGCTCGTGGTCGGAGTGCTGCCCGCCCACTCGCGGCCGAGGAGTCCGCGCACGTCGGGGTAGACGTAGAACGCGCCGAGCGGGTTCGGCACAGCAACGCCCTCGATCTTGGCGAGTTCCGACACGATCAGGCGGCGGCGGCGGTCGAAGGCGACCCGCATCTCTTCCGCCTCCGTCTGCGGCCCGGTGAGCGCGGCGAGCGCCGCGCGCTGGGCGATGTTGTTGACGTTGCTCGACAGGTGGGACTGCAGGTTGGCGGCGACCTTGATGGCGTCCTTCGGGCCGATCATCCAGCCGACGCGCCATCCGGTCATGGCGTACGTCTTCGCGACGCCGTTGACGAGCAGGGTCTGGCCCGCCAGTTCGGGCACGGCCTCGACGATCGAGACCGCTCGCGCACCCTCGTAGACCAGGTTCTGGTAGATCTCGTCGGTGATGACCCAGATGCCGTGCTGCAGTGCCCACTCGCCGATCGCGCGGGTCTCTTCGGGCGTGTACACGGCGCCGGTCGGGTTCGAAGGAGACACGAACACGAGCACGGTCGTGCGGGGGGTGCGGGCCGCTTCGAGCTGGTCGACGGTGACCTTGTAGTCCTGGTCCGCGCCCGCGAAGACCTCGACCGGCGTACCGTCGGCGAGGCGGATCGCCTCCGGGTAGGTCGTCCAGTACGGGGCCGGCAGCAGCACCTCGTCGCCCGGATTCACGACCGCCTGGAACGCCTGGTACACCGCCTGCTTGCCACCGTTCGTGACGATGATCTGGCTGGGCTCGACGTCGAGACCCGAGTCGCGGTGCGTCTTCGCGGCGATGGCCTCGCGCAGCACGGGCAGCCCGGCGGCGGGGGTGTACCGGAAGTTGGCCGGGTTGGTCAGTGCTTCCGCTGCCGCATCCACCACGAACTGCGGGGTGGCGAAGTCGGGTTCGCCGGCCGCGTAGGAGATGACGGGGCGTCCCGCCGCCTGCAGGGCTTTGGCCTTCGCGTCGACCTTGAGGGTCGCGGACTCGGCGATGGCGGACAACTTGCGGGAGAGGGGAGCGCGTTCGGTCACGCCTGAAGCGTATCTTCCGGGCGGGCCGTGGCGCAGGGCGCGCGCCGCGCTCGGCGTCCGCGGTGTGGAACGATGAACGGATGAGTGCACGCCGCATGCAGGTCTGGGCGCTGGACGGCATCCCCGAGGTGACCGGCGACGACGACCTCGCTCAGCTGATCGGCGACGCGTGGGCGGCGGATGCGGATGGCATCCGCGACGGCGACATTCTCGTCGTGACGAGCAAGATCGTGTCGAAGGCGGAGGGGCGGATGCTGCCCGCATCCGACCGCGAAGACGCCATCACGGCGGAGACCGTGCGGGTCGTCGCGACCCGTGGCACGACGCGGATCGTCGAGAGCAGGCTCGGCATCGTGGGCGCGGCCGCCGGCGTCGACGCGTCGAACACTCCCGAGGGCACGGTGCTGCTGCTGCCGGTGGATCCGGATGCGTCGGCCCGCGCGCTCTGTGCGGCGCTCCGCGAACGGTTCGGCGTGCCGCTCGGCGTCATCGTGAGCGACACGCTCGGTCGCGCGTGGCGGCTCGGGCAGACCGACATCGCGATCGGCGCGGCCGGGGTCCAGGTCGTTGACGATCTGCGCGGCGAGACCGACGCGCAAGGGCGTCCGTTGCTCGTCACGGTGCCGGTGGTGGCAGATGAGATGGCCGCGGCATCCGATCTCGTGAAGGGCAAGGCGACGGGTCGTCCCGTCGCGGTCGTCCGCGGGATGGCGGAGTACGTGACCCCCGAGGTCGATACCCCCGGGGCGCGGACCCTGGTTCGCACCGGCCCGGCCGACATGTTCCGCCTCGGCACCGACGAGGCGCTCGCCGAAGGTTACGCGGAGGGCTTCGCCGCCGGCCGCGCGGCCCGCGACTGAGCGGGCGGGCGCGACTGAGCGCACAGGCGCTGGGAGCGGGTACCGGGCACGCCGCCGGGCGTGCCCGATCGTTAGCCACTCGTTGTCGATCACGGACTAGCCAGTGCCTACCGTGGAGGCATGCGGAGAATCCACGCTGTCGCGGTTCTCGCCCTCGTCGGTGTGCTAACCGCGTGTGCCGCCGGAACGATCCCTTTCCTCACGGGCGCACCTCGGCCCGATGCCGTGCCCGTCGACGCCGTGGTCTGCGCTGACGAATTCGGCCCCGCGGAGGGCGTCGTGGCCGGAAACGTGCCGGAAGGGTTCACGCCGGTGGCCGTGCAGCGCTGCACCCTGTCGGCGTCTCAGCGGGATGAAATCGGAACGTGGGCCGGCCCTCTCAATGAGCGGCTCGAGGGAGACCTGACCGACCTGCTCGCGGCCCTGACGGAGCCGGACGAGGCACCGACCATGGGTGCGTGCTCGGCGGTCATGTGGATGGGGCCCGAACTCTGGTTGGCGGATGCCGAGGGCCGCTACATCCGCGTGCCCTACCCGATGGGAGCGTGCCCTGAGCCCCGGCCGGACGTGCTCGAGCGGATCGAGGCCGCGCTGGCCGCGCTGACGGTGACGGAGGCGACGTTCGTGCAGCGTGCGCTGGTGGAATCGGATGCAGCGACAGCGGCCGGCTGCGCCACCACGGCCGGGATGCTCGTGGCGTTGGCCGGCGTCGCACCCGGCGCGGGGGTCGTGGCGGAAGCGTCCGAGCTCGGCGGCGACCCGGTCGAGGTGATTCCCTGGGAGCCGCCGGCCCTGCCGGATGCCGCCGAAGTGCAGGGGATGCAGCTGTGCCGGTATGCAGTCGGGGTTCCGTCGACAGACGGCGGGTCGCTGACGTCGAATGATCTCGGGACGTTCACCTACGCCGAGGAGCTCGATGCCGTCGCCGCGGGGGAGGCCTTCGCGTCGTTCGCCGGGGCGCCGTCCGCGGGCCATTGCGTGGCGACCGCATCCGTCCTCGTCGTCGCGCATCCGACCGGGCACGCCGCGGCGGGTTTCACGGTCGAGCTCGACGGATGCCAGCGGGTCGTCGGCCCCGACCTGGCTGCCCGCGCTGCCCCGCCCGAGATGCTCGCACTGCTCCAGCCCTGACCCGACCGGCGCAGGCTCTTAACCGCGAGACGGGATCCGGGCGCCGAGACTGCGGGGCAACCCCACGGTCTCGGCCCGAAGATCCCGTCTCGCGGTGTGACGGGTGCGGTCACACCTCCACGAGGTAGCGGGAGTAGGCCACCAGCGTCAGGAAGGTGGGGAACTCGGCGCCCAGCGCGACCTCGCGGAACACGTCGGCGGCATCCTCGAACCGATCGCCGTCGTGGCGGGGGACCTCGCCGAGCACCTGCGTGATGAGTCCCTCGATGTACTCGCGGGTGATGCGCGTACCGTTCTCGGTGGCGCGGTCCTGGTGGATCCACTGCCACACCTGCGAGCGGCTGATCTCGGCGGTCGCCGCATCCTCCATCAGGTTGTCGATCGCGACGGCGCCGAGGCCGCGCAGCCACGCCTCGATGTAGCGCACCGCGACTGACACGTTTCCGTGCACTCCCGCCTCGGTGATCGGCAGGCCGATGTGCACGTCCAGCAGGTCGGCCGGGTTCACCTGCACGTCGTCGCGCTGCCGGTCGAGCTGGTTCGGACGCTCGCCGAGCACGGCGTCGAACTCGGCACGCGCGACCGGGATGAGGTCGGGGTGAGCAACCCAGGTGCCGTCGAACCCGTCGCCGGCCTCGCGCTTCTTGTCGGCCGCCACCTTCTCGAACGCCTGCCGCGTGACCTCGGGATCACGGCGGTTCGGGATGAAGGCGCTCATGCCGCCGATCGCGAACGCGCCGCGCTTGTGGCACGTCTGCACGAGCAGGTCGGTGTACGCCCGCATGAACGGCACCGTCATGGTGACCTGGCTGCGGTCGGGCAGCACGAACCGTGCGCCCCGGCCGCGGTAGTTCTTGATCATCGAGAAGATGTAGTCCCAGCGTCCGGCGTTGAGCCCGGCGCAGTGATCGCGCAGCTCGTACAGGATCTCGTCCATCTCGAACGCCGCCGGCAGCGTCTCGATCAGAACGGTCGCGCGGATCGTGCCGTGCGGGATGCCGAGCTGCTGCTCGCTGAACGTGAAGACGTCGTCCCAGAGTGCCGCCTCTTCGCTCGATTCGATCTTGGCGAGGTAGAAGTACGGACCCCGGCCGCTCGCGATGAGTCGTGCGGCGTTGTGCCAGAAGTACAGGCCGAAGTCGACGAGCGAACCGGATGCGGCCATCGCGCGGCCGCGGCGATCCGTGAACCGGAGGTGGCTCTCGACCAGGTGCCACCCGCGCGGACGCATCACGATGGTCGGCGTCTCGGGAGCGGTGACCTCGTATCGCTTGCCGTCGGCGTTCGTGAACGACAGCTCGCCGCGGATCGCGTCGCGGAGTGATAGCTGGCCCTCGATGACGTTCTTCCAGGTGGGGCTCGTGGCATCCTCCTGGTCGGCGAGCCAGACCTTGGCGCCCGAGTTCAGTGCGTTGATCGTCATCTTCGGGTCGGTCGGCCCCGTGATCTCGACGCGACGGTCCTCGAGACCGGGACCGGCGCCCGCGACCCGCCAGGTCGTGTCGTTCCGGATGCAGGCGGTGTCGGCGCGGAATGACGGATCGTGTCCGTTGCCGATCTCGTAGCGGCGCCGCATCCGCTCGGCGAGCCGGTCGTGGCGTCGTCCGGAGAAACGGTGGTGCAGCTCGGCGAGGAACACCAGAGCGTCGGGCGTCAGGATCTCGTCGTAGCGGTCGCCGGGTCGGCCCAGGATCTCGATCGTGGGCCGGGAGGCGGGTGTCGGTGCAGAGGTGCGGGGCGGTGAGCCCGTGTCCGTGAGGGTCATGATCTGGCTTTCTGTTCGACGCCCGAGGGCGGGCTCACGTGTCGCAATCCGCCCGTCCGAGCACGGATTGCGTCACGTGAGCGGGGGAGGAGGTGTTTCGGGTGGCGCGATCTGTCGTGGGTGGTGACGGATTGCGACACGTGAGCGGGGGAGGAGGAGGTGTTTCGGGTGGCGCGATCTGTCGGGGTGGCGGCGGATTGCGACACGTGAGCGGGATGTGGGAGCGAGGCCCGAGCCCGAGCCCGAGCCCGAGCCCGAGCAGCGAGCCCGAGCCCGAGCCCGCGGCGCGCTCAGTGGAACTGGGCGGTCTCGGTCGAGCCGTGCAGCGCGAGGGTGGCGCTGGTGGGGTTGAGCGCGGTCGAGACGTGGTCGAAGTAGCCCGTCCCGGCTTCGCGCTGGTGCCGAGTCGCGGTGTAGCCGCGGGACTCGGCCGCGAACTCGGCCTCTTGCAGTTCGACGTAGGCGCTCATGGCGCGGTCGGCGTAACCGGAGGCGAGATCGAACATGGAGTAGTTCACGGCGTGGAATCCGGCGAGCGTGATGAATTGGAACGCGTAGCCGAGTTCCGCGAGCTCCGCCTGGAACGTCGCGATCTGCGCATCGTCGAGGTGACGCTTCCAGTTGAAGCTCGGCGAGCAGTTGTACGCGAGCATCTTGCCGGGGAACTCGGCGTGCACCGCGTGGGCGAATGCGCGGGCGAGCTCTATGTCGGGTTCGCCGGTTTCGACCCAGAGCAGGTCGGCGTAGGGCGCGAACGCGAGGCCGCGGCTGATGACCGCATCCAGTCCTGGGCGCACCCGGTAGAACCCTTCCTCGGTGCGCTCGCCGGTCGTGAACTCGCGGTCGCGCGGGTCGACGTCGCTCGTGAGCAGGTCGGCCGCGAGCGCATCGGTGCGCGCGATGATGACGGTGGGGACGTCGGCGACATCCGCCGCGAGACGCGCCGCGTTGAGCGTGCGGATGTGCTGCTGCGTCGGCACGAGCACCTTGCCGCCGAGGTGGCCGCACTTCTTCTCGCTCGCGAGCTGGTCTTCCCAGTGGATGCCGGCGGCTCCGGCCTGGATGAGCGAGTGGGCGAGTTCGTAGGCGTTCAGCGGTCCGCCGAATCCGGCCTCGGCGTCGGCGACGATGGGGGCGATCCAGTCGCGGGTGATCTCTCCTTCGGCGTGCTCGATCTGGTCCTGACGGATCAGCGCATTGTTGATGCGACGCACGACCGACGGCACGGAGTTCGCGGGGTAGAGGCTCTGGTCGGGGTAGGTCTGCCCGGCGAGGTTGCCGTCGGCCGCGACCTGCCAGCCGGAGAGGTAGATCGCCTTCAGGCCCGCGCGCACCTGCTGCACGGCCTGGCCGCCGGTGTAGGCGCCGAGCGCCCGGATGTAGTCCTCGGTGTGCAGCAGGTTCCAGAGGTTCTCGGCGCCGCGGCGCGCGAGCGTGCTCTCCTCACGGACCGACCCGCGCAACCGGACGACGTCGTCGGCGGTGTAGGTGCGCGAGACGCCATCCCAGCGCGGGTCGGTGTCCCAGATCTCCTGAAGCTCCGTCGCCGTCTGCGTCTGGTCGCCCGCACGGAGGGGCGGCTGGCCGGGGGTCGCGTGGATGGTCATGTCGGTCTCCTGTGATCGGATGCGGGGACGATCGTTGTCCCGGCGGGTTCGTGGCTCCACTCTGAGTGAAGAACAGCCCCCGAAACCGGCATTCGTGAGGAGAAGATTGCTCGTTCTTCTGTTCTCGTGGCACAATCCGGTCCATGACGATCACAGAAGATCTGCATGGCGAGGATGCCGAAGCCGACGCGCTGACCATCGGACGCCGCATCCGGCAGTTGCGTGCGCAGCGAGGGATGACCCTCGACGAGCTCTCGGCCGCGGTCGACCGTGCCCCGAGCCAGCTGTCGATGATCGAGAACGGCAAGCGGGAGCCCAAGCTCACTCTTCTCCGGTCGATCGCGAAGGCGCTCGGATCGACGATCGATGCGCTGCTCGAGGCCGAACCGTTGGACGAGCGCGCGTCCCTGGAGATCTCGCTGGAGCGGGCGATGCGCGGGCAGACCTTCCAGGCCCTCGGGATCGCGCCGTTCCGGGTCGGCAAGTCGGTGCCGGATGACGCGCTTCGCGCCATGCTGGCGTTGCAGGGCGAGATCGAACGCCTCCGCGACGAACGCGCCGCGACGCCCGAGGAGGCGCGGCGCGCGAACGTCGACCTCCGTCACCTCATGCGGCAGCAGAACAACTACTTCCCCGACCTCGAGGAGCAGGCACGCCGCATCCTGGATGCGGTCGGCCATCCCGGCGGGCCGCTCACGCAGCGCTCCGCGAGCGACATCGCGGCGCATCTCGGGTTCACACTGCACTACGTCGCCGATCTGCCGCAGACCACCCGGAGCGTTGCCGACCTCGCCCACGGCCGGCTCTATCTCTCGAGCAAGGTCACGCAGAAGGGCGACTCGCGCACGGCCGTGCTGCAGGCGCTCGCGAGCCGCATCCTGGGGCATCGGGAGCCGACGAGCTACGCCGAGTTCTTGCGGCAGCGCGTCGAAACGAACTACCTCACCGGCGCGATGCTGATCCCCGAGGCCCATGTTGTGCCGTTCCTCGCCGAAGCGAAAGCCGACCGGGCGATCTCGATCGAGGATCTCCGCGACCTGTATTCGGTGTCGTACGAGACCGCCGCCCACCGCTTCACGAATCTCGCGAGCGTGCACCTCGGCATCCCGGTGCACTTCTTGAAGGTGCACGAGTCGGGCACGATCACGAAGGCTTACGAGAACGACGACGTGAACTTCCCCGCCGACCGGCTGGGAGCGATCGAGGGGCAGTTGTGCTGCCGCCGCTGGACGAGCCGGGTCGTGTTCGACGTCGATGACCGGTTCAATCCGTACTACCAGTACACCGACACCGGCAACGGCACGTACTGGTGCACGGCGCGTGTGGAGAACTCGAGCGAGGGCCAGCATTCGGTGAGCGTCGGCGTGCGCTTCGACGACACCAAGTGGTTCCTCGGTCGAGACACCCCGAACCGCGGCGTCTCGAAGCACTCGGTCGAGGTCTGCTGCCGTCGCGCGCCGGCCGATCTCGAGGCGGCGTGGCGAGAGAACTCGTGGCCGAACGTGCGGACGCCGCGAACGCTGCTGGCGACCTTGCCGACCGGCGCGTTCCCCGGCGTCGATACGACCGAGGTGTACGAGTTCCTCGCCGCGCACGCGCCGGTCTGAGCGGGGCCCGACTCAGCGCGGCGGGGTCAGCTCTTCGCCCCGGTCAGGGCGAGGGTGCCGCCGAGCCCGATCATCATGACCCCGCCGGCGCCGGACAGCGTCGAGATGCGTCGCGGCGACCGCGCGAACCAGGTGCGGGCGGTGCCGGCGGCGACGGCCCACACGCTGTCGCACGCGAGGGCGAGGAGCTGGAAGGTGATGCCCAGCAGCAGAAGCTGCGCCCACACGGCACCCGCCGCGGGGGAGACGAACTGCGGCAGCACGGCGACGAAGAAGGCGATCGTCTTGGGGTTGGTCAGCCCGACGATGAAGCCCTGCGCGAGGAGTGTGCGGGCGGAACGGGGGGCGATTTCTGCTCCCGGCACGTGCGCGTTCCGATGGCGGATGGCGTGGATGCCGAGGTAGACGAGGTATGCCGCACCCGCGATCTTGATCACGGTGAACGCCGCCACGGAAGACGCGACGATCGCGCCGACACCGAAGGCGACCGCGAGCACCGCGGGGATCGTGCCCAGCGCATTGCCGACGACGCTGAGCACGCCGGCGCGGCGGCCGAGAGCGATCGACCTCCCGATCACGAACAGCACGCTCGGGCCGGGAATCACGATGATGACCACCGACGCGAGGATGAACGCCAGGAGGTTTTCGATCGGAAGCATGAGCGAACGATACTCCGTGTCCCAGCACCTCCCGGCATGTCCCAGTTTTTGCCGCTATCCCGGACTCATAGCGACAAAAAGTGGGACACGCTCCGCAAATATCGGGACATGAGCTCAGGATGCGGGCAGCGCCTCAGCGCCGCAGCGCCATCAGCGCCTCAGTGCCGCAGCGCCGCAGCGCCATCGGCGCCACCCGCGCCCCGCGTCATCCCAACGACTGCAGGGCCAACCACAGCTCGGCGCGGGCGGCGAACGAGGCGAGGTCACGGCCGAGCACCTGTTCCACGAGCGTCAGGCGCGCCCGCACCGTGTGGCGGTGGACGCCCAGTGCCCGGGCGGCGGACTCGTGCGACGCGTCGTTGTCGAGCCAGGCGCGGAGCGTGGCAACCAGGCGCGTGCCCTCCGCGTCGTCGTGGGCCACTAACGGTGCGAGCTCGGCGGCGGCGAGCACCCGGGTGCGCTCCTCGGCGATCACGCTCAGGATGCTGCCGCGCACGGCCGCGAAATCGCTCAGCCCGCTGCCGCCGCGCTCGCGTGCCACCCGGGCTTGAGCGATCCCCGCAGAGACGGCGTCGAGCGTCGTCGGCTCGGACGCCCCGACCGAGATCTCGAAGCGCTCGGCGAACTCGCCGAGCAGGTGGTGGCGGTCCGCGCCCACGAGCAGCAGCATCCCACCGGCCGCTCCGCCGAAGAACAACCCGCCGCCGGTCTCCGCTGCCATGGTTTCCAACCACGCGAGCGCGTCGTCGCGGCGCAGCACCTCCGGTCCGGCCAACCCGACGACGACCGGTGCGGCGGGAAAGCCGCCCCAGACGGCGCGCGCGACGCGGCGCGGAAGGGTCGACTCATCGACGGCGACGGATGCGGCGAGTCCCGCCCGCAGCGCGGTGTGCGCGTCGACGAGGCTCCGCTGCTGCTCGAGCGCGAGTCCGGCCATCGCGACGACCGTCGTGACGACGCCGCGGGCCTCCTGGTCGAGGTCGCCCGAGGCGATGGCGATCGCCCCCCGGAGGTGGCCGCCGCGCCCGAGCGTCTGCAGCGTGAACGGCACGTCGTCGATCCGGAGGGCGGAACCTGCCCGCGCCCCGCGCCGCAGCACCGTTCCCACTTCGGTGCGCAACTGCGCGGCGACGGATGCGGCGAGACCCCCCTCGGGGCGCTCGTGCGCGAGCGTTCCCGTCGCGTTGAACAGCCCCACCCAGCAGTCCAGCTGGCGGGAGAGCTCGTCGAGGGTGGCCGACAGTCCGTCTGCCCGGAGCGCCGCGAGCGACAGAGCGCGGCCCGCCGCGAGCGCCCAGCTGCGACGCGCGTACTGCTCGGCGGCGATCGTCTCGCTGTTCGCGCGGGCGACCGCGATGAACGGCGTCCGGTACGGCACTTCGAACAGGGCCAGGCCGTGCGCACGGCACGCGTCGGCGAGCGGCGCGGGGATGCCGTCCCGCACGACCTCGGTGCCGAAGCCGAGCGCCGCGACGCCGCGCGTCCGCAGCCGTTGGACGTACTCGTCGTAGAGACCCGGGTCGTCGACGGTGACGAACTGCGTGCCTGTGGTCAGCAGGGCGAGATCCTGCGAGAGGAACGGTGTCGGGTCGGGAAGATCTGAACTGTGCACGCCGCGGATGCGACGCTCGAGCGATCCGTCCGCCCCCTCGTACTCGAGTCGAAGGTGCAGATCGGTGCGGGCGAGCAGAGTGTCGAGTGTCGGCTTCTCCACCGGCGGTGCGGTCATGGGTGTTCCCCTCGGTCGGAGGCGCGCGTACGACACACGGCGGTGTACATCGTGGCGCATCCGCAACGCAGCGTATACGAACGGGCGAGTGCGTCGCGCTCGGCGCCGGCCATACGCTCGCGGCCATGACCCTCATCGACGCCACCGCCGTGCCGCTCGGCGGACCCTCGCTCGTTCAGGAGCGCCGTCTCGTCACCGCCATCCCCGGTCCGCGGTCGCAGGAACTCCTCGCTCGCAAGGCGGATGCGGTCCCCGCGGGCGTCGGGCACACCGTTCCGATCCAGGCGGTCGCCGCGGGCGGCGGCATCGTCGTCGACGCCGACGGCAACTCGCTCATCGACCTGGGGTCTGGAATCGCCGTGACGACGGTCGGAAACGCGCATCCGAAGGTCGTCGCCGCCGTGCAGGCGCAGGCCGCGCAGTTCACCCACACGTGCTTCATGATCTCGCCGTACGAGTCGTATGTCGCTGTCGCGGAGGCCCTCAACCGCCTGACCCCCGGCGATCACGTCAAGAAGACCGCGCTGTTCAACTCCGGTGCCGAAGCGGTCGAGAACGCCGTCAAGATCGCCCGCAAGTACACCGGTAAGCCCGCGGTCGTCGCCTTCGACCACGGCTACCACGGTCGCACCAACCTCACGATGGCGCTCACCGCGAAGGCCATGCCGTACAAGAGCGGCTTCGGTCCCTTCGCCGGTGAGATCTACCGCGCCCCGCTGTCGTACCCCTTCCGCGATGGGCTCAGCGGCCCGGATGCGGCACGCCGCGCGATCACGATGATGGAGAAGCAGGTCGGCGCCGACAACCTGGCGGCGATCGTCATCGAGCCGATCCAGGGCGAGGGCGGCTTCATCGTGCCCGCCGAGGGATTCCTCGAGGCGCTCGTCGAGTGGTGCCGGGCGAACAACGTCGTCTTCATCGCCGACGAGGTGCAGACCGGGTTCGCCCGCACGGGCGAGATGTTCGCGAGCGACGGGTTCGGCATCGTGCCGGACCTCGTGACGACCGCGAAGGGCATCGCCGCCGGACTCCCGCTCGCCGCCGTCACGGGGCGCGCCGAGATCATGGACGCGTCCCACGCCGGCGGCCTGGGCGGCACGTACGGCGGTAACCCCATCGCCTGCGCCGCGGCGCTCGCCGCGATCGACGTCTTCGAGAACGACGGGATGCTGGAACGCGCGCGCGAGGTCGGTGAGATCCTCACGGGGCGCCTCCGGGAGCTGCAGGCGAGCGACCCGCGGATCGGCGACGTGCGCGGCAAAGGCGCGATGGTCGCGGCTGAGTTCATCGACGCCGAGACCGGAGAACCGGATGCGGCGCTCGCCGCATCCGTCGCCAAGGCCTCGATCGCGCAGGGCGTCATCGTGCTGACGTGCGGCACGTACGGTAACGTCATCCGTTTCCTGCCGCCGCTGTCGATCGGCGACGACCTCTTGAACGACGGTCTCGATGTCGTCGCCGCGGCCCTGGCCGACAACTGACGAACACCCTGCCCCGTCCGCGACGGGGCACCCGAGACGAAGGAGTCAGTATGAGTGAGATCACAAGAGATGTCGTCATCGTCGGCGCGGGGGCCGCGGGCCTCACCGCCGCCAACGAGTTGCGGAAGGCCGGCCTCTCGGTCGCGGTGCTCGAGGCGCGCGACCGCGTCGGCGGGCGCCTGTGGACCGACGTCATCGACGGTGCAATGCTCGAGATCGGCGGACAGTGGGTCTCACCCGACCAGCACGCGCTGATCGACACCGTCGCCGACCTGGGCCTGGAGACCTACAGCCGGTACCGCGACGGCGAGAGCGTCTACATCGGACCGAACGGCGCCCTGACCCGCTTCACCGGCGATATCTTCCCGGTCGCCCCCGAGACCGAGAAGATCATGGTCGACCTCATCGACCGACTCGATGCGCTGGTCGCCCAGGTCGACCCCGACCGCCCCTGGGAGACGCCCGACGCCGAGGCCCTCGACCGCGTCTCATTCCAGTCCTGGCTCGAAGAGCAGACCGACGACGCCGAAGCCGTGCAGAACATCGCACTGTTCATCGCCGGCGCCATGCTCACGAAGCCCGCGCACACGTTCTCCACGCTGCAGGCGCTCCTCATGGCGGCGAGCGCCGGCAGCTTCTCCCACCTCGTCGACGCGGACTTCATCCTCGACAAGCGCGTGGTCGGCGGCCTGCAGCAGGTGCCGCAGCTGCTCGCCGAGCGGCTGGGTGATGACGTCTACCTGAATCAGCCGGTGCGCACGATCGAGTGGAGCGACGAGGGCGCGACCGTCGTCGCCGACGGCATGACGGTGCGCGGTCGCCGCGTGATCCTCGCCCTCGCACCGGTGCTCTACGACCGGATCTCGTTCGTTCCCGCCCTGCCCCGGCTGCAGCACCAGATGCACCAGCACCTGTCGATGGGCTTCGTCATCAAGGTGCACGCCGTGTACGACCGCCCGTTCTGGCGTGAGCAGGGCCTGTCGGCGACGGCCTTCAGCCCATACGAACTCGTGCACGAGGCCTACGACAACACCAACCACGAGGACGAACGCGGCACGCTGGTCGGCTTCGTCTCGGACCAGCACGCCGACGACGTCTTCCGGCTGAGCGCGGAGGAGCGCAAAGACCGCATCCTCGAATCGCTCTCGCACTACTACGGGCCCGAAGCGAAGAACACGGTCGTCTACTACGAGAGCGACTGGGGGAGCGAGGAATGGACCCGCGGTGCGTACGCGGCGAGCTTCGACCTCGGCGGACTGCACCGCTACGGCGCCGACCTCCGCACGCCCGTCGGACCGATGCACTTCGCGTGCAGCGACCTCGCCGGCGCCGGCTACCAGCACGTCGACGGCGCGATCCGGATGGGGCGCCTGGCCGCCGAGAACATCGTCGGGGAGCTGCGCGCGTGAGCGGCCGCATCGTCGTCGGCTACACCGCGACCGACGCCGGCGCCGATGCGCTGGCCCTCGGCGTCCGGATGGCGGCGGCCTCCGCATCCGTCCTCGATGTCGTCATGGTGCTGCCGAACGAGGACCGTTCTGTGATCACCCCACCCGCCGCCAGCTACAACCGGCACCTTCGCGATACCGCGGCGGAGTGGTTGCAGCGGGCGCGCGAGACGGTGTCGGATGCGGTGCGCCACGACGGGCACGTTCGGCACGCCGAGTCGTTCGCCGAGGGACTCGTGGCGGCGGCGGGCGAGTTCGACGCCTCGTACATCGTCGTGGGAGCGGCCAACGGCGGACTCCGCGGCCGCCACCGCTTGGGCACGGTCGCCAGCGAACTCATGCACTACTCCGATGTGCCCGTCGTCCTCGCCCCCGAGGGGGCGCGTGAGGTCGACGTCGCCGAGGGTGTGTCCCGCGTCACGGCCGCGGTCGGCACCCGCCCGGGAGGCGACGTGCTGCTCGCGGAGGCGGTCGCCCTCGCTGCAGCGACCGGCGCAACGCTCCGGCTCCTGTCGCTCGCCACCGTCGATCTGCCCGCGGGCGTCGACACCGGCGTCATCCGTCTGACCGGCGAAACCCACGCCGACGCTGTGCTCGCCCAGGCGCGCGCCGCGCTTCCCGCCGATGTCGCGGCCGATGTCGTCACCGCGACCGGCGACAGCATCGAGGAGGCCGTGCAGCGCATCGACTGGCTGCCCGGCGAGATCGCGATGGTCGGTTCGAGCCGACTCGCCCAGCCCCGACGCCTGTTCCTCGGGTCGACGGCGGCCAAGATGCTGCACGTTCTGCCCGTTCCGATGGTGGTCGTTCCGCGTACGCGCGGCGGAGAAGGAGCCCGATCATGAGTGCACCCGAACGACAGGTTCCCGTGTCCGACGAGACCGGCGGGCTCTCCAGCAAGGGACTGAGTGCCGGAACGGTGGGCCTCATCGGCGCCATCGTCATCGGCATCTCCTGTATCGCCCCCGCCTACACGCTGACCGCGGCGCTCGGCCCGACCGTGTCCGAGGTCGGCGTGCAGGTGCCGGCGATCATGCTCGTCGGCTTCATCCCGATGCTGCTGGTCGCGTTCGGCTATCGCGAGCTGAACAACCGGATGCCCGACTCGGGTACCTCGTTCACGTGGGCGACGCGCGCCTTCGGCCCCTGGATCGGCTGGATGGCGGGCTGGGGCCTCATCGCCGCCACCATCCTGGTGCTCTCGAACCTGGCCGGCATCGCCGTGGAGTTCCTGTTCCTCCTGATCGCGCAGATCACGAACAACCCCTCGATCGCCGACCTGGCGTTCAACCCGTTCATCAACGTGGCGGTCTGTCTCCTGTTCATGCTGGCGGCGACGCTGGTGTCGTACCGCGACATGCAGACCACGCAGAAGCTGCAGTACTTCCTGGTCGGGTTCCAGGTGATCGTGCTGGTGTTCTTCGCGGGTGCCGCGATCGTCGCCACCCTGAACGGCTCCGCGTTCGATGCGACCCCGTTCGACATCGCCTGGTTCGACCCGTTCGCGGTGTCGTCGGTGACGGCGCTCGTCGCGGGCCTCTCCCTGTCGATCTTCATCTTCTGGGGGTGGGACGTCACCCTCACGATGAACGAGGAGACGAAGGACCCCGACAAGACGCCGGGGCGCGCCGCCACCCTCACCGTGGTCATCATCGTCGCGCTTTACCTGCTGCTGGCGGTCGCGCTGATCATGTACGCGGGAGTGGGTGACGGGGAGTTCGGGCTCGGCAACGAAGACATCCAGAGCAACGTCTTCTTCGCGCTGTCCGGCCCGATCCTCGGACCACTCGCGTTCCTCGTCTCGCTCGCGGTGCTGACGAGTTCGGCGTCATCGTTGCAGTCGACCTTCGTCTCGCCCGCGCGGACGCTCCTCGCCATGGGCCACTACGGAGCACTTCCGCCGGCGTTCGCGAAGGTCAACCCGCGGTTCTTCACGCCCGGGTACGCGACGATCGTCTCGGCCGTCGTGGCATCCGCGTTCTACGCCGTCATGCGCTTCGTCAGCGAGAACGTGCTCTGGGACACCATCACCGCCCTCGGCATGATGATCTGCTTCTACTACGGGATCACGGCCTTCGCCTGCGTCTGGTACTTCCGCAAGCAATGGTTCGACTCCGTGCGGAACGTCTTCTTCACGTTCCTCTTCCCGCTGATCGGCGGCGTCATCCTCGCGGTGCTGTTCGTGCGCACGCTGATCGACAGCATGGACCCCGACTACGGCAGCGGCTCCCGCATCGGCGACCTCGGCCTCGTGTTCATCCTCGGGGTCACCGTGATCCTGCTCGGCGTCGCCATCATGATCTGGCAGTCCGTCGTGCGCCCCGACTTCTTCCGCGGCAAGACCCTCTCGTTGGATGCTCCGTCGAGCCTCCGACGCGCGCGTCGCTGACGCATCCACTCGACCCCCACCCACGAGGAGTACCCCCATGAGCGAATACGCGGTCGTGAACCCGGCGACGGGCGAGACGCTGGCCACCTACCCGACCCTCACCGACGAGGAGCTGCAGGAGAAGATCGGCGCGGCGGATGCGGCGTTCCGCGTCTGGCGCGACACCCCTGTGGCGGAGCGAGCAGCGCTGCTGCGCCGCGTCGCGGAGCTCCACCGCGAGCGGCGCGATGAACTCGCGCGGATCATCGTGCGGGAGGTCGGCAAGACGACGGAGGCGGCGCTCGGCGAGGTCGACTTCGCCGCCGACATCACCGAGTTCTACGCCGACAACGCCGAGCGCATCACGGCCGATCAGCCGCTCGACATCCTCGGCGACGGAACCGCGGTCGTGCGGAAGGCCCCGATCGGCGTGCTGCTCGGGATCATGCCGTGGAACTTCCCGTACTACCAGGTCGCCCGGTTCTCCGCGCCGAACCTCGCGATCGGCAACACGATCCTGCTGAAGCACGCGCCGCAGTGCCCGGAGTCCTCGGCCGCGATCGAGCAGATGTACGCGGATGCAGGTCCGCCCGAGGGTTCGTATGTGAACCTCTACGCGACGAACGACCAGGCCGCCACGGTGATCGCCGATCGCCGCGTGCAGGGGGTTTCGGTGACGGGGTCGGAGCGTGCGGGAGCGGCCGTCGCCGAACTCGCCGGACGGCACCTGAAGAAGGTCGCGCTCGAGCTCGGCGGATCGGATCCGTTCATCGTGCTCTCCACGACCGACCTCGACGCGACGGTGACCGCCGCGGTCGACGGGCGCCTCGACAACAACGGGCAGTCCTGCAACGCGCCCAAGCGATTCATCGTCGCCGACGAGCTGTACGACGACTTCCTCGAGAAGTTCACCCGCGCGATGTCGTCGTCGAAGGTGGGCGACCCGTTCGCGGAGGACACGATCCTCGGCCCGCTGTCGTCGGTGGCGGCGGCGGAGCGCCTGCAGGAGCAGATCGACACGGCCGTCGCGCAGGGAGCGCGGCTCGTCGCCGGCGGAACGCGCGATGGCGCGTTCTTCGCCCCGACCGTCCTCACCGACGTCACGCCGGAGATGGACGTCTATCGCGAAGAACTCTTCGGCCCGGCCGGCGTCGTCTACCGCGTCGCGGGGGAGGAAGAGGCCGTGCACCTCGCGAACGACACGAGCTTCGGGCTCGGCTCGTACGTGTTCACGACCGACCCGGAGCAGGCCGACCGCGTCGCGGACGCGATCGATGCGGGCATGGTCTACGTGAACTGCGTGCTGGCCGATTCGCCCGAACTGCCCTTCGGTGGGGTCAAGCGCTCGGGCACCTCTCGCGAGATGGGTCTGCTGGCGGCCGACGAGTTCGTCAACAAGAAGCTCGTCCGCGTCGCCGGCTGAGCGCCGCTGCCGGCGCCGACGCGCGCACGGTGGCGGCGCGGCGCGCCCGGGCAGGGCAGGATGAACCCATGAGCGACCAGCGCCCCTCGGGCGACGGACCCGGGCCGGAGTTCTTCTCCGCTCCGGGCCCGGGCGCGGGTGCCCCCGACGTCGCCGCGGGAGTGGCGCCGACGGGGGATGCGGAGGCTGGCGTCGCTCCGGTCGCGGTGTGGGGTCCGCCCCCGCCGCGTCGCCGCCGCTGGGTGTGGGTCTCCCTCACGATCCTGGCCATCGTCCTCGTCCTCGGGGCCGCCGGCGCGTTCACCGCGCGCCTGCTGCTCGACGCGCGCGCCGAGGCGCTCGCCGCCCGCACGGTCTCGGCGGCGCAGCAGAGCGTGGTGGATGCGGAGTTCGCGCGGATCTCCGAAACGACCGCCCGTATCGGCGAGCAGGCGACCGCCTACCGCGACGCCCGCGCATCGTGGGATGCCGAGCAGGAACAGGCCGCGCAGTGGCGCACGGGAACGACCGCGCCGCCCGATCCGGTGCCGAACCCGGGCGGAACCGCGATGCCCGGCGGCGACCCGACCGGTCGCGCATTCCTGGACTCGATCGGGGCACCGCAGGTGCAGCTCGTGTTCGACGCTGGCGCCGACAACTGCGGCTACGAGGCGGGCGGAAGCGGGCCGTACACGCTCGTGCTCGGCGGCTGCTTCGATACGCGGTTCCCGAACTCCGTGATGCTCGCCTGGGAGCCCGGCACCGAGGGACGCGTCTGGGCGATCTTCGTGCACGAGGTCATGCACTGGTACCAGTACCAGACCTTCTACCCGGCGTTCCTCGCCGCGCAACGCGTGGGCGTCGACGGTGACGCGTACGGTGCTCAGCTCGAATCCGACGCCAGTTGCCGGGCGGTCTACCAGCACGGCATCCCCGCCTGGCAGTACGCCAACAGCTCGGCGCCGTGCGATGTGGACGGATGGTACGACGGCTGGTTCCTCGACCACCTGGCCTCCCTCGGGGTGCCGGTGACCGAACCCGTCGCGGAGGCCTACGAGGTCAGTCCGGTGGTGCGCCCGTGACGCGTCAGCGGGTGCTCGCCGCGCCGCTCGCGCTCGCCGCTCTCATCGCTCTGGCGGGCTGTGCCGTCCCCGACCCCGCGCTCGTGAAGAGCGAGGCGGAGGCGGTGTTCGAAGACCTGGTGTCGCACGCGGGGGAGACGGATGCGGCGATCCTCCGGAGTCTGGAGACCTCCCCTCCTGCGGATCAGGCGTGCACGGGAGACGACGAGGGCACCGTGACGTCGTACACGGCGACCGGCACGCTGTCGATCACGGCGCACGAGGCCGAGGCCGCCGGCATCCTCGATGCGCTCGGCGACACGCTCGATCCGGAGGAGTGGACGCCGATCCGGCCCGCCGCATCCGAGCAGTCGGCGTGGATCTCAGAGCACGACGTCGTGGTCACCCTGACCCCCGAAGGGCCCGCCTTCGTGGTCGCCGTGTTCACGCCGTGCCTGACCGAGTGAGCCGGACCGCATTCGCGAGGCCCCTGGGCATGCCGTACACTGGAGCATGCAGTTGAAGTCTGCATTCTTTCGCCGTGCCCGGCTACGGGTAGCCCCAGACAACGGACACGGCATGAGTGCGGGCGCGAGACCATTCGGTCTCTAGGGCGGTAGCTCAATTGGCAGAGCAGCGGTCTCCAAAACCGCAGGTTGCAGGTTCGATTCCTGTCCGCCCTGCGCGCCAGCGCATGCTGGCAGCCCTTAAGTGATTCAGGTGGGTGCATGGTCCAGGACGAAACGAAGGGCGAGGTCGTCGCCACGGGCGGCGGCGCGCGCGAGAAGAAGCCGAATGTCTTCGCGCGGTTCGTCATCTTCATCCGTCAGGTCTTCGCGGAACTCCGGAAGGTCGTCACCCCGACCCGCAAGGAACTGCTGAAGTTCACCGGCGTGGTCCTCGGTTTCGTCATCGTGATGATGGCGGTGGTGTACGGCCTCGACGTGCTCTTCGTCTGGCTGACGACCGTCGTCTTCGGCGTTCCCGCCGTCTGAGATCGCGCACGCGGGCGGTTCGCCCCCGCCACGAACGAGAGAGTACGTAAGTGTCTGAGAAATACACCGACGACGCCGACTGGGCGACCGCTGCCGAGCAGTCGAGCGAAGACGACGAAGCCCAGGAGGGCAACGTCCTCGCCGCAGAGGAGCGTTCTGTCGAGTCCGCTGAGCACGCCGCCCTGCACATCGAAGATGTCGATGGCGACGATGAGGACACCGACTCCGACGCCGACCAGATCGACATCGTCGACGTCAACGACCCCGAGGCGGATGCCATCGTGAACGACGCGCTCGAGATCGATCAGGCCGCCGAGGCCGAAGCCGCCGCCGAGGTGCTCACCGAGTCGCTCGCCGACGAAGAGGCAGAACGTGAAGCCGAGGAGGCGGACGAAGTGACTCCCTACGACGGTCCCGACATCAACGGCGAACCCGACGCTCCCGTCCTCGACGAGGAGCTGGTCTCCGAGATCGACGCCGCCGCATCCGTCGTCGACGACGCCGAGTCGGTCGAAGAAGCGGGCGACATCCCGCTCGAGGGTGACGCGGATGCCGACGACGAGGACGCAGACCCGTACGAGGCGTTCCGCGCCGAGCTCCGCGCCCTCGAGGGCAAGTGGTACGTCATCCACTCCTACGCCGGATTCGAGCGCAAGGTGAAGGCCAACATCGAGCAGCGGAAGTCCACGCTCGAGGTCGAGGAAGACATCTACCAGGTCGAGGTCCCGATGGAGGACGTCGTCGAGATCAAGAACGGTCAGCGCAAGATGGTCACGCGCGTCCGGATCCCCGGCTACGTGCTCGTGCGCATGGAGCTCAACGAAGACACCTGGTCGGTCGTCCGGCACACGCCCGGCGTCACCGGCTTCGTGGGCAACGCCCACAACCCGACGCCGCTCCGCTTCGAGGAGGCCTTCAACATGCTGAAGAGCCTCGTCGTCGTCGAGGACGTCGCGCCCGCCAAGGGCGGCAGCGCCAAGGGAGCGCCGGCTGCGGCCCGCGTCATCGCCGAGGTCGACTACGAGATCGGCGAGACGATCACCATCAAGGAGGGCTCGTTCGCGGGTCTTCCCGGTTCGATCAGCGAGATCAAGCCGGAGAGCGGCAAGCTCACCGTGCTCGTCTCCCTCTTCGAGCGCGAGACCCCGGTCGAGCTGTCGTTCGACCAGGTCTCCAAGATGGTCTGACCCACTCGTCTCGGAAGACGCCCCGACTTCGGTCGGGGCGTCTTCCTTTTTCGGCCCGGCCGTCGGGCCCATCGGACGGTGGACCGGATGCAGCCCCGTCGCGTATGATGGGGAAGTTGTCCGTCTGCGCTCGTCGCGGTACGGACCGGACCGCGGCTCGGAAACGCCGGGCATGCGGGAGAGGGATGCGGCTTCCGCATCCGCTCGATGAAAGGAAGAGGAATGGCACCGAAGAAGAAGGTGACCGGCCTGATCAAGCTTCAGATCAAGGCTGGTGCCGCAAACCCGGCGCCGCCGATCGGGCCCGCGCTCGGTCAGCATGGCGTCAACATCATGGAGTTCTGCAAGGCGTACAACGCCCAGACCGAGTCGCAGCGCGGCAACGTCATCCCCGTCGAGATCACCGTCTACGAGGACCGCAGCTTCACCTTCATCCTGAAGACCCCGCCCGCGGCGGAGCTCATCAAGAAGGCTGCCGGCGTCGCCAAGGGCTCGCCGACCCCGCACACGACCAAGGTGGCCAAGCTCACCCAGGCTCAGGTGCGCGAGATCGCTGAGGCGAAGCAGCCCGACCTGAACGCGAACGACATCGAGGCTGCCTCGAAGATCATCGCCGGCACCGCCCGTTCCATGGGCATCACGGTCGAGGGCTGAGGGGATAACGAACATGGCTAAGTCCAAGGCATACATCGCCGCCGCCGAGAAGATCGACGCCGGCAAGTTCTACACGCCGACCGAAGCGGTCGCGCTCGCGAAAGAGACCGGGTCGAAGAAGTTCGACTCGACCGTCGAGGTCGCACTCAAGCTCGCTGTCGACCCCCGCAAGGCAGACCAGATGGTGCGCGGCACCGTCATCCTGCCCCACGGCACCGGCAAGACCGCCCGTGTCATCGTCTTCGCGACGGGCCCCGCGGCCGAGGCGGCTATCGCCGCCGGAGCAGATGAGGTCGGCGGCGCCGAACTCATCGAGAAGGTCGCCGCTGGCTGGACCGCGTTCGACGCGGCCGTCTCGACGCCCGAGCTCATGGGCCAGGTCGGTCGCCTCGGAAAGGTGCTGGGCCCCCGCGGCCTGATGCCGAACCCGAAGACCGGCACCGTGACCCCGAACGCGGCGAAGGCCGTCGAGGAGATCAAGGGCGGAAAGATCGAGTTCCGCGTCGACAAGCACGCCAACGTGCACTTCGTCGTCGGCAAGGCATCGTTCACGGCTGACCAGCTCGACGAGAACATCAAGGCAGCGATCGACGAGGTCGTCCGCCTGAAGCCGTCGAGCTCCAAAGGTCGCTACATCCAGAAGGGTGCGGTGTCGACCACGTTCGGCCCCGGCATCCCGCTGGACGTCAACATCCTCGCCTGATTCAGGCGTTCCAGAAGGGGTCTCGTCTTCGGACGGGGCCCCTTCTTCGTGCGCGAAACGGTTCCCCCGCAAGGGGGAGGTGGCGTCCGGGCGCCGTGCGTACGGTGGACGCATGGATATCGCCTCGATGATCATGGGAGCCTCCATCGCATCCATCGCCTGGATCGCCTTCGTGCCCTGGTCGAAGTTCCGCCGTCTGCGCGAACTCGATGAGGGCCGTGCCCAGGAGCCCAACGCATCCTGACCTGACGGTCGGTGCGGGCGGACGGGATGCGGGTGTGCTGCGGTGCGTTCAGGGAGTGTCGCGCAGGGTGAACGCCGTGCTCCGGGCATCCGGGTCGGCTTCGGAGACGTCGAGGCGCGCGACACGGGCACCTCGCGGGCCGGCGGCGAGCCAGGTCCGCATCCGTTCGACGTCTCCCTCGGGTCCTTGCGCCTCGGCCTCGACGGTGCCGTCGTCGAGATTGCGCACCCAGCCGGAGAGCCCGAGTCGCTGGGCTTCGTTGCGTGTGGCCCAGCGGAAACCGACTCCCTGCACGTGACCGTGGACGATGACGTGGATGCGGCGGACCATCGCCCCATCCTGCACCCCATCCGGCGCTGACGCGCGGTGCACGACTTCTCTGTGGAGTGGAGCCGGTGTCGAACGTCAGCCGAGCAGAAGACCGACGGCGATGGCGACCATCACGACGGCGATGAGGGCATCGAGGATGCGCCACGCCCGCGGTGTCGCAAGCCAGCGCCCGAGGTGGCGCGCGCCGTAGGCGAGTCCGAAGAACCAGACCACGCTGGCGGTCGCCGCCCCGGCCGCGAACCACCACCGCCCGTCGCCCTGGGTCGCCGCGACCGAGCCCAGCAGGAAGACGGTGTCGAGGTAGACGTGCGGATTCAGCCAGGTCAGCGCGAGGCAGGTGAGGATGACGGGAAGAAGCGGTGTGCGCACGCGCGCGGCGGTCGTGATCGGGCTCGGCGCGGCGTCTGTCGCCGCGGCGCGGGGCCGAGCATCCGTCGCCGCGCGTCCGCCAGCATCCGTCGGCGCGCGTTGTCCGGCATCCGGCGCGTTCGCAGGGCCGGCGACGGTCAGTGCCTCGCCGCTCGGGCGCCAGGCCCGCCGCGCGGCGAGGAAGGCGTAGGAGAGCAGGAAGAGTGCTCCCGCCCACCGCACCACCTCGATGACCCACGGGACGGACTGCAGCGCGAACCCGATGCCCGAAACGCCGACGACGATGAGTGCGGCATCCGAGAGCGCGCAGATCACCGCCACGGCCAGCACGTGCTCGCGGCGAATGCCCTGCCGCAGCACGAAGAGATTCTGCGCGCCGATGGCGACGATGAGTGAGAGCCCGAGCAGGAATCCGGGGAGCAGAGCAGTGGTCACCTCTTGACGGTAAGCGTCGCGCAGGATGAAGACCAGTTCGGATTACTATTGCGTCGTAAGCTCTGCTTATGACAATCCCGATCGACCTCGCCGAGACGTTGGCCGCCGTGGTCGACACCGGAACGATGGATGCGGCTGCCCGCCGGCTGCACATCACCCCGTCCGCGGTCAGCCAGCGGATCCGCGCGCTGGAAGAGCGGGTCGGGCAGGTGCTCCTCGTTCGCGCGAAGCCGGCCCGGGCGACCGAGGCGGGCGCGCGGGTGGTGCGCCTCGCCCGGCAGTACGCGCTGCTCGCCCACGACACGCTCGTCGAGCTCGGCCTCGACGGCGCGGGCGTGGCCGGCGACCGTGCCGTCAGCATCCCGCTCGCTGTCAACGCCGATTCGATGGCGACCTGGTTCCTCGCCCCGCTCGCGGACGTCGCGACGGAGCATCGCGTCGTGTTCGACCTGCACCGCGATGACCAGGACTTCACGGCCGCTCTTCTGGAATCGGGGGAGGTCGTCGCGGCCGTCACCTCGCGGGCCGAGCCGGTCGCCGGCTGCCGGGTCAGCGCGCTCGGCACCATGCGGTACGAGGCGGTCGCCACGCCCGCCGTCGCCGAGCGCATGAGGGCGGATGCGGCATCCGTTCCCCTCGTCGACTTCGACCGCCGCGACGACCTTCAGTCGCGCTGGTTGCGCGAGCAGGGGATCGATCCGGCGACCCCGCCCCGGCATTACGTGCCCGGCTCGAACGACTTCGCGATCGCCGTTCGCGCGGGCCTCGGCTGGGGGATGCTGCCGGAGGTGCAATCGGAGGACGCCCTTGCGGCGGGGCGGATCGTGCGGCTCGGCGGCGCCCCGATCGACGTGCCGCTCTACTGGCAGCAGTGGAACATCGACTCGCCGCTCCTGCGCGCGACGGCAGACGCTGTCGCCGCCGGCGCGCGCCGTGCGCTCCGCCCGGTCAGTCGTCGCTGACGCGCAGCACCGTCTTCCCGCGGGTGTGGCCGCTTTCGACGGCCTCGTGCGCGGCGGACGCGTCGCCGAGATCGAACACCGAATCGATGTAGACCTGGATCGCGCGCGAATCGAGTAGGCGGCCGAGGGTGGCGAGGACGTCGCCATCCGGGGTCACCTTGTAGCTCGTCGCACGCAGACCCGCCGCCTCAGCGGCCTCGGCGTACCCGGGCCACGCGCCGGTCGGCACGAGCACGTACAGCCCGCCCGGCCGCAGCACCTGCAGCGACCGCGTACCCACCTCATCGGCGGTGTTGCCGACGAGGTCGATCACGACGTCGACATCCGCGACGACGTCTTCGAACCGGGTCGTCGCGTAATCGATCACCTCGGCGGCGCCCAGCTCGCGGAGCCATGCCGCGTTGCGGCCGGATGCGGTCACCGTCACCCGTGCGCCGAAGTACGCCGCGAGTTGCACCGCGAAATGGCCGACGCCGCCGCTGCCGGCGTGGATCAGCATCCGCTGCCCCTCGTGTGCGCGCGCCGTCTCCACGACGACGCCCCACGCGGTGAGCGCGGCGAGCGGAACACCCGCGGCCTCGACGTGCGACAGGCTCGTGGGTTTGCGCGCCAGCGACTGCGACGGGGCGACGACGTACTCGGCGTACGAGCCACCCGTCCGCGGGAACGACGCCAGGCCGTACACCTCAGTGCCCGGAGAGAGCGGGTGCGCCTCGTACGGTGCGGAGACGACAACCCCGCTGAAGTCGAAACCCAGGGTCGCCGGGTACGCCGCGATGGCTGCGGACAGTCCCGATCCGGCTCGGGTCTTCGTGTCGATCGGGTTGACGCCCGCGGCGACGACCCGGATGAGGAGTTCGCTCAACACCGGCGACGGCACCGGGACGTCGAGGATGTGGAGAGCATCGGTGCCGCCAGTGGCATCGATGACGGACGCCCGCATCCGGTCGGGGACCGGCTCGGCGGAGTGGTCGGTGGCGGTGGTCGGTTTCAGCGGCCGGTGGTTCATCGGTCGCCCTTTCCCGTGCGTGTCGACGTCGGCAACGCGTGCCGTTGGAACGACACCAGTCAAACCCGAGATTGTCTCAACCGTGTTACGCCGGTGATACCGCTCGGAACGATCTCGTCAAGGATTGATACCCGACGTCAGCGCGTGCAGCAGGCGACTGAGATTGTGGATGTCTTCGATCGGCCAGTCGACGAGGTTCTCGAGCAGCGCGTTCTCCTGCGGCAACCGGGCCGCCGTGAGGCGCTCGATGCCGAAGGCGGTGGGGGCGAGAAGGCTCGAGCGGCCATCGTTCGGATCGGGAGTGCGCTCGACGAGCCCGAGCTGTTCGAGCTCGCGCACCGTGCGGCTCAGCTGGCCCTTGTCGACCATGAGGGCCTCCGCGAGAGCGGACTGGGTCACGCTCTCACGGCGGGCGATCGTGGTGAACACCTTGTAGGCGCCCGGCAGCATCCCCGGGCTCACCCGGTTCGCGTTCTCGGTGATGACGCGCCGGAATCGGTTGATGAGCTCGCTGAACTCGCCCTCGAGGGCGCGCACCGCCTCGGTGCGCGCCTCTCGAGTCCGATCGGTGGTCATCGTTTTCACCCTAGCGGCGCGAGCCGTGAGCGTCGGATGCCGCATCCGTGGTCCGTACCGAACCGGTGAGCGTCGCCATGGCCTCGGGCACCGACACGGTGGCGAGGTCGGCCTCGCTCGCCGCGATGCGCTCGCTCGTGGTCATGATGGTCAGCGACTTGTTCGGCAGGAACACGATCGCGAGCAGGCTCAGCACCGCGAACGGAACCGCGATGAGGAACGAGTGCGAGATGCCGTTCGCGTAGATGTCCTCGAACACCACGCGCAGGGCCTCCGGCATCGCCGACACCTGCGGGAGGGTGCCGCTCTGCAGCTGCGCCGCCCAGGTCTGCGCCTGGTCACCGAGGGTGGCGAGTGCCGTCGTGATGTCGCCCTGGCGCTCGGCGACGAGGTCGACGACCCGCGTCGACAGCGCCGCGCCCATGATCGAGACGCCGATGGTGCCACCGAGGCTGCGGAAGAAGGTGACGCCCGAGCTGGCGACGCCGATCTCGCTCGGCTTGGACGTGTTCTGCACCACGAGCACCAGGTTCTGCATGGTCATGCCGACGCCGGCGCCGAGCAGGAACATGTACAGCGAGACGAGCGCGAAGTTCGTGTCGTAGTGGATGGTCGAGAGCAGGAACGATCCGGCGATCAGGAAGACGGCGCCCACGATGAGGTACGGCTTCCAGCGACCGAAGCGGGTGATGAGCGCGCCGACGCCGATCGACGAGAGCAGCAGGCCGGCGATCATCGGGATCGTCATGACGCCCGCCTCGGTCGGGGTCGCGCCCCGAGCGAGCTGCATGTATTGACCGAGGTAGACCGACGCGCCGAACATCGCGATACCGGTCGCGATCGACGCGATGACGGCCAGCGAGAACGTGCGGTTGCGGAACAGGGTGAGGGGAACGAGCGGCTCCTTGGAACGCAGCTCGACGATGATGAACAGCGCGGTGGCGAGCACGGCGCCGCCGACCATGAGCAGCGTCTGCACGCTCATCCACTCGAACGAGTCACCCGCGAGCGTGATCCAGATGAGCAGCAGCGAGACGGCGGCCGAGAGCAGCACGATGCCGACGTAGTCGATCGACACGGTGCGCTTGGTGCGCGCCGGCAGGTGCAGCGTGCGCTGCACGAGGATCAGGGCCGCAACCGCGAACGGCAGAGCGACGAAGAAGTTCCAGCGCCATCCCCACGCATCCGTGATGACACCGCCGAGCAGCGGACCGCCGACCGTGGCGACGGCCATGACGGCGCCGAACAGTCCCATGTAACGGCCGCGCTCACGCGGGCTGATGATGTCGGCCATGATGACCTGGCTGAGGGCGGCGAGGCCACCCGCGCCGAGGCCCTGCACCGCGCGGAAGGCGATGAGCATCGACGGGTCCTGCGAGAACCCGGCGGCGGCCGTGGCGAGCACGAAGATGCCGATGGCGAGCTGGAACAGCAGCTTGCGGTTGAAGAGGTCGGCGAGTTTGCCCCAGATGGGGGTCGAGATCGCTGTGGTGAGGAGGGTCGCCGTGACCACCCAGGTGAACGAGCTCTGGTCGCCGGAGAGATCGTGGATGATCACCGGGAGTGAGGTCGACACGACGGTCGAGGCGAGCATCGAGACGAACATGCCGAGCAGAAGGCCGGAGAGGGCTTCGAGTACTCGGCGTCGACTCATCGGAGCGGGAGCGGCCGTATCGGCGGGCGCGATCGCAGTCATGAGAATCCTTCGCGTGGAGTGGGGGAGGCGGCAGCATCGGCGCGCGGAAGTTGACCGGAGTCAACCGTTGAACTGGGTCAACTATAGGTCTAATGGTTGAGGCGCGTCAACTATTCCCACGGGTGGGCGTGACTTCCCGCGGGTGGGCGTGGCAGTCGTGCGGTCTCGCCCGTGGGCTCCGCCGCCGTCGATTTGTCCATGTCGGCTCCGCAGTCGTCGGACCGGTGGGGCTGAAGTGGTGTCCTGGGGCTGATGAGGCGTCTCGGCCGCGTCCGGTCCGACGACTCGCGGGGCATGGGGAGTGTGTCGGTCGGGCGCGGCGTGTCGCTGCCTCGAGCGGGTGGGCTCAGGAGGGGCCGCGGGCGGCGGGTCGTCGTCGCCGGGTCGTGGGTGACCGGGCCCCGGTAGACAGAGCGGCGAGAGCGGCGTACCGGCGTGCCGGGTCACCGCGGGGCGGGGGCTAGCGACTCGAAGGGCGGCGCGGAGGAATGCGGGCGATCAGTCCGCGAGGGCGAGGGCGCGATAAGCGGAGTCGAGCGCTCGCGACCGGGTCGGGCGGGCGGCGGCTTCGGCGGCCGCGAGAAGTGCCGCATCCGTGGCCTGGGATTCTTCGCGCGGAGCACTGGCACCCTGGGGGCGGACGCCGGTCGTGCGGAAGTACAACTCGTCGATCAGTGAGGTTGCCAGCCGCACGAGTTTGGCGATCTCGGCATCGTCGCGGTCGACCCACGCGCAGCGCGGTTCGTCGTCGACAGGCACGAAGCCGTCGTGCTGCTCCCAGGCAACAAGGGTCCGCTCTGCGCCCAGGACGTGCTGCTGCCACCACACCTGGCGGAGGTAGCCGCGCGGAATGGATCGCCACGACTTGTTGGTGGTCTTGATCTCGGCCAGCGAGATCCGTCCGTCGGCGTCGACGCCGATGCCGTCGGGGGTGGCCAAATGGCGCTTCTCGACGACGGCGTGGAAGAGCGCGCTCGAGGGCAGGATGCCGTGGGTTGCGGCGACCCAGGCGGCGATCTCGGGCTCACGGCGTCGCCCGTGGTCGGTGTACGCGTTGCCGGAGAAGCGCGATCCGCCCAGCTTCTGGTCCGCGGCCTTCGCGATGGCACGGTCGCTCGTGAGGGTGGCCACATCCGTCGCCGTGATCCCCCGGGAGCGCGCCCGCAGCCAGGCCACCCGGTCGCGGGAGTCCGCGACGATGCGGGCGGCGAGTTCGGGGGTCACCGTTCGAGCGTACGCGTCCCTCCGGACGCGCCCCGCCCGCGACGCGCGGCGACGCCCATCCCCGCCGGCGGACCGTCCCGCGGCTGGGGGCGGGACGGCAAGTAGGGAGAGGGAGGGGCAGGGGATTTGGCGTGGGGGGAGGGGTGGCGTATGGTGGGGGAAGCCGAAGACCGCTGGTCATCGTCGTGCGTGCAAGCGCATGATGACCGAAGCACTGCGAAAGCAGGGGCCCGCGCAGGTGTACGAACGATTCTCCTGAGAACCGAGCTCCGTGCGCTTGCGCCGGAGCTTTCTTGTTTTTGCGGGCCTGGTCTCCGGTCGGCGCCTCACCACCGTGAGGTGTCTCGTACCCACCAAGGAGTGACCATGGCGCAGAAGGATGCAACGGTCTCCGAACTCACGAAGTCATTCGAGAGCTCGAACGCCGTCCTGCTGACCGAGTACCGCGGTCTGACGGTTGCCCAGCTGAAGCAGCTGCGCAACAGCATCCGTCAGGACGCTGAGTACGCCGTGGTGAAGAACACGCTGACCAAGATCGCCGCGAACAACGCGGGGATCACTGCGCTGGATGACGACCTCAAGGGTCCGTCGGCCGTCGCTTTCGTGCACGGTGACTTCGTCGCCACTGCCAAGGCTCTGCGTGACTTCGCCAAGGCCAACCCGCTTCTCGTGATCAAGGGCGGCGTGTTCGAGGGCAACTCCCTCACCGCCGACGAGGTCAACAAGTACGCCGCGCTCGAGAGCCGTGAGGTTCTGCTGGCGAAGGCTGCGGGCATGATGAAGGCGACGATGGGCAAGGCTGCCGCGACCATCGACGCGCTTCGCGAAAAGCTGGAGACCGCTGAGGCCGCGTAAGCGTCCGGCGATCTCGTTCTCACAAACCCCATCAATCTAGGAGATACACCATGGCTAAGCTCACCACTGAGGAGCTGCTCGAGCAGTTCGCCGGCCTGACCCTCGTCGAGCTCAGCGAGTTCGTGAAGGCGTTCGAGGAGAAGTTCGACGTCACCGCTGCCGCGCCCGTCGCCGTTGCCGGTGCCGCTGGCGCAGGCGCTGCAGAAGAGGTTGAGGAGAAGGATTCCTTCGACGTCATCCTCGAGGCCGCTGGCGACAAGAAGATCCAGGTCATCAAGACGGTCCGCGAGCTCACCTCGCTCGGCCTCGGCGAGGCCAAGGCTGTCGTCGACGGCGCTCCCAAGGCCGTCCTCGAAGGCGCCAACAAGGAGACTGCAGACAAGGCGAAGGAAGCCCTCGAGGCTGCCGGCGCGACGGTTACCCTCAAGTAATCACGTTCTGTGCGAAGGACCCCGGATGCTGCGGCATCCGGGGTCCTTCTCGTTTTCGGCGAAGGACCTCGCGGAATGAGAAAGCTATGACGATTCGATGAGAGGAATCTCACCGGAACGTCATCTGCTCGTACGCATTTCGTTCATGACTTCTGCCTAACCTCCTGAGGAACCCTCAGTCAGAACTCAGGAGACCCATGTCCTTTTCACAGCGGCAGCGTCGAACAGCGGCGCTCGCCTTCGGAGTCGGAACAGCGCTGATCGGTGGAATGCTCGTTCCGACGGCGGCCATGGCGGCGCCGGACGGCTCGGGCGTCATCATCAACGAGGCGTACGTCAACGGCAGCAAGGGCGCGCTGTACAAGAACCGGTTCGTCGAGCTGTACAACCCCGGTACCGCGGCCGAGTCCCTCCAAGGATGGTCGCTGCAGTACCGCTCGGCAACGGGCACGGGACAGACACAGGTGCAGAACCTCAGCGGTGACATCGCGCCGGGTGGCTACTTCCTCGTCTCTCTCCCGGGCAGCGCAGACGGTCTCGCCGACCTGCCGGTCCAGCCCGACCTGACCGGCACCAGCTTCGGCCCCGCCGGTGCCTCGGGGACGATCGTCCTCGCTGACACCACGCAGAACCTGACTCCCGCAGTCGGCTCCGTCATCGGCACGGCGAACGTGGTCGACCTCCTCGGGTACGGAACGAGCAACACCTTCGAGGGCGCGGCCGCCGCAACGCCCGCCCAACCGAACTCGCTCGTGCGCACGAACTTCGTCGACACCGACAACAACGCGGCCGACTTCACCGTCTCGACCGCGGTCACCCCGCAGAACTCCGGCGGCGCCACGACGCCCACGCCGACTCCGACGCCCACCCCGACGGCGTCTCCCACACCCACACCCACGCCCGAGCCGACCACGCCTCCGACCGAGCCGTCGACCGTGACGATCGACGCCATTCAGGGCACGGGTGCGACGAGCCCGCTCGTCGGCCAGACCGTCACGACGCGCGGCGTCGTCACGGCGGCCTACCCCACCGGCGGGCTCAACGGCTTCTACATCCAGACCCCCGGCACGGGCGGAACGCTGGATGCATCGCACACCGCATCCGACGCCGTCTTCGTCTACGGCGGCTCCGGTGCGACCGGTGCCGCTGTCGCGGGCCTCGTGAAGGTCGGCGAGTACGTCGAGGTGACCGGTCCGGTTGCCGAATTCCGCACGATGACGCAGCTCACCCCGGCCGCGACCGGCATCACCGTGCTCACGGAGCAGGCGGCTCCCGTCACTCCGGTGCCCGCCGCCTGGCCGACCACCGACGAGGCGCGTGAGGTGCTCGAGGGCATGCTCGTCGCCCCCGAAGGTGACTTCACGGTGACGAACACGTACGACACCAACTACTACGCATCCGTCGGTCTCGCCGCGGGCACGACCCCGTTGGAGAACCCGACCGACGTGGCTCGTCCCGGCACGCCCGAGTACGACACGGTCGTCGCCGACAACGCCGCACGTGCGGTCACGCTCGACGATGGCGCGTCGATCAACTTCAACTCCACGGCGAACAAGGGCATCCCGCTGCCGTACCTGTCGACGACGTCGCCGGTTCGTGTGGGCGCGCCCGTCACGTTCGCGGCCCCGGTCATCGCGGAGTACCGCAACGACATGTGGAACTTCCAGCCGACGCAGCACCTAACGGTGGACAACGCCGCCACGGTGCAGCCGGCCACGTTCGCGAACACGCGCGAACCCGCCCCGAAGGATGTCGGCGGCGACCTGCAGATCGCGAGCTTCAACGTGCTCAACTACTTCACCACGACCGCGCAGGACTGGGTGGCCGCCGGTGGAAGCTGCACCTACTACACCGACCGCGAGGGCAACCGCGTCACCGCGAACAACTGCGGCGCCGGGCCCCGTGGCGCGGCAGAGGACGACGATCTCGCCCGCCAGCAGGCCAAGATCGTCGCGGCGATCAATGGACTCGGTGCCGAGGTCGTCTCGCTCGAAGAGATCGAGAACTCCACCATCGCGGGCGAGAACCGCGACGAGGCCGTGAAGACGCTCGTGGCCGCACTCAATGCGGCGCTCGGCTCGGACGAGTGGGCCTACGCTCCGTCGCCCGCGGCCGTGCCCGCGGGCGAAGACGTCATCCGCACCGCCTTCATCTACAAGAAGGCCGCGGTCGAGCCGCTCGGCGCATCGGTGATTCTCGACAACGCCGCGTTCGACAACGCGCGGCCGCCGCTCGCGCAGGCGTTCACGCCCACGGGCGGGAGCGACGACGACGCGTTCATCGCGATCGTCAACCACTTCAAGTCGAAGGGCGACAGCG